>JBIIEL010000051.1:0-7509 GCA_044237845.1 Rickettsiales bacterium | reverse complement strand
AAAAATCTTCGCGCGGACTCGGTGCGGTTGGCTATATTAAAAAGCCGTTCCACCCAGAAACAATCAAACAAGTGATTGATGAGTTCGCGGTAAAGGCAGGGGATGTCGAAAGCGCTCACCAAGCGACCGCTTCTAACTAGGCAGCCTTCTTCCGCGCATCATCCAGACGCAGGAATGTTGCGTGGCCGTCGTTATTCACGCCTTCACGGGCGAGAACAATCTTCACGGTGCGCAGGATGATTTTGATATCGAGCCACACCGACCAGTGGTCGACATACCAGACATCCATGGCGAGCTTGTCATCCCAGTTGAGTGCGTTGCGGCCATGGATTTGTGCCCAGCCGGTGACGCCTGGTTTTACTTCGTGGCGACGCATTTCCGTCGGCGTGTAATAGGGGAAATAATCATAAAGCAGCGGGCGCGGGCCCACGAAACTCATTTCGCCTTTGAGGATGTTGAAGAACTGCGGCAGTTCATCGAGGCTGCAATTGCGGATGAAATTGCCGAATTTTGTCAGGCGGTCGCCGTCCGATAGTAGGCGTCCATGGTCATCCTGCCCGTTTTTCATGCTACGGAATTTATAGATATAGAAAGGCTGCTCATTCAGCCCCGGCCGCTTTTGTTTAAAAATCACCGGGGCGCCCATGGTGATACGCACGCCGATTGCGACCAATAGCATAATAGGCGCGAAGACGATAAGGCCGCCCAGCGCGCCGCAGATATCCAGTAGGCGTTTGAGTTGGTGTTTCATTCAAGATGCTCCCTTGCTCATGCACGGTTTAGCGCTAGCGTCAGCCGTGGGCAAGCGATATAGAGGCGCCATGACCGCCACCCGCATTCTCACGGAAGACGAAATCCTCGCCCGCGTGCTTTACCGCGACGCGATGATGCTCGTCATCGACAAACCTGCCGGCATTGCTGTCCATGCTACGGGGCATGATAAACTCGCGCTCGACCAGAGCTTCCACCATCTGCAATTCGGCCTGCCGAAAAAACCGGAGCTGGCGCACCGCCTCGACCGTGGAACCTCGGGGTGTCTGGTGCTGGGGCGGCATCGTCAGGCGCTCATCAAGCTCGGCAAAATGTTCGAGCAGAAGAAAATCGAGAAGAGCTATCTTGCGGTGGTGGTGGGCATGCCTGCCGAGGCGGAGGGGGTGATCGATCGCCCGATTCTCAAATCCGGCCATGGCAGTTTATGGACGCTCTCCCTCGACCCCGCCGGGCAGGAAGCGGTGACGCATTATCGCACGCTGAAAACGAACGGCACGCTAAGCCTGCTTGAGATGTCACCGAAAACCGGGCGCACGCACCAGCTGCGCTTGCACGCGGCCTATGCGCTGGGATGCCCGATTGTGGGTGACCCGTTCTACAGCAAATCCACCGCCTTCGCGCAGCCGAAGAAGGCGGGAGAAATATTGCCCCGACACGACAAAACCGCGCGGCTGAAATTCAGCGAGGCGGAAATGGCCGACCCGTTCAGCGCCGCGCATTACCCGATGATGCTGCATGCCGAGCGCATCACGATTCCGCTCTATCACAGCAAACCAGCGATTGAGGTGACAGCGCCCGTGCCTGAGGGGATGTCGCGGATAATCGCGGAAATCAAAGGCTAACGGCTTCTTGCGCGCTGCGGATTTTTGCGGCGTGGTCAGCAAGACCGAGATGTTTCAGCAGTTGCAATGCGGCGGCAAGCAGCGGCGCAACGCCACTCTCCTGGCTCTCAAACAGCGCGTAGGTTTCGCTCGCATAGGCACGCGTGGTGCCATTCGCGGGCAGGGGGGCGAGGGCGAGAATCTCGACCAGCGCATCAGCAACGGGCTGAAAGCCATCCTCCGCCGGGGTGGGGATGGGCGGCAGCAGCACCGCGCGCGTGCGCGCCAGCGTTTCCATCACCCGTGGGTGGATGCCGTTTTTCACGCCTTTGCTGTAGAGCTTCGCACCGACATCGATGCTGCTGATGCTGATCGGCACCCGCGCATCCGCGAGGATTTGAAGCACCGCCTCCATCCATTCCGGCGCGTTGCCATCGCCATAAGCCACTGCAATGGCGGGCACAGGGGGCTTTTCGTTATCCTCGACGATGGGCATGAGATTCCTTTGTTTTTAGTGGGTTATGCCCTTATTGGCAGACAAATGCAAATAATTCGGGCATCTTCATCAAACTGTCACAGTTTTTTGCTACTGTGCGGCGCATGGAAGAAAATGAACAGGAAAAAACGACGAAACAAAAGCTTGTCGATTTGCAGGCCGAAGTCGAGCGTTTGAAAGAGCAGATGGAGGAGTTACATCCCAGCTGTTCATTCATTGGCATGAAGCAGGATGAACTGCGCCATATGATCGAGAATTTGAGACCAGATCGTGAAATGTATGCAGGGAAGAAATTCTTGCTCGCGTTGCTGGATAGTCAAGGTGTGGATGGTGTCGAGACATTTACCAACAAAGCGTTGAAAGCACTGAGCGAGGGCGATGGTCTCGACATCCCGCATCATTTTAACGTGGTTGAAAAAGAAATTTTCAAGAAAGCGGCGCTGCACATATGGAAGCGCAGAGAGTTTTTAACAACGTTCGCTTGGAGTATTCCTGGTGCGGTGCTGATGGTGAAGACGCCGTTTGATATTGCAGCACTTACAAAAAGAATGGAAAAATCTTCATCCCAGGAAGCAGACGAAAATAACTTTGATAAAGCGCATCATGTTGTTGAAAATATCAGTTTGATAACGGAAATTCCCTTGGCTGCGGCACTGATTTATGAGGGGATACGCCACGATCGCGAGATGCGTCTTGAGCACATCGCGGATGCAGTTACGGAGTTAGCCGATCGGATTCAACAAGAATCCCGCAACAAAAAAAATCAGAAGTCAGGCCGCTAACGCCGCTTTCACCGCCGCTAGGGCAGCGTCGAGCTTGTCGCCATCCGGGCCGCCGCCTTGCGCGAAGTCTGGTCGTCCGCCGCCGCCTTTGCCACCCACGGCTTCGACAGCGGATTTTACCAGTGTAGGTGCATCCACTTTTCCTGCGAGTTCTTTGCCCACGGCGACGATGATGGAGGCCTTACCCTCGCTGGTGGCAAGCAGCACAATCACGGCATCCGCATGTTTCTGCTGCATGGCGCCCGCGAGGTCACGCAGCGATTTTGCATCCAGCTCCGCAAAATTGCGCGAGGCGAGCTTGACGTTGCCGATGGTCACGACATCCGCTTCGCCACCGGCACCGTCCATTGCTGCTTGTTTCTTTGCGGTGTCGAGCTGCTTGTTTAGCTTTTTGTTTTCTTCCTGCAAGGCTGCGATAGGCGCGGCGGCTTTGGCGCTTTCTGCAGCGTAGAGCGCAGGCACATCCGCCAATGCAGCGCTTAGCAATACGGCGGTGTTCGGCGTAGCCACCGCTGCTGAAGCGGGCTGTTTCAGTTCCGCACGGAGGCGGGTGTTTTCAGTAATGAGGCCTTGCAATTGGGTGGAAATTTTTGCGAGCTGCTCCAGCAGATAGCCGCGCACGCCTTCGCCGGTCACAGCTTCCATACGCCGCACGCCGGAGCTGACCGAGCCCTCGCTGACAACTTTGAATGCGCCGATATCGCCGGTGTTGGCCACATGCGTGCCGCCGCATAGCTCGACGGAGAAGTCACGCCCATCCGCGCGCTTGCCCATGGCGAGCACACGCACTTCATCGCCATATTTCTCGCCGAACAGCGCCATCGCGCCCGATTTTACGGCTTCTTCCTGCGTCATCAGCTTGGTGGCGGTGGGGTCAGCTTGCGCCACATAATGGTTCACCAGCGCTTCGACCGCGGCGATTTCCTCTGCCGCGATGGCCTTGGGGTTGGTGACATCGAACCGTAGGCGATCCGCGTTCACGAGAGAGCCTTTCTGCGTCACATGCTCGCCCAGCTTTTCGCGCAGCGCGGCATGCAACAGGTGCGTCGCCGAGTGGTTCGCGCGGATGCGGTTGCGGCGTTCAGTATCCACCACCAGATCCACTGTCTCGCCGACGCGCAGCGTCCCGGAATCGACGGTGAGGTGATGCACATGCAAGCCATCGAGCGGCTTGGAAGTATCGCTGACGCTTGCGCGTGCATGGTTGGTCGTGACGCGGCCGGTATCGCCGACCTGTCCGCCGGATTCGCCGTAGAACGGGGTTTGGTTGACGATCAGCATGCCGGTTTCGCCTGCATTTAGCGCGCTGACTTCAGCACCGTCACGCACCAGCGCGACGATCTCGCCCTGCGCGGCTTCCATGCTGTAGCCAAGGAATTCCGTGGCTCCCACGCGCTCTTTGATATCGAACCACAAGCTCGCCGTGGCAGACTGCCCGGAGCCTTTCCACGCCGCGCGGGCGCGGTCTTTCTGTTCCTGCATCGCAGCGTTGAAGCCGTCGAGGTCAATCGCGAGGTTCTCGCCGCGCAGAATATCCTGCGTCAAATCGAGCGGGAAGCCGTAGGTATCGTAGAGCTTAAACGCCGCCGCACCCGGCAAGGCTGTGCCCTTGGCGAGCTTCGCTTTTTCTTCATCGAGCAGCTTCAGGCCGCGTTCGAGCGTTTCTTTGAACTTCTCTTCTTCGAGCTTCAGCGTTTCGATGACGTTCGCTTCCGCGCGTTTCAGCTCGGGGTAGGCAGTGCCCATTTCGCCCACCAGCGTGGGCACGAGCTGATGCATCAGCGGCGCCTTGCAGCCCAGCATATGCGCGTGGCGCATCGCGCGGCGCATGATGCGGCGGAGCACGTAGCCGCGGCCTTCGTTGCTCGGCAGCACGCCATCCGCAATCAGGAAACTGGATGACCGCAGGTGATCCGCAATCACGCGATGGCTCACTGCGTGAGCGGGCAAATTATTTTTGGATAATTCTTCGGACGCGCGAATCAGCGTTTTGAAGAGGTCGATGTCGTAATTGTCGTGCACGCCTTGCAACACGGCGGCGATACGCTCCAGCCCCATGCCGGTGTCGATGCTCGGCTTGGGCAGGCTCACGCGCGTGTCTTTGTCCTTTTGCTCGTATTGCATGAAGACGAGGTTCCAGATCTCGATGAAGCGGTCGCCGTCCTGATCGGCGCTGCCGGGCATGCCGCCGGGGATTTTATCGCCGTGGTCGTAGAAAATTTCGGAGCAGGGGCCACAGGGGCCGGTGTCACCCATCGCCCAGAAATTGTCGTTGGTGCTGATGCGGATGATCTTCTCTTCTGGCAGTCCGGCGATTTTTTTCCACAGCGCGGCGGCTTCGTCATCCGTGTGATACACCGTGACGCAGAGTTTTTCTTTAGCGATGCCCCATGTGCCGGTCAGCAGCTCCCATGCGTGGGAGATCGCCTGTTCCTTGAAATAATCGCCGAAGGAAAAATTCCCCAGCATCTCGAAGAAGGTGTGGTGACGTGCAGTGTAGCCCACATTGTCGAGGTCGTTATGCTTGCCGCCTGCGCGCACTACTTTTTGCGCTGTCGCCGCGCGTGGCTGCGCCGGTTTCTCAACCCCAGTAAAAATATTTTTGAACTGGTTCATGCCCGCGTTGGCGAACATCAGCGTCGGGTCGTTATGCGGCACCAGGCTTGAACTCGGCAGCACGGCATGTTGCTTGCTCGCGAAGAATTCCAGAAATTGACGACGGATATCGGAGGTCGTGGGCATAATCATCTCGCTGAAAAGGAAGCGAATTGATAACTTCTCGCCCGCTTTGCAGCAAGAAAAATGTATTTCCAATAAAAAACGCAGCGTGTTTTGCGCACGCTGCGTTTTTCAGTAAGCTTAATGCTTATGCCGCGTCGGCAGTAGCGGTCTCGTTCTCTTCCGATGGCGTACCCTCGAGCGCAGCTGCAAGGGCGCTCGCCTTAGCGCGGATTTTCTTCTCGATATCGTCCGCCACTTTTGGGTTGTCCTTGAGGAACTGGCGGGCATTTTCCTTGCCCTGACCGATGCGCTCGGAACCGTAGTTGAACCAGCTTCCGGACTTCTCGACCACACCCGCCTTGATGCCAAGATCGAGCAGTTCGCCATGCTTGCTGATGCCCTGACCATAGAGAATGTCGAATTCAACGGTTTTGAACGGTGGCGAAACTTTGTTCTTCACCACTTTCACGCGGGTGAGGTTACCCACGACTTCGTCCTTATCCTTCAGCGCGCCGATGCGGCGGATATCCATCCGTATGCTGGCGTAGAATTTCAGCGCATTACCGCCGGTGGTGGTTTCCGGGTTACCGAACATCACACCAATTTTCTGGCGGATCTGGTTGATGAAAATCACCGTACAGCCGGTGCGCGAGATGGTTGCGGTGAGTTTGCGCAGTGCCTGACTCATCAGGCGTGCCTGTGCGCCCATGGTAGCGTCGCCCATTTCGCCCTCCAGCTCGGCTTTGGGCACGAGTGCGGCAACGGAATCAACAATCACCATGTCAATCGCGCCGGAACGCACGAGCGTATCCGCAATTTCAAGCGCCTGTTCACCGGAATCCGGTTGGCTGATGAGCAGTTCGTCGACATTCACGCCTAGTTTTTTTGCGTAGGTGGGGTCAAGCGCATGTTCGGCATCCACAAACGCGCAAGTGCCACCTTGCTTCTGGCACTCTGCAATGCAATGCAGGGTGAGGGTGGTTTTTCCTGAGCTTTCCGGACCGTAAATCTCGATTATGCGCCCCTTGGGAATGCCGCCCACGCCGAGGGCAATGTCTAGTCCGAGCGAGCCGGTCGAGATGGTCTCTACCGCCATTTGCTCCTGGCTTGAGAGCTTCATAATCGAGCCCTTGCCGAAGGCTTTTTCAATTTGCGCGAGCGCGGAGTCGAGCGCTTTTTTCTTATCGGCGGATTTAAGATCGGTTTTGGCGGTGACGGACATGGTGCTGCTCCTCGTGAGTGTTAGGCGAAAAGCCTACACCCGGCGTGGTTGCCTCACAATGAAAAAGTAAGAGATGTTCAGGAAAAACTACGCTCCGGCAGCTGCATCCAGCACTTCTTTCACTTTGCTGGCTAACTGTTTGAGGGTGAATGGTTTTGGCAGGAAATTGAAGCTACGCGCTTCACCATAGGTATCCACGAAGGCATCCTCCGCATAGCCGGAAATAAAGATGACCTGAATGTTTTTCATGCGCTCGGCATGGTCTTTATAGAGCGATTCAACCATTTTTGGACCGTTGATGCCGGGCATCATGACGTCGCTGATAATGACATCCAGCGCGCCCTCATGCTCGGTAAATACTTCGAGCGCATTCTCGCCAGAATCGGCCTCGAGCACCTCGTAGCCTTTGTTACGCAGTGCCCTAGCGGCAAAAATGCGCACTGGCGTTTCATCTTCCACCAGCAGCACAGTCGCGCGGCCGGTGAGGTCGCTTCCTGCTTGTTCTGCCACCTGTTCTGCGGCGGGCTCTGCAGCCTGTTCTGCCTCGTAATGCTTGAAGTAAAGGAAGAAGCTGCTGCCCACACCCGGCTCCGTGCGTACAAAGATATAGCCGCCAGTTTGTTTGATGATACCGTAGCAGGTGGAAAGCCCAAGCCCGGTGCCGGAGCCAATTTCCTTGGTGGAGAAAAATGGTTC
>JBIIEL010000030.1:0-25550 GCA_044237845.1 Rickettsiales bacterium | reverse complement strand
AGGTCAGTATTTCCGCCGTCAGGCCATTGCCGGCAGCATTGATGGAGTCACGAATATTCTCGAGCGTTGAGCCGGAGGTGAATGTAATATTGGTGTAAAGTCCCGTAGCATCATTACGGATTGAGAACGTGCCGTCGCCACCGACAGGACTTGTGACTGAGGTCTGCACAGTGCTTGCAGCGCGGAATTTATTGCCCACTGCAAATACCGCAGCAACATCGTCAAAATTATTAGTGAGCGCGGCATCCAGAGTTGCATAATTGATTTCGAGATCATTGGTTGCATTCAGTTTAATACCAAGCGATCCAAGGTTGCTATACATGCCAGCACCATAAGTGCCAGTGATGAGTCGACGCAAATCTGCGGCTAGCGACTTATTTGGTAATTCACCGTGAAGTGCAGCATTAGGATCGACTTCGCCAGTTTCACTGACCTTTTTGTAATCATCGATCTGTTTGCGGAGAGAGTTATAGTTCTCTACCATCGTCTTGATGGCCTCACGCGCAGCGGTGATATTCTCGCCAACGGTGATGGTTACAGTTGTTCCTGGGGAACTGCTGAGGGCGTTGATGGTGACGCCTGTAACTACGTTGGTAAAGCTGTTGCTATTGCTGTTGATGGTTATGCCATTGAGGCTGATGCTCGCTTGTTGTGCCGCTTGCACCACATCTAAGAACGTACCATCATTATCCGTCACGCCTAAGGAAGCAAGAGCGTTATCGCCAGAGGCGCTTGTCATACTTACATTCTGTGCGGTATCGGTTCCTTTTATAATTAGGCGATATTGTCCGGGTGATGTTTGTATAATCTCAGCGGAAACGCCGCTGATGGTTGTTTGTGCGTTGATTGCATCACGGATGGTTTCCATGGACGCTGAGGTATCATAATTAATGGTTACCTCAGATTTATCGGCCTGCTTTATAGAAAAAGAGCCGCTTAGATTCAGTGGGGCCGTAGCAGAGCTTTGCTCTGCGCCCTGTGCTAGAAATGCTCTCGCGATTTGCGAAACCACGACTGTGTGCGTACCCGAGGCTGCCGTGCTGCCAACCGTTGCGGTGAGAATGCTCGATGCGGCAGTGGCGCTGGAGGAAGTATACGTTGCCTGTTTTCCATCGAAGACATTACCGAGAATTGAATCTGTTTTCAGTTTGCCAAACGCAGACTTCAGCGCGTTCGCTTTGGTTGTTAAGGTTTGGTACGCGGTAATTTTCTTTAAGTTGACGGCTACTTTATCGTCCAGCCGTTTTTTGGGGATGAGCCGTGCATTGGTCGCGTTCTGGATGAGTGAGGCCGTATCGATACCGGAAACGGTGCCGCCAAAAAAGGTGGACCCTGCGGAGCTGACATTTAACGTAGCCATGGTATCCTCACATTTCTTTTGCTTCGCTGGCGGAGGAGGACTTCTCCTCCCCCGCCTTAACGAATGCCTATCATTAAATCATGATAGTTGGGTTACCCTATGTTACTACCGAAGTAAACTGAGGATCGACTGTGCTTTCTCGTTCGCAGCAGCGAGCGCGGCAATACCCGATTGAGACAATACGTCCGCAGTCGTATAGTTAGTCTGCGCGGCAGCGATGTCGGCATCCTTAAGCGCCGATACAGCAGCATCTGCGTTCTCGATCGAGATATCGATCTGCTCCGCACGGTAAGTTACGCGAGATTGAAGCGCACCGACCGCCGCAATGAAGCCTGCGTTGGTACCAATCGCCGTTTGTATCAGCGCCTGGTTGGCCAATGCAACTGCGGAGGTGGTCACAGCCGTAGTTGCAAGCGCAAGGCCGGTTGCTGTGGCGTTCGCACCGGCAGCGGCACTGGTAATGGTGATCGCAAGCGTATCACCCGATGCAGCGCCGAGCAACACGAGTGCACCGGAGACGTTGGTGAAGGAGCCCGCGGCACCCGCACCATCCAGCAGCGAAACGCCGTTGAACTTGGTGTTGGTTGCGATTGAAGTGACTTCCGATACGAGCGCTTGATACTCTTTATCGATGGCAGAGAATGAAGCTGTATCGTTAAAACCCGAACGGGCGAGAGTCATCAGTTCGTTCGCACGGGCAAGCACGTCAGCAATTTTGAACAGGCCGCCTTCTGCTGTGTTGAGTACAGCCTGAACGTTTTTGGCGTTAATTGAAGCTGCGCCAAGTGCTCTCGAATCTGCACCAACCTTCAAAGAAATTGCGAGGCCAGCAGCATCATCTCTGGCATTGTTGATGCGTAGTCCGCTTGAAAGCTGTTGAAGAAATTTATTGCTCTTCGCGCTGCTGAGATTCAAATTGCGAAGTGCTGAGTTAGCTGCAGTATTGGTGTTGATAACTGGCATGATATCCTCCTGATGTCGTAGCCATATTCACGTAAAAACATCTTGTCTTTACGGCTATCTCCCAAGCTACCCTCATGGCGGCGAGACAGAGATATGCATGAACCTACATAACCATATTTTTGGCCTTAGTTCAAGAGAAAATTTTTAATTTGCGTGGCGAATCAAAAGCTTAAAATTGTAACTAATTTGGAATGAGCGCATAGAGCCCTTAAGAATCAAACGATAAAAGCAGTTGGCATGAAACCTGCAAAGGTTCGTCGGAAATTCTTTTTTACTCGAATAATAGGTGGACATATATGTCGGCAATTACACAAGCAGGTAGTAGTTTCGGTGGCGGCGCAACGGCGGTGAAGGATACCACGTCTGTGAAGGCACAGACGGATCGCTTCTTAAAGATTCTGCTCACGCAATTGCAGAATCAGAACCCGCTTGATCCGCAAAAGCCAGCAGAATTCTCGGGGCAGCTGGCGCAATATTCTCAGCTTGAGCAGCAGATTTCGAGTAATGACAAGCTCGACAAGATGCTGGCGTCGCTGTCGAGCACAAAAACATCGCCGCTTTCCTATCTCGGTACCACGGTGGATTATGATTCGCCAACGGCGCCGGTGCAGGGTGGTCATGCGAACTGGCTCTATAATGCGCAAGGGGCGACAACCGTTACGCTTGAGGTGCGCGATGCTTCCGGTGCGTTGATTTACTCCGGTGCGGGTAACGGTAGCGCTGGGTTACAAAAGCTCGATCTCGAAGCGCTTGGTGCGTATGACGGGATGCCGTTGACACTCAAGGTGATTGCGAAGGATGCGGGCGGCAAAGTGCTGCCGACGACTATTCTCTCCCGCGCGAAGATCGATGCTGTGAATACGGCCAACGGCTCCACCATTCTAGAGGCCAGCGGTTATTCAATCTTTACTGAATCGGTGCGGCGTGTGGCGACCAGTGTTGCCCCGTCTACTAATAATAACACACCTACGGCGCTGGAGGCTGCGTTAGCTGCGGCAAATGCGGCGGCGGCGCAGGCTGCTGCAGCCGGCACTGCATTAACGGCGGCTATCGAGGCAGGCGATGTTAGCGCGATAGCGACGGCGGCGGCTTCGGCTTCTCAGGCTGCGCAGGCAGCAGTGGCAGCTGCGCAGCAGGCAGTAAATGCAGATCCTGATTCGGATGATCGTGTTACGGCGCTTGAAGCGGCGACGGCAGCAGCAGCGCAAGCGGCGACGGCAGCAGCAGCGGCGCAAACGCAAGCGGATGCGGGCGATCTGAATGCGACGATTGATGTCGCGCAGGGAGCAGTTTCAGCGGCTGCGGCGGCAGCCGCCGCAGCACAGCAGGCAGCCGCAGCGGCGACATAATACGGATAAGGTAACAACACACTTTTTACACATCACAACATTATTACTAACCAAAGGAGTATATCATGGGCGGTTTAGCATCAGCATTGAATGCAACGGTGAGTGCCTTGCGGGGGCAGAGTAGTGCCATCTCGGCAGTCTCTGAGAATATTGCGAACTCAAGCACGACGGCGTATAAGATCCGTACGGTCAGCTTTCAGGCTCTGATTGGTCATAGCACGGGCACTTCGGGGGGCGGCGTATTAGCGCGCACTGGGCAAAGCGTTACCCAGGTGGGGCAGATCACGACCACCGGTATTGCGTCGAACATTGCTATCAAAGGCCAAGGCTTCTTTGTGGTTTCAAGCAACCTTACCAACCAGCCTGCAGCCTATAACTTCTCGCGTAACGGGAACTTCAGCACGGATGCTGGTGGGAATTTGGTGAACGACGAAGGTTACTATCTGTTAGGGCAGGCAACGGACAATTTGGGCGTTGTGGTGGCTACCAACCCAAGCAACCTCAACAGTCTTTCGCCGATTAACGTCGCCTCCGTACAAGGGGCAGCGAGTGCCACCACTCTGGTGTCGCAGAAAATGAACCTGCCATCGGAGGCTGCAATCGGTTCTTCCTTCACCACTTCCTTTGAAGTGTTCGATTCACAAGGGGTAAGCAGCACCATCACGCAAAACTTCACCAAAACAGCAGCGAATGCGTGGAATATGGTCTTGGGTCAACCAAAATATACCACGAACCCAACCGTCCAATCGGGAACGCTTGCCGCACCACTGACCTATGCCTTCACTTTTAACGGTGACGGTACTATTGCAACGCCGGCGACTAGCCCCGCACTAAGTATCGACTTTTCGATACCAGTGCTTACGGCTACGGGTGCGAATACCAGCGCAGTAACGCTAAACGTGGGTACACCCGGACTTACCGATGGTGTTACCCAGTTTGCTTCCAACTCCACTAATCCAGGTATCGAAATCTCTTCGATCACGGGTAACGGGGTACGCTTTGGTCGATTGACCTCCATCGAGATTAACGATGCGGGTCTTGTGACAGCGGTGTTCGATAACGGGCTGCGCCAACCAGTATTCCAAGTGCCGGTGGCAACCTTCCCTAACCCGAACGGGCTGCGCCAGATTAACGGTAGCGTCTATGATGAAAACCAGGATGCTGGTATCATGAGTCTGCAGAGTCCGAACACTGGAAACGCAGGTTCGCTGGTATCAAAAGCGCTGGAGGGCTCGGCCACCGACATCTCGGAGGAATTCAACAAATTGATCGTCGCGCAGCAGGCTTATTCTGCCGCCGCCCAGATTATTACGGCGGTTCGTACGCTGAACGATACCCTCAACCAAGCGATCCGGTAATCGTCATGGATAATCTGAATCGTGCATTAGAAACATTAGAAGCAGCGTGTGAGAGCGAGGAGGAACTTCGCGCTTTCACACCGCTTCAAATGGCGGAGTTGATTACGACGGTGAAAGCCTTGCCGGATGCTCAGCGCAAGGAAGTCGAGGCTCGTCTTCAGCGGGTTGAGACCATCATCGACGGTAAGATGATGGCCTACAAGGAGGAGATTGAGCAGCTCGGTGGGCAGATTCGTAACGTGGCCAATAACAATGCTGCGTCACATGCCTACCGTACAGTGGCTGTACTGCCTATCAAGCCGGAGAATTCCGAAAGTTAAGGGGATGCTATGTCACTAGGTATTGCTTTCAATAACGCGCGCTTCGGTCTGGGTAATGCGGAGAAGAAGATTGCCGTTGTTGCAAATAACATCTCCAATGCTGACCGTGCGGGGTACACCCGCAAGGTGCTTCAGAATTCCTATGTCTTCTCTGGAATTGGCAGCGTTCCTATTGGGGGCACTGCTGTACATGCAGTGGTTGATCCGCTCCTTGTGAAACAAGTCATAGGTCAGGCGGCTACAGCCTCAAATCGTTCGGTAGTAGCCGACTATCTGACCCGCTATGGTAATGCCTTCGGTGGTATTGGTGGGGGTGCTAGCTCGCTCAGCACCAACCTCGACAATCTGCTTGGTGCATTGAAACAACTGGAAGGTACGCCGACGGATATTTCTTCAAAGACGCAGGTCGTATCGATGGCGTATTCTTTGACGGCATCGCTGAACTTGTTGTCTCAAACGGTGCAAGCAGAGCGGTTGCGTGCTGAGAACGACATCTCCGTAACAGTCACGAGTATCAACCTAAGTCTACAAAAGATCGCCGAGCTTAATCGCCAGATTGGTGCGGCCGAAGGTGCAGGCGCGGGTGCGGCCGATCTCGAGGATGAGCGCAACACGGCGCTGCTGACGCTTTCGCAGCAGATGGGCATCCAGTACTTTATTGATCCCAATAATCAGGCGCAGGTTTTCTCAAAAACGGGCGGAAGCCTTGTGACCAGCACCTACGCAAAACAGATTTCTTTCACGCCGACAGGGAATGTCAATTCGACCGTGCTCTATCCGACGGGCTTTAACCCAATCAGTCTGGATGGGGTTGATATAACCAGTGCTGCGCTTGGTGGTAAGCTAGGCGCGTTCATTGAAATGCGCGATAGCACGTTACCTGATGAGCAAGAAAAGCTCGATGCATTTGCCAATAAACTACAATTGACTGTCAACCGCGTGCTAAACCAGGGAGCTACTTATCCGGCGCTGAACACTGTCACCAGCACAACGCTTGTAACGACAGGGACATCGCTTGCCGCGGCTACGGGTACATTCCGTGTAGCAGTGACCGATCAGACGGGTGTTGTTCAACAGTTTGCAGACATCAACCTAGCCACGCTTGTGCCTGCCACGGTGGCAGGGCTTGTAACGGCGCTGAATGCGATTGGCGGTGTCTCTGCCAGCGTTAACGCGGCAGGGTATCTTGAGATAGACGCGACAAGTGCGACGCAAGGCATTTCGCTGAACCCGATGACGTCGAGTTTGGGTGGCGAAAGCATCACGCAATTTTTTGGCTTCAATAATTTGTTCATCAATAGCGGTACAGGCGCGTCAACCATTCAGACAAACCCGACTTTGATCAGTAGTAGTGCAGGTCTCGCGACCGGCGCACTGAGTTCAAGCGGCACGTTGGCCGTGGGGGATGTGGGGCTGACGAATGCAGATATTACGATTACGACGTCATTGATCGACGCCTTGACAACGCCGCAGAGTTTTGGCGCTGCAGGTAATTTTGGTGCGCTGACCACAACATTCGTGAATTATAGTGGCTCAATTATTGCCGATGTTGCTGTACATGCGAACAGTGCCCAGTCCGATGCGGACACAGCAACGGCTTCGTTTACGTATATCCGCGAATCCATGGAAAATCTCATGGGAGTGAATATCGATGAAGAAACGGCAAGCCTAACGGTGCTGCAAACCAGCTATCAAGCGAATGCGCAACTGATGGCAACCGTAAAACAGCTTTTTGAGACGTTAATAAACTCTGTATCCTAACAGGAGTAACCCATGGTAACCCGCGTTTCTACCTATACTACATCCTCAGCGATTTTTAATCAGACGCAACGTCTACAGGTAAATTATGCGCAAGCGAGCCAGCAGGCATCTTCTGGTCTGAAGGCGCAGGGCTATCAGGGCATATCACACGACACTCAGCGCCTGCTGGCGTTTGAGTCCGATCTCAGCACACTTAACGCGCAGACTGTCGCTATAAAAGCAGCTAACCTACGTATCAACGAGATGTTTAACGTAACCAACACGATCCAGGAAACATTAGCAGAAGTGGGGGCGTTTCTAACAACGGTGATGAACGGGATTGACATTGCGGGTGGAGCTGTATCGAACGCTGCACAAGCGCTTGTTTTTCGTGATGAGATTGTGAGTCTTCTCAACAGCAAAATGGGGCCAGATTATCTTTTCTCAGGTAGCAGCTACGATATATTACCTGTCGATATTAACGACCCTGCGTATACCCCCTCTGCCGCCCCAACTACTGCCGATACGGATTATTATCAGGGAAATGGAACGTTGGATAGCGTTCGTGTTTCCAGTTCGTTGCGTATGTCATATGGTGTGACTGCGGACAACTCTGCTTTCGAGAAAGCGTTGCGCGCACTCAATATCTTTATTGCGGCACCGACAAACGTCACCATCATTGGCCAAGCATTTGATCTCAACAGGCAGGCGATTGCAGAGCTTGCCAATGTGCGTGGAGAGCTCAGCGCAAAAGCTGGCCTTCTGGAAGCAGAAGAGGAGCGTCAGGCTACATCGGCCAGCTACCTTGTCGACGTTATTTCGGGTCTGCGTGATGCAGATATCGCCGAAGCGACGGTCAGGATGTCACAGACGGATGTGCAGCTTCAGGCTTCTTATGGGGCGCTGTCGCAGCTTCTCAAGTTACGTCTCAGCGATTATTTGCGCTAGTTGGGGATGGTTCTGCGGCAAAAATTGCCTCCCGTTAGTCAATTGCCTAGTCTTGACAGATGAGCCTTTATAAAACCATTCGCCCTGCCTTATTTCTGTTGCCGCCCGAGGAGGCGCATCGCGCGGCAATTCATGCGCTGCAGCTGGGACTTGTGCCGCGCGGGCGTTTTTCCCATTCGTCACTAAAAACTGATGTTGCGGGGTTGCATTTTACGAATCCGGTTGGGCTTTCTGCCGGGTTCGACAAGAATGCCGAATGTGTTGCCGGGGTGATGCGTGTGGGCTTCGGTCATGTCGAAATCGGCACCGTTACGCCACGCCCGCAGCCTGGTAATCCGCACCCACGCCTGTTCCGTTTGTTGGAATCCGAAGCCGTCATCAACCGCCTGGGGTTTAATAACGAGGGGGTGGATGCAGCGGCGGCGCGGCTCGCCTGTCGCCGTGGGGTGAGGGGTATCATCGGCGGTAATATCGGCAAAAATAAAACGAGCGAAGACGCTGCTGCCGATTACGTGCAGGCGATGCGGATGCTTTATCCGGTGGTCGATTACATCACGGCAAATATTTCCTCGCCCAACACGCCGGGACTTCGTGCCCTGCAAGCGACGGAGGAATTGGAGCGGCTCATCGAGGCGCTGCATGCCGAGCGCACAAAGCTGATGGGGCAGGGCGCACCGCGTCGCCCGGTTTTTGTTAAAATTGCGCCGGATTGTAGTGATGAACTGCTGCGCGCGATTGCGGATGTCGCGCTGAAATACACGCTCGACGGACTGATCGTCAGCAACACGACGATTACGCGGGATGCGGTTGCCGGGCAGGCGCATGCCGAAGAAACGGGTGGCCTCAGCGGCAAGCCGCTGTTTGAAAAATCCACCGAAGCACTGCACAAAACCTACCAGATGACGGAAGGGAAAATCCCCCTTATCGGCGTTGGTGGCGTGGCTAGTGCGGCGGATGCCTACGCCAAAATCCGCGCCGGGGCGAGCCTCGTGCAGCTTTACACCGCACTCATCTATCAGGGGTTTGGATTGGTGGAGCGCATCAACCGCGGCCTGGTTGACCTCCTCGCGCGTGATGGCTTCGCGAGCGTAGGTGACGCGGTGGGCAAGGGCTAATTACACCCCAAACGCTTTCTTCAAAAATGCGGTAGTAAAATCCATCGCCGATTCGTCGATGCCGTGGCCGAGGCCGGGGCGGGCATGCGCCTCGACTGGCACACCGACGGCTTTCAGAGTCTCTTCCGCATGGCCCATGGCGGCGAAAGGCACCACGTCGTCCTGCGTGCCGTGAATGATACAAACCGGCGGACGCGAGCGCAGCTCGGTGGCGAGCGCTGCCGCCCCCACCATCGCGCCCGAAAGCCCGACGACGCCGGCGAGCGGCTCCGCGCGGCGTGGCGCGGTGTAAAGCGACATCATGGAGCCTTGCGAGAAGCCCACCAGCGCGAATTGCGACGGCGTGAGCGAAAACCGCGCGAGCTGTTCGTCGATATACTGATTCAAAATCGGCGCGGCGGTCATCACGCCATCTAGCATGCGCTCCGGTGAGCGGTCGATCAGCGAGAACCACTGATGTCCAAACGGTGCCATATCGAATTCGAACGGCGCATGGGGCGACAGAAAATGCGTATCCGGCAGATCAAGCATATCCACGAGGCCGAGCAAATCGTTACCATCCGAGCCGAGGCCGTGCAGGAACATCACCACGCGTTTAGTGGTGCCGCTTTTGGCCGCGCGCTCCGGGCCTTTCAGTGTTGTGGGTGACATGGTGGTTTCGCTTTCTAACGGTGAATCTGTCGCTATGCTCTATACTATGAACGCACTCTCACCAATAGAAAATCCGCCCGCGGTGGCACACCGCCCGCGCCTCGTGCTGGTCGATGGCTCGGGCTATATCTTCCGCGCCTATCACGCGCTGCCGCCACTCACCCGGCGCGATGGCACACCGGTTGGCGCGGTCTATGGCTTCACCACCATGCTGCTGCGCCTGCGCGAGACCTACAAACACGACATGCTCGCCGTGATTTTCGATGCCGGGCGCGCGACGTTTCGTTCCGAGATGTATCCCGAATATAAAATGAACCGCGCCGAAACGCCGGAGGATTTGATCCCTCAATTTCCGCTGGTGCGCGAGGCGACGCGCGCGCTTGCCATCCCCGCCATTGAGCTGGAGAATTACGAGGCCGACGACCTCATCGCGAGTTACGCCGAAGCCGCGCGTGCACAGGGGGAGGAGGTGGTCATCGTCTCTTCCGACAAAGACCTGATGCAGCTCGTTGTCGCGGGTGAAGTGACCATGCTCGACCCGATGAAAAACCGCACGATCGGTGTGGCGGAAGTCATCGAGAAGTTCGGTGTGCCGCCCGAAAAAGTGGTGGAGGTGCAGGCGCTGATCGGCGATGCGGTGGATAACGTACCCGGCGTGCCAAGCATCGGCCCCAAAACCGCGGCGGAGTTGATTCAGCAATTCGGCGACCTTGAAACCGTGCTCGCCAATCTCGACCAGATCAAGCAACCCAAGCGGCGCGAGGTGTTGACGCTGCACGCGGAAGCCGCGCGTATGTCACGCCAGTTGGTGGAGCTCAAACGCGATGTGCCACTACCCATGCCGCTCGATGCGCTTATCACCAAACCGCTCAATGAATCGGTGTTCCTTGCATTTTTAGAGCAGCAGAATTTTTCGACGTTGGCGAAGAAAGTCGCCAGTCACCAGTCGCCAGTCGCTAGTAAGAAAGAAATGGCGGCACTCACTTATTCTCTCAATCCGGCGAATATATCCGAAGCACCACTGGTGACTTGTGACCGGCGACTGGAGACTACTTCCTACGAAACCATCACCGACGAAGCCGCGCTTACCCGCTGGGTGGCGGAGGCGATGCGCGTGGGCGTGGTGGCGGTGGATACCGAAACCACCTCGCTCTCGGCGGTGGATGCGGATCTCGTTGGCATCTCACTCGCCACGGAGGCGGGGCGAGCGTGTTATATTCCCGTGGGGCATGTCACGGAAATTTCGGTTGCCGCCGCGCCGACATCGCAAACTAGTTTGTTCGATGCGCCCGCGACGACGATCGAGAAAAAGCTCCTGCCCGGTCAGCTGCCGCTCGCGCGCGTGCTCGAAATTTTATCGCCGCTGCTCACGCATCCGGCCGTGCTCAAAGTCGGGCATAATCTGAAATATGACCTCGTGGTGCTCACGAAATACAATGTCAGCATTGCGCCCGTCGCAGATACGATGCTGATGTCCTACTGCCTCGGCGCGGGGCTGCATGGACATGGGCTGGACTTTCTGGCGGAGAAGCATTTTGGCCATAAAATGATTGCGTTTACCGAGGTCACTGGCACGGGCAAGAACCAGAAAAATTTCTCCGAAATCGCGCTCGATGCGGCGACAAACTACGCGGCGGAAGATGCGGATTTTACGCTACGCCTCTACCAAACCATCTCGCCGCAGATTGCTGCGAATCACGTTGCCACGGTCTATGAAACCATCGAGCGGCCGCTGATTCCCGTCATCGCGCGGATGGAGGCGGCAGGGATCGCGATTGATCGGGCGGTGCTCGATGACCTTTCAGCACAGTTTCTTACAAAAATCACCGCACTCGAGAAAGAAGTGATCGACCTTGCGGGCATGCCGTTCTCGGTAGGTTCACCGAAGCAACTCGGCGAAGTGTTGTTCGACAAAATGCAGCTCGGTGGCGGCAAAAAATCCGCCAAAAGCGGTGCCTATACGACGGATGCTTCGACGCTCGAAACCCTGGCGGAAGAGGGGCACGCGATTGCACAGAAAGTGCTCGACTGGCGGCATTACTCCAAACTGAAAAGCACTTATACGGATTCTCTGCCGCGCGCGACAAGTCCGCGTGACGGGCGCGTGCACACGAGCTTCTCGATGGTGGGGGCGGCGACGGGGCGACTGTCTTCCAGCGATCCGAATTTGCAGAACATCCCCATTCGCTCGGAGGAAGGTCGGCGGATTCGCACCGCGTTTGCCGCGCCGTCGGGCTATCAACTGCTTTCGGCGGATTATTCACAAATCGAGCTGCGGCTGCTCGCGCATATGGCGGATATCCCTGTGCTGCGCGAGGCATTCCGCGCCGGGGCGGACATCCACGCTATCACCGCGAGCGAGATGTTCGGTGTGCCACTCGATCAGATGACGGGCGAACTGCGCCGCCGCGCAAAGGCCATCAATTTCGGCATTATTTACGGCATCAGCGCGCACGGCCTCAGCGTGCAGCTCGGCATCACCCGCCCTGAAGCTGCCGATTACATCGCCAAATATTTCGAGAAATACCCCGGCATCCGCGAGTATATGGACCGCACGATTGCCTTCGCGCGCGAGCATACCTACGTTGAGACGCTCTATGGCCGCCGGGTGCATGTGAAAGACATCAACTCGAAAAACGGTGCGTTCCGCCAATTCTCCGAGAGGGCAGCGATCAACGCGCCACTGCAGGGCACGGCGGCGGATATCATCAAACGCGCGATGGTGGCGGTGGATGGGCTGCTCGCACCCAAAATGCACACGCGGCTTTTATTGCAAGTGCATGATGAACTCATCATCGAAGCGCCGGAAGCGGACGCCGCGGTGCTCGCGGTGGAGGTGAAGCGCGCCATGGAGCAAGTGGCCGCGCTCTCCATTCCGCTGACGGTGGAGGTCGGCATTGGCGCAAACTGGGGCTCCGCGCATTAACGCTTTTCTTAAGTGAGGGGCTATCCGCCCTACCCACTAATTTTTATAGTATTTTTGGAAAAATTGATTATAGTGGCGCACCACTGGAGTGTTGTGTCGCATGTCGAAAAAGATCCTGATTGTTGAGGATAACGACCTAAACCTGAAGCTTTTCCGCGATTTGCTGGAGGCGAATGGGTATACGACCTATGAAACCAAGGAGGGGATCGAGGCGATTAGCCTCACCCGCAATATTCAGCCGGATTTAATCGTGATGGATATTCAGCTGCCAGAGATCTCGGGGCTTGATATTACAAGGAAAATTAAGGCGGATCGTGACATTGCCCATATTCCCGTCATCGCGGTGACGGCGTTTGCGATGCGCGACGACGAAGAAAAAATCATGGCCGCGGGGTGCGAGGCCTATCTTAGCAAACCCATCGCGATCGACGATTTCCTCTCCACCATCCGGCGCTTTCTAGAGCCGCATTTGGCTGCAATGTAGGGGATATACGTGACCGGACTTGTACTTGTTGTTGATGATGTTCCTGCGAACGTGAAGCTGCTCGAAGCCAAGCTTTCCAACGAATATTACGATGTCATCACCGCGAAGGATGGCTACGAAGCTATTACACAAACCAAAGCCAAAAAACCGGATCTGATTCTGCTCGACGTGATGATGCCGGGCATCGATGGGTTTGAAACCTGCCGTCGCCTGAAGCAGGACCCGGAAGTCTCGCATATTCCGGTTGTTATGGTCACTGCGCTTTCCGAGCCATCGGACCGTGTGGCGGGACTTGAAGCGGGGGCGGACGATTTCATCACTAAACCGATCAACGATACCGCGCTGTTTGCGCGCGTGCGTTCGCTGGTGCGTATTAAAGTCCTCATCGACGAACTGCGCTTGCGTGATAAATCCGGCGCGCAGCTGGGCATGAGCGCGAGCGATTTCTCGCTCAACCTCGATGTGAGCGGTGCGCATCTCATGTTGGTGGATGACGACGTGGTCCAGTCGCGCCGTATCAAGGAAAAACTCACGGCAAGCCAGTTTAGGGTGTCTCACTTCACCGACCATAAAAAAGCGCTGGAAGACGTACAGAATCTCGGTGATCTCGATCTCATCTTTATCTCTGCGCAGTTGGAGGATGTGGATGGGCTGCGTCTTGCCACCCAATTCAAGGCGATCGAGCAATTTCGCCATGTTCCAGTCATCATGCTGGTGGATGAAGAAGACCAGCATCTCATGCTGAAGGGGTTGGAACTCGGTGTGAATGACTATCTGCTTACACCAGTGGACTTCAACGAAATGTTCGCGCGGGCTAAAACCCAGATTCGCCGTAAAAAATATCAGGAAGCGTTGAAGTCGAACTATCAGGAATCCATGTCGATGGCGGTGACCGATGGGCTGACTCGGCTTTACAACCGTCACTATCTCGATACCCACTTGAAGAACCTGGTGCGTCAGGCGGCAGAGCAGGGGCGCCCGCTTTCCGTAGTGCTGATGGATATGGATCATTTTAAATCCGTGAACGA
The DNA here is from genome assembly GCA_044237845.1 of Rickettsiales bacterium. Taxonomy (GTDB): domain Bacteria; phylum Pseudomonadota; class Alphaproteobacteria; order Rickettsiales; family UBA3002; genus QFOX01. The sequence continues at coordinate 11,308 of JBIIEL010000030.1, read as the reverse complement.
TACCTACGGCCACAATGTGGGCGACGAGGTGTTGAAAGCGCTTGCTGGGGTCATCGTCCATCAGATCCGCAGTGCGGATTTGGCCGCGCGTTACGGCGGCGAGGAATTTGTGGTGCTGATGCCGGAAACAGATGCCATGCGCGCATACGAAGCCGCAGAGCGTTTGCGCAAAGCGGTGGAAACTACGCCCTTCCAAGTCTCACACCCGGATAGTCCGTTGCATAAAACGGTCAGCATCGGTTACGCAAGTATGCAGCCGAATGATACACCAGAGTCGCTGCTCAAGCGCGCGGATGTTGCACTCTACGAAGTGAAGAATTCGGGTCGTAATAAGGTGCTACCACTCGCTGGGGCGGCCTATGAATTGCCACCGAGCCGTCAGGCCGCGCGCGAAGAGCTTGGCATGGTGAAGGAGGCGGACGCCGCACCGACCTTGAAGTTGGCCATTCCGGGAGCAAGCGGCGCGATGATTACACCAGCTTCTGAGCCAACGACAGAGCAGCCGACGGAAGAGAAAAAAGACTTCCCCTTCGTCGTGAAGTTTAAGGACTCGCAGTAGCATGCTCGATTTAGTCTACGCGCCGGACCCAATTTACAAAACCATCTGCACGCCGGTTGCTGAGGTGAATGATGCGGTGCGTGCCACGCTCAGCGCGATGATGGAGACGCTCAGCGCCGAACATGCCATGGGCATCGGCGCGCCGATGGTGGGAGTGACGGAGCGTCTGGTCGTGATTGATCTCGACGATGAAGCGGGCAGGCGGCATTGCTACCAGATGGTGAACCCTGTCATCACTGCGCGTTCGGAGCAGATGCGTACGACAGAAGAAGCCTCCGTCTCGTTTCTGGGCATTTCTGCCCCCGTCACGCGCCCGGCCAGTATTACGGTGGAATATCTCGATGAAAATGGCGCGAAACAATCGCTCGAGGCCACGGGTTTGCTTTCCACCTGCCTTCAGCACGAGATCGACTACCTCGATGGCCGCACCTTCCTCGACCATCAGTCACCAGTGAAGCGCGATATGCTCCGCCGCAAAATGGAAAAAGAAAAACGCCTCGGCGCTCGCCCACATGTGCACGGACCGCATTGCCATCATTAGTTGCTTCGGGTTGATCTGCTGATCAACTCTGCGCGCCGCTTCGCGGGCTCATAGCTCGCTCGCCCGGCTCGCGGTATCAAAACTAAATAACGAGACTGCACACCACCGGCGCATGGTCGGAGGGTTTTTCCTGCTGGCGCGGTTTTTCGTCAATGATGCAGGATGCGAGCCGATCCACCGCCATCGCTGAAAGCAGCAGATGGTCGATGCGCAAGCCATGCCCGCGCTCATAGCCGTTGGCGCGATAATCCCACCAGCTGAATTGCTGTGTGCTGGGGTGCAGCACCCGAAATGCGTCATAGAGCCCGAGATTCGTGATCGCACGCAGGCGCTCGCGCTCGGCGGGGTGATAACACACCGTGCCGTCGAGTGCGGCAGGGTCATAGACATCGATCGGCATCGGCGCGCAGTTGAAATCACCGCCGAGCACGGCGATTTCATTGAATGTCAGCTGCTGTTGCCAATGCGCACGCAGGCGCTCCAGAAATTTCAGCTTATAGGGAAATTTATCGCTCGCCACGTCCTGCCCGTTCGGCACATAGGCGGAGGCTACGCGCAGCGCCCCACCGGGCACACTCACCACCGCCTCGATATAGCGGGCATGGTCGTCCGAATCGTCGCCTGGCAGGCCGCGAAGCACATCCTCCATCGGGAATTTAGAGAGAATCGCCACCCCGTTATAAGTCTTCTGCCCATGCGTCGCGATATTATAGCCGCGCTCCTCAATCTCCATCGCGGGGAAGGCCTCATCCACGCATTTAAGTTCCTGTAACAGAACAATATCGGTTTTACTTTCATCCATCCACGCCAGCAGGTTAGGCAGCCGCGCTTTGACGGAATTCACGTTGAATGTGGCAATGGAGATGGAGGTCATAGGGGGGTTTTAATCGCTCCGCCCGGGAATAGCAATTGTCACACAATCTTCATGTGAAATGGCAGCGCTCTATGATAATATACTTCGTGATGAACTGCATCTTGCGGAGAAGATATGTCAAATATTGATGACGATGATTCAAGCGATACTTACATCTTGTCTCTTTTAACGGCGATAAACACGGGAAAAATAGATCAGGAAAAACACTTGGCTATTCAAGGATTATTGGCCAATCTGGTGGCTTCAAGTGATGTGTGCGTGATGCCAGGCACATCTCTCGACGAACCAAAATGGATTTTTGTTACTGAGAAAGCAAAGGACTGTCTTAAATCAGTAGGTATTCCGGTTGGGGAGACGCTTCCAGACTCCACAAAGAATAGATTCAAAGACCATATCTTCGATGGACATCCATATCATGTGAGTTGGGGAGAGTTCAGCGAATACGACGATGATAATTGTCCTATCTATGCAAGCGGCCTTGCGCATGAGGTCGGCGGATATCACGCGCTAAAAAAAGTTCTGGCGACGGCGAACGCGCTTCCAGCGCGCGAAAAAAATGACAAAAAAGTTCTGCCGCTGCACTAAAGCGCGACGCTGAAGCTATTCCCGCAGCCGCAGCCGCTTTTGGCGTTGGGGTTTTTAATCTCGAACGACGACGCGCCGAGGGTCTCGACATAATCCAGCACCGAGCCGTTCAGGAATTCAAGCGAGGTGGCATCCACCACCACCGGCGCTTTTTCGGTACCGAAATGCTGGTCATCCGCCGCAGGTGCTGCCTGCTCAAAGTCATATTTATACTGAAAGCCAGAGCAGCCGCCGCCCTCCACCGCCACGCGGAGGCGGGTGCCGGCGGGTTCGGTGGCGAGGAGATGCGTAATCCGCGCCGCCGCGCTCTCAGAAATGCTGAAGGGTTGGGTCATGCCCTCAAGATAGTGCGTGTGGGCGCGAAATACAAGGCTTGTTAGCCCCTGTCACGCAAGGGTTGCGCTGGGGGCATCGCTCCATTATAGCCAACGCATGAGCCAAAACACCACACTTGCGCCTTACGCGACCGACCCCGCCCATAGCCGTGGCCGCCTGATTGCCGAGCCGGAATGCAGCATGCGCACACCGCATCAGCGCGACCGTGACCGCATCATCCACAGCGCGGCGTTCCGGCGGCTGGAATATAAAACGCAGGTTTTCGTGAATCACGAGGGCGACCATTACCGCACGCGCCTGACGCACTCGCTGGAGGTAGCGCAGCTCGCCCGTTCCATGGCTCGGAATCTGCGGCTCAACGAAGATTTAGCTGAGGCACTGGCCCTCGCGCATGACCTTGGCCACCCACCCTTCGGCCATGCGGGAGAGGACGGGCTGAACGCCGCGATGAAGGATTTCGGTGGGTTCGACCATAATGCGCAGACCATCCGCATTCTCACCCATCTCGAGAATCGCTATGCTGATTTCGACGGGCTGAACCTCACCTGGGAAGTGCTCGAAGGCATCGCCAAACATAACGGGCCGCTCACTGGCCAGCCGCATAGCAAACCGCTGCCGCGCGCGCTTCTGGCTTATCTCGACCAGCAGGATCTCGCGCTTGGCCAATTCTCGAGCGCGGAGGCACAGGTCGCCGCGATTGCCGATGACGTCGCCTACAACAACCATGATATCGACGACGGCATGCGCGCCGGGTTCTTCACGCTTGCCGACCTTGAGCAATTGCCGCTGCTGGGCGATATCATCCGCGAGTTGAAGGCCAAGCACCCATTCCTTTCCATTCAGCGTGTCAGCCACGAAGTGCTGCGGCGCTTGATGAGCGCGATGGTCTCGGATGTGCTCGCCACCACTCGCGCGAATATCGATCGACTCAGCATTAAAACGGCAGAAGACGTCCGCACGGCAGGCACGTCCATTGTGCATTTCTCGCCGGAGATGGAGCAGGTGAACAAGGCCATCAAGACCTTCCTGTTCAAGCATATGTACCGCCATTACAAAGTGAACCGGATGACGAGTAAGGCACGCCGCGTAGTGCGGGAACTGTTCGATTTCTTCCTCGCCGAGCCGAGCTGCATGCCTTCCGTGTGGTATGCGCAGACGGATGGCGCAGGCACGCAGCGCACGGCGGAAGTCATCGCCGATTTCATCGCGGGCATGACCGACCGTTTCGCGCTCGACGAATATGCCCGTATTTTTGATCCTAAAGTGAGGACGTAATGAATCTCTTCAACATCTACCGCACCCATGTGCTCGCCGCGGCGGAAGCCGTGCTGCCCGGCCACACGCTCGATGCCATCACGCTCGAGCCACCGCGCGACGCCGCGCATGGAGACCTTTCCACCAACGCCGCCATGGTGCTTGCAGGCCAAGCCAAACAAAAACCGCGCGACATCGCGGAGAAGATTGCGGAGCGCCTACGTGCCGTGGAAGCCGTGGAGTCTGTCGAAATCGCAGGGCCCGGTTTTATAAACATTAGGCTGGCCGCCAAGGCCTGGCAGGCGGTGCTGCCGGAGATTCTGTCGCAAGGCACGGGCTTTGGGAATTCCGAGATCGGTGCGAATAAAAACATCAACGTGGAATATGTGTCGGCGAACCCCACGGGGCCCATGCATATCGGCCATGCGCGCGGCGCGGTCTATGGCGATGCGCTTTCTACGCTGCTGCTGAAAGCGGGCTATAACGTCACCAAGGAATATTACATCAACGACGCGGGCGCGCAGGTCGATAAGGTCGCGCGTTCGGCCTATTTGCGCTATCGCGAGGCGTGTGGCGAGACCATTGGCGAGATTCCAGAAGGCCTCTATCCCGGCGAGTATATGAAAGCGGCGGGGGAGGCGATTCGCGGCAAGCACGAGGGCGAGTTGATGGATGCGCCGGAGGAGCAGTGGCTGCCAATCTGCCGCGATATCGCGCTCGACGCCATGATGGCGCTGATCCGGCAGGATCTCGCGGATCTTGGGATTTATCACGACGTGTTCACCTCCGAAGCGGCGCTCAAAGCCGGACATAAAATCCAGGAGGCGATTGCCGCGCTCGACGCGCAGGGGCTGATTTATCGCGGTACGCTGGAGCCGCCAAAAGGTAAAAAACCGGAGGATTGGGAATCGGCGGAGATGACGCTTTTCCGAGCCACGCAGTTTGGCGACGATACCGACCGTCCGGTGCAGAAGTCGGATGGAAACTTCGCCTATATCGCCGGAGATCTCGCGCTCGCACAGGATAAAATCAAGCGCGGGTTTAATCATCAAATCCTCGTGCTCGGGGCGGATCATTCGGGCTACATTAAACGCCTCAAAGCGGCGGTGCTGGCGCTTTCCGGCGGCACGGCGGAGTGCCATGTCATCATTTGCCAGCTGGTGCATTTGTTCCAGAACGGCGAGCCGTTTAAAATGAGCAAACGCGCGGGCACTTTCATCACCGTGCGCGACGTGCTCGACGAAGTAGGGCGCGATATTCTGCGGTTCGTCATGCTGATGCGCAAGAACGATCAGAGCATGGAATTCGACCTCGCGAAGGTGAAAGAGCAGAGCAAAGACAACCCGGTGTTTTATGTGCAATATGCCCATGCGCGCGCGAAATCGGTGCTGCGGATGGCGCGTGAGCAATCTCCTGCAGCGCATTCAGCAAGCGAACGCGAGGGCGATGTGTCGCTGCTCACGCACCCGTCGGAAATGGCGCTTATCAAGCTGCTCGCCGCATGGCCGCGTCAGGTCGAACAGGCCGCGATCGCGCATGAGCCGCACCGCGTGATTTACTATCTGCAAGAGGTGGCATCGGCCTTCCACGGCTTGTGGAATGTCGGCAGCAAAGACGCAGAAATCCGTATGATTCAGCCCGAGCAGCCGGTGCTCACTGCCGCACGATTAGCGCTTGCGCGCGCAACTGCAACGGTGATAGCCTCGGGCCTCAATGTATGTGGGGTCGAACCCGCCAACGAACTGCGATAGGAGAGGGTGTATGCGTCCGGATTTAGAAGATTTCGACGAGTTGAACATGGAAGAAACGCCGCGCAACCGCCTGATGTCGTGGTTGGTGTTAGGCTTGGCGGTGGGTAGTTTTGCCGCGCTTGCTTATTATGCCTATCACTCCGGCACCGCCACGGTGCAGGATGGCGAGATGATGACTGTCAGCGCAGATGGCACGCCGATCAAAGAAATCCCGACCGACCCGGAAGGGGAGAAGTTCGCCAATAAGGACAAAACCATTTACGACGTGATTTCGCCGGAATCCGGCGCACAGGCGAATGTCGAGAAACTCTTGCCAGAGCCAGAAAAACCAGTGACGGACGTGCGTGAAGCGCTCGCCAGCGCACCGGCCGCGGTGGAAGAAAAACCAGCCGCTCCTGTCGTAGCTGCACCTGTTCCAACACCTGCGCCAGCACCAGCGGCGGCAACATCTACTCCGGCGGCGACGACCTATGTGAAAAAAGAAATCGAAAAACCTGTGGCGGCAGCAAAAACGGCTGCTCCTGCTGTCGCGCCAACATCAGCGCCAGTACCCGTCGCAGCTAAGCCTGTCGTGGTAGTGAAGAAACCGGAACCTGCGCCAGCACCGCTGATTTCAGCCAAACCCGCTGTGCCGGTGGCGGAAGAAGTGACCATTCCCGCCAGCGAGCCTGAAGATGACGGAGCGCCAGAAATCGTTAATGAGTCGACCGTTTCGGGCGAGAAAATCACTACTACAGACCTCGCGCCGGAAGTGAAGGAAGAACCTGCGCCGAAAAAAGCGCAAGCTCCAAAGAAAGAAGCAAAAGAGCCTACTTCCAGCGGTGCATACCAGATTCAGTTGGGTGCTTATCAGTCGGAAGAAGAGGCACGTGCAAGCTGGAAAAAGATTTCCGGTAAATTCTCGCTCTCCGGTTCGCCAAATATCGTGAAGGCGGAACTTCCAAACGGCACGTTCTATCGCCTGCGCACCGGTGGCTTCGCCTCTGCCGACGCTGCCAAAGCCGCCTGCGCCAAGCTCTCGGCCAAAAGTCAGGCCTGCTTCCCGGTTGGGAAGTAGTGTTGCATGGCGCACCTGATTCAACGACTTGCAGATGGTGATGTTGTATTGCAGCCGCTTGAGGCTAAGCACGCTGCAGACTATATTCAGCTTGCTAATGAAGGCAGCATAGGTTGGCGCGTCAACAATCCTCAGCCGTTCGCGCAGGAGAATTTTGAAACCGTTCTAAAAAATTGTGAAGGCGATGATCATTTTGTATGGATGATCGAATTTCAGGGAAATATTTGTGGCGCAATAAATGGTGCTAGCCTTCGTAAGACACCCGTTTTTCAGGGTGGATACTGGATTACCCCTGCTTACCAAAAACGTGGCATCGCTACGACCGCACTTACACTAGTTAAAGATTTTTTACTTCAGTCTACTCAGGCCGAGCGTCTACAAGCAGTAGTGGAGCCAGATAATCTTGCATCCATTCGTGTGCTTGAGAAGGTAGGTTATCAGTGTGAAGGGCTGCTGAGGCGCTACTATTCTTCGAGGCTACGCGGATTGCTGGATGTTTACATGTATTCCGTTATCAAAGATGAAAAAGCAAAAGGGGTGGCTACATGATCAAATCCTTCATTTGTGGAGTGGCGGGGACATCGCTAAATGCAGCGGAGCGTGAGTTTCTCGCGCGCGAGCAGCCTTATGGCGTGATTTTATTCGCGCGGAATATTGAAAGCCCGGCGCAGGTGCGTGCACTGGTTTCTGATATTAAATCTTGCCTCACCCATCCGTTCGCGTCGATTCTCATCGACCAGGAAGGTGGTCGCGTGGCGCGGCTGCGTCCGCCGCACTGGCGCGCGTATCCGCCTGCACTCACACTCGCGCGCGGGGCGGATGCGGCGCGGGCGATCTACGTCAACGCGCGCCTGATTGCGCAGGAACTGCGCGAGCTCGGCATCACCACAGATTGCGCGCCGCTGGCCGATGTTCTAGCGGAGGAATGCCACGCCGTGATCGGCGACCGCGCCTTTGGCGACGACGCCAAAACCGTGGCCGAACTCGCCCGCGCGCAGGCGGATGGATTGCGTGATGGCGGCATTCTGCCGGTGCTGAAACATATCCCTGGCCATGGCCGCGCGACCTGTGATTCGCACGAGGATCTGCCCGTGGTCAGCGCCTCGCTCGCGGCGCTGGAGGCCAGTGATTTCGTGCCCTTCCGCGCACTTGCCGACCTGCCGCTCGCGATGACCGCGCATATTATTTACGAAGCGCTCGACGCCAAACGCTGCGCTACGCTCTCACCGACGGTGATTGCGTTCATCCGCGAAAATATCGGCTTTAATGGCCTGCTGATGAGCGATGATCTTTCCATGAAGGCGCTGACGGGCAGCTATGAATCCCGCGCTGAGCAAACACTTGCGGCGGGGTGCGACCTCGTGCTTCATTGCAACGGCAACATGGACGAAATGACTGCCATCGCGAGCCACTGCACGCCCCTCGCGGGTGAGGCGCTGGCGCGGGCTGTGGCGGCGCATGCCTCACGCCTCGCGCAGTTGCCGGGGGATGACGCGGCGCTGCTGGCCGAGTGGCAACAGTTTCTTGCTGTCGCATAAGCGCTGTGCTAGGAAAGCGCAAACCATCCGGGGGATTTTATGCTTAGCTTTTCTCACATGCTGCTCGTGCTTGTTGTGGTCTTTGTCATTTTCGGCGCAGGCAAACTGCCGCGCGTGATGGGCGATATCGGCAAAGGCATCCGCAACATGCGCGACGAGCTGAACAAAGATAACAAGCAAGAAGTGCTCCCGCCGGAAGACAAGAAATAATGCCGGGCACCCGCCATGCTTGATGTCGGATTCTCCGAACTTCTGCTCATCGCCGTGGTGGCGATCGTCTTCGTTGGCCCCAAGGATTTGCCCGTGGTTATCCGCCATGTCGCGAAGTTTGTGCGTGAGCTGCGCGGCCTGTTCAGCGGTATCAAAAAACAGATGAATGCGCTGGTGGATGAAGCAGGCGTAGCCGACCTCAAACACGAGATGACGACCATCATCGACCTCGAGGGAAAGCCGCAGCAGGCCTATAAGGTGGAGGAACTCTCTGAACTTGCCGCACCGCCGAAACGCGAGGAGAAATGACTGCGCAAACCCCGCTTATTACCCATCTGCTCGAGCTGCGCACGCGGGTGATGCGCGCCGCCGTAATTTGGCTGGTGGCAACGATTGCATGCTATTTCTTCGCGGCGGATATTTATCAGTTTCTGCTTCACCCGCTCGCCGTTGCATTCGATGGGGAAACAGGGCGCAGGCTGATTTCCACCAGCCTCACCGAAACCTTCGTCACCTACATCAAACTCGCGATTTATGGCGGGTTTTTCCTTGGCTTTCCGCTGCTCGCGCGCGAGGTCTATATGTTCATCGCGCCCGGCCTATTCAAGCATGAAAAGCGCATGCTCGCGCCCTATCTCGTGCTTGCGCCGGTGTTGTTTTTCCTCGGTGCAGCGATGGCCTATTACTACGTGATGCCGAAAGCATGGCAGTTTTTTCTCTCCTTCGAAACACCGCAGGGCGAGGGCGCGCTGCCGCTGGTGCTCGAGGCCAAGGTCAGCGAATATCTTGGCCTCGTCATGCATATCGTCCTCGCATTTGGTCTCTCCTTTCAGCTGCCGATTTTACTGACGCTGCTGATTCGTGTGGGGCTGATGTCGGTTGCGACGCTCGCCAATGGTCGGCGCTACGCCGTGGTGATTTTGCTCACCATCGCCGCATTCATCACCCCGCCAGATATCCTTAGCCAAATCCTGCTTTTCATCCCGCTCTATGCGCTTTATGAAGTTTCCATCATCGTTGGCCGTGTGATCGAAAAGCGGCGGCGCGAAACACTCGAGGAAGAACCAAATCATGCATGACAAAGAACTGATTCGCAAAAATCCGGATGCCTTCAAAGCCGCACTGGCGCGGCGTAACCGCGCGGTGGATGTGGCGGAGCTGCAGCGGCTCGATGCCGAGGATCGCGGCGGAAAAACGCAAGTGCAGGCGTTGCAAGCCCGTGCGAATGAGATCGCAAAATCTATTCCGCAGGCGAAGAAAGAGGGAAAAGACATCGCCCCCATGCTCGCCGAAGGCAAGGCGCTGAAAGAGCAAATCGCCGCGCTGGAAGCGGGTGAGGGCGGGGCACTTGAGGAAGCACTCGCGCGTATTCCCAACATTCTCGCGGAGGATGTGCCCGAGGGGGCGGATGAAACCGGAAACAAAGAACTCCGCGTCGTCGGCAGCAAACCCGCTGTCGTCAACGCGAAGCAGCATTTTGAGCTGGGCGAAGCGCTGGGGCTGATGGATTTTGAAGGCGCGGCCAAACTTTCCGGCGCACGCTTTGTGGTGCTGAAGGGCGCACTCGCCAAGCTGGAGCGGGCGCTCGCCATGTTCATGCTCGACCTGCACACGAATGAATTCGGCTACACCGAACATCAGGTGCCGTATCTGGTGAAAGCACCTGCGCTTTATGGCACTGGGCAATTGCCGAAGTTTGAAGAAGACATGTTCAAAACGACGACAGATCATTATCTCATTTCTACATCAGAAATTTCGCTCACCAACCTCGTCGCTGGTGACATTCTTGATGATACAACGCTACCCCGTCGCTACACCGCGTGGACACCGTGCTTCCGCAGCGAAGCGGGCAGCGCCGGGCGTGACACGCGCGGTATGATCCGCCAGCACCAGTTCAGCAAGGTCGAACTCGTCAGCATCACCACGCCGGAACAATCCGAAGCCGAGCATGAGCGCATGGTGGGTTGTGCGGAGGAAGTGCTCAAACGCCTCGGCCTGCATTACCGCGTGATGCTGCTCTGTGCGGGCGACACGGGCTTTTCCGCGCGCAAGACCTATGACATCGAGGTGTGGCTGCCGGGGCAGGATGCGTTCCGCGAAATTTCGAGCTGCAGCAACTGCGGCGACTTCCAGGCGCGGCGTATGAAAGCGCGTTACCGCGCGGCGGGGGAGAAAGAAACCCGCTTCGTGCACACGCTCAACGGCTCTGGCCTTGCGGTTGGTCGCACACTGGTCGCGATCTTAGAGAACTATCAGCAGCCGGATGGGTCGATTGTGATTCCGGATGCGCTGGTGCCGTATATGGGTGGCGTGAAAGTGATAGCGAAATAATGACGATCGACCTCAAATCCGCACGCATTCTCATCAGCAATGACGACGGCGTTGAGGCCGAGGGGCTTGCACTGCTCGAGCGCGTTGCGCGCACATTGTGCGACGATGTGTGGGTGGTCGCGCCCGCGCACGAGCAAAGCGGCGCCGGGCACTCGCTCAGTTTGCACAAGCCGCTGCGCATCAAGCAGGTGGGTGAGCGGCGTTTCTCAGTCGATGGCACACCGACGGATGCGGTGCTGGTCGGCGTGATGGAAGTGCTGAAAGACAAGCGG
>JBIIEL010000029.1:0-26111 GCA_044237845.1 Rickettsiales bacterium | reverse complement strand
GTGCCATTTATACAGTTCATACGCTCGATATTGCAACATACGCTGAACATATGGAAAATGATCGGTCAACCCTGCAAGAGATCTTGGCAACAAGACTAGATTCGCAACCGCTGTATGGTAGCGTTCATCGTAACAAGTTGCTGGCCATATATGGCATGTTTCATAGCCATCAATGTTTTTGCGATTCACTCCAATCGCCCATTTAATAGTAACATTCGCATAACTGTTATCATCAAGCCGCAAATCACTTGCGTCTTCGTGCCCACGTTTCTCTTTTGCCTTTTTTCGACGTATATTAGGATAGCGCGCCGCACTACCTCTAGCCATAAGCCGCGCGTGCACCTTGGGGTGCGCCCATATAGCCGTTTCAGCGATGAGAGCTTCTAATTTTATCTGATGCTTCTTTAAAGCTGCTTCAAGGGCAATACTGGCATCAAACTTTGGCTTCATGCTCAATCTATTCTATTGTGTCATCGACCGGCTTTTTTACATCCGCCTGTACGCGCTCGGATTGCAGCAGCACGTTGATGCGGTTGGCCACCTCGAAGGATTCGTCGAGCTTGAACATAATACGGGGGCTGGTGCGCAGGATAATTTTACGGCTGACCATGCCGCGCAGGCGCGAGGCGTTTTCTTTCAGCGCCACCATCACCGCATCCTTGTTGCTTCCGGCGAGTGGCATCACATAGGCCGTCGCGTTCTTCAAATCCGGGCTGATGCGCACTTCCGCCACGGTGATGGAGGAACCATCGAGGATCGGGTTATGGGTCTCGCCATGGGCAAAAATCAGCGCGAGGGCGTTGCGAATTTCTTCACCCACCCGAAGCTGGCGCTGGCTTGGTCCTTTTTTCGCGTGATGATCCACGGCTACTCCGTTGCGCCCTTATCGGCGACGTTCGCCACCACCGTGCGTGCGATTTCCTGAATTTCGAAACACTCGATCACGTCACCGGCGCGGATATCCTCGTAATTCTCGAACGCCATCCCGCACTCGAAGCCCGCTTTCACGTCTTTCACTTCGTCCTTGAAGCGCTTCAGCGTTTTGAGCGTGCCTTCGTGGATCACCACGTTGTCACGCAGCAGGCGCACTTTCGCGCCACGCTTCACCACGCCTTCCGTAATCATACACCCTGCCACCTTGCCGTGCTTGGTGATGTTGAACACCTCGCGGATTTCGGCGTAACCGATGAAATCTTCGCGCAGTTCTGGGCTGAGCAGCCCGGAGAGCGCCGCTTTAATATCGTCAATCACGTTATAGATGATCGAGTAGTAGCGGATATCGACCTTCTGCTGCGCGGCGAGTTCCTTGGCTTTTGGAGTTGGGCGCACGTTGAACGCCACCACCATCGCGCCGGTTGCCTGCGACAGCGTAATATCCGACTCGTTGATCGCACCGACGCCAGAATGGATGACACGGACTTTAACTTCGTCGCCGTTGAACTTGTTCATCGAGCCGATAATCGCTTCCATCGAGCCATGCACATCCGACTTCACAATCACCGCGAATTCCTTCGCCGAGGTTTTGCCCGCAATTGCAAACAGCTGATCCACCGACTTCGCAGAAGCCAGCGAGACGCGCTTTTTCTCTTTCTCGCGGCGATATTGTACAATGTCGCGCGCTGCTTTTTCGTTTTCCACCACGGCGAATTCGTCACCTGCTTCCGGCGGCTGGTCGAGGCCGAGCACTTCCACCGGCACGCTTGGGCCTGCCTCGGTGAGGTCGGCCGCCTTATCGTTAATTAACGCGCGCACACGGCCATATGCACCGCCCGCAACAATCAGATCACCCACACGCAACGTGCCACGCTGCACCAGAAGGGTGGCCACAGTTCCGCGACCGCGATCGACCTTCGACTCAACCACCGTACCCGAGCCGCTACGGTCTGGGTTCGCTTTCACTTCCATCACTTCGGCTTGCAGCAGAATAGTTTCCTGCAGCTTATCGAGGTTTGTTTTTTGCTTGGCCGATACTTCGACCACCATGGTGTCGCCACCGAAATCTTCCGGCACCAGACCATGACTCATCAGCTCGGTCTTCACGCGATTTGCATCCGCGCCCGGCTTGTCGATTTTGTTGACAGCCACAATGATTGGTACGCCTGCTGCTTTCGCGTGGCTGATGGCTTCAATCGTCTGCGGCATGATGCCGTCATCCGCCGCTACCACGAGCACCACGATATCCGTCACTTTCGCGCCGCGCTGACGCATTGCGGTGAAGGCTTCGTGACCCGGGGTATCGAGGAAGGTGATTTTGTCACCGGTGTTCATCGTCACCTGATAGGCGCCGATATGCTGAGTAATACCGCCCGCCTCGCCTGCGACCACATCCGTCTGGCGCAGCGCGTCGAGCAGCGAGGTTTTCCCGTGATCCACATGGCCCATGATGGTCACAATCGGCGCGCGCGGCTTCAGGGTTTCCGGCGCGTCCGTATCCTGCACGAGATGTTCTTCTACATCCGCATCGCTCACGCGCTTAGGTTTATGCCCCATCGCTTCCACGATGATTTCCGCTGTGTCCGCATCGATCGACTGGTTGACGGTGGCCATGGTGCCCAGCTTGAGTAGTTCTTTAATCACGTCCACTGCGCGCTCAGCCAGACGGTTGGCGAGTTCCTGCACGGTGATGATTTCCGGAATCTGCACTTCGCGGATGATTTTTTCTTGCTGGCTGGAGGGGATGATGTGCCCCTTTTTGTGCGCCTTTGCGCGCTGGCGTTTCACGGCCGAGAGCGAACGCATCTTGATTTCGTCGTCCATCCCAAGCGCTTGCGCGATCGTCAGCTTGCCACCACGGCGGTATTCGGCTTCCTCGCCGGCACGGTTCTTTTTGGCTTTCTGTTCCGCTGTTTCTTCTTCTACTCGCACTGGCGTTGGCGAACTGAAATTCGGGCGTGCTTTTGCTGGTTTTGCTGCTGCGGTTGCTGGCTTGTTCGAGGGCGCATTGCGGAGGCGCTCCAGATTGCGCGCCGCGATTTCGTCCATCGGGCTGCGGAACGTTTTTTTCTCTACTGGTGCAGCGTCTTCACCATCGAGTGAAACTGCATCGTCCGCTTCTTCACCCTCATCCGCCCGCTCGAAGTTCGAGAAGGTTTCCTGATGCTTCGCCCGCTCGTCCTCGGCTTTTTCGGCCTGTTGCAGGGCGCGCAAACGCGCCTCACGCTCGGCCTGGTTGAGCAGGCGTTGCTTCGTTGCATCCGATGGGCCGTGCTGCACTTCCACCATGCCACCGCCCGTACCGGGGCGATTGGTGAAGGTGCGGGTTTTCTTGACTTCCACGGTGACGGTCTTACTCCGCCCACGCTGGAAATTCTGCTTCACCTTGCCCGATTCCACCGTTTTGGTGAGCGAAAGGGTGTTGGGCGAGCTGAGCTTCAGCGCGTCTTTTTTGGGGGTATTGCCGTTATCGGTCATGTAGTTCAAATCCGTTCAAAAATACGTGGAGGTCGGGCTTATAGACCAGTTCAATCGAGAAATAAAGCAAAACGGCGCGCGGCCTCCATAAAAAACGCAGTCGTCGGGCCATGGATAACCACCGCATGCACCGCATTTTCGCGTCCAAGCACCTCTGACAGCAGCGCACGTGGCAAAAAGGCGAAGGTCGGCCCCGTATAAAAGCTCAGCTTTTTGATGCCATCCTCGCCTGCGTCATCGGCATGAATCAGTGCTTCCGCCTCGCCTTTCTTGAGCGAGGCCTCAACCTTCTCGAACCCGGTAATCACCTGCCCGGATTTGCGCGCCAGCGAGAGTGCATCGGCCACGCGGCGGGCAAGCTGCACCTCTACCTTATCCATCAGATCGCTTGGAATCGTGACCTGTGTTTTCGCCGCGCGCGAAAACGCCCGTTTAGCAATGGCTTCCGCCAGCACCAGCCGCGAGGCGCTGACATATATCCCCCGCCCGGGCAGTTTTTCTGCGATATCCGGCACCAGAACGCTATTCGGGTCGACCACAAAACGGATGAGCTCGCCCTTCGGCAGCACCCGACGGGTAACAATGCAGCTACGCTCAGGCTCTTGTTTAGGCATTCACGCTACCGTTTCCGCCAAAACTGAGGCTATGGCCTTACGCTTTCTTCTCGTTGGCGAACCAGGCTTCACGCGCTTTCATGATCATCGCTTCGATCTCTTCGCGGCTGATGCCGGGCTTCGGCACGATTTCAAAGAACTCGTCGGTCGCCAGACCAGCGAAGTCATCCATCGTTTTTACACCGTTCTCCGCCAGCTTCAGCACGATATCGCCATTGAGGCCTTCATGCTTGACCAGCGCTTCCTCGACGCCCATTACCTTGAACTTGGCGGCGAGTTCCGCCTCTTTCGCGTTGAGATATTCCTGCGCACGCGATTTCAGTTCCTCGGCCACGTTTTCATCGAAGCCCTCGATGTTCGCGAGGTCTTCCGTCGGCACATAGGCCACTTCTTCCACGCTGCTGAAGCCTTCGGTGACGAGCAGATGTGCGATCACTTCTTCAACGTTCAGCGCTTCAATGAACAGCGTGCTCAGGCGGTTGAATTCCTGCGTACGGCGCTCCGATTCGTCTTCCTCGGTGAGGATATCGATGCTCCAGCCGGTGAGCTGCGCCGCGAGGCGCACGTTCTGGCCACGGCGACCAATTGCGAGGCTGAGCTGATCGTCCGGCACCACCACTTCGATGCGGCCAGTATCTTCGTCGATCACGACTTTCGATACTTCCGCCGAGCTGAGCGCGTTCACCACGAAGGTTGCAGGATCTTCCGCATACTCGACGATGTCCACTTTCTCGCCTTGCAGTTCGTTGACCACAGCCTGCACACGGCTACCACGCACACCCACGCAGGAAAGCACAGGGTTGACGGAGAAGTCGTTACTCTGCACCGCGATTTTTGCACGGGAACCGGGGTCACGCGCCACGGCTTTAATTTCAATCACGCCGTCGTAAATCTCAGGCACTTCCTGCATGAACAGTTTCGCCATAAATTCCGGACGCACGCGGCTCAAGAACACTTGCGGCCCGTTTTTCTCGCGGCGGACATCGAAGATGTAGGCGCGGATGCGGTCGCCGGGGCGGAAATTCTCGCGCGGGATGAGTTCGTCTTTGCGGATGACGGCTTCCGCACGGCCGAAATCCACCGTCACATTGCCATATTCCACACGCTTCACGGTACCGTTGACGATTTCGCCCACGCGGTCTTTGAACTCGTCGAACTGGCGCTCACGCTCGGCATCACGCACTTTCTGCACGATTACTTGCTTTGCGGTTTGCGCAGCAACGCGACCGAAATCGATCGGCGGAAGCTCATCACGGATGAAGTCACCCACCGCATGCGCGGCTTTTGGGAATTTCTTTTTCGCGTGGCTCGCGGTGATTTGCTGCACGGCGTTGAAGGTGCTGTTACCCTCTTCGTCGACGGCTTTCTCGGCTGCGTCTTCCACCACTTCGGTCAGGCGGAACAGCGCGATGGCGCCGGTTTTCTTGTCGATTTCCGCCTTGATGTTATGCTCCACGCCATATTTTTTGCGGCCTGCAATTTCAATCGCATTGGCCATCGCATCGAGCACGGTGTCGCGGTCGATATTCTTCTCACGCGCCACCGCTTCTGCAATTTGCAGCATTTCGGTCGAGCCGTGAATTACTTGGTTAACTGCCATTTCTAGTCTCCTTGGTGATGAATGTTAGGATGCCCGCTGTGCCTGATGCGCCTTAATCAACGCATCCGTCAGCACCAGCTTGGCCGATTGAATATCAATGAATGGTAGAGAGTGATCCTTGTTATCGACGGTGAGAATCACGTTCTCGCCCTCGACTGCTTTAATGATGCCCGTATAGCGCTTGCGCCCGTCGATCGGCAGCACGGTTTCGGTTTTGGCGGAATGGCCGATATATTTGGCATAATCCGTGAGCTTCACCAGCGGGCGGTCGATGCCCGGCGAGCTGACTTCAAGACGGTATTCGCCGGGAATGCTATCCTCAACATCCAGCACCGCCGAGACCTGACGGCTGATTTTCGCGCAATCTTCCACGCTGATGCTGCCATCCGGCCGCTCCGCCATAATCTGCAGCGTCTGCCCCACGCGTGTATCCATCAGCTTCACCTGCACGAGCTCAAACCCCATGCTGGTGACGGACGGCGTAATCAGCGCTTCAATCTGTTCTACAATCGTTTTCACGAGACTCGTCTGACCTTTCTTTTATTTTTGCCCCCTCGCAGAAGGCAACAAAAAAGGCGGCTCGGGAGCCACCTCTTGTCGGATGCGTATTTTAATGTTGCCGGGTGTATAGCCCCTAACAACATTAAAATCAACCGTTATTTGAGGGGTGGTCGTGACCAGCCAATAACAGGTTGCGCCGTCCGCAGCAGCTCTGCTTGCTGTGCTCGCAACATATCTGCTGCCTCGAAATCGAAGCCAACAACCGCGATTTTTCTTATGGCCTCAGGATCTGTAATCAGAAATCGTTGGTTCATAAATTGATGCAAGGAGTTTGGCTCTTCATATGAAATAGCGTTCTGTTCAAAAAAGCTTTTCCATATATCTTTGTCTTCTTGAGTATACTCGACTGTTAAGCCGACAACGTCAAAACCCTTTTCGGCTTGCTCTTGTGTTTGCGGTTTTGCACTTAAAACATCCATCTCACCACTGGTTGTAGGATGTATCTGCGAGCCAAAAATAGTCTTATTGTGATAGTGCTTATTGGCTTCTTCTATAGTTCTTTTTAGATTAACTACACTCGTGTAGTCCTCTGGATAGACTATAGAAACAGGCTTTTGTTTGACCCATCTCTTCTTTGTTTCATCATTATCCATGGAAGCCTCCTTAACCGACGCTGTATACCACACTCTACCCGCTACACTATCAGAAGAACATTAAGAAAGTGTAAAATTTTACCCTCAGCCCCGCACGCACTCCATAAACACCGGCTCACGGCCCTCAGCAGTGGTTTTGCGCTGGTATTTGGTCTCCGTCCAGTCGGCGGGCGGGAGCCTGAAATCATCCGCGCGCTCAGCCGTCCAGCGGTAATGCGGGCTGCTCAGCAGATGCTCTAGAATCCATTCGCTGTAATCCACATGGTCGGTAGCAATCAACAACCGGCCGCCGGGCTTGTGCACGCGGTGGAGCATGGCGAGGGTTTCGTGGTTCACCAGCCGCCGCTTGTTATGCCGCGCCTTCGGCCACGGGTCAGGGAAGAGGATAAACACGCTGTCAAGTGATTCGGGCGGCAGCACTTCCAATAATTGCCGCGCATCGTTCGTGAACAGGCGGATATTGGTAAGCTTGCCCGCGTCAATCCCCGCGAGGCATTTCGCCACACCGTTGATAAACGGCTCGCAGCCTATCCACAACGTCTCCGGGTGATGCGCCGCCTGCGCGAGCAGATGCTCGCCCCCGCCGAAGCCGATTTCAAGCGCCACCTTACCGCTGCTGCCTGCGAGCGGCGCCTTTAAATCCACCGCGATTTTTGGTAGCAGATTCTCCACCAGCCCCTGCTGATAGGGGCGCAGCGCGCGGCCACGGTTGCGACCGAAGGAGGAGAGGAATTTAGGCTGCGGCACTGTTACCAAACTCACGGCGAAGTGCATCCACAAGATCAAGCTTCTCCCAGCTGAACGTGCCATTTGCCCCCGGCTCGCGGCCAAAATGGCCGTAGGATGCCGTCGGCAGATAAATCGGCCGGTTCAATGCGAGATGGGTACGGATACCGCGTGGGCTTAGATTCACAAGCTCCTGAAGCACTTTCTCAAGCCGTGCCGCATCCACATTTTTTGCGCCATGCGTGTTCACGTAGAACGACATCGGGCGCGAGACCCCAATCGCATAGGAAATCTGAATCGTGCAGCGATCCGCAATCCCGGCCGCCACCACGTTCTTCGCGAGGTAACGGGCGACATACGCCGCCGAGCGGTCGACCTTGGTCGGGTCCTTGCCCGAGAACGCACCACCGCCGTGCGGCGAGGCACCGCCGTAGGTATCCACGATAATCTTGCGCCCGGTGAGGCCCGAATCGCCGTCCGGCCCACCGATGATGAACTGCCCTGTCGGGTTGGTGAAGAACTGGTCTTCGCTCGGCATCCAGCCCTGCGGCAGAATCTCCGTCACTACGCCACGAATCAGCTCGCGGATATCGCTTTGCTTCAGATCTGCCGCATGCTGGGTGGAGACCACCACCGAAGTCGCGCGCACCGGCACACCGTCTTTATATTCCAGGCTCACCTGGCTTTTTGCATCCGGCATCAGCCCTTTGAATTTGCCCGAACGGCGGCCTTGGCTGAGCGCATGCAGAATACGGTGCGAGTAATGCAGCGTCGCCGGCATCAGCTCTGGCGTTTCGCGACAAGCGAAGCCGAACATAATCCCTTGGTCGCCTGCACCTTCGTCTTTATTGTCACCGGAATCCACGCCCATCGCGATATCCGCCGATTGCTGGTGCACATAATTCGCGACCTTCAGCGTGTTCCAGTGGAAGCCCTTCTGCTCGTAGCCGATGTCTTTCACCACCCCGCGTGCCAGCTCTTCCATACGCTGCGGCGTGATGGAATCCGCACCGCGAAACTCACCGGCAATGACAACCTGATTAGTGCAGGCCATGGTTTCAATCGCGCAGCGTGCTTCCGGGTTTTCGGCAAGGCAGGCATCCACAATCGCGTCTGAAATCTGGTCGCAGACTTTGTCCGGGTGGCCTTCGGATACGGACTCACTGGTGAAAGTATAATGGCTACGTTGTGCGGTTGAATTCACGAAACACTCCCTTGTTATAATATGCAGCGGGAGTTCGGTGGCGACCGTGATTCATCCATGCTTAGGCCGGTTCGGCTTGCGCCGTCGTCAGGTGGCCGCCAAGCGAAAAATGCCCACCAATGGGCGTGTTGTGTGCCGTTTTTGGAAAAAGGTCAAGCAGTGATTCTGTAACAGTGAGCAACTTGCTAGCTGGCCTTGCTATCCGTCTGATCTTCCGCGGCCATCGCCTTGATAAGGTCAATAATCCGTTTACGCACAGCGGGGTTCTTGATGCGGTAATAGGCGCGCATGACTTCCATCGTCTCGCGGTTGTTGAGTTGTTCGCCCTCGAACTTAGCCGCGTTGGGCTCATTCATCGCCAGCCCGGCATCTTCCTCGACAACATAGTCGCCGTAACCCTCGAAAAAATAGGCAATCTGCACGCCCAGCGCACGCGCGAAGTCATACAAACGGCTGGCGCCCATACGGTTGATGCCACGCTCGTATTTCTGGATCTGCTGAAAGGTCACGCCGATTTGCTTGCCCACAGCTTCTTGGCTGAGGCCAAGAATAGTGCGCTTCATCCGCAACCTGCGGCCAACATAAACATCAACGGGATGCGGAGAGCTCATAAAAACGACGAGAAAAGCAAGGGGTGAATACAACCTATACATGCAGAGTAGCGCTATTACAAACGCCACGCAAGAAAATTAATGATTCATTTATTCTTTGGCAAGCTTATGCGCAAAAAATGACATAAGCCAAAGCATATTAATGGCAATGAGTGTTAATAATTCACCATATTTCGCGTAAGTAGTTGATATCAGAGGTTGTGGAAGCACCGCATTTTTCGCGCCACGTTGGTTAAGTGCAAGCATGGTCAGCACACGTCCGTAGGGGTCGATGAGCGCTGAAATCCCTGTATTTGCCACCCGCACCATAGGCAGCCCCTGCTCCACCGCACGCATCCGCGTCATGTCGAAATGCTGGTAGGGCCCCGGCGAGTCACCATACCAGCCGTCATTGGTGGCATTGACCATCCAGTCCGGGTGACTAGTTTTGTCAACCGCCATCCACGGAAAAACCACTTCATAACACACGAGTGGGCTAAACGGCGGCACGTCATCAAGCGTTATCGTACGCGCACCCACCCCGCGCGAAAAATCCATGCCCCCGGGCGTGATTTTCTCAATCGGCAGCACACTGCGCAGTGGCACAAATTCACCGAACGGTACAAGCTGGTGCTTGTCATAGGTCGCCCGCACGCTGTTAGCATCCAGCGCCACGATGCTGTTATAGACCTGCATCTTCGGTGTTTCTTCCACGCGCACCGCTCCTGCGATCAGCAGCCCGTGCGGTGGACGCAGCAGCGGCATTTCCTTACCCCGCAGGGTAAACGGATAAGCCGTCTCAGGCCAGAGAATCACATCCGCATCGCCTTGCGAAAGCGCGGTGAGAATGCCGATGGCCTCGCGCCGCCCCTCCTCCGTATGCTTCACCACCTGCGCAATGTTGGGTTGCACGATGCGAAGGGTGGTATCCGTCAGCGGCACGGATTCCGGCATGCGCCATGCGCCATAGGTATAGAGTGCGAGCACCATCGCCGTGGGTAGCAACAACCCCAACCGCTTCATGCGCGGCTGTTCGCCCATCGCCAGCACTGGCAACGTGCCCGCCAGCACCACCAGCAGGCTCAGCCCGAACGTGCCGACAATAGACGCCGCCTGCGCCACCTCTGTCGAGGCCAGCGCCACATAGCCGGCAAGATTCCACGGAAAGCCGAACAGGCCGATGGAACGCAGATATTCAACCACCACCCACAGCACCGCAAAACGCAGAATATTTTGCAGGGTCGATACATGCCGTAGCCGATGCATCAGCGCGCCGAGCAATCCGAAATAAAG
Source organism: Rickettsiales bacterium (assembly GCA_044237845.1). GTDB lineage: Bacteria > Pseudomonadota > Alphaproteobacteria > Rickettsiales > UBA3002 > QFOX01. The sequence continues at coordinate 15,519 of JBIIEL010000029.1, read as the reverse complement.
CGCGAGCACCGCGCTAAGGCCGAGAATCGAAAACGGCATCATCCACGCGAATTTCGCCGCGTCCACCAGCATGGAATTCGCAATCCACCAGGTGCCTGCCATGAAATAGCCATAGCCGAAGAAAAATCCACGCAGCGCCGCGTGGCGAAGCGAGGGAGCGCTGTTCAACAAGAGATAAAACGTAGGCAGGCTAATAAAGATCACTGGCCAGAGATAAAACGGCGCGAAGCCAAGCACCATCAACGCCCCGGTGAGGTAGGAAACCCCGTAAGCGCGCCAGCCGTCTATGTTAGCCAATCTGGTGGATATGCACATCAAGCACCGGTTTTTTGCCGAGTTCATCGCGGATGATTTTACGTAGCACGTTGCGTACCGATTCTTCCAACCCTTTACCCTTACCGCCGCCTTTTGGCTTGGTGAATAGCGCGGCAATCTCGGCGCGGATATCGGCAAGGATGTCGGTGTCCTCCTCGACGTCAAGGCAGCCAGGCGCAGAAATCATCACAGGCGCAGCGAGTTGACCATTTTTGCCGAGCACGAGCGAAGCCACAATCACCCCATCATCGCGTATTTTGCGGCGGGTGCGGATGACGCCCGAGTTCGTGTCAATCAACGAGCTGCCATCCAGCGCGAGGTAACCGGATTCCACCTGCCCCACAATACCCGGTGTCGCCGCGGTGAGGTTAATCACCACGCCGTTATGCGGCTCAATCGCCGTTGGTACCTGAAGTGATTTGGCAAACAGCGCGTGCTCGTGAATATGCCGTGCCTCGCCATGCACCGGCACCGAAATTTTAGGCCGCACCAGCTGGTACATACGCTCCAGCTCGCCGCGTGCCGGGTGACCCGACACATGCACCGGCCCCACCGCATCGGTGATGATTTCCATCCCCTGCGTGACCAGTTTATTCACGATATAGCCAATATTCGCCTCGTTACCCGGAATGGTACGCGACGAGAAAATCACCGTATCGCCCGGACTGAGGCGGATGGCGGGGTGTTCGCCCCGCGCGATTTTCGATAGCGCCGCGCGCGACTCACCCTGACAGCCGGTGCAAATGAACACCACCTTGTTACGCGGCAGTTCCATGCCTTGCGTGTCGGTGAGGAAGTTCGGCACGTCTTTCAGATAGCCCGCTTCCTGCGCCGCATGCACCATCCGCCAGATGGATTTCCCGGCAATGGCCACCTCGCGTCCCGCGTCCCGCGCAGCGTAGATAATACTCTCAATCCGCGCGATATTGGAGGAAAAACTCGTCACAATCGCCCGCTCAGGACAAAGGCGAATCACATCCGCCAGCGTCGCCCGCACATCTTCCTCAGAGCCGGACTCGCCCTCGACGAACACGTTGGTCGAGTCACACACCATGGCGAGCACGCCTTCGTCGCCATATTTGGCGAGCGTCGCTTCATCCGTCGAAACACCCACCATCGGGTTCGCGTCGAGCTTCCAATCGCCCGTATGCATCACCACGCCTTTATCGGTGCGCAGAGCCACTGCGTGCATTTCCGGAATCGAGTGCGTGATCGGCACCATTTCAAAGCCGAACGGCCCGAGCTGATATTGCTCGCCCGCTTTCACCTCATGAATCTTCACTTTGCCTTGCAGCCCCTCTTCGGCCAGCTTCACTTTCAGCACGGCGGCGGTGAACGGCGTCGCGTAAACCGGGCAACCCAGCTCCGGCCACAAATACGTCACTGCGCCGAGATGATCCTCGTGCGCGTGGGTAAGCACGAGGCCGACAATGTCGTTCTTATACGGTGTAATCGCATCGATGTTCGGCACCATGATATCGATCCCCGGCAGATGCGCGCCCGCAAAGCCAATGCCGAGGTCAATCATGATCCACTTGCCCTTATAGCGGTAGAGATTGAGGTTCATGCCAATCTCGTTCGACCCGCCGAGTGGAATAAACAGCACGTCGTCGTCATAATGATTCAGGTTCATTGGCATGGGAATCCTTTGTTTTGAAACTTAATCATCCGGCAGGTTTTGTCATGCCAGACACCGGTTTTCCCCACGAGCATCGCGAGTGGTTGGAAAACCGAGTGATGTGGCATCCAGTTTTTCTTTTTTGCTGGATGCCAGCCTTCGCTGGCATGACAAGAAAAACAATGACTTAGAAAACTTGTCGGTTGGTAAGGTTTTGAAAGGGTTTGCAGCAATTCCCGCCGAAACGCAACTAAATTACCCTCTGTCATTAAACTGTCATAATTTTCTGTTATCATGAGTTTGTGAAAGATTATTCTGAGGAGACGATATGAGTAACGAAACTCAAGCACTGACAACGCTCAATAAGAGTACGGAAGATGGCGTCGATTACTATACCATCTCAACCGGAATCGGTGAGCTGAGCATCTCGCAGCATCAGGAGTTAGCAAAATTCGTAGTGACCAAGCTTCACGATATGCTTGGGTATGATCCGGGGGTAATCGCCAATTCTGGTATCATGTGTGAAACAAAAACCGTTGGAATCCCTGCAACTGTCATGGATTCTCTTTCTGAAAGTCAGAAAAAAGAACTGCTGGAACCCATTTTCGCAAAAATTGCTTCCATTCGTGAAAACTTGGCCTTCTTTCAGGAAGCAATAGATGCACATAAGGCTGCGGGTGGTGATGCATCAGTATATGGTGGCATGATGGTAGAAGGCGAGCCTCTTAAGAGCCAATATAATATGATGTACCGCACACCTCACAAAGGCAGTTCTTCTGATTCCGGTCTCGTAGACAAGAAAAGCACTCGCCTCATTATTGATAAAATTAACGTACTCATGGGCAGAGATGTCGCCTTCCTTGATGAATTAAAAGATAACAGATTCTGGGCAGGGCAGGTCTGCTTCCATGAAGACGATATGCCGGATGTACTCGCCAGCCCGAATCGTGAAGAGATTTTTAATCTGCTGGCACATCCGGAAACGCTTCAGGCAAAAAGCAAGAATTTGTTTTCTTTTCTGGATAAAAGTAACCGGCAATTGTTTTAAGGCTAACCGCGCACGCCTTGCCCGTGAATCAACACCAAACCCCGGATGGTTAAATCGGCGTCGACGAGGTCGATGACCGGCGTCGCATCCGCATAAAGCGGCGCGAGGCCACCGGTGGCAATGGTTTTCATCGCCTCCCCGCGTTCGGTTTTGATGCGGGTGACGATCCCCTCGATCAGCCCCGCATAGCCGTAATAAATGCCGGATTGCATGGCCGCCGTGGTGTTTTTGCCCACCACCTGCGCCGGATGCGTGATCGCCACGCCGTGCAGTTTCGCCGCGGCGGATTTGAGCGCCTCGAGCGAGAGATTGATGCCCGGCGCAATCACCCCGCCGAGATATTCGCCCGCGCCGGAGACCACATCGAACGTCGTGGCCGTGCCGAAATCGATGATAATCAGCGGCTGTTTCCACTGCATCCACGCGGCATAGGCATTGATGAAGCGATCCGCGCCCAGCTCGCGCGGGTTATCAATCAGCACTTTCATGCCAAAACTATTTTCCGCATTCGTCACCATTTGCGGTTCGCAGTTGAGATGCTCGCGGATGAAAGACTTCATGGCAAAATTCGCATCTGGCACCACGGAGGAAACAATCACCGCCGTCACGTCTTTCGTCGCAATCTCCGCCCGCGCCATCAGCGTGAATAGCCACACCGCATATTCATCCGCCGTGCGGTGCGTATCGGTGCGGATGCGCCACTGCGCCACCACCGCCTCGCCTTTGCACAGCGCGAACACGATGTTGGTGTTGCCAATGTCGATGGCGAGTAACACTAGGCCATTTCCTTAAAAAACACGTCACCGGCACTGATGCAGGTGATCTTTCCTTTGGCGTCCTTCAGCAGCAAATTCCCGCCGCCATCGATGCCCATATAGGTGCCCTCGTGCTGCGTTTCGCCGACAATCACCTCGATGGGTTTACCGAGATGATAGGCGTTTTTCATCCAGTCATGCTCGATGCCCTCGAACCCGTGATTCGCCCATTGGTCGTAGCGCTGGATGAAATGATGCATAAAGCGTGAGAGCACGATCTTCGCGCTGATGATTTCAACCCCCGCATCGCGCAGGCAGGTCGCCGGAAACATCACATGCTCCGGCGCGGAGTCGATGTTGATGCCGACGCCGACCGCGACCCAGTGGCGCGGTTTGCCATGCTCATTCCCCGTGAACGACTCCAGCAGAATACCGCCGAGTTTTTTGCCGGAGGCAAGAATATCGTTTGGCCATTTGCAGGTGATGTTGCCCGGCTCGCTCACAATGCCTTGCAGGGTTTCGGCGACCGCGAGCGCGGTCACGAACGAAAGCTGCGGGCATTTGGCGAGCGGCGCCTCCGGCGCGAGCAGCAGCGACACGAAAAAATTTCCTTCCGCCGAAATCCAGTTGCGGCCCATGCGGCCACGGCCATTGGTCTGGCGTTTTGCCCAGATCACTGCGCCATGCGCACCGCCGCCACCGGCCAGTCGCTTGGCCTCCTCATTCGTGCTGTCGAGCACGTCGTAGGAAAGCAGATGATAATCGTTGAGTAAGCTTGTTTCCGGTTTCTTCGCCATCAGCTAAAAACTCCTGCTGCCTTTTGTGCCATATCCAGTAAGGCTGCAGGATAGAGGAAGAACAGCGCCGTCACAAGTGCACAAATGAGCAGCACGGCCTGACTGAAGACCGGCACATGGCGCTCCAGCCCCTGCACCGGCTCATCGAAATACATCACCTTGACGATTTTGAGGTAGTAGAACGCCGCGACGACCGAGGTCAGCACGCCGACAATCGCCAACCCGTAAAGCTCGGCCTGCATGGCGGAGAGGAAAATAAACATCTTCCCGTAGAAGCCCGCAAACGGCGGAATCCCCGCCATCGAGAACATCATCAGCAGCATGAACAGCGCCCCGCGCGGCGAGGTTTTAGAAAGCCCGGCGAGGTCGGAGATATTCTCCACCTGCTCACCCGCACGGCGCATGAACAGCACAAAGCCGAACGTGCCTACGCTCATAAACAGATAGAGCGAGAAATAAATCAGGATACCTTTAATGCCCTCTGGCGTGCCTGCTGCCAAACCCACCAGCATATAACCGATATGCCCCACCGAGCCATAAGCCAGCAGGCGCTTGATGTTGGTTTGCGTCAGCGCGCCGAACGCCCCCACCGCCATCGAAGCGAACGCGATGATCGCGAGAATATTCTGCCAGTCCGGGAACATGCCTGCAAACGGCCCCATCAGCAGGCGGATAAAAATCGCCATCGCGGCGATTTTTGGCGCGGTCGCAAACAGCATGGTCACCGGCGTTGGTGCGCCCTGATAGACATCCGGCGTCCACATGTGAAACGGCACCGCCGAAATTTTAAAGCTGAGCGCGACGACGAGCATCACCAACCCGACCACTGCACCATAAGCGATCGGCATCGCGTTCTCGCCTGCGGCGCCAAACATCTCGCCCACCACCGAGAAATTGGTGGTACCCGTGTAGCCATAGACCAGGCTCGCACCGAACAGCAGCATGCCAGAAGAAAGCGCGCCGAGCGTGAAATACTTCACCCCCGCCTCGGAGCTGACCGCATTGTCGCGATCATACGACGCGAGCACATAAAGCGCGAGCGACGAGAGTTCGAGGCCGAGATACAGCGCCAACAAATCATTCGCCGAAATCAGCACCAGCAGCCCCAGCGTTGAGAGCAGCACCAGAATGGGATATTCAAACTTTTTATGTTGTTCAATAGCTAGCCAGTTAAAGCTCATGCCAAGCACTAACGTGGCGGCAACCAATACCAGAAGCTTCACCGTTTGCGTAAAATTATCAATCAACAGAAATTGGTGGAATGCGGTTGTTGGTTCATACGACAACGGCAGTAATTGGCTGGCCGCACATAGCATCACACCCATTGCCAGCAGGGTAATGCCCCCCGTCGCCCGTGCGCCACGAAACGCACCAAAAAGCAACAGCGCGATCGCGCCCACCAGCAGCGTCAATTCAGGATAGATGACGGAAAATTCAGCGAGGTTCGTCATTTCGTCTCCGTAGATGTTGGGGCGTGTTTCGCGGGCACTTCGGCCGGAACAGCTGCCTCACCCTCGACAGCAGGCAGTTCCGCCGCAGGCGTCGCTTCCTCCGTCACCAGCTCAGGTGCCTCAGCCGCGACTTGCGCCGGATGCATCACCTGCGCGATGACGCGCTTCAGCGCCGGCGAGGTGTCTTTGGTAATCACCGTCGGGTGCACGCCTAACCAGATGACCGTAATCACAAGCGGCACGAAGTAGAGCCATTCGCGGTGGTTGGCATCTGTCATTTCTGCCACGTGCGGGTTGGTAATTTCGCCGAACATGACACGGCGATAGAGCCAGAGCATATAGGCCGCGCCGAGCACCAGCCCCGTTGCCGCCAGCATCGCCGCCCAAGGCGCAGCCTGATAGGTGCCGACAATCACCAGAATCTCGCCCACGAAGCCGGATGTAGCGGGAAGCCCTGCCGAAGCCATGGTGAATACCATGAAGAACGCCGCGAAATACGGCATCACATTCGCAGCGCCACCATATTGTGCAATTTCGCGGGTGTGCATACGGTCATAGACGACACCGACGCAGAGGAACAACGCGCCTGAAACGACACCGTGGCTCACCATCTGGAACATCGCGCCATCCAGCCCCTGCTGGGTGAAACTGAAAATGCCCAGCGTCACAAAGCCCATATGCGCGACGGAGGAATATGCGATCAGCTTTTTCATATCCTCCTGCACCAGCGCGACCAGCGAGGTATAAATCACCGCCACCACGCTGAGGGCAAACACGAAATCCGCAAAGTAATGCGAGGCTTCCGGCAGCATCGGCAGCGAGAAGCGGATGAAACCATACGCCCCAAGTTTCAGCAGCACGCCCGCCAGGATCACCGAGCCTGCGGTGGGCGCTTGCACGTGCGCATCCGGCAACCAGGTATGAAACGGCCACATCGGCACCTTCACCGCAAAGCTGGCGAAAAGCGCGAGCCACAGCCATTTCTGCACCGGCAGACCGAGGCTTGGTGCCTGCGCCATCAGGGTCGGAATGTCGGTCGTGTTGAAGGTGAAGAACAGATAGAGCAACGCGAGCAGAAACAGCACCGAGCCCGCCAGCGTGTAGAGGAAGAATTTATACGCCGCGTAGATGCGGTTCTGTCCCCCCCAGATTCCGATGATGAGATACATCGGAATCAGCACCGCCTCGAAGAAGAGATAGAATAGCAGCAAATCGAGCGCCACAAAGGTGCCGATGAGCAGCGCCTCGAGGATGAGGAACAGCGCCATGAATTCACCCACGCGCTTGTCGACGGACTGCCAGCTGCACAGCACGCAAATCGGCATCAGGAAGGTGGTGAGCACCACCAGCCACAGCGAAATGCCGTCGATCCCGAGATGGTAGTTGATGTCATAGCCCACGAACCACGGAGCCTTCTCGACAAACTGGAAGCCTTCCTTCGCCGCGTCGAACCCGGAGAACAACGTCAGCGAAAGGAGGAATGTCGCCACCGTTGCAATCAGTGCCACCCAGCGCGCCGCAGTCGCGCCATGCACAGCGTGGCGACCGCTGAAATACGTGACCACCGCCGCCACCAGCGGCACCAGAATCAGCGAGGTGAGAATAGGACTCATAACGACCACCCCATAACCGAAATCACCAGCCAGCCGATGAGCACCATCAAGCCAATCAGCATCGCGAAGGCATAATTATACAAAAACCCGGTTTGCAACGCGCTGGTGCGCGCAGCGAAAATACGGCTGATGAAGGCTGCGCCGTTTGGCCCGCAGCCATCGATCACCTTGGTGTCCCAGAATTTCCACATGCTGCGGCCTTCACTCAACGCGAAGCGCACAAACAGGCGGTCATAGAGCTCGTCGAAATACCATTTGTTGAGCAGGAAGCGGTAAAGGCCACCGAAGCGCATCTTCAGCATTACCGGCAGCTCCGGACGTTTGATATAGAACAGGTACGAAAGCGCAATCCCGCTCGCCACCACCACCAGTGGCAACGCCAACACCCAGAACGGCACATGGTGATGCTCCGCATGTGGCAGCGTCAGCGCGTTGCCCCAGAAATGGGCAGAATGGTCGAGAATGCCCCAGCCGTAATACGCAATCGCACCGATGAACAACGCACCGAACACGAGCGGCAGCAGCGGCAACAGCATAATACGTGGCGACTCATGCACATGGCTCATCACCTCTGCACTCGCACGCGGCGTGCCGTGGAAGGTCATGAACAGCAGACGCCACGAGTAGAACGCCGTCATACCGGCCGCAAAAATCCCCATCCAGAACGCCACCATGCCATGCGTGCTGCCGTTGAGATAAGCCATCTCCAGAATGGCATCCTTCGAGAAATATCCGGCGAAATATGGCACGCCCGCAAGCGCCAACGACCCGATCCACATGAATGCATAGGTATAGGGAATTTTGCGCCAGATACCGCCCATGTTGCGCATGTCCTGTTCACCGCTCATCGCATGAATCACCGAGCCCGCGCCGAGGAACAGCAGCGCCTTGAAGAATCCGTGCGTGAAGAGATGGAACACCGCCGCATCATAGGCCGAAACGCCGCAGGCAAAAATCATATAGCCCAACTGCGAACAGGTGGAATACGCAATCACGCGTTTAATGTCGTTCTGCACGAGGCCAACGGATGCCGCAAAAATCGCGGTGATCGCCCCCACATAGGTGACGACCATCAGCGCCGTCGGCGCTAGTTCAAACAGTGGCGAGCATCGCGCGAGCATGAACACGCCCGCGGTCACCATCGTTGCCGCGTGGATGAGTGCGGAAACCGGCGTCGGCCCCTCCATCGCGTCCGGCAACCAGGTATGCAGCAGGAACTGGGCAGATTTCCCCATAGCGCCCATGAAGAGCAACAGGCAAATCGTATCCATCAACGGGAAATTGAGGCCGAGGAAGCTAAATGCCGCACCCGGCTGAAGCGCCGCGGCCGAGGCGAACACAGTCGCGAAATCCACCGAGCCAAACACCAGGAAAATCGCTGCAATGCCGAGCGCAAAGCCAAAATCGCCCACGCGGTTGACGATGAACGCCTTCATTGCCGCGGCACCGGCCGTTTGCTTTTTAAACCAGAACCCGATGAGCAGATAGGAGCACAGCCCAACCCCTTCCCAACCGAAGAAAAGCTGGATGAAATTGTTGCTGGTCACCAGCATCAACATGCTGAAGGTAAACAGCGAGAGATAGCTCATGAAGCGCGGCTTATGGTCGTCATGGCTCATATAGCCGACAGAGTAGATATGCACGATAGCCGCCACCCATGTGACGAGCACCAGCATGATCGCCGTCAGCGCGTCAACCTTGAGCGCCCAGCTGCTTTTGAAATCACCGGAAACAATCCAATCGCTGAGCGGAATATCAAGGGCGAGGCCATAGCCCGTCACGCGCAGGAACACGACAAGCGCGAGAAGCGCCGAGAGCACCATCGGCACGCAGGTGATGATCTGTGCGCGACTGTCGCCGATATTGCGCACGAACAGGCCAGACATCAGCGCGCCGAACAGCGGCAGGAAGACGGTCGCGATAATCATCTCGTTCAGTGACAGCATCGCCTACCCTCTCAAGCTTGAAATATCGTCGACATCAATGGTCGCGCGGTTGCGGAAATAGACGACGAGAATCGCAAGGCCAATCGCTGCCTCTGCCGCTGCCACCGTCAGCACGAACATGGTGAACACCTGCCCCACCAGATCGCCAAGCTGCACGGAGAAGGCCACGAAGTTGATGTTGACCGCGAGCAGCATCAACTCCACCGACATGAGGATGGTAATGATGTTCTTACGGTTCAGGAAAATCCCCGCCACGCCGATGACAAAGAGCAGAGTCGCCAGCATCACATAATGGGTGATGGTAATGCTACCATAGAGCACATGGTTCATCACCATGGTGTTGGTTGCGATTTCTTCCATGTTAAATCCCCTCGCCCGACTTGGGATTGACAAGTTGTACTGCTTGCTCGCGGGTACGCGAGAGTTGCTTGGTAATATTCTGCCGCTTCACGCCGGGGCGATGCCGCAGCGTCAGCACAATCGCCCCAATCATAGCCACCAGCAGAATCACGCCCGCAATCTGGAAGGCGATGAGGTAATTGGTATAGAGCACCATGCCGATAGCGTGAGCATTGCTGACGCTCGCGGGGTCCGGAATCGGCAGTGCCGCACCTGCCACCGTCGCGGGCTTTAAAATGGAAAGATAAAGCAGTGAGCCAATCTCGAGGAACAGTACCACCGCCACCAGAATTCCCATCGGCAAGTAGCTGATGAATCCTGCGCGTAGCTTCTCAAAATTGATATTAAGCATCATCACCACGAACAGGAACAGCACCATAACAGCGCCGACATAGACCACCACCAGCGTCATTGCGATATATTCCGCGCCGAGCAGCACAAACAACCCCGCGGCGTTGAAGAAAGCCAGAATCAAGAAAAACACTGAATGCACCGGGTTACGAGCGGAAACCACCGCGAGTGCTGACATCACAAGGATACCAGAGAAGACATAGAACAGAATCGACGTGATGTCAGCGAGCATAGTGTGTTTCCCTATTACCGATACGGCGCATCTGCAGCGAGGTTCGCGGCAATGGCCGGTTCCCAGCGGTCGCCATTGGCGAGCAGTTTTGCTTTATCGTAGAATAATTCTTCACGGGTTTCAGTGGCGTATTCGAAATTCGGCCCCTCCACAATCGCATCCACCGGGCAGGCTTCCTGACAGAAACCGCAGTAGATACATTTTGTCATATCAATATCGTAGCGTGTGGTGCGGCGCGAGCCGTCGTCACGCGTTTCAGCTTCAATCGTAATCGCCTGCGCCGGGCAGATCGCCTCGCACAGTTTGCACGCAATGCAGCGTTCCTCGCCATTGGCGTAGCGGCGCAGCGCATGCTCGCCACGGAAGCGCGGAGAAAGCGGGCCCTTCTCATACGGGTAGTTGATCGTCACCGACGAGCGGGTGAAGAAATATTTCAGCGTCAGCGCCATACCTGAGAGCAATTCCGTCAGTAGAAACGAGCGCGTAAGAAGTCGAAGCGATGCCATAAATCCCTATTGCGGTAACGTATTGGTGTAAACAAGATAGCCCGCGGTCAGCACCACCCACAGCAGCGACAGCGGCAGGAAGACTTTCCAGCCCAGACGCATCAGCTGGTCGTAGCGGTAGCGCGGAAAGGTTGCGCGCACCCACAAGAAGACAAACATGCAGAAGCAGATTTTGAGAATGAGCCAGATGGGCCCTGGAATAAACGCCAACGCCTCGACCGGCGCATGCCACCCGCCGAGGAAGAGGATGGCCGTCATTGCCCCCATCAACATCATATTCATATACTCGCCGAGGAAGAACAGCGCGAACGCCATCGAGGAATATTCCACGTTATAGCCCGCCACCAGCTCGCCCTCTGCCTCGGGCAAGTCGAACGGCAGACGGTTGGTCTCTGCAAGGCCGGAAATGAAAAACACCACAAACATCGGCAACAGGCCAGAGAACGCATACCAGTGGCTAATGCCGCCCGCCTGCGCACGCACAATATCACCTAAGTTGAGCGAGCCTACACAGAGTAGTACGGTGATGATCACCAGACCGATGCTCACCTCGTAGCTGACCATTTGCGCACTGCTGCGGATAGCGCCGAGGAAGGCGTATTTCGAGTTGCTCGCCCAGCCGGAGATGATGATGCCATACACCCCGAGCGACGAAATCGCGAACAGGTACAGCACGCCGACATTGAGGTTAGCGATAACAAAATCCTCCGAGAACGGAATCACCGCCCAACCGAGCAGCGCGAGGGCGAACGTAATCATCGGCGCGAGCATGAACATCACGCGGTTGGATTTGGTGGGAATAATCGTCTCTTTCATGAAGAGTTTCAGGCCATCCGCAAAAGGCTGGAGCAGTCCGAACGGACCGACCACGTTGGGGCCGCGGCGCAGCTGCATCGCCGCAATTACCTTGCGCTCGGCATAGGTCAGCATCGCCATCGAAATCAGTAGAGGCACGGTGACTAGCAGAATTTTACCAACCACCGTCAGCAGCGGCAGAAGAATCGTTAGCCAAAAGTCACTCTGCAAAAATTCACTCATGCTGCTTTTTTCCCTTGCGCATGACGCACTGCCAGTTCGCTGCATTGCGCCATGGTTTTACTCGCGCGGCTGATAGGATCAGTCATATAAAAGTTACGGATCGGATAATCAAAGCCTTCGGCTTTGACCGTGCCAATCGCGCCGCTTTTCGCGTCCCATGTGACATTCGGGCGCACATCGCGCTGCGCGAAATGCGGGAACTCGCGCACCAAACGCGCCCGCAATTCCGCCAGCGATGCATAGCCCAGCGTTTTGCCGAGCACCTCACTCAACATACACAGTATCTGCCAGTCTTCCGCCGCCTGCCCCGGAGGGAACACGGCGCGGCGCGCTTCCTGCACGCGGCCTTCGGTGTTAACATAAAGCGCGGTTTTCTCGGTATAGGCCGCACCTGGCAGCACCACATCCGCACGATGTGCACCGATATCGCCATGATGCCCCTGATAAACCACGAACGCATCACCGAAATAGCTCATGTCGATTTCATCGACACCCAGCAGATAAACGGCCTTGATGGATTTTTTGCTGATGCCATCCACAATGCCTGCCATATCGAGCCCGCCCGCTTGCGGCACAAAGCCAATATCAAGCGCACCCACGCGCGCAGCCGCGTAATGCAGCATGTTAAACCCATTCCAGCCCTCACGCACGACATTGCATGTCGAGGCGAGTTTCTTCACCGTCGCCAGCACGGCAGCTCCATCGCTGCGCGCCAATGCACCAGCGCCGAGGATAATCAGCGGATTCTTCGCATCTTTTAACAGTTTCGATACTTCATGCGTACCCGCCGCGATCTCATTCAACACAGTCGGGTTATCTCCCAGTTGATTCACCGGATAGGTAAGGTCGAACGCCGCGCCGATGTTATAGGCTACCATGCCGTTACGCAGATAGGCCTTGCGCAGGCGCGTGTTCACAAGCGGCGCTTCATGGCGGATATTGGTACCGATGAACAGCGCCACATCCGCCTGTTCAAGCGCAGCAATGCCGGTGTTCATGAGGTAGCTCGCGCGGTCAGCCGCGTCGATCTTCGCGCCGTCCTGACGGCATTCAAGGTTCGGCGAACCAAGCGCAACCATCACGTATTTCAGCGCCAGCATGCTTTCCACATCCGCAAGATTGCCGGCCACAGCGGCGATCTCAGTGCCTTTCAGCGCGCTGAATTTCTGAGCGACAACGCCGAGCGCCTCACCCCAGCTCGCTTCCACCAGCTTGCCGTTTTTGCGCACATACGGGCGGTCGAGCCGCTGGGTTTTGAGGCCGTCGCAGGCGTGGCGGCTCTTATCGCCCAGCCATTCCTCGTTCACTTCTTCGTTCAGGCGCGGCAGAATGCGCATCACCGCCTCGCCGCGCGTGTCGATGCGGATGCTGCTGCCCACCGCGTCCATCACGTCGATGGATTCGGTTTTCGCAAGCTCCCACGGCCGCGCGTTGAACGCATACGGCTTGCTCGTCAGCGCACCGACGGGGCAGAGATCCACAATGTTGGCGGAAATTTCCGAGGTCAGCGCGCGCTCGAGGTAGCTCGTGATTTCCATATGCTCGCCGCGCCCCAGCGCGCCGATTTCGGGCACACCCGCCACCTCATCCACAAAGCGCACGCAGCGTGTGCAGTGGATGCAGCGGGTCATCGTGGTTTTCACCAGCGGGCCCATGTTTTTTTCTTCCACCGCGCGCTTGCTGAAATCATAGCGGCTATGGCCGGTGCCATAGGCCATCGCTTCGTCCTGCAGGTCGCACTCGCCGCCCTGGTCGCAGATCGGGCAATCGAGCGGATGGTTGATGAGCAGAAATTCCATCACCCCTTCGCGCGCTTTTTTTACCATCGGCGTGCTGGTGAACACTTCCATTTTATCCGCAGCGGGCAACGCGCAGCTGGCCTGCGGCTTCGGCGGCCCCGGCTTCACTTCGACGAGGCACATGCGGCAGTTGCCTGCGATTTTCAAACGGTCATGGTAACAGAAGCGTGGAATTTCCACCCCCGCACGGTCACACACCTGAATGACGCTCTCGCCCGGTGTGAATTCAACTTCCTGTCCGTCAATTTTCAGTGTTGGCATTTTTTTTCTCTTCAAGGGTATTTTGTATAGCAACCAATCGTTCTTCTAATTTTACTAAATGCTCAGATATTTTCTTCTGTTTGCTATGAATATCAAAGACCGCAAGAACAGCTATAGCTGGCAAAACGTAAATCAAAAAACCAATAACAAGAGCCATCATACCACCCTCCGCATTCCAGAGTTGTCATGCCGTACTTGTTGCGGCATCTGGCCAGACCCCGCAATAAATGCGGGGTGACAGTTCGAGTATCTGGCTGCACAACACATCATCACGCAGCCCTCCCTGTGAATTCATCAATCCGGCGTTCTATTTCGCCTCTAAAATGCCGCACCAGCCCCTGCACCGGCCATGCGGCGGCGTCGCCCAGCGCGCAGATCGTGTGGCCTTCAATACGAGTCGTCACATCGAGCATATGGTCGATGTCGGCGCGCGTTGCGTCGCCTCGCACCATGCGTTCCATCATCCGCCACAGCCAGCCGGTGCCCTCGCGGCACGGCGTGCATTGGCCGCAGCTTTCATGCATGTAGAATTTGGAAAGGCGCGCGATGGCCTTCACGATATCCGTCGATTTATCCATGACGATCACCGCTGCCGTGCCGAGGCCGGAACGATGCTCACGCAGCGAATCGAAATCCATCAGCACCGTATCACAAATATTCTTCGGCAGCATCGGCACCGAGGAACCACCCGGAATAATCGCCAGCAGATTATCCCACCCGCCGCGCACGCCGCCCGCATGTTTCTCGATCAGCTCCTTGAGCGGAATGCCCATCGCCTCTTCGACATTGCAGGGGTTGTTCACATGGCCGGAAATGCAGAACACTTTCGTGCCCGTATTGTTCGGGCGGCCGATGCCCGCAAACCACGCCGCGCCTTTGCGCAGAATGGTCGGCACCACGGCAATCGACTCCACGTTGTTCACCGTCGTCGGGCAGCCCCACACACCCATCGCCGCCGGGAAGGGCGGTTTCAGGCGCGGCTGGCCCTTTTTACCTTCGAGCGATTCGATCAGCGCGGTTTCTTCCCCGCAGATATACGCCCCCGCCCCGCGGTGCACGTACACCTCGAAATCATAGCCCGAGCCGCACGCGTTTTTGCCGAGCAGCCCCGCCGCGCGCGCTTCGTTGATCGCGTGTTCGAGATGGTCGGCTTCCTGACGGAACTCGCCGCGGATATAGATATAGGCCGCCACCGCGCCAATCGCGAAACCACCAATGAGGCAGCCTTCGATCAGCTTATGCGGGTCGTGGCGCATCATGTCGCGGTCTTTGCAGGTGCCGGGCTCGCCCTCGTCCGCATTCACCACTAAATAGGCCGGGCGGCCATCGCTCACTTTCGGCATGATGCTCCTTTTCATGCCAGTCGAGAACCCCGCCCCGCCGCGCCCAC
>JBIIEL010000050.1:0-7740 GCA_044237845.1 Rickettsiales bacterium | reverse complement strand
CAGGCGCTGCCGGTTCTTCTTCACCTTCTTCAACCAATTCCAGCAACGACAGGAAGAAAAAAGGTGAAGCCGATCATCTGGAGGAAGTCAGTATCCAGTACGACAGAAAAAACAATTATATGCTGACGATCGACCCCAAACTCGTCAAACAGCTTTCCTTGAACTAGCACAGAGTTGCCATCCCAAAACATCATGACTTTGCCATGGCGGTGAATCACCACAGGGCGGCAGAAAGCGGCACTATTTCGAGTTCTCAGGCGGAGCCGATGTTCGACTAATGTTGGCTGCGGAAGAAGCTGGCGACGCAGATCAAGTGGTCTCAGTGTACAAACTAAAACAACGGTTTAATATAGCTCGTGTGATTGATAATTGATGTAATAAATTCTCCCGTGACGTTGCTCCAATTTGCTTCCTATACCCTCATGCCGCGGCTTGAGACAAAAACGGATAGTCGGTGTAGCCTTTTTCTGCACCCCCATAGAACGTTGCGCGGTTATAGGGGGTAAGTGCAACGCCTTCTTTGATACGCTCTGGCAGATCGGGATTGGCAATATAGGTGCGTCCAAACGCCACTGCATCTGCCGCGCCATATGACACCGCTTCGGCAGCGCTTTCGGGTGTGTATCCCCCTGCTGAAATGAATGCTCCGTTAAAGTGGGGGCGGAATAATGCCAAAGTCGATGGCATATCGGCGGCCATGGAATCATTGCCTCCAGCGCTTGTTGCGCGTGGCTCAATCACATGCGCATAGGCGATGCCGCGCTGGCTCAATTGCTTGAGTACATAGGTAAAGAGCGCGATGGGGTCACTATCGCGCATATCGTTAAACGTGCCGTAAGGCGAGAGGCGTGCCCCAACACGACCTTTGCCCCAAACCGCAATCACGGCGTCTGTCACCTCCAGAAGCAGACGTGCACGGTTCTCAATAGCGCCACCATAGTTATCGGTACGTTTATTGCTGCCATCTTGCAAGAACTGGTCGAGCAGATAGCCGTTCGCGCCGTGTACTTCTACGCCATCAAAGCCTGCATCTTTAGCGTGTTGCGCGGCTTTACGAAAATCTTCAACAATGCCTTCAAGCTCAGCTGTTTCAAGTGCGCGCGGCGTTTCGTAATCCGCTTGCTTCCAGTCGGCGGTAAACACTTTGCCCGTTGGCGTAATCGCAGATGGCGCAACCGGCAAGCCTCCGTTTGGCTGATGCGAAGAATGGGAAATGCGGCCCACATGCCATAGCTGCAGAAATATCTTGCCGCCCTTAGCGTGCACGGCATCCGTCACCAGCTTCCAGCCCGCCACTTGTGCAGCCGAGTGAATGCCGGGTGTGCCGGGATAGCCTCGCCCTTGCGGGCTCACTTGCGTGGCTTCAGAAATAATCAATCCAGCACTGGCGCGCTGGGCATAATATTCCGCATTCAATGTATGGGGAATATTCCCTGGTTGCTTACTACGCATACGGGTGAGTGGTGCCATGATGATGCGGTTTTGAAGTATAACATCGCCAAGTTGCAGCGGTTCAAATAACGTGAGCATAGGTTCTCCTTGATTTATATGTTCTTTGTTATGCGAAGCAAAATCGAGTACGGGAGCCATCGCAATAGTTTGAGAAAAAGCGTGAAACGCTTGGGGAAATGAATCTCAAAAGCATTCGACCGCAAGCCTTTGGCGATTTCTTTTGCCGCTTGTTCGGGCGTAATAATCATCGGCATCGTGAAATCATTCTTATCGGTGAGCGGTGTGCGTACGAAGCCAGGGCTAATCAGCTTGACGTCAATAGTGTCGGAGCACTCAGCATAGAGGGTCTCAGCAAGGTTTGCCACTGCGGCTTTGGTGGCACTGTAAGGTTGGCTATTAGGAAGGCCAACATAGCCGGCCACACTGCCGCACAGCGCTATCTGTCCGTGCTCCTGTTCTTTGAGAATTGGCAACACCGCATGAACCACATGAAATGCGCCGAGCAGGTTCACCTCTATCATGTTGCGCGTAATTGTAAGGTCAAGCGCGCTGAGCTTCATGGGAGTGTATGCTGCCGACATAAAAACCACTCGGTCGATACGCCCCGCTGCGGCACGGATGGCTTGTGCAGTGCGCGTTGTCATGTCGCTATCCGTCACATCAAGCGGGAACACCATCGGTGTCCCAGCAAGTTCGGCCTTAAGCTGCTCTAACTCGTTTTTGCGCCGCGCAGAAATCACAACCCGCGCGCCCGTGGTTGCCAGCTCAATGGCAAGCGATTTCCCAATGCCGCTGCTGGCACCGATAATCCAGATCACTTCGTCTCTGAAGGCCAGCTTGGTCATGGCTTCTGCTTTTGCATAAAGATGGTGAGTTCAGTGACAGTAATGCCAAATTTCTTAAGGTAAGAGCGGTTGATAAGCACGCCGTCGTTCATCTGCCACATCCAATCATCAAAGCGAATACGGTAAGTGGTATCATCCACCGGCAAATCCATCACATAATTCCAGCGTGCAGCATTGCCCTCCACCGCACCCGTTGCTTTGTCAATAATATCAGCGGCGGTGCCTTGATAGGTGCCGTCAGCTAGTTTCTTAATCGTCCATATGCGCTCTTGTTTTTTACCATCGTAATAGGTGAACTTCTCCGTCAGCGTACCCGTATCGCCGTCCCACTTGCCAACCATGTCAATATCGAACTTGCTGACCACGCGCCCACGCCAATCCTGAACGATACCCCATGCCTTCACAGGACCATTGAAATATTCTTTAATATCCACCTTAGGGGTGGTTCCCTTGTAGTAATCGAGTTGTTTTCCTCCGCAGCTACTGAGCATGATGAGAACTCCGATCAGGGTGAGTTGGCGTAAGAACGTCATAAGCATTATCCTCTCTTTGAATAAAAAAGCGATACATCAAGTAAGCAGCCAGAAGCTTAATCGCGCATGGAATTAAAGCATAAGCTAGGCTCAGGCTAAGCAAGGCTGATGGCGAGTTAGCTGTAGCAGGGGCAAATCCCGCCGCATCAAGCAACGGGAACGCAATTGCCGAGGCAATTGCCAGCGCTGCTTTGGTAAGCAAGGTGAGAAGAGAGAATTGCGTCGCCGTGGTATTTTGTGCGCTGCTGTGGTGGATGTTATCCGCCAGAATGGAAGATGGAAGTGCAAGGTCTGCCCCAAGGGCGATACCTGAAATCAGACAGATAATTCCGTAAGCAATGTTATCGCCTTCGACCAAAAAAAACGCCCAGAAAAAACTCACCACTGCAAGCAGCGTTGAGAATAACCACGCACGATGTTTGCCATATTTTTTTGCCATACCCTTCCACAGCGGCATGGCAAGCGCACCGGATAGGAAATAGAGTAGGAGAAATAGCCCGAGATCACTCTCCGCATTCAGTCGATCGCGCACAAAGAAAATCACGAGTATTGCGGGAATGCTCGATGCGAGTACGCTTAAGCCATACACCAAAAACAGTTGCCGCGTTCTTTGAGGCAGATCGCCTAGCGTTTGGAATATACCTGATTGCGCTGAGGAGAGCCGTACAAAACTAGAGCTATATTTAGAAAACCAGCGATAAAAAGAGAGGGATGCAAGCAGGGCAATCACCAATAGAATAACGCTGAACACCTTGTAAACTTGGGCTTCAGGAAGCGATGCCTTAATCACTTGCGGTAAGCTTACGGCCAGTAACAGTCCGATGAGGCCAAACGCTTCACGCGTACCGCTGATGCGCGTTTGGTCGGGGCTATGGTTTGTCCACAATGCACCTAGCGCGGCAAGGTTGATGCTAAGGATGCTAAACGCAGTGACAGCGACTGCCATGGCAGCAGAGAACCATGCTACTACATATACATCAGATGGATGAAAGAGCGCATAAATACTGGCAACCAGCACCCCCCCGCTTACCATCATGATGTTGAAGGATTGGTGTGAATAGCGATCACTAAGTGCGCCAATAATGGGGTCCTGAACCGCATCGAACATGCGAAGCGCAAGGAGCACAACGCCTAGAACGGTCAGTGAAACGCCGTGTTCAGAGGCATAAAAATCGGGAGCAAGCACATAAAGCGGGAAGCCCGCAAAGGCGATAGGCAGCGCCAGAAACCCATACTGCATCAATGCCGGTTTCTGGATAGCTGCTGTCGTCATGATAGCCCCAGTAACGCCTTGCGTAGAGCTGGTTCAGAGGTTTTATTGCTTAACCAAATATCAAAAAAATACTTCCCGAACAGCGGGTCTTTAATCACGCCGATATGTTCTCCATCATGATAAAACTCTGTCGTTTTTTCGCCGGTGAATAGTGCCGTAAGTTCCGTTCCTTTTTTTACGCTTGGAAAAATAGAACGCATTTTCTTTTCCCAGCTTTCAAGCATCGCTTGGTCGGAAAATCCCTGTTTCTTTATCTCCTCCGTAGAACGTTGGGCAATAGCAGCGCCTTCAATTTCACGAAAATAGCGGATGGACAGTGCATAAGGTGCGTCAGGGTTCCACTCGCCATTCGGGGCATAGAGTGTTGCGTCGTACACATCCCATAATGCCACGGAGAGTCTTCCTTCCCCTACTTTTTTTACGCCCGGCATCTGCTGCACCACGATAGGTGCCGAAAGCACGGGCGTAGCAAACCCAAGCACAAGAAGAAACATGAGAACGCTACGCTGCATGTTGCAACTCCACCTGCACAACGTCTGTGCGGCCCACGTTGAAACTGGCAATGCAGCAGGTAAGGTAAAACCGCCACATGCGAATGAAAGCATTGTCGAATCCCAAGCCCTTTACGTCCGCCAGCTTTGCTTCAAAGTTATGCAGCCAGTGCTGTAATGTCAGCGCGTAATCTTTGCCAAACGCATGGGAATCGGTCATCCGCAAGCCTGCTTTCGTGGCTTCCTGCTCGAATCGTGTGGGTGATGGCAACATGCCGCCAGGAAAAATATAGGTACGGATCATATCCCCGCTGCGGCGGTAGCTTGCAAAATACTCATCTTTGATTGTAATCGTCTGGATGATAGCTTTGCCTTTTTTGGCAAGCAATTCCTGTAGCTTTCCAAAATAGGTTGACCAGTATTTTTCGCCCACCGCCTCGAACATTTCGATCGATACGATATTATCGTATTTCCCTTGTTGAATGCGATAATCCTCAAACGCAATATCCACATTTTTCCCAACACGCTTATACGCATAATCATATTGGGATTTAGAAATGGTCAGGCCTTTCATGGCAAAATCGTTCTTATTGAGCGCCCGCTCGGCAAAGCCGCCCCAACCACAACCAACCTCAAGCAAGGTCCCTGAGTGTGATAGTCTGCTCAGGATGCGGTCGTATTTGTTGTGCTGTGCGTGCACGAGCGGTTGGTCTGGCGACTCAAACAAGGCGGAAGAATAGGTCATGCTTTCATCCAGCCAGAGCTTATAAAAATCATTACCCAAATCATAATGTGCGCGGATATTCTTTTTGCTGCCGTTTAACGTGTTGCTGGTAAACAGATACGAAATGCGAGCGGCAATACGGCCAAAAATGCTGCCATAAATATAGCTATTCAGCGCCTTTTCGTTTTGCAGTCCAACGGTGAACAACTTAGCTAAATCATCACTATCCCACCAGCCATCACGGTAAGCTTCCGCAAGCCCTGTATCACCCTTGCTCGCAAACTGGCGCATCACTCGCCAATCATGTAAATGAAGATTCGCATGGGCCCCCGGCTTCTTACCATAGAACGAATATTGCTTGCCATCTGGCGTGCTGACATGCATCGCGCCGAACTCGATATGCTCGAGAGACTTCAGGAATTGTCGTGTTGCAGCTTTTTCAATCATATCGAGTCTTTATCATTTGCTTTCCAACGAGCTTTTTGCCCACACCTTACCTTTTGGTAAGGTCATGCGTGCTGCTCACTCGTTCACCACGCTGCGGCGGCTTCACAATGTAGCGTATGCCTTTGCTCACCAGCTTGATGGCTTGCCAGTGAATCAAGGCAATAACCTTCAGCGTGACCAGTGGGGGCGACCAGAATGCGCGGCGTAATGACTCGGCATTCAGTGGCGTTAACTCCCCTGTAAGCGCGGTGATGAGCTGTTTTTTTCCTTCCTGATTGTAATAATCGATCCAGATGCCAAGCCTATCCTCCGCAGGCGCAAAGCGAAATTGGTAGCTCCCTTCACGCGGTAAAAAGGGAGAGACATGAAAAAGCTTCTCCGCACGCAACCATTCATCCGGCGAAAGAGGCGCGTGGTCCGCCCGTGCACACAAATAGCTGTGCTGTTCACCAAACGTGTTATGCACTTCACAAATCACCGCGCGTAGTTTCTTTTCTTCATCAAAGCAGAGGAAGAAGCTCACGGGGTTAAACACATAGCCCAGCACACGCGGCATGGTGATAAGGGTAATACGACTAATCTTTTCATTCAGGCTATAATCAGCCAGAATATTCCTTGCCCACACATTAATATCGCCGCCATCGCGCCCGCCGTGGTCTTTTTCTTTAAACGATACTAAGCGGCCAGGCAGTGGCGCAGCTGGCAGGGGCAAGGCGAGATAATAAACACCATAGGTGAATTGGTTGACCTTCGGTGAGAGTCGCTTGTGCATTACCTTGGCGGTATAAATCTGCGGCGCTAAATCCATGTGGGGGTAATGCCCATGCGTTGTGTCATCGCCACCGCGCTGCCAAGCCCATCTTCATGAAACCCGTAGCGCTGGTAGGCGCCACAGAACCATAACCGGTCGTGGCCTTGAATAGTAGGAATTTCAGCCTGTGCACGGATGGCGGCTTCGTCGAACACAGGATGCTCGAAGTTTGCTTCGTCATGCACCAGGGATTTTTGAGGCTCGCGGCTGGGGTTCAGCGTGACAATCATGGGTGTGTTTGTGGGAAGTGGTTGTAGATTATTCATCCAGTAGCTTAGAGAAACATTGGGTTTATCATCGGTCTTTGCGTCCGATAAATAGACCCAGCTTGCCCATGCGTCTTTGTGTTTTGGCATAAAACTGATATCGCTATGCAGCACCATGCGGTTGGGTTGATAGCTGAATTTGCTTAGCACACGGGCCTCGTCGTGCGTAGGATTTTGCAGCATCGCAAGCGCCTGATCCGCATGGCAGGCAAACACCACCTGATCATATAACGCGCTGCCGGCTTGGGCATCATGCACCATCACCCCATCCGCTACGCGTTCGATTCTAGTAGCGCCGCAGCTGAGGCGAATACGGTCTTTGAATGGCGCAGTGAGCCGCGCGATATATTCCTTGCTGCCACCTTGCACCGTATACCATTGCGGCTGGTCATTGACCGATAACAACCCATGATTCTCAAAGAATCGCAGGAAACTACCGGCAGGAAAATCAAGCATTCTCGCAAGCGGAGTACTCCAGATGCAAGCGCCCATAGGCACAATAAAATACTCACGATACCACGCGCCCATGCCGAGCGCATCAAGGCATGCGCCTAGCGACACAGAGGGATCATCTTCTAGATAGCGTTTTGCTTGTTTATTAAATCGCAACACATCGCGAATCATGGCCCAGAATTGCGGTCTTATCAGGTTTCGCTTTTGTGCGAATATATTGCTGATGTTCTGCGTGCCATATTCCAGCCAGCCGCCCTCAATGCTTGCGCCAAATGACATATCGCTTGCGGCAATCGGCACGTCATAATGCTCGAATAGTTTGGTAAGCAGCGGGTAATTGCGCTTGTTGAACACAATAAAACCGGTATCGACGGGAATGCTGCCCTCCGCCGTTGATACATTCACGGTACGACTATGCCCGCCGATAGACTGGTTTTTTTCATAC
>JBIIEL010000049.1:0-7784 GCA_044237845.1 Rickettsiales bacterium | reverse complement strand
GCAGGTCGGGGAAGTTGCTACGGAAATGGCCAAGCGCAGAAATGCCGTCGATCTGCGGCATGTAAATATCGAGCAGCACCATGAGCACGGAGTCACGGTTTTTGTTGAGGTATTTAATCGCGTCGCCGCCATCGCCCAATGTTTTGGCTTTATAGCCGAGCTTTTTTACAATCGTCGCAAGGATATCCTGATAGAGAGGCGTATCATCGACCACAAGTATGGTATTTTTCATTCAGGCTTCCTTTAATATGACACGAAGGCTAGCAGCGCAGCCCCGTCACACTATACTTTTGTCATGCACCACGTATTATCGCAAACGAAACTTCAGCAGTAGCGTCTTACGTGCAACATTCTGCCCGTAATACACAAACCTGACGCGAACCTGAGGCGCAGTTTACAACCTATTGATGCTGAGCCATTTATGCAGCTGAATGTTCCCTCGCTTAAAGCCGCGTTTACCACTGCATTGTTTACGTTTCTTGCTGTTCTAACGAGTAGTTACGTACTTTATGATCGTTCCGTAGACGCACTGAAAGGTAGCATTCATGACCAACTTGCCGGGCTTGCGCAAGCCGCCGCACGTGAAGTGGATGGCGACCAGCATCGCCGTTTTACAGATCGAGCGCAGGAGGAATCGCCGGAATATAAAGCAGAGATTGCCCATCTTGGACATGTCAAAGAGCTCTCCCCCGATATTAAATATGTCTACACCGCCGTGCAGAAAGACGGCGCGATTTACCTCGTACTCGACCCTACTCCCCCAGGCATTTTTGAGGACGGGGTAGAAACCAAATCCCACATTATGGATCATTATGATGATGCAAGTGAGGATCTGCGCGCCGCATTCCACACCCATAAAGTGACCACCAGCAAGGAACCCTACAGCGACGCATGGGGTTCTTTTGTCTCGGGCTATGCCCCGTTTTACGACAGCGCCGGACAGTTCGCCGGAATCGCCGGCGTCGATTTCGACGCGGCAAAATATCTCAGCGAAGTAAATAAAATCAGAGAATCCTGGTTGCTTTGCGCCGGAATTGGGCTCCTGCTCTCCGCTCTCATCGGTACAATGATGTACCTCAAAAATACCAAAAGAATACAGATTGCCGCGAGTCTGGCCGAGGCAAAAGAAGAGGCTGAGGCTGCGACACGCATGAAGTCCGAGTTTCTGGCAAACATGAGCCATGAGATCCGCACGCCGATGAACGGCATCATCGGTATGACCGATTTGCTGCTGGAGAGCGACCTCGCGCCCACACAACGCGACTATGCACGCACCGTCGCCCGCTCGGCAGAATCACTACTTGAAATCATCAACGAGATTCTCGATTTCTCGAAAATCGAGGCGGGCAAGGTGGAGCTGGAGTCTATCCCGTTTGATTTTTATACACTCTGCGAGGAAGTCTGCGACCTGATGAAAATACGCGCGGCCGAGAAAGGTGTGGAGCTGCTGTTACAATATCCTGCGGATGTCCCTCTTTATATGGTGGGCGACCCGGGGCGCATCCGTCAGATTTTATTCAACCTGATCAGCAATGCCCTCAAATTCACCAAGGTCGGCCATGTGCTGCTGTCTGTCGCAGCGACACATCTGGGGGGCGAGCGCTTACGCCTGCATATCGAGGTAGAGGATACAGGCGTTGGTATTCCGGCTAATAAAATCGATTTTCTGTTCCAGAAATTCACTCAGGCCGATCAGTCTACCTCCCGTACCCATGGCGGCACGGGACTTGGGCTTGCCATCTGCAAACAGCTCAGCGAAATGATGCGCGGTACAATTGGCGTGCGCAGCACGCAAGGTGTAGGCTCCACCTTCTGGTTCGAGATTGAAGTGGGAGAAGATGCCGAGGGTAAAAAAATTCTCTCCACTCTGCCCAAGCCAACCATATTAAAAGGCCTTCGCCTGCTTTCGGTGGACGATAACGAGGCCGCGCTCGCTCTCATCCGCGATCAGATTACGCCCTATGGCGTAGAAGTGGTGGATGCACGCAGCGCAAAAGAGGCGCTAGAAATATTGAAGACGGATACCAACTTTGCCATCGCAGCGCTCGACTATATGATGCCAGAAGTGGATGGAGTAGAGCTTGGCAGCGCAATCAAGGCCAATCCTCGCACGGCTCCTATCGCCATGGTGATGATTACCTCGTCTCCCCATCGCGGCGACCGGGCGCGGCTCGAATCCATTGGTTTCAGCGGATACTTCACCAAGCCCCTGGCACTGCGTAACCTCATCGATGCGCTCTGCATCATCGCCGAAGCGCAGCAGCAGAAACAGTCTATCCCGTTCATCACGCAGCACACCATCAAAGAAGCCAAGAGCACACAGCAACGCAAAACGGGCACTAAGCTACAATTCCCCAATGCCTCTATTCTCCTGGTGGAAGACAACCCTGTGAACCAGATGGTAGCGACCAAGATACTACAGAAATATGGCTGTAAGATCACCACCGCCGAGAACGGTCAGGAAGCGGTAGAGAAAGTCAAAGCAGGCATGTTCGACCTTGTGTTTATGGATTGCCAGATGCCGGTGATGGACGGTTACGAAGCTACCAAACTCATCCGCAAGCTGGAGGAGTTGCAAAAGCGCCCACGGATGCCGATTGCTGCCTTCACCGCGCATGCCCTCAAGGGCGAGGAAGAGAAATGCCGCGCGGCTGGGATGGATGATTTCATCGCCAAACCTGCACGCCAGAGCGATGTAGAACGCGTGCTCACGCAATGGCTGAGCAGCACTTTAAATTCATCCAACACCACACCACCGGAGGTTGCTTTGCCATCTACCAGCACCGATATCCTCGACAAAGCACGGTTTCATGCCCTTTCTGAACTCATGGAAGACGGGATGAAAGAGATTGGCTTACGTTATCTCGAAACCGCCAACGAGTATCTTAGCAGCATCGAAACCGCCTTCACTACACGCGATGCAAAAGCGATCGCGCAGGCGTCTCATCCCCTTAAATCTTCAAGCCTACAGCTTGGTTCTGTCATCGTTTCTGACATCGCAAAAGAGATGGAGTTTATCAGTAAATCCCCCAGCCCGGATTGGGGACGGCTGGAAGAACTCATGCCCCTGCTGCGCATACGCTTTAAAGAGGCAGAACAGGCACTTCGCACCGAGTTGAACCAACTGGCATAATGCTGCCATGGGTAGAATTTAATTGACTTAATAACAACCCATGATAATATTCGCCTGCCAGCATATTCTCGCAGGGGTTGTGAATCATGCCACTATCACCAGAGCATTTACGTAGCGAAATACTGAGCGCGCATATCCTTATTGTGGAGGACGATTTTCTCAGTCGCACGGTGCTCAAAGCCATGTTGAAAAAAGAGGGATTCGAGTGCATCGATGAGGCGGAGAATGGCCGTATCGGCCTTGAGAAAATTCAGCAGATGCCACCGGATATTATCATCTCCGACATTCTCATGCCGGAGCTTGATGGTTTCGACCTCTGCCGCCATATCCATGCAAACCCCGACCCTGCCATCGCGCGTATTCCTATCCTTATTCAAACTGCGTTGACGCAGGAGCAGGACAAAGCCCGCATTTTCGAAGCCGGGGCAACCGATTATCTCACCAAACCACTCGAAGCGCGCGAGGTCATCTCACGCTGCGTTCTGCATCTTGAGCGCGGGCTCATCCTGCGTCGGCTACAGGCGTTTCAACGCTATCTGTCGGAAGAACGTGGCGGCGAGACCATCTCTCACGAGAATCTTGAAGGCGATTTCTGGTCGTTCAAGCGCCTCTCCGCCGCCATCAATGCGCTGCTGAATGAAATCGAGCTGAGCCACCACGACCTCAAGGAGGCAAAAGACAAGGCAGAAAAAGCAAACCGCCTGCGCTCGGAATTTCTGGCGAGCATTACGCATGACCTTAAAACGCCAGTGCATTGCATCCAGAATTTTTCGTAACTTGGCCTACGCGCCAAACAGAAAGGCGATGTCGAAACACTGGAAGAATATCTGACCGATATTTTTGAGAATGGGCAGCGCCTCGACACGCTGATTAACGACATCCTAGATTTCTCAAAACTCGAGAGCGGCACCATGGAGTTTGACCTAAAGCCGCATGCGTTACGCGGCATTATTGAGCGCGCGGTGAAATTTACCCACGCCCTCAGTATGGCGTCGGGTGTTGATGTCGAAATCGAACCCAGCACACTGCACGATATTGCCATGGTAGACGCGCGTCGGGCCGAACGTGTATTTGTCAATCTCATGACCAACTCCATCCGCTTCTCACCGCGCGGCGGCAAAATTCTCTGGCGGCTGGCACACGAAACCTTATGCCTACACAATGCCGATTTCTGCGTCCCTGCCCTTCGCATCACGATTGAAGATGAGGGCGCTGGCATTCCTCCCCACCAGCTTGAAGATATTTTTGAACCTTTTGTACAAGGCGCACAACCGCGCAAACCCGGCAGCGGAAGTGGCCTCGGCCTCACTATCTGCCGCCGCCTGCTCACCGCTTTTTACGGCACTATTCATGCCGCGAACCGGCCGCAGGGCGGTGCCATTTTTTCTGTCACACTGCCACTACATTTCCCTACCACCCATTAACAAAATTCAAAGGAGCCTCTGATGCATACAATTCTCGCCGTTGATGACGAACCCCATGTACTCAAAATCATGCGCGCCCATCTCGAATATGTGGGCTACCGCGTCATCGTTGCCACCACGGGTGAGGAAGCGCTGACACTGCTCGACCAGAAACCGGAAATCGACCTTGTACTGCTCGACCGCACTATGCCGGGCATCGACGGCATTGCCGTGCTCCAGCAGCTCAAGCATAAAAGCAGCCGCCACCGTCATATTCCCGTCATCATGCAAACTGCAAAAGTGCAGGACTACGACGCTTATGAAGGCATCGACGCCGGTGCCATCAACTATATGGCCAAGCCCTATTCACGCGAATTGCTGCTCGCCACGGTGGAGAATGTTCTCCGCGATGTTGAGGCGATCAAAGCGTATTACCGAAAGGCGTAGCGGCGGATTAGGAGTGCGCGACCTTCGTCGGCGCCGCACTCCCAAACTGGCGTTGGAGCAGATAAATCAGCACAAGCACACCACCATAGACAGCCAGTTGCATTACGCTTGGTTGCGCAGTGTACCCCATAAGTGCATGCAACACCTGACCGAGGATGCTGCTGTCCGCCACTAGTCCAGAACTATCCCACGCCGTCTGCGCACCTGCCGTCACCACCTGCGCCTGCTGGAGGAAAAACACCGCCTGCGATGCCATCCCGGCAGCAAGGAGCGCAATCAGCCAGCTTGTAGCCTGGAAAAAATACCGCACGGGAATTTTGAGCAGCCCCCAATAGAGCATTGCTGCAATGACAACGCCGCCCATAAGTCCGAGCGCACCGCCCACCAGCATCGTGCTCGCTTCGGAATTGCCGGAAGCGGCGATGCCATAGAGAAAGAGCACGGTCTCTGAACCTTCACGCAAGACCGCGATACCGACGACCACCGCGAGCGCGAGCAGACTGCGCGACCCAGCGACCACTTCAGCGCCGATACTCTTCATTTGTGCCGCCATTTCGCGGCCATGCCGCGCCATCCACACGATGTGCCAGATCAGCATGGTCACCGCGAGGCAGAGGACACTGACATTGAGCATTTCCTGCCCCATGCCTTCGAGTGCACCGCTGATGCTGCTCGCGAACATCGCAAGCACACATGCGCCGAGCACGCCTGCCGCAATACCGCCTGATACCCAGAGATTACGGGTCGCAACGCCACGCGTCGCCGCCAGCACGATGCCGATAATCAGCCCTGCCTCAATGGTTTCACGAAACACAACAATCAACGATGCCAGCATGGATTTTACCTTCTAATAAAAAGACGTTCTAAAAATACATTTCGTATTCAATGAAGAAGCGCGCTGCACCATCGGAAGCGGCATCCGACACACCGAATAGATAGGCTGCCTCGTATTTCACGCTCGAGCTAATATCCCCATACAGTGCGGGCCCGGCATAATGTTCCTGCTCGTCAAAGCTGTAATGGTCGGACGCGCGGCCAAAATCACCCTGCCACTCAAAACCCGGCTCGAAATGACGGTCATGTCGGTAACGTGTGCTCCAACGCGCACTGCGTTCGAATCCGTCCGCCGCATTGTTGCCCACTTCATGCTCCAGACCGAGATTCAGGCGATGCGTAAATTTACCGAGGCTCTTTTCAAACAATAATTTTCCTTCGATTGCGTCCGCATCGCCGTCTCTCATCGCGTGGGCATAGACCAGTTTTGCACCAGAATCGACCCAGTATTCTCCGGATTCAAAGAATTGAAAAATGCCGCCGACTTCCACTTTCTTGAACTTCACTTCATCCTGCGCGGCTTTCTTGAAGGCAGCTTCAAACTCCAGCTTCACCCGATCGGTCAGGCCATATTCCACCTCAAGCTTGTGGTCCTGCTTGCCGCGCTTACTCCCTTTATCATCGAACGTATTGGTTGCCATATATTCCAGCTCCAATTCGCCCTTCACAACGTTAGGCGAAATCACGCGACCAATCGCCAAGGCTGGGGTTGAGAAAAGCACCGCCGCCATCGCGACGCAGGCAGTGGAACGTAGAGAGTAACGCATGAAGATTCCTTAGAGTGTCTATGGGGTGAATAAAGCAATTATTTTACAATGAGCGTGCCCTTGGCAGTCGCTTCGTTGAACTCATCGAAGAAGACATAGCGCCCTGCATCAAGCGGGCCGACGAACACCACCGCTTGGCTGTTACCGCTGATGACTTTTTCTCGGTTGAGGTCATGGCTTTCAAATTCCGCCGGCGTCGCGTCATTATTTTTAATGATGAGCTTCACCTTCTTGCCTGCAGGAATGGTCAACTCCTTTGGCGAGAACTGATGGTCTTTCAGCGTCAGCACTGCCTCTTCTGCCTGTGCCGCACCCGCCAGCATCATGGCCGATATCGCTACCGTGTATTGTATCAGTTGTGTGATTTTCGTTGTCATGGTCATACTCCAGTTAAGAATAGTTATCACTTGGTGCGCTGGTTAATAATAATCATTCTCAACTGAGTCAAGGATAAAAATACACCTGAACCTGTTTTAAAAATAACGGAAACACGATGGCCTAAAACTTCAGACAAAATAAAAGCCCCATGACGGGGCTTTTAGAAGAGGGAAATGGAGCGGGCGAAGAGATTCGAACTCTCGACATTCACCTTGGCAAGGTGACACTCTACCACTGAGCTACGCCCGCATTCATTTCCGTTAGGGGCGCCACCATATCGAGTGATTTTAAAAATGCAAGCCCTGTTGTGAGATAAATGTGATGATCACCAAAAATGCAACGATCTCTGCAGGAGACAGGCCGAAACGCGGGTAACGAAACCAGTGGATCATTGGCATTAGCGCATCGCCACGAGGCCAGCATTACTCACCTTCACCGTGGTGGTCGCGGCGACCGCTTCGTCCCACTTGATGGCAGCTACTTGTTGCGAGGCAGGGGTGATAAAAGTCGCGGTCGATGTGTTTTCCGTACATGCGCTGCAAAGGAGCGCTGCGGCAAGAGCCATCATCCCCATCGTCTTTCTGCTATGCGTCATGTTCATCTCCATTTTTGGCGGCTTTGTTCGCCTGAAGATGTTATGTGCGATGCAGCATCAAAAGAGTAGCGCCTGTTTTACAGGTTAGCTATGCGCATATTGCATGACGGGTTATGATGATGAATATCAGAGGTTTAGATTGTTAGTTAGGCACTGAGATCCATGCCGCCGCCACGTCCCATATCACCCAAGCCGTGGCTATTACCAGTAATATCAGAAATACTTGC
>JBIIEL010000027.1:0-27287 GCA_044237845.1 Rickettsiales bacterium | reverse complement strand
CAATCCTTACGTGCATCATAGCGCACGTCGTTCATCAACGCCGCAGGCTCACCAAGAGTGCGAAGAAGCTCTCCGCGTGTTATGCGTACATCAAGCCCTACATCGACCAGCATCCACGCGATATCAAGCAACCGCTCCGTGCGCTGCTCTGGGGTCGCCAATTCTTGTTTATACGGTGCGGCAAAAGAAGATTTTTCGTTACTATAGCCAGACAGTGCCGCAGCAAGCAGTATGGGTCCGTCATGCTTAATGTTTGGCGGGACCTTATAAAGCGATTCTCCGTGGTGCAGATAGTTGTACAGCATCTGATAATCGCCTCGACATGCGGCCTTCAACACCTCCATGGGCATATTTTCTTGTTGTGATTGTTTGTTGTTTTTAGCCATCATTCTCTCCATGCGGCGGCTATAGCCTACTCAGCCACATCTGTGCATGACAGTTTTGTGACAATTGCCTAGTCGAACACCCGGGCAAAAATGGTGTCCACATGTTTTGTGTGGTAGGTCAGGTCAAACAGCGCGCAAAGCTCGGCGGTGGTGAGATGTTTGCCGATTTCTTCGTCCTTTTTTAGTTCGTGGAGGAAGTTCGCTTTCTCCAACCAGACCTTCATGGCATTGCGCTGCACGGCGGCGTAGGACGCTTCACGGCTCATGCCCTTCTGCGTGAGGGCCAGCAGAATCCGCTGACTGAAAATGAGGCCACCGAGTTTATCCAGGTTCGATTGCACATGCGCGGGGTAAATCACTAGTTTTTCGACCAGACCCGCAAGGCGATGCAGCGCGAAATCGAGCGTGATCGTCGCATCTGGCGCAATCA
Source organism: Rickettsiales bacterium (assembly GCA_044237845.1). Taxonomy (GTDB): domain Bacteria; phylum Pseudomonadota; class Alphaproteobacteria; order Rickettsiales; family UBA3002; genus QFOX01. The sequence continues at coordinate 26,471 of JBIIEL010000027.1, read as the reverse complement.
TCCGCTCCACCGAACTATGCGAAATATCGCGCTCATGCCACAGCGTCACGTTCTCGAGCGCCGGGGTCACAAAGCCGCGCACAATCCGCGCGAGGCCGGTGAGGTTCTCGCTCAGCACCGGGTTGCGCTTATGCGGCATCGCGCTGCTACCCTTTTGCCCGGCGCTGAAAAACTCCTCTGCCTCCAGCACTTCCGTGCGTTGCAGATGGCGGATTTCCGTCGCGATATTCTCGATGCTCGAGGCAATGACGCCGAGCGTCGCAAAGAACATCGCATGGCGATCACGCGGAATTACCTGCGTGCTCACCGGCTCCACCGCCAGCCCCATTTTCGTCGCCACATGTTCTTCCACGCGCGGGTCGACATTCGCGAATGTGCCCACCGCACCGGAAATGGCGCAAGTCGCAATTTCCTTCCGCGCGTTCACTAAACGCTCACGATTACGTGAAAACTCGGCATAAAACCGTGCGAATTTGAGGCCAATCGTCACCGGCTCGGCATGGATACCGTGGCTGCGCCCCATGCACACCATGTCTTTTGTCTCAAGCGCGCGGGTTTTCAGCGCCGCGAGCACGCGGTCGATGCCTGCCAGCAGCAGGTCGCTCGCCCGCGCAAGTTGCACAGCCAGTGCGGTGTCTAGCACGTCGGAACTCGTCATGCCCTGATGCAGGAACCGCGCCTTCTCCCCCACCTGTTCGGTGACATAGGTGAGGAACGCAATCACATCGTGCTTGGTCGTCGCCTCGATCTCGTCGATCCGCGCGATGGCCGCGTCGTCATAGGCCTTCGGCGCCTTTGCCCAAATGGTTTTCGCCGCCGCTTTGGGGATGACACCAAGCTCCGCCATCGCATCCGCCGCGTGCGCCTCGATATCGAACCAGATTTGAAACCGCGTGGCCGGCTGCCATAGCGCAACCATCTCAGGGCGTGAATAACGAGGGATCATGGGGGCTCCTATCGGGCAATGAAGCCCGCATCATAGCGATGCCCGCGCCACCATCAATGAGAAAAAGGAAGGAGAGTTATTAGCTGACGTGTTTATCAGCCTTGGGCTTAGAACCCGGCGCGTTGTGACCGTCGTGGCCATCCACATCCGCCGAAGCAAATTTCGGCATATCCTTGCGATCCGCAAGCCCTGCATAATCATGGCTATGCGAATGATTACCCTTACACAATGCTCCTTTGCGAAGGGTGATTCCGGCAATTTCAGGCTCAACTGGCTTGCGATCTGCATTACGCACCTCGAAGTGCAAGTGTGTCGCCATGTTCTTAATGGTGCTTGTATTTCCAATAATACCGATCTTCTGCCCCTGCAATACTTCGGTTCCTTCCGAAGGAAACGCGCTACCATCTTTCATGTGCATATAGGAAGTAAACGTCCCATTCGGATGAGCAATGATTACCGTATTGCCCGCAGTACCAAATTTACCTGAAACAATAACAACACCATTCGCGGCCGCCAACACGTCGCCTGTGGCGGCGATATCTGCTCCAGCATGATTGGTGCTGGCCCCTTTAATCCCCGTGTTGCGCGGCCCCACACCCGAAGCAACTCGCGCATTCATACATACGGGGCTGTGAAACTCGACCTTCTCTCCCTTATGCGCAGCCATATACTCTAGGCGCTTCTGCTCCGCCTGGTCACTCACCTTAATGCGACCTATTTTGCCCGCACGATCAAATGTCTTCCCCTTATTATCAGCGGGAGCTGAAGGCGAAGTGTTTGTCTCCACATCATTGCCATCCGCGCCCTTGTCGAGATTGTTACCAAAAATCATTCCGATGAGCGCCGACAACATATCACCAAAGAAACCAAAGATTTTCTCAAAGAAATTCGGCTCCTGATTGGCATCATCGCGTTTTTCTTGCTCGTCTTTCTTGGTCTTTTCTTCTGCAGCGAGGCGGTCTTTCTCCGCTTTTTCGTCCTGCAAGCGCTTTTGCTCCGCAGCGTGCGCGGCAGCCTTGTCCAGCGCGGCCTGATCAATGCCTGCGGCGGTTGGTTTTGTTTTGGCGGTTTGTCCCATGACCTAATCCTTCACCACTCACTATAGCGCAGAATTGTGACAGTATGATGACAACGCGGCTGTTTTTTGTGAATAAACCCTACATATTCGGGTAATTCGGCCCACCACCGCCCTCGGGCGTGGTCCAGACGATGTTCTGGGTGGGGTCTTTAATGTCGCAGGTTTTGCAGTGGACGCAGTTCTGGGCGTTGATTTGCAAGCGTTTTTCAGCTTCGCCGACGATCTCATACACCCCGGCCGGGCAGAAACGCTGCTCCGGCGCGTCGTAAAGCGCGAGGTTGTGGGCAATAGGCACGCTCGCATCGCGCAGCGTCAGGTGCGCGGGTTGGTCTTCCTCGTGGTTGGTGTTGCTGAGATAGACGGACGATAACCGGTCGAAACTCACCACCCCATCCGGCTGCGGATAGGCGATTTTTGCGCACTCCGCCGCTGGTTTCAGGCAGGCATGGTCGGCATGGTGTTTGAGCGTCCACGGCGCGCGGCCACGGAAGAGATAAGTATCAAGCGCCGCATAGATCAACCCCACCCACAGCCCATAACGGAAGGCCGGGCGGATGTTGCGCACGCCGTAAAGTTCTTTGCAGACCCATGAATTCTTGAGCGCGGTTTCGTAGGAGGCGATGTCAGTGGTATTGTTTGCCAGTGCCGAAGCCGCAGCATCCGCCGCCAACATCCCAGATTTCATCGCCGTATGCGTGCCCTTGATACGCGGCACATTGAGGAACCCCGCCGCGCAGCCGATCAGCGCGCCGCCGGGGAAAGTGAGTTTCGGAATCGCCTGCCAGCCCCCTTCATTGAGCGCACGGGCGCCATAGGCCAACCGCTTGCCGCCCTCGAATAATGGCCGCACCGCCGGGTGGGTCTTATAACGCTGGAATTCCTTGAACGGGTCGAGATACGGGTTCGCATAATCCAGCCCCACTACAAACCCCACGGCGACCTGATTATCCTCGATATGGTAGAGGAACGAGCCGCCATAGGTGCTGCTATCCATCGGCCAGCCGACGGTATGTTCCACGCGGCCGAGCTTATGTTTCTCCGGCGCCACCTGCCAGATTTCCTTGATGCCGATGCCGTATGTTTGTGGCGCGTCCTGCGAGCGAAGTGAGAATTCTTTGATCAGTTTTTCCGTCAGCGAGCCGCGGCAGCCCTCGGCAAACAGCGTCAGCTTGGCGCGCAACTCCATCGGCGGCTGATAGGTATCTTTATGGTTACCGTCCTTGCCAATGCCGAATGCACCGGTTTTCACGCCGCGCACCGCACCGTCCTCGATAATCGTCTCCGCCGCCGGGAAGCCCGGGAAAATCTGCACGCCGAGCGCCTCAGCCTGTTGCCCTAACCAGCGGCATAAATTCGCCAACGAGATGATATAGTTGCCGTGATTGGTCATCGGCTTCGGCGTGGGTAGGCGCACGCGGCTATCGCGGCTTAAAAAGCTGAAATGGTCATGCGTCACCGGCACGTTGAGCGGCGCGCCCTTCTCTTTCCAATCCGGGATCAGCTCGTTCAGCGCCTTCGGGTCAAGCACCGCGCCGGAGAGGATATGCGCCCCCACCTCGGAGCCTTTTTCGATGAGCATAATGTTCGCCTCAGGCGCAGCCTGCTTGAGGCGAATTGCCGCCGAAAGGCCGGATGGCCCCGCGCCCACAATCAATACATCGCATTCCATGATATCGGTCATGGGAGCAACGTAACATTATTTTGATAAAGGGGTAAAGCGCGAATACGCGTTAGAACTTGAGTCCAGGAGCGCCAGTATTAATGCTCGCATCGCGAACGACTTGTGAACCTACAAAATGCCCGCCTGTATGCGTAGCGTTCTTTGTCACTTCCCCAGCGAGCCCCGGGGCTAGATTTCTAGCAACCATGTCTGAAACAGTCGCTTCAAAAATTTTGGCTACTTCACTGGCTAATGGTTTCATCTTAATGCCTCGCCATAATTTTTTGTTCATGGTCGAGCGCATCGAGAAACTCAATCGCCCGGCGTTGAGATTCCAGCGTCGGCAGACTGAGCGCCACCAACTCTTTTGCCTGTTTTACCTTGCGCATATTCACGCCGCACGAAGCCAGATGACCACGGTTGCTTGACATGCGCGGGTCCGACATCAGCGCTTTCGCGTATTCCACATCGTGATATTCCTTGAGCGCGCTGGTGAGTTCAATCACCGCTTTCGCCGCAATATCCGGTGCATAAAATTGGTGTTCAACTAGGCTCATAGCAATCTTTCCATTACCCGTTATAGCCAGTATTACATCAAATTCATTAAGATTTCGTTACCAACCATGCAGAATTTTGTACAACCTGACCCAATCGACACACTCCGCTGGTATGCGGAAATGGGGGTCGATCTATGCGTGGAGCCAGAGCCACAGCACCTTAAGGCCGAAGTCATCACACTTTACCAGTCTCCCCCCCCTGCCGCTGCCGCAGAAAAAAAATCCACCGAGCCTGCACGCGCCGCCCCAGCGAAGGTTGAGGCTCCCGCCTCCCTCAGCGCTGCAGTGGCGGATGCTCGGGCACTGGCGGATCGCGCAACCACGCTGGCTGAGCTAGAGGCCGCCGTACGCGGCTTTGGCGGCTGCTCCCTCAAAAAAACCGCTACCAACACCGTGTTCGCGCAAGGCGTGTCTGAAAGCCGCCTCATGTTCATCGGCGAGGCACCGGGTGCGGAGGAAGATCGAAACGGCGTGCCATTCTGCGGCGCGAGCGGCCAGCTGCTGGATCTCATGCTCAGCCATATCAGCCTCACCCGTGCGGAAAATTTTTACATCACGAATACCCTCTTCTGGCGTCCGCCCGGCAACCGCCAGCCGACGCAGGAGGAGCTGGATATCTGCCGCCCGTTCGTCGAGAAGCACATCGCGCTGGTAAACCCCAAAATACTGGTGCTGGTGGGCGGCACGGCAACCAAATCCGTGCTCGGCGACAGCCGCGGCATCACCCGCCTGCGCGGGCAGGTCTTCCGCTACAAAAACGACTATATGACGGCCGATGTGCCCGTCCACGTCATCTACCACCCCTCCTACCTCCTGCGCCAACCCCTCGCGAAGAAGCAATGCTGGGCAGATTTACTGGCGCTAAAGCTGGCGCTTAGCGCATAAATCGTCATTTTTATCCAAAAATGACGCGAAACTGATGCAAAAAAGAGACATTTCTCCTTGCTGGGGGTGCACTTTGGCCGTATTAAAGCACCCCCAAATTAAAAAACAGGCATACGGCACGGCATGATTTCGCTTCTTACATCCATCGCACGCAAGGTACGGCGCGGCACGTTCGCGGCGCTATTCGCTGTGGCGTTGCTCGCGCTCATTCCTGCGCCAACCATTTCCGTAAGCGATTATCTAGCCAATACGAGCGCAGCCTTGACAGGCACGGTGCATGTCGCCCCTACCGAGCTAACGGCGGAGGACATCGCGCTCTATAACAGCAGCTTCATGGCGGATGCGCGTGGCGACACACGCGCTGCCGACGACAACCTCGCCCGCGTAGCGAACCCGCGCCTTGCGGGCTATGTGCTCGCCGCGCGTTATCTTGGTAACGGCTATAAGGCGACAGCGGCGGAGCTGACGCAATGGCTCATGAATTATGCGGATCACCCGCAGGCAGATGATATCCGTAGACTCGCCGTAGCACGTGGCGCGAACCTTCCTGCCGCAGCCGATACTCAAGACCCGCTCAAAGGCCAGGGCTATAGCGACCATCTCGGCCGCACCGGCATGCCGGATGGCTGGTATCACGCCCTCACCCTCTGGCGCGAGGGCGACTATGCCGGTGCGCTGCCTCTGTTTATCAGTGCGGGCGACGACGCATCTCTATCCGACTGGCAACGCGCCGCTGGGCATTACTGGGCGTATCGCGCCGCGACCAAGCTAGGTGACAAAACCACCGCCCACGCGGAACTCGCTGAGGCCGCGCGCTACCCCACCACGTTCTACGGCATGCTCGCTGCCCCTGGTGGTATTGCGAAAATAAAACCTGCTGCCCCGGAAGTGTCGGATATTGTGCGCAACAACCCAGCGGCGATTCGTGCGGCACTGTTAGTAAAGCTCGACTGCAATGACGAAGCGGAAGACGAGCTGCGCGCGCTTTACGGCCGCTTGCCGAAAGAGGAGCGCCCGGGGCTTGTCACCCTCGCCAGCGAATTGCATCTGCCGAACCTGCAACTGCGCCTTGCCAACATGCCGCAGCTCAGTAAGGCCGAAAAACTCTTCGCCAGCTACCCGATGCCGGACTTTATTTTGAACGCGCAGAGCGACGTCAACCCGGCACTACTGCTTGCCATTGCGCGGAATGAATCCGCTTTCCGTGATACCGCCGCAAGCGGTGCCGGTGCCGTCGGCATGATGCAGATTCTCCCCTCCACCGCGCACGCCATCGAGCGCCGCGTTGGGCGCGAGCAGCTGCAAGTCGCCAGCACGAGCGTGGAACCCATCATCACCCGCCTCAACGACCCGGCGACCAGCGCGCGCTACAGTGCGGAATACCTCAAAATGCTCAAGCGCGAATCGGCGGTGGGCAATAACCTCGTGCGCGTGGTTGCGGCGTATAACGCAGGCCCAGGCTCGGTTGCGAACTGGCAATCCCTCGCTAGCAACGTGAACGACCCGCTGCTTTACATCGAGTCCATCCCCTATGCCGAAACGCGCAACTACGTGATGCAGGTCATCGCGCAATACTGGGTCTACCAAACCCTACGCGGCGAAAAGCCGGAAACCCTCAGCGCTGTGACGCGCGGCATTTGGCCCGCACTCGCGACTGCGAAGGCGTAGCGATTCTCCCTTGCGCTGCTCGCGCGCCTGACCTACCGTCATGCCATGCCGGATTTATCACTCGAACATGCCTATGCACCACGCCGCGTTTGCGGGGTCGATGAGGCCGGGCGCGGCCCATGGGCGGGGCCTGTCGTCGCGGCTGCGGTGATGTTCATGAGTGAGGATGCAATTCCAAACGGCCTCAACGACTCCAAAAAACTCTCTGCGAAGTCACGCAACTCTCTCGCAGCCCAACTGCGCGCACAACCTGAAACGCTCATCGGCGTTGGTATCGCGAGTGTGGAGGAGATCGACCAACTCAATATATGGGGCGCGACACAGCTCGCCATGCGCCGCGCGGCGGATGCCTTAAGTGAAGCCCCCGAAGTCGCGCTCATCGATGGCAACCGCCACCCCAAGCCGTTCCGCTGTGCCACCTACCCCATCATCGGCGGTGACGGCCGCTCACTCTCCATCGCCGCGGCCTCCATCATCGCCAAAACCACGCGCGACGCGCTGATGGAAGAATACGCCCTGCGCTACCCGCACTATGGGTTTGAGCGTCACGCGGGTTATGGCACTGCTGCGCATCAGGCTGCACTCGCCGCGTACGGCCCCTGCCCCATTCATCGCACCAGCTTCCGCCCCATTCGCGAATTGATGGAGCGCGCCGCATGAGCACGGATAAAAAAAAGCCCTATCGCCCGCGTCGCCTTTTTCCGCGCACGCTGGATGAAGTGGTGAAGCAGGCCACCAAACCGTTGATGGATAAGCAAGGCAAGCTCTACAGCGCCCTGCTACGCGACTGGGCAACGATTGTAGGTAAAGAGCGCGGCGCTGTCACCCGCCCGCAGCGCCTGCAATTCCCGACGACGGAGGCAAGCGGCGCAACACTACACCTTGCCGTGCGCCCCGCCGCCGCACCAGAATTTGCGTATATTACCGAGCAACTGCTCGACCAGTTCGCCCGCTATTTTGGCTATCGCGCCATCACACGCATTGTGCTGCACCCCACCCATGGCGTGTTTGATGCTGATCCTGCCACATCTGCCCCCAGCCAAATTCAGGCGCCAACATCACCGGTAACGCAGGATACACCGACCGAAATACAAGATGTGCTGAACCGCATTGGTCAACATCTTGCATCACCTGTTGTCAAAAAAAATGAGACGCGTTAGACCATAGATCCACATCATTCAGGGAGTTTGTATGGCAGCCACTTCAGGCGGAAAAATTGCGGCAATCATTCTGGTACTTCTGGTTGGTGCCGCTGCAGGCTTTGGTTATTTCAAGCAAAACGCCGCACTGACGGAACCCGACACCCAAACCACCACCACCCAAGATGCTGCCGCTAAAGATGAACAAGCCGCCGCTGAACAACCTGTTACGCCGGAACTGATTTCTGCAGCGCTCACCATCAACTCGAACGATATTGTACGGGGAGATACGGCGGCACCAGTGACAATTTTCGAATATTCGTCACTCTCATGCCCACATTGCGCGCATTTTCATGTAGAAGTCCTACCAGCACTTGAGAAAGAATTCATTGCCGATGGTAAAGTAAAACTGGTGATCCGCCATTTCCCGCTAAATCCACCGGCACTCAAGGGCGCAGTGCTAGTTGAATGCGCAGGGCAGAACGGCCTGAAACGCGAGGCATTTATGAAGACCCTGTTCGACATGCAATCCAAATGGGCATTTGATAAAGGGTTCGAGAAAAGCCTGAAGCAAATCGCCAGTGTCGGCGGCATCGATAGCGCCACGTTTGATAGCTGTATGGCCGACAAATCGCTTGAAGACCGTATTCTTGTCGTTCGTCAAGAGGGGGAGGCTGCACTTAAAATCAACAGCACCCCTGCATTCTATATTAATAATGTGCTTTATGAAGGCCCGCGCACGGCAGATGGCTTCCGCACTGCCATTAGCGATGCGCTGAAAGCAGCGAAATAACACAGATTCTCCGGTTAAATTACCCACCAGTTATCCACCGATATATCCACGCTTGACAGGTAGGGGGTGTATCCATAGATTGCGCGCGCCATGAGCGAGGAAGATACGCAGAAAGCACAGCAACTTGAGGCGCTGAATCAGCAACTTGAGAAGGTGAAAAAGCTCCAGCCAGAGACCACTCCGGCCAAGAGAATTTCAAGCGATGCTGCCAAAGCTGCCATCGACTTTGCTTCGGCAACAGCGGTTGGTTCGGGTCTTGGCTTCGCATTCGATCGCTGGCAGAATACAATGCCGTGGGGGCTTCTGGTGGGATTACTCATCGGGGTTGCTGCGGGAACAAAAATGATGCTTCAGGCGGAGAAGACCCGCCAAAAGCAGGAAAACAAAAAGACATAGGAAGAGATCGTGTCAGCGGAAGGACATCACAGCCCACTTGACCAGTTTGCGGTCAGCCCCGTTTTTGAGCTCCCGAAACTCTTCGGCATCGACGCGAGCATCACGAATTCCTCCGCGGTCATGATTGCATCGGTATTGCTGGTACTAATCGTATTTGCTTACGCTATGCGCCGTCGTGCGGTCGTGCCGGGGCGTATGCAGTCCCTCGCCGAACTCAGCTACATGTTCGTGCGCGATACCGTTGGAGAGAATGCCGGGCACGCAGGTCTGCGCTACGCACCTTTCATTTTCACGCTTTTTTTATTCATCCTTGCCATGAATCTGCTCGGCCTGGTGCCAAAATCCTTCGCACCTACCAGCCATATTATTATTACTTTCGGCATGGGCGCTTTTGTCTTTCTCGGAATCACACTTGTTGGGCTGATCAAAAAAGGCCCCATCGGCTTTTTCAAACATTTCATTCCATCGGGTATCCCTCTTTTTATTGCGCCGATGATTTTTCTGATTGAGCTCGTTTCCTACATGGCGCGCCCCATCAGTCTGGGGCTGCGTCTTGCTGCTAACATGATTGCAGGGCACACACTGATCCACGTGATCGCAGGCTTTGTTGCCCCCCTTGCTGCGCTTGGTGGCGCGCTGGGTATTATTGCCGCCGCTTTTCCGGTATTGTTCCTGGTGTTTATGACCGGGCTCGAAGTATTCGTCGCTATTCTTCAGGCATATATCTTTGCACTGCTGTGCTCGATGTACCTTGGCGAAGCCTTGGCGGATGACCATCATTAATGATTAACCTTAGTATCTTTGGAGTGTGAAATGGAAATGGAAGCAGTAGAATCAATGAAATATGTCGGTATGGGTCTTGCAGCACTGGGTATGCTCGGTGGCGCAATCGGTGCCGGTCTGATTTTCGGTAACGCAGCACAAGGCATTGCCCGCAACCCTGGCGCGGAAGGTAAAATCCGCTCGACCGCCATCCTTGGCGCCGTATTCGCCGAGTTGATGGGTCTCCTGTCGTTCGTCGTCGCCATGATCATCATGTATGGTTAATCGCTAATTACACACCACGAGCCATGAATATGCTGATTCGTTCAACCCCGGTTGCTGCCCTCTTCATAGCCTCCTCTGCACACGCAGCGGCTGGGCTACCGCAATTGGATTCCACCTGGTTTGCCAATCAGCTTTTCTGGCTCGTGGTGACATTCACCATACTTTACCTCATCGTTTCGCGCTTCATTGTGCCGAGCGTCTCGCAGGTTCTGGAAGTTCGTGAATCGGCTATCCATGCCGCGATTGTAGAGGCCGAAGAGGCAAAACGTGCGGCCGAAGGCACACGTTGTCACTATGAATCTCAGGGTATGAACGCCCGTGGCCGTGCGTCAGAGCTGATGGCGAAAGCGCAAGCCGAGAGCAATGCACGCACCAACGAAGCCTTTGAAAAACTCGACCGCGAGCTTTCACAAAAGGCGGAACGTGCAGAAACGCGGATTGAAGAAGCCAAATCCAAAGCGGCTGGTGCTATGCAAAAAGCAACCGTAGAGCTTGCTGTTACCATGGTGGAGAAGTTGCTAGGTCGCACAATCGACACCAAAGACGCAGAAAAGATTGTAACCCCGCTGCTTGCAGCAAAAACTGGTCACTAGGCATCCCGATGGCGAAGAAAGAACAGCTTGTTCAGAACGTGGTAGACGTCACTCACACGGCGGATGTTGCCGCTGTTGCCAGCAACCCGGACTGGGCCGCGCTGATGCAGAGCCCTTACACATGGATTACGCTCTCAACCCTCCTCTTTCTAGGAATTTTTCTGCGCTACGCGCTTCCTCCCATCAACCGCGCACTGGATGCCCGTTCGCATAAAATCTACGAGCAGCTAGAACAGGCGACCTTGCTGCGTGCGCAGGCACAGGAACTACTCGCCTCCTATGAGCGCGAGCGCGAGAGCAACGCCAAAGAAGCCGAAGCAATTATCACAGCCGCGAAGGCCGAAGCCGAAGCACTTCGCGCCCGCGCAGAGAGCGATTTAAAACAAGCACTCGACCGTCGCAGCCAGCAAGCCCTTGAGAAAATAGCCCGTGCAGAACAAGAAGCCATCGCCTTCGTCCGCACACAAATGGTAGATGCAGCAACTAAAGCTACCGCTACAATTGTTGGCGCACAGCTTGAGAATAGCAAGGAAGACCCTGCCATCGCCGTCGCACTCAAAGCCATTGAACAGCAGATTCACTAGGCTTATTCTATCCTTTGCTTGACTTAACCTCTGGCTGTTTTAGGTTTCCGTTGGCGCAACCATATGTTGCAACAGAACGTTACAGCGAGATCTGTATGCAAAAATCCATTGCTCTGTTTTTAATCATTAACGCAGTGGCTAGCAGCGCCTGCGCCGGCGCGTGGCTTCAACCCGCAGGCAATGGATTGTTTATCGTGCAAGCATCCTCTTTCGCCAGCGATGCCTATTATAACCGTAGTGGCGACAAAGCCTCGCAAGCGCGTTATCTCAAATACGAACTCCAACCCTATCTGGAATATGGTGCAGGTGAAAATCTCACCGTAGGCGGTACTGCTTACTGGCAATATGCCAACCAAGCAGGCGCGTATAATTACGGCATCGCTGATCCAGAAATTTTCCTACGCACGCGACTATGGATAGATGAAAAACAAATTGTCAGCCTTCAGCCGCTCATCAAATTCAAAACACTGTATGACGAAACCCTATCACCGCGTGGCGGCAGCAGCAGCACAGATAGCGAGCTTTCCCTGCTGTATGGACGCAATATCTTGCTTCTCAGCCCACATGATTACCTTGATATACGCGTTGGCTATCGTCATCGGAGCACAGAACTCAACGACCAAATCCGTGCGGATGTCTCGCTTGGACTTGGTCTCACCGAAAGTTGGAAACTGATACCTGCTATTCGCACGGTTGCAGCCACTGAATTTGAGCCCAGCAACGACTTCACTGAAAATGGCAATCAAGATTACAACCTTGTCAAACTAGAACTGGGAGCAAGTTACGTGGCCTCATCCAGGCATATTATTGGCGTTACTTTATTTAATCATGTAAGCGGAAAGCAGGTAGGCGATGGCCGCGGCCTTTCCCTCAGCATCTCTCATCCGTTTTAATGACAACGCTTAACGCAGAGCCCCAACGCATCGGTGACATTCTTGTCGCACACGGCGCTATTGCACGCGGCACGATCGAGCAATATGCTAGCCGCGCACGTGGTAAAATCGGCCATTATCTATACAGCCATAATCTTGTTCTAGCACGGGATTTATCGCGTGGGCTAGCGGCCTATCATGATCTCGCTTTCGTTGATTTCAACCATATGCCGCCGGATCGCTCTCTATTTGTTCCGCGTGATTTACCCAACTATATCGCGCACCACTATGTACCGTTTGCACAATCCAGAGACGGGCTGATTGTCGCCACGTCAGAACCCTCACCACAATTACAATCCCTACTCGAAAAATCTTACAAAATGCCCGTGCGCCTTGTCATCACCGGCCCGCGCGACCTAACGGATTACTTCGCCTCTATCGCCGCAACCACCACTACGCGCCACGCTTGCCTATCGCTACGCCGCAAATATAAACATCTCGTGGCCGATCGCATTCTTACTCCTCCACAAGTGCGCGGCCTACTGCTGCTATGCGGCTTTTTGCTTGCTGTACTTCTGGTTGTTCCACAATTCAGCTGGCAGATCATTCTGCTCCTATGCAACCTTCTCTACCTGCTGTCGCTCGGTATAAAAATACAGCTCTACCAGCACGGCCTGAAGCAGCTAAGTGAACAGCAGGCACACTTACCTGAACTGTGTGATTCCGCTGCGGCGCTTCATAATGCAACGCTGCCCATCTACACCATTCTGGTACCGCTTTACATGGAGAATGCGGCCGTGATGTCCCGGCTGATCGAGAGCCTCAATGCACTAGACTACCCACGCGACAAGCTCGACATCAAGCTAATCTGCGAGGCCGATGACCATACCACTATCGAAGCGCTCAAAGCCCTACGCCCGCCGCAGATGATGCACATCCTCACAGTAGCACCGTCAAAACCACGTACAAAACCTAAAGCCTGCAATGTAGCACTTCAGCAAATACGTGGCGAATTTCTGGTAATCTTTGATGCGGAGGATGCCCCTGCCAGCGACCAGCTACGCCGTGCTGTACATCTGTTTCGTACCGCCAATCATCGCCTGGCTTGCCTGCAAGCGCCGCTCAATTACTATAACCGCAACGAAAACCTACTGACACAGCTTTTTGCTATCGAATATAGCACACTCTTTCGCATCAATCTCCCGGCACTCGAGCGCCTGCGCATGCCCATTCCTCTCGGCGGTACCAGCAACCACCTGCGGGTCGCCGCGCTTAAGGATGCAGGCGGCTGGGACGCATTCAACGTGACCGAGGACGCTGACCTTGGCATCCGCCTCGCCTATTTTGGCTACGAAACGCGCATACTGCCCTCGCTGACGCTGGAGGAATGCCCCATCAGTCTGCGCGCATGGATTGTCCAACGCACCCGGTGGATTAAAGGCTATATTCAAACTTGGCTGGTCTATATGCGCGACCCTAGCGAGCTCAAAAACCGCTTAGGATCCACAGGCTATTATGGCTTTCAGTTCTTTTTCGGCTTGCCTGCCCTCACCTTCCTGCTCGCACCTGTGTTTTGGGCGATCTACCTCGTCTCCCTCACAGGATATGTGACGGAGCCACTACCACCCTTCTTGCATGGGTTATGCCTATTGTCGTTCGTCGGCGGCCTGCTCTGCAACTGGATGTTTGCGCGCGCAGTATTGCATATTGAGCGCTGGGAGAATATGCGCCGCGCGCTGCTGCTTTACCCGCTTTATTGGCTGCTAAACTCGGTGGCCGCCGCACGAGCGCTGTGGCAGCTCTTTGTCAGGCCGCATCACTGGGGTAAAACCCGCCATGGGGTCAGCCGCCTACGCGCCACATGGCACCGCAAATCTGAACAGGTTCACACTTAGAAGCCCGCCGCGCGCTTGACTACGCATACAAGCGCGCTAGATTCAGCGCATGAATATGCACCCGACTGCCAAAATCTATCAACCTACCAAAACCGCGATGCAATCCGGTAAAGCGAAAACTCAGCACTGGCTGCTAGAGTTTGACCGCTCTGCCCCGGGTCGCCCAGATGCGTTGATGGGCTGGAACACCATGCCTGACACTATTACGCAGGTGAAACTTACCTTCGCAACGAAGGAAGAAGCTATCGCGTACGCCACCGCCAAGAACATCCACTACATAGTGAATGAGCCAAAATCTCCTGCCATTACCCCCAAAGCCTACGCAGAGAATTTTAGCGCCAACCGCCGCAAAGCATTCGACGGCAACTGCTAACGCACAATCTTTAAATTTACACAAAACGGAGCCTTTATGAGCGTACTACCCTTCGACGACCGCGACGGTGTCATCTGGTTCGATGGCAAACTGGTGCCCTGGCGCGAGGCGCGGGTGCATGTGCTCACTCACGGGCTGCATTATGGCAGCAGCGTGTTCGAGGGCGAGCGCGCCTATGGCGGCAAAATTTTTAAAAGCCGCGAGCATTCGGAGCGGCTGCATAAATCCGCCAACATTCTCGGCATGACGATTCCGTATTCTGTGGATGAACTGGAAAAAGCGAAGGCCGACGTCCTCGCCGCCAACAAAGTGGTGGATGCCTATGTGCGCCCCGTCGCCTGGCGCGGCAGCGAGATGATGGCCGTCAGCGCGCAGATCAGTAAAATCCACGTGGCGATTGCCACATGGGCATGGCCGAGCATGTTCAACCCCGAAGTGAAAGCCAAGGGCATCCGCCTATGCTGGGCGAAATACAAGCGCCCGAGCGAGGAGACCGAACCCGTTCACGCCAAGGCCGCCGGGCTTTACATGATCTGCACCATCAGCAAGCACGACGCCGAAGCGCGAGGCTTCCAAGACGCGCTGATGCTCGATTACCGCGGCTATCTCGCCGAAGCAACGGGCGCGAACCTGTTCCTCGTCATCAACGGCGAACTGCACACGCCGAAGGCGGATTGTTTCCTGAACGGCATCACCCGCCAGACCGTCATCGCGCTGGCGCGCGAGCTGGGCTACACGGTCGTGGAGCGCCATATGATGCCGGACGAACTCGCCAAAGCGCAGGAGATTTTCCTCACCGGCTCCGCCGCGGAAATCAGCCCCGTTGGCGAGATCGAAGGGCAGAAATTCACCCCCGGTGCCGTCACCCACGCCCTCATGGCCGCCTACGAAAAAGCCACGCGTGGGCATATCAAAGCCGCGGCTTAACTACTTCAAAATTCCCCAGGCTTTGCGCGTGTAATCTACTGCACTCACCAGTGCAAGGAGCGCCGCGAGCCAAATAAACGCATTGCCGAGCGCAGCGAAAAACGGCTCCGCGAATACCGGCGCGCCGAGCACGAGGCCGATGCCGGTCATCTGCATCGCGGTTTTCCATTTGCCGCCCTTGCTCACCGGCAGCGTCATCTGCCGCGTGGCGAGGAACTCGCGCAGGCCGGAAATATACAGCTCGCGCAGCAGAATGAGAATGACGGGAATAAACAGCGAGCTCGCCGAAAGCGTCCACAGCATGGTCACAAACGGTGCGTCAGCAGGGCTTGGCACAGGGAAGGAGAGATGGAGCAAATCCACCAGCCCCGTCGCCCACGCCGTGCCGTGGTTGAAGGCTTGCGTAGCCTCCCATGGCGAGCCGCTTGCGGAAGGGGTCAGCGGCGAAGCCGCGTAGGGGGTGATACCCCCTTCAACTAATATATAGACAAGCGTGAGCGCCACCAAAAGCTTATCCGCAATCGGGTCGAGCAGCGCGCCGAGCGGGCTCACACTGTTCCATTTCCGCGCGAGATAGCCGTCGAGCAAATCGGTGAGCGAGGCCGTCACAAAAATCACATAGAGCCACGCATGCTGCCCCGGCGAAAAAATCATAATCAGCAACGATACCGGAACTGCCGCCGCCCGCGCGAAGGTCAGCAGGTTGGGGATGCGTGCGCGGTCAATCACCTACGCACTTGCCTTCTGGCGTTGCTCGGCATACATCGCCGCAAAGTCGAGCGGCTCGAGTGCCACAGGCGGGAAGCCTCCATCGCGCGTCACGTCGGAAATCACGCGGCGGGCAAACGGATAAATCATCTGCGCACCCTGAATAAAAAGAGTCGGCTCAATCTGTTCTTCGGGAATATTTTGCATTTCAATCACACCGGCATAGACGAGATCCGTGAGGAACACCGTCGCCTTATCCACCAGCGCACGAACGCCTATTTGCAGCGCCACTTCAAACACATGCTCGTCCAGCCGCTGCGCGCCGAGATTGACGGAAACTTCTATTTGCGGCGGCTCTTTGAGGGTGAACAGGCTAGCGGGTGCACGCGGATTTTCGAACGATAAATCTTTGATGTATTGCGCACGTAGGAAAATCGTTGGGCGAGTGGTTTGCGGTGTTCCGGTCATAAGTATCCTTGTAATTATCTCGGGTTTGTCTATATCAAACCAGTCCACATCGCAAGAAAGATAACACTATGCCCTACGGCGACATTATCGTGATTGGCGCGCTGGCCGCATTCATTCTACTGCGCTACCGCGCCATGCTTGGCACCACCAGCGAGCACGACCAAACCCCAAACAACAAGCCAGCACCGCTCGCGGAGTTCGAGCGCGTCATTCAGTTGCCAGCAGCACGCGCACGCGCAGCGGGTGACGAGAAAAAAGACGACCTTGCCGGCAAATACGGCGCACTGGCTGAGACCTTCGTCGCCATGCGCGGCATCGACCGCGAGTTCGCGCCGGACGAATTTTTAACCGGCGCACGCACCGCGTTCGAGATGGTTATCACCGCTTTCACCAAGCGCGACCGCGACACCCTGAAAATGCTGCTGTCGGACGAGATGATGAAAAGTTTTGAACTCTCGCTGACAGATGCCGACGCCGCCAACCGCCTAGCAGATACGACCCTTGTTGCCATCACCAAGGCCGAGATTACAAACGCAAAGCTGAGCGGCAATCTCGCCACGCTGACGGTCGATTTCGCCAGCGAGCAAATTCACCTGATTCGCGATAAAGACGGGAACATTCTCGAAGGCGACGCCTCGCATGTTGAGGTGGTGGAAGACCAATGGGTCTTCACCCGCACCCTCACCAGCAGCGACCCCAGCTGGACAATTGTGGAAACATAGCCGCCCATGCGTGACAGCAGCGCCATCTGCCTCTAGCGTTGGCACATGAAAAAACTTCTCGCACTCTTTTTACTCTCTCTCTCCCTCACCGCCTGTGGCGATGCGACGAAGATCGTGCCTGCACGCTTCAACGATATCAACGGCTGGCGCGAGGATACCCACGCCGCGCCGCTTTCGGTGTTTGTGGATTCCTGCCGCGTCGTCGCCACGCGCAAAACGCCGTATCAATCGAAAAATGAAGGTGCCGTCGGCGCGCGCGCCAACTGGCAGCGTGCCTGCAACGCCGCCAGCAATCTCGGCCAGCCGGATGACGCCGCCGCGCGCCAGTTCTTCGAGACCTATTTTGCGCCTTATAAAGTGGAAACCGAGTCGCAGCCAGAAGGCCTCATCACCGGCTATTACGAGCCAATCCTGAACGGTTCCAAAACTAAAAAAGCGCCCTATCTCACGCCGGTTTATGGTGTGCCGCGCGACCTCAAAACCCGCGCGCCGTATTTCACGCGCGAGGAAATCGTCGGCGGCGCACTCGAAGGCCGCGCGCCGGTGCTGCTTTATGTCGACGACCCGGCGATGCTGTTTTTCCTCCATGTGCAGGGCTCCGGCAAAGTGCGCCTCACCGATGGCAGCATGGTCGGCCTGCAATATGCCGCGCAGAACGGCTATGAATACGTGCCTATCGGCCGCATCCTCAAGGAGCGCGGCACGCTGGAACAGCTCTCGATGCAATCCATCCGCGACTGGCTGAATGACAACCCCGACGAGGCGGACGAGGTGATGAACCAGAACCCGTCTTACGTGTTCTTCAAAATGGGGCCTGGCGATAAAGCCGCCAAAGGCGCCATTGGCCTTCCGCTAACGCCGCTGCGCTCCATCGCTGTGGATGACGACCGCGCTGCCTACGGCGTGCCCACCTTCATCGACACCACCAAAATGTCCTACGCCACTCAGAGCGAAACGCCACTGCGCCGCCTATTCATCTCGCAGGATACAGGCGGGGCGCTGAAAGGTCCCCACCGCGCCGATTTATTCTACGGCCAGGGCGATGCGGCGGAGTGGGAAGCCGGACACCAAAAATCCCGCGGCAAAACCTATTGGTTGCTGCCTCTGGCTGCGCCGACTGCGTCGGAGGCGAAAGAAGAGAACGAGACTAACAATAGCTCTCCCGCAGAGAGTGACCCCTTCTCTGTTCTACGTGATGCCTTGCCATCCGCCCCCTCGCTGCTGCCATGAAGCCCCGCGCGCCCACGGCGGAAGAACTTCGCCTCTGGCGCGAGAGCAACCGCTTCACCAAAAAAATCCTCGCCGAAGTAGAAGCGGAATATAACGAGGAGGATTCAGGATTCGGGATTCAGGATTTAGCAAAAAAGCCTCTTTCCGCTTCGCAGCCATTGAATCAGCGATCTACTTCCCCGAATCCTGAATCCAAAATCCTGAATCCCCTACCCATCCGCGAAGCGGCGAAGCGCTTCAAAACCCACCCCAGCATCGAGGCCACGCTCGACCTGCACGGCCTCAGCAAGCTCGAGGCCTACGCCGCCGTCAGTCGCTTTGTCGCGCGCGAACGTGGCAAAGGGCACCGGCACCTGCTTATCATCACGGGCAAGGGGCGCGAGGGCGAGGGAATCCTGCGCCGCGAGCTGCCGCACTGGCTCAACGAACCCGCACTGCGCGCCCATCTTTCGGCCTTCGCGCATGCCCACCCCACGCGCGGTGGTGCGGGCGTCATGCATGTGTTGCTTAAAAAGCAGTTGTAGGACGCCCCCAAAAGACGAAAATAATGCCATTTAGCGTGGGTATTGTCATAAAACTGTCATAAAACTGGCGTATAGTTTATACTAGAAGCCATAGAATGGCCAAACCAGTGACAGGAGCAACCCATGAAACGCTTTACCGTCCCGTGTGATTTTAACGGCGTAAAACAGCCATTCCATGTCTATATCGGCGAGCCACACCCGAAGAAGCATCCCCTGCAATTTCAAGGATGGTGGCTTTCATCTGAGCGTGGCGGCAGCATCCCTCAGGACGTGATGGACAGCTTCGAGAAGCTCTTCAAAATCAGTCAGGAGAATGAAGTCTCGTTCGAAGATCTCTGCGTCTATGCCCTCGGTGCTGCGCAACAGGAACAGTCTGAATCCGGCGCGGCTGGCTAGGCCAAAGGATAGGAACGCCCGATGGCGATAGAAATCACCCCAGATAGGTCTGAATCCAACCCTTTCGTGGAGGATTTAAGCGCGATTGAAACCGCGTTGGCGCAAGCGCGCGCAGAGTTGGGCGCCATGACAGACGCCGCCTCCGCCGCCGACCAGCTATTAGATGATTCTGCTGAGGAATATTCTCTTCATGAGGTTCCTGGCATTGGCCGTTATGCGGTGATTCGCCGAACGGGTTGGCAACCATTGCTCAAGGTAATTCACACCCGCGAAGCCAACATTGACTTCTCATCGAATATGTATCCCGGCTTCGACGCCATCATCGGTGAGCAGTTCGATAGCCCCTCACTCTTCGATCCGCTGAGCGATAATTACGAATCGTTTGATAATCTGCGCGATAATATCGCCGCCGTCCGCAACTTCCTGATGGAGTCTTACTACGTCAACACCCCCAATGGGATGACGCCGGAGAAAGCCCAACAATCGCTGGAAGAAATCGCGACATTCGTCGGTCAAGGGCTCGACAACAACTACCGTTTCCTGGGACTGATTCCGAACCACGACCCGAAAAAACCCTACATCTCAATCTCTGAGGCCTGCGCTCCCGGCGGTGCGGGTGCGCAATATCTCTACGAGAAAATCCTCGAAATGCATCGCCACTCAAACTGGATGCGGCCTTTCTCGGCGGTAGTGGCACTGTTCGGTGGAAAACCAGCACCGGACTGGATGTTGCCCGCCGCGCACGAGACAGAATTCATGGATGTCTTCAGCAAAGACATCGTCCATGGAAAGCAAGCAACAGGGCCAACGCCTGACCAGATTAATGCCGGCATCGACCGCGTGCAGGCATTGGAGGCCGCGCGTGCGGAGTTGATTGATCGCCACACGATCAACGCCGCCGCACAGGATCTTGATGCAATGTCGAATGCATTGTTAGCAAGTGCTGGCAACATGCAACATATCAGTAGCTTGACCGAGCCGGTTCGCCGCGATGCCATCGAGATTGCAAAAGATATTCTACGCAAACTCATGGTTAATCTGGGCAACATTAACATTCTCGATGGGCTGAAGCTGCCGCCCACAGATGATATGGCTGCACTCGGCGCCATGAAAGGCGTGGTGATGGTCTATGAGCGCCTGCTTGCCTATAGCCGGGGCTTCAACGCCAATATCATGCAAGACCCGTCTATTCTAGCGGCAACCCGGGCGATTGGCCAAATGGGCTATCTTGCAAAACTCGAAGCACTGCGGATGGCGCGTATAGCCGGCAATAGCAAGCTAGCAGAAAGCCTGAGCGGCCAGTTAGCACGTATCCCGGAAGTTTATGCCACCGCGACCGATGCAACATTTGGCGGCCTCCTCAATAAAATCGATCACGGCATCGATACGATCATCAATCGCACACAGACTGTTAGCCTCTCTGGTGCGCATGTGGGCTTTACACCGGGGAAAGAGCTGGGCAGCAGCGTTAGCACCGCGCCGACCGCGGGTATGGCGCAACAAATGGTCATCACGCAAAATAACGTCGCAAAGCGCAATGCAGAGCTTCTCGCAGCCGAGAATGCCAACCTGCAAGCGCAGGCGAACCGCGTTCAGGCGCCGCCCCCTACTCCTCCGCAGACGCGTTCGGATGTGAGAACTCCCCCTGCCGCATCGGTGCCAACCCGCGCGACGACACGCCCGACGCCATCACGTCCTACCACGACGCGCCCGACTACCAGCGGCACGTCCATCACTGGGCCTAATACTACCCCTGCACAACAGACGGCTCGGAACAACGCCCTGGCGAACCACGCGCGTGAGGAGCAGGAAGAGCATGAGCGGCAAGTACGTCAGCAGCAGCTGATGGAGGCACAACGCCGGGAAGCTGCAAAAAAGGCGGCGGCTCAAGCCGCTGTAAAAAAGATTGACCCAAACATGCTCAAGGGTTTCCAGAACGCCACCAGCGCCAAGGGGCTGAGTGGCCCAGCACTGAATCCCGACCCAACGGCTAAAAATATGTATGGCAAACGGATTATCGAAAAAGGAACACCAGTTGCTCCTGCCCCCATCAAGCCAATAACAACTAAGCCGCCAGAGGTTGCTGCGGATGGCACAACGATTGATGAGAAGAACAAAATGGTGCCGCCTCAGCCCATCAAACCGCCAGCTGGGTATAGCCGCTAAGAAGCGTTAGGCAGACTCTGCGTATGCATGAGCAACGACGTTCTCGACCAAGTCCTTATTGACCTGACGCTTTGGCCCACAGGGGCTGCCCTCCAAACCAACACAGGGGCTTTTTTGTGGCTCAACATGCTCATCGGCACAGGCTGCAAGCGTCAGCAACGTGCCAAGAATCAGCAATAGTCGGAGGGGGTTAGTCATATTGCTACCTTTACTTCTGTTTTATATTTAGGCCGCCACCATGTTTTCCGCCACCTTGATGACTAAACATCTGGTCAAGTTTGCCTTGCGTGTCAAGACCCACGAACGCGTTCGATAGCTCACTCGAGATACGTTCCACGACTTCCGTAAAGCGTTGCGCCAGATAGATGAGCACTAAGAAGCTCAGCATATCCACAATATTGATCGGGAATTCTGCACATTTATCGCCAGTGGTGTTCTGAGGTGAGGTTAAACATTCAAGCGAGCCCTGCCAGGTCATCTCCGTAGTAGCCGATTTCGTAACGCCATCCACGGGACGCCAGAACGCCGCTTTATTCATCGAGCCATCGATATTTTTAAATTCCTGCCAGCAGAATTCAGTCCCCAGCATATCGCGCGCCGAGGTCTCGATAAGCACGAGGAAAAAGGAGAGGAATGTGAACAGCAGAATCGGCTGCAATGAAAGGTTCACCAGCGCATTGAGCCAGGCGGTAAACAGCCCTTTCGTTTTCTCGAACATCAGGAATATCAAGAAGAGTGGCGCTATCCCAAGCAACAACGCGCGCGCCACGAAGGTAATAGCATACACCCGCAATGCTTTTAGAATGAGCATAAAGAAACCATAGAACGCAATAATCATCAGCCCACCCATCGTAATCCCGTATGGACCCGCAGCGAGTGTCCCCATTATTGCTGTGATGGTGTCTGGTTGAATAATGAACTCAGCCAGTCGGTCCAATGCATAAAACGGTGTCGCCCCTTGTGGAGCAGCGATACCCGTACCAATTTCCTGCACACCTTTAATCAGATCATCTGTTCCGTCCTGAAAGAAATTCACCACGTAATCGCTGAAGAACTCCCACCCATCAGGTGAAACCAGGGCAAAAAGAACACCCAGCTTAAAGAGCCGCACCAGCACTTGTTGGAAGCTCGGCTGCACGACGCCTATCGTGAACCCCACCCCAAAAACAACCACCATCAGCGACATCGCCCAATAAAGAGCGTTTTGGTAAGAAGTGCTATTCACGAAGGCATTGAAAAGATTTTCCGTCGCATCGTAGGTGACATCGGTAATAAATGAATAAATATCGCTTAGCAGACCATCCGCTGGTGCTTGCGATGGATTATCAAATGCCTTCTGCGCACTCTCCTTAAAACCCGTACATGTATCGGGAGGCGTTTGCGCAGAAGCGGAGTGCGGCCACACGATAAGAGCCGTCGCCAGAACGAAAAGGCACGAAGCAATGAAACGGAGTGTCAAATGGCGCATTCTGGCCTCACTTATTCGATGTGCGTTAATATGCCGCATTAATTTTTTCTCACCTGACTCATTAAATCTTTCGCTGTGTCGACAAAACTGCGTGCAGCGTTGGGGGTCGCCTTAAGGAAATCAGCACCTCTTGCAGATATCGGCTCATTATTTTCATCTCTTACGGCATTACCCTTCGCATCGCGCTGAATAAAACCTTCTTTCATCTTGCCCTGCATTTCCTCAAAGGCCGTGGTGAGCTTAGTTTCGGTCTCCGATCGTGCGTTCAGCGCAGTCCCTGCCATACCCGAGCCAGTTAAGCTCGAGACAGTCCCCTGCACTGTTTTCACTCCTTCACCAATCAGGAATGCCATAATCAGCAGCTTGATGCAGGTTTTAAAAATACCTTCAAAAATCTCCGTTCTATCTTCAAAACCTGGAGCATCCACCTTCGTTGGGTCGAAGACAGGTATCTTCAGCATACTACATGTGTCCGACCCACCGCTAAGCAGAGGCTGCACCATATTCTGTACGAACGGATTATCCTTAAAGAGCTTGTCGATATCGCTTTCGGTTGCATTCGGGGCCGCTTTAGCATCCGGGTTATTTGTCACGGTCATATCGCACGGTTTGCGATCCAGCTGCAACGCATCTTGGATCGTTTGGTAATCAAACAGTTCCTGAAACTCGGAATCCGGTTCAAAAAGCAGTCCGTCATACGCAATTAACGCGAACATCGAAAAAGCCGACACAATGATTGGCAGCAGAAGCCCGCCCATAATGGCTTTCCACCATTTATCAAAATAATCCATCGTCACACGCATCAGCACGAGCGGTAGGAATATTGGCGAGAGAATCAGCAGCACGCAGACGATGAGATAGCCGTTCATAAACGCCAACGCCGTACGGAACACCAGCATCCCAATCGTCCAGAGAACCCCTAGCATCGCAAAAAAGACCGCAACCCCGGCCGTTCCGCCAAAGAGAAATCCGCTCAATAACCCTGCTCCACTGGCTGCGAGTACCATATTCACCGGCTTCTTACCATCTGGTCCCGGCTCGCCCGTCGCAAAGCCATAGAGCTTGCCAAGCACACAATCCATTTGCTTCCAGATCAGCGGTGTATCGTCGTTACCATAAGCAGCGATGTCACAGGTCATATTGTCTGAATCCGGCCCCACAGTATTGGTGACGATACTCACCCCGTCGGAGATAATAGCATATGACCAAGGGACAACTTTGGTCGGTATGATTTCCAACATGCCGATGACAAAGGCAATTTTGAGCACGAGGGTGAAGGCCTGCACATGAATTTCACGCTCACCTTGAAGGACTTTCACCCCAAAAAGCGTCACCACTAATGTCATAAAGCTATAGAGCAGCGGCTTGAGTTTTTCGATCAACTCCGCACTGAATTTCTCTGTACTATTCTCAATAGTATGAATCAGGCAGGGAATAATTTTGCCTAGCAGTGTGCCGCCTGCTGCCTCTGGCAGTGAAGTACAGGTCTGTCGTGCTCCAGTGGCAGAGAGGCCGTCTGGTGGTATAGAGACGCCATCCTTGCTCGGAGTTCCCTCATGAACATCATTCAGCTGATCAAGCCCCTCGTTTGTGACATCGGACTGCGCATGCAGCGTATAGAAACTGTGCATCGGCTGCGTGAAGTAGAACATCATCGCCGTGAGAAGAATGGGAAGGACTTTATAAATCCGCGTCATGGAGATTTACCCCCCGACATCATGCCACCAAGCCCTGATCGAGCCCCTTGTTGTCCCGGAATACCCGATATCTTTCCGAGACCTTGCATCTGCCCGTAATCACCCACGAGGTCATAGGCCACCATCGGAATCACAGAGAGCAGCTCTTTCATGACAAACACCACCACTGCCGCAAAAATAACTGCGGCCATTACTTCTTTGCTGATTTGCTCGGCAGCGTCCTGAACACCAGCGGCCGTATCTACAACAACCGCAGGGTTGCGCGCATCAGCCATAACATCCCAATTCAGATTCTGACGGAATGTCTGAACTGGATAACTTTGCTCGCAATGTTTTTTCAATTCGGGATCAGCATCCATCAGCGCTTTAGTACATTTGCTTGTTTCCAGCCCATCAATAATACTATCCGCCATTGTGCCATCGATAGGCGTTTTATCTTTTGTATCGGCCTTTACATCAAAGAGTTTTATAGGCTTTCTCTCATCAATGACCACATGCTGATCTTTGTCATAAACCGTATTCGCCGGCAAACAGGTGGCTGGGTTAGACTTGTTGCGCAAGCAGGTCAGATGACGATTTAAACTGAAATCATTTTTTCGCGATTCTTCCCCCGCAATACGATACATCACCGAATAATCGCCGGAGAAAGTTGCGAGATCCACCGCAGAGATACTTAGCATAACAAACACAAGAATAATAATCGGCTGCAAGGCAAAGGAAATAACAAGCTTCACCCACTTATCAAAATATTGTTTCGTGACCTGAAAAAGCACCAGCGGAATGAAGAGTGGCGCAAGCATCATCATCACAGCGATTCCAAGATAACCAGCGATGTAAATAAACAGCGACTTAATGATAATATTCACCATGCCCCATATAAAAATGAAGCCGATGATAGCCAAGATAATGCCCATAATCGAAGTGGAATAGGAGCTGAAGAAGAAAAACAGCATCCCTCGAGACAGGCCATTTTCTTTTGCACCCTGAGCGTTATTAGTATTTTTCAACTTCTCGTTATACGCCTTGCCCTGTGTTAACGCATTGGGCTGTATTCCACCCTTAGGCTCCACCTTAATACCGATGACCGAGTCGATCATGCAATCCATCGCTAGCCATGGCCCCGTCGCCGCTTTTTTGGGGTCGAGAGCCTGCTGCACATTGATCATGTTTTGCAAACAAGTGACATCCTGAAAATCACTACCGCTATTGTCAGATGCGCCGCTGGCAGGCACAAAACTCACCACCGCCAGCGCCGTACTATCCATCATCCCAATCACTTTGTGGTACAAATAATCACTATTGGCCGAAAAGTAGGCAACCATGGAGATTTTCAGTAGGAGCATGATGGAATCACGACCCACTTTTTCTAGCATGCCAAACGCGGCCATGATTCCAAATACAATAACCGCAAGTGTCGTAACACCCGTAATTCCGTCAGTCACCAGATGGTAAAACCCGGTGCTACTATTGAAAAATTGACTCGTCGCCGAATCCAGCGTGTCACGCACACAGCTAACTATACGATTGGTAAGACCAACATAGGCACTCTGCGTCACTTTCTCGCCCGTCACAGGATCAATCTGATAACTACTGCAAGCCGTACTCACCGCAAGCTGTGCATGAGCGTTTTCTGATGTCACAAAGAAGGCGAGCAGCAGCACCACCGAGACAATCATCAT
>JBIIEL010000015.1:0-53746 GCA_044237845.1 Rickettsiales bacterium | reverse complement strand
TGAGCTGATCGCACCGATCGCGATGGATCAAGGTCTGCGCTTTGCAATCCGCGAAGGTGGCCGCACGGTTGGTGCGGGTGTTGTTGCGAAGGTGATTGCGTAGCATTTCGTTGCTACGGTTTGGTCTACTGACCAAACCTGCGCGCAGCGCCGCTGCTCATGGCTGGCTCGCCCTGCTCGCAAATATTACTTAGAAGGCCGTGGAAAGAAATTTCTACGGCCTTCTTGCATCCGGCATCAAATCGCGCTACTGAAGCCCTCGATTTCGTGTAGGGGTGTAGCTCAGCTGGTAGAGCGACGGTCTCCAAAACCGTAGGCCGCAGGTTCGATCCCTGTCGCCCCTGCCAATGAAAAAGGGTTCCGTAAGGAGCCCTTTTTCATTGGCGCATCATGTGCACGCCTGGGCGCTTTTGTTTGACAGCGCCGCGCACTCCTGTTGAGTACAACGTAACAAAGGATTGCAACTATGGCCACCGCACTTAACCTCAACCGCAAACGTGACACACGCCGCGGCGTGCTTCTCTTTCTGGCGGTAGTGCTGATTGCAGAGCCACGTTTCGCGCCGCTCGAATCATTCCTCAACTCCATTCAGGAAATTGTCGGTGGGCTGTTGATTGCTGCCGCCGCCATCGGCCGCATCTACACCACTGCCTTCATCGGCGGCCATAAAAACGAGACACTGGTGACCTATGGACCGTTCTCGATCTGCCGCAACCCGCTCTATTTTTTCTCGTTCATCGGCGCGCTGGGCGTGGGCATCATCTCGCATTACCTACTGTTTATGATCGCCCTGCCACTGCTGTTCTGCCGTATTTATTTTGCCCTCATCGCGCGCGAAGAAGTGTTTTTACGGGAACAATTCGGCGCGACCTATGACGTGTATTGCGCGCGCGTACCACGGTTTTTCCCCCGCCTCAGCCTCTATCAGGCGCCCGATACCGTGATCATGAAGCCCGAATTCCTCAACAAAGCCCTACGCGACAGCCTGCTCTGGTTCCTCGCCATTCCCTTCATGGAGCTAGTGGAATATATCCATACCTATGGGTTGATTCCGTATCTTATCACATTGCCATAGCGACTTGACGGCTTTGCCGTGCGCTCCACGCCGTTCACTTTCAGGTGTTCAGCAGAAAAAACACCGCCGCGCGGATGTCGCGGCATTTGGCATTCCATGCCTCGGTGGCGAGCGGGTCGTGGCCCCATTGCTCGGCCTGAAAATCTTCATCAAGCCGCGCCATGGTGAGGGCAGCCTCGACATCGACACGCCCTTTCCATAGGGCAAGGGCGAGGAGCGCCGAGCCCAGCATTGGCACCATCATCGCCAGCGCGGCGAGTTCGCTGTCGGTCGCTTGCGCAAACAGGTCTGAAATTTTTGTCAATGTCGCAGGCGTCTGGGCGATAGGCATCACCCCTTCGGTCACCGCGAATGCCGCGCCGTATGCTTCGCTCACCCAGGCGAGGATCGGGTCGAACACCGCGTCTTGCCGTGTGCGGAGAATGGCGTCGTGTGTGATCAGCGGCGTTTCGCTGTGGTGCGGCGGCACGCGGTAGCAGAGCAAATCGGTCGTCAGGTAATTTGCAATATCCGCGAGCAGCGCCGCGCGGTCGAGCGAGACGCGGTCGATGGTGATGCTGGCCAGGCGCGTGAGTGGCATGCTGTCGGTGTTGATGACGGTGGTTTGCGCCTCCCACTCCGCCGCCATGGCCTCTGCCACCGCATGGTGGGGCACGGCGAGTGGCTTGCCCGCCGGAGTTTTGACCGGCTTGCCGTCGAGCGTGATGGCAAAGCCGCCCGCAACATCCGCCACCGCTACCTGCGTATAAAAACGCTGCGGCAGCGCCCGCGGTTCGGCTTTGGATTTCGACATGCTGACCATGCGCTACTTCTCTAAGCTCAACCCCAGCGCATCGAGGCTGGCGGCGATATGCGGCGCGAGCGGGGCTTCGTAGCTGCGTGCAGGTTTGCCGAACAGCGGCGGCAGTTCAATACGCCACGCTTGCAAATGCAAGCGGCCGGAAATTTCCACGCCGCCTTTCACATGCGCCGCGCCGCCGCCATATTTACCGTCGCCGACGATGGGGCATTTCATCTCCGCCATATGCACGCGCAACTGGTGTGTGCGGCCGGTCACCGGCTCAAGCTCGACCAGCGCCATTTTCTTGGCGAGATGTTCAATCGTGCGGTAGCGCGTGATGGCGCGTTTGCCGTCTTCCTCCACACTGCGCACCATTTCGCGGCTGTCTTCCCCGCGTGCGATTTTATCGAGGTTCGATTCGATCTCGCCCGAATAGGGGTTCGGCACACCCACCACCAGCGCGAGATAGGTTTTGCGGATGGTTTTGGCGAGGAAGGCTTTTTGCAACTCGCTCGCCGCCGCCACATGGCGCGCCAGCAGCAGCACGCCGCTCGTGTCCTTATCGAGCCGGTGGACGAGGCGCGGCACCTGTTTGCCATCGAACTGCAGCGCCGGCAGCAGCCCATCGAGATGCTTGCTGAGCCCGCTGCCGCCCTGCACCGCAAGGCCCGCAGGCTTGTTGATGACGAGAATGTCTTTGTCCTTGTAAAGCACCCAGCTCTGCGCCTCGGCGGCGAGTTCCAGCGTCAGCTTCATATCCTGTTTTTTGCGTGGGGCCGCCTCGCGCTCGGGATTCACGATATCGCCGCGCACCTCGACCACGTCGTCCTCAAACACGCGAGCGGCGCCTTCGGCTTTTTTGCCGTTGAGGCGAATGCGGCCACTGCGCAGCGCTTTCTGATAGACCGAGTTCGGCGCACTGCCGAGGATGCGCTGGCACCAGCGGTCGAGCCGCGTGTTGCCATCCATGGCGTCAACTTTATAGGTTTTGCGTTCCATTGCCATGTTATCGTCCTATCTGAAATCCAATGGCTACGGCGAGTACCGAGAGTACCACGCTGCCGCCCACATAAAGCGCCGCACCACCCCATTCTCCGCGATTGACGAGCTGCAGCGCGTCCCAGGAGAAGGCGGAAAAGGTGGTGAAGCCGCCGAGCATCCCCGTCACGAAGAAGGCGCGGGTGGAATGCTGCGCACCATATTTGCCGAGCACATAACCGATCAGCAGTGAGCCGATAATATTCACCAGCATGGTGCCGAGTGGAAAATTACCGGGGTTGAGGCGCACCACCTGCCGAATCGCCAAAAACCGCGCCACGCAGCCGACCGCACCGCCCGCCGCAACGAGCAGGATGGAGGATAAGTTCACAACAGCGGTTGGGTTCATGGGTGGTTCCTTATTATGCGTCATTGCAAGGAGCAAAGCGACAATCCAATTCTTGTCATCCCTGCGGAAGCAGGGATCCCCTTAAGGAGATTCCCGCTTTCGCGGGAATGACAAAATTAAGATGAATTGCTTCGGCTAAAGCCCCACAATGACGGTTCATTCCTTGTCACGCTTATCGCGCAACTTCGCCCAATAGTCGAGCCGCTTTTGTATATCCCGCTCGAACCCGCGCTCCACAGGCTGGTAGAACGGCTCGCGCGGCATGGCGTCGGGGAAGTAGTTCTGGCCGCTGAATCCGTCCTCTGCGTCATGGTCATAGGCGTAGCCTTTGCCGTAGCCCAGCTCGCTCATCATTTTGGTGGGTGCGTTTAGAATATGCTTCGGCGGCATCAGCGAGCCATGCTGCGCGGCGGCGCGCTTGGCGGCTTTGAAGGCCATATATTGCGCGTTGCTCTTCGGCGCGGTGGCGAGGTAAATCACGCTCTGCGCAATCGCCAGCTCACCCTCCGGGCTGCCGAGGCGTTCATAGGTCTCCGCCGCCGCGAGCGCCTGCAGATGTGCCTGCGGGTCGGCCATGCCGATATCTTCGACCGCGAAACGCACCAGCCGGCGGTTGATGTAGCGCGGGTCTTCACCCCCCGCCAGCATCCGCGCGAACCAGTAGAGCGCCGCATCGACATCGCTCCCGCGCAGGGATTTATGTAGTGCGGAAATGAGGTTGTAGTGGCTCTCCTGCGCTTTGTCATAGACCGGTGGGCGTTGCTGCAGCAGCTTACCAAGCGCTTCGGGTGTCAATACAGGCACGCGGGCATCCACCACCGCCTCCACCATACTCAGGAGATAGCGCCCGTCGCCATCGGCCATTGCGATCAGCGCAGTGCGGGCATCGTCGGTCAGGGGTAGCGGCGCGCCGAGATGTTCCTCCGCACGCACGAGCATTGTCTCGAGCGCCTCAGGCTCCAGCCGGTTCAGCACCAGCACCCGCGCGCGGCTGAGCAACGCAGAATTGAGTTCAAAGGAGGGATTCTCTGTCGTCGCACCGATCAACACCACCGTGCCGTCCTCGACCACCGGCAGCAGCACGTCCTGCTGCGCGCGGTTAAACCGATGGATCTCATCCACAAACAAGGCTGCGCCTTGACCCGTCATTTTTTTATGTGCGGCGATTTCGAAATGCTTCTTCAAATCCGCAACGCCGGAGGCGACCGCCGAGACCTGCTCGAAGCTATAGCCCGCCTCCGCGGCGAGCAACCGCGCGATGGTGGTTTTACCGCAGCCCGGCGGGCCCCAGAGAATCACCGATTGCAGCTTTCGCGCATCGACCATTTTTCTTAAAATCCCGCCTGCACCTGCAAGGTGCTCCTGCCCAATCACCTCCGCCAGTGTTTGTGGCCGCAGACGCTCCGCCAGCGGCGCGGTGCTGCTCGGGCTTGCAAAAAGGGAATCCTGTGTCTGTTGCTTCTTAGGGGGCATACCACCCTCATACCGCGCCCAGCCCCGTCATTCCAGCGAAAGCTGGAATCCATCCAGCCTCAATTGTCATGAAACTGTCATACAATAATGGACGGCCTTCTGCTATCCTCACGAAATATTTGAAACAAGGAGTTGATATATGCCTACTTACGATAACATCAAAGGCTTAAAAAACAAAAGTGATGATTGGGCAGCGATAGGCCTTATCAATGCCTATATTGAGTCGAAGCAAGATGACTTCGCTGCGCAAGACCAAAATCAATCCACCCCAAATCCAGCCTTCTTAAAAGCAGCGCTTGAGAACGATTCGCTCGGAGAGATAAAACTCAAGAAGGCATTTAGATCATTTCTTGCAAAATCGTTTAGAGATAATGCCCCGGTTGGAGACAGTCGTGAAGAGCGCCAAGAGTTTCTGGAGTTGCTAACCCCCTATGTTCAAGCGGTCGCAGAAAAACATAATCTGGCTCTGCCAGCAGATTTTGACGTCAGCTATCTCGACGCAGCCATCAATACGCGCTTGTATCGTTGATCTTTTTAACCCAGCAATAAAAAAGGCCGCCAAACGGCGACCTTTTTTCACGGCAAGCCGCTGCGGAGCCACTTCTCCCTTAATCGGTTGAAAACCATAGCGGGCTGCGGTAGAGAGTGGGCGACGTAATTGCCCGGCGGGTAGGAACAGCATGCAGCATACGGAAATGAAACTGGCCGTGATCGGCCTCGGCTATGTCGGCCTGCCGCTCGCGGTGGTGTTCGGCAAAAAACGCGCCGTGGTGGGGTTTGATATCAGCGCCGCGCGGATTACGGAGTTGCAGGCAGGGCATGACCGCACCCGCGAAACCACGCCGGAGGAACTACGCGCCGCAAGCGGCCTTCGTGTCACCGCCAACGCGGCCGATTTGCGCGACTGCACCTGCTTCATTGTGACGGTGCCGACCCCGATCGACGAACATAAACAGCCCGATTTGCGGCCATTGCTTTCGGCGAGCGAAACCGTTGGCAAGTCGCTCAAACCCGGCGATGTGGTGATTTTTGAATCGACGGTCTATCCCGGTGCGACGGAGGAAGAATGCGTGCCCGTGCTCGAGCAATTCTCCGGCCTGACCTATAACGTGCCGGGCGGATTTTTCTGCGGCTACTCGCCCGAGCGCATCAACCCCGGCGATAAAGAACACCGCATCGCGACGATCAAAAAAGTCACCTCCGGCTCGACGCCCGAGATTGCGGACCTCGTCGATGCGCTCTACCGCGATATCATTACTGCGGGGACGCATAAGGCCTCGTCCATCCGCGTGGCGGAAGCAGCGAAAGTGATCGAGAACACGCAGCGCGACGTGAATATTGCGCTGATTAATGAGCTGGCGATTATCTTCAACAAAATGGGCATCGACACCGAAGAGGTGCTGAAAGCCGCGGGCAGCAAATGGAATTTCCTGCCGTTTCGCCCCGGACTTGTCGGCGGCCACTGCATTGGGGTCGACCCCTATTACCTGACGCACAAGGCGCAGGCGATTGGCTATCACCCGGAGGTGATCCTCGCCGGGCGGCGGCTGAATGACGGCATGGGTGCTTATGTCGCGACGCAGCTGGTGAAGGCGATGGCGCGTAAGGCGATCCCCGTCGCGGGCGCAAAAATTTTGCTGATGGGGCTGGCGTTTAAAGAAAACTGCCCCGACCTACGCAATACGCGGGTGGTGGATATCATCGCGGAGCTCAAGGAATATCACTGCCAGGTTGATGTGTATGACCCGTGGGCGAACCCCGCCGAAGCGCAGCATGAATATGGGCTGACACTGACCGAGGCGCCGAAGCATGGCCAGTATGACGCGGTGATACTCGCGGTGGCGCATCAGCAATTCAAAGACATGGGCGCAGAAAAAATTCGTGCGTTCGCAAGTAAAAATGCCGTGGTCTATGACCTCAAATATATTCTGCGCGAGGATGAAGCGGAGCTGCGGTTATGAGCATTTTGAACTATGACGCTGCGTTGAAACAACTCGCGGCACAGCCAAAAACATGGCTCGTCACCGGCGTTGCCGGATTCATCGGCAGTAATTTGCTGGAGGCGCTGCTCACGCAAAACCAGCAGGTGGTGGGGCTCGATAATTTCGCGACGGGGCACCAGCGTAATCTCGACGAAGTGAAGGCCGCAGTGACGCCTGAGCAATGGGCGCGGTTCCGGTTTATCGAAGGCGACATCCGCGCGCTTGGGGATTGCCAGAAGGCGGTGGCGGGGGTGGATTATGTGCTGCATCAGGCGGCGCTGGGTAGTGTGCCGCGCTCGATCGAAGACCCGCTGCTCACCAACGCCAGCAATATCGACGGGTTTTTGAACATGCTGGTGGCGAGCCGTGATGCGGGCGTCTCCGCCTTCGTCTATGCGGCGTCGAGCTCAACCTATGGAGACCATCCCGGCCTGCCGAAAGTGGAAGACGAAATCGGCAAGCCGCTCTCGCCCTATGCGGTGACGAAATATGTCAACGAGCTTTATGCGGATGTGTTCGCCCGCGCCTATGGGTTCAAGGCCATCGGCCTGCGCTATTTCAACGTGTTCGGGCGTCGGCAGGACCCGGACGGCGCCTATGCGGCGGTGATCCCGAAATGGATCGCGAGCATGATTAAAAACGAACCCGTCTATATCAATGGTGACGGCGAAACTAGCCGCGATTTCTGCTATATCGACAATGTGGTGCAGGCGAATATCCTTGCCGCGCTCGCCACGGATGCGGCGGCGGTGAACCAAGTCTATAATGTGGCGGTGGGGGATCGTACCACTCTCAATGAGCTCTATCGCTATTTGCACGAGAATCTCGTGCCACGCTATGCGCATCTTGCTGCAGCGGCGCCTGTCTATCGCGAGTTCCGCGCGGGGGATGTGCGCCACTCGCTTGCCGATATAAGTAAAGCGAATAGATTGCTGGGCTACGCCCCCGCTGTCGACGCCCGCGAGGGGCTGGCGCGCGCCATGGACTGGTATGCTGCGCATTTGCGTTAGGGTGCATTAATAGGCGGGATTCTGGCGGTTTCGTGCGGCGCAAAACCCGCGCTTGCCTTCTGCGCCAAACCGCGCTATACACTGCCCCGCACACCCCCTAAACGGTGTGCATTTTTGTATCTGCAAATCTGCGAACGGAGCATCTCATGGCCGAGCTTAATCCCGCGAAATTTATCCGCGAAGTACGTAGTGAAGTGAGCAAAGTGACGTGGCCGACGCGCAAGGAAACCATGGTCTCGGTGACGATGGTGCTGGTACTGGCGCTGATTTCCGCACTGTTCTTCCTCGCGGTGGATGGGTTGTTCGCTTGGGCCATCGGCGAGATCTTAGGACTGGCGAAATAAATACATTAGAAGATTAAAAGAATTTTGGGAGCATACACATGAGCGAAGCAGCAAGCAACGAAACCCCGGTAGAAGTCACCACCGCACCGGTGGTGACGAACACGGAGAAGGCCAAGCGCTGGTATATCATCCACGCGCATTCGGGCTTTGAGAAAAAAGTGGCGCAGGCGATTCTGGAAACTGCTGCGCAAAAAGGCCTCACCGGTGCGTTTGAAGAAGTGGTAGTGCCGACGGAAAATATCGTGGAAGTGCGCCGCGGCAAGAAAACGCAGGCCGAGCGCAAATTCTTCCCCGGCTATGTACTCGCCAAAATGGACATGACGGACGCTACCTGGCAGATCGTGAAAACGACGCCGAAAGTGACCGGCTTCCTCGGCGGTAAAGGCATTCGCCCGCAACCGATCACCGACCGTGAAGCGGCGGCGATCTTCAGCGCGGTGGAAGATGGCGTGACCAGCCCACGTCACACCGTGCATTACGAAAACGGCGAGAACGTCAAAATCATCGACGGTCCGTTCGAGAGCTTTGTCGGCGTGGTGGAAGATGTCGATGAGGGCCGCAGCAAGCTGAAGGTCTCGGTGAGCATCTTCGGCCGCGCAACGCCGGTTGAGCTGAACTTCGACCAGGTGGTGAAGGCTTAGGCCACCATTTCGGTGAACATGGCGAGCTGCGTCGTCACGTCCGTGCTCGCTTCGGTCACGTAGCGCTGCTACGCTCCTCGCTGCGCGCGGGCGCTCCTAGCATCTCATCCATGTTGACCGAAATGTCTGTCGCGGCGCGCTATCAATACTTTATTAGGCTCGCTGCGGGTGCAGGCAGCAGGCGACCCTTGGCGATGAATTCTGCCGCGGTTGTCAGCGGCTTCTCGGGCGGAGGCAGCTCCCCGGAAACGACAGCCATTTTATCCATCGCTTGTCCGAGTTCGGGGAAATTCATTTCTGCCTCGGCGCGTAGTTGCGAGGGGGCTTTAGCGAGTGCTACCATGCGCTCCTCATTGAGCTTGAGGGCAGCAATGGCGGCATGGCTTTCGGTGCATTTTTCGTCGATAGTGATAGCGGATGAGAAATGATTTTTTTTGGCGAGCGCGCCCATCTTGCGCCACATATCGGCGACGACGAGTTCGAGCTTGGTGCGATAATCCGGCGGGAACTCCGCGCCTTCTTTGAGCATATCGTGTGACGCGCCGAGGATGGCATAGGCGAAATCACCATCGTTTTTTAGGAAGTCTTTCAGGAGTTGGTCGAGGATTTCGTTCTTGCGGGCATCGTCGCATTTAAGACCGCGCAGCGTATTGAGCGGGAAGAAATCCAGATAGACCGAGCCATAAGCCTCGCGGATGGCGGCGGTGGCGGGGTCATTCTTGCGCAGTGCCGCGTCTTTATACACACCCAGCGCGCGCTGAAATTGGTCTTTGAAATTCTCTGTCGTGAGTTTGGCCATTCGGACTTTCTGCAAGAGGAATAAACGATGGTAGCCCTTATTCTAGCTGATTTTTCTGCGTTTTATGTGACAGTTTTGTGAAGATTGGGGGTGGGGCATCAATCTTCACAAAACTGTCACACTTCGCAGGGGTATGATGCAGTAAAGTGGGAATGTGCTTTTTTGATTTTATGATTCCATAACGTCAAAATCGGACAGTGTGCCGCTACTCTCGGTATGTTGATTTTTTCACTCGCAGGGAACGGGCAACCGTTCAGAGGAAAGCGAACTAACATCATGAAAGATGAAAAAAACAATTTTTATCTTTGTGCTCTGGGCAGCGCTTATGGTGGCTGAAGCGGCGGTGTTGATGGGGAAAATTCCCTTTCCAATACAGTTGCTTTGGACCATCCCGGTAGGTAACCTTATCGCCCTTATGGTGATAGGGGTTAGCTTCGGGTGGAGCGACTGGTGGGGTGTGGATGAGGATCATTGGTCACTCTTCCCGCTGTACGTTTTTAGTACAGTGTTTCAAGGATTAACGATCCTTGGAGCAGCCCATGCTGGTGCGCCCGAAGAGTTACCACTCACTGGCGAAGGACTCGCCACGTGGATGGTGATGGTGTGCGCAGTATCGTCCATCGCCATGCTATTTTTCGGGATAGTATGGTATGTGGCGAGCTACGCTTGCGTCTGCAAAGCCAGAAGAAGTGCGCTTCTTTTCTGTTAGATTTGCAGAGCCCAGAGCCCCCTTATGACTGTCATGTTCCCCCAATCGGGGTGAAGGTGACAGTCATTTTTGTTTGGGGGGATAACCACCTGTTTTCGCTTGCATCGTGCGGGATGTGGCGAAAACCACACTTTTCCGCTTGCAATCGACAAAACCGTCACTATAGTGCCCGCTCCTTTTGGGAGGCGTCTGCTCGACGGATGCCGCAATCAGCCGCAGAAAACCTTATGTTTTCATGTTGTGACTGGCCACCAAATGAAAGGTGAGAAACATGGCTAAGGAAATTACTGGCTATATTAAACTGCAGATCCCTGCAGGAAAAGCCAACCCGGCTCCGCCAATTGGCCCGGCGCTCGGTCAGGCAGGACTCAACATCATGGAGTTCTGTAAACAATTCAACGCTGCAACGCAGAAAACCGAAGCGGGTACCCCGATTCCGGTGGTGATTACCGCCTATAAGGATCGCAGCTTTACCTTCATTATGAAGCAGCCCCCTGTGAGCTACTTCCTGCTCAAAGCCGCGAAAATCGAAAAAGGCACCGGCACGACGGGTAAAGAAATCGTCGGTAAGGTCACCAAAAAGCAGATTGAAGAAATCGCCAAGGTGAAAATGGTGGACATGAACGCGCACGATGTTGAAGCGGCCTGCCGTATGATTGCGGGCTCGGCAGTATCGATGGGCATCCAAGTGGTGGAGGCTGCATAATGGCAACGAAACCAGGTAAACGCCTCAAGGCGGCGGCTGCAAAGGTCGACAAGAACAAGTTCTACAACCTCACGGATGCGGTGAAGCTGCTCAAAGAAGGCAACACCAAATTCAACCAGACGGTGGATGTAGCAATCAATCTCGGTATCGACCCGACGCAGAGCGACCAGCTCGTGCGCGGCATGGTGCCGATGCCGCATGGCCTCGGTAAAACCGTGCGCGTGGCTGTGTTTGCAAAAGCTGACAAAGCAGAAGCGGCGAAAAAAGCCGGCGCAGACATCATCGGCGACGACGCGCTGCTCGATGCGATCACCAAGGGTGAAATCAACTTCGACGTGATGATTGCAACCCCGGACATGATGGGGACGATTGGTAAAGTGGCGAAGGTGCTTGGCCCCCGCGGCCTGATGCCGAACCCGAAGCTTGGCACCGTGACCCCCGACGTGGAAAAAGCTGTGAAAGCAGCGAAATCCGGTCAGGTGGAGTTCAAGGTTGAGAAGGCGGGCATTGTGCATGCGGGCGTGGGTAAAGTGGGCTTCGGCGAGAAGGAAATCACGGAGAACGTGAAGAGCTTCATCGACGCGGTCAACAAGGCAAAGCCTGCTGGCGTGAAGGGCACGTACATCAAGAAAATCTCCATCTCGGCAACCATGGGCCCGGGCATCAAGCTCGATCTCGCGGATCTGCTCAGCGTGGCAGCGTAGGGAGAGCAACATGAACCGTACCCAAAAACAACAATGGATTGATGCGGCGCACGCCGAGGTGAAGGACGCAGCGGTGGTCATCGTTGCGCATTACCGCGGCCTCAGCGCAGCAGAAATCGGCGAGCTGCGCACCAGCGTGCGTAAAGCTGGCGCTAAGTTCAAGGTAACGAAGAACCTGCTCGCGAAGCGCGCAGTGGCTTCGACGCCATATGAAAAAGTCGTGCCGCTCTTTAAGGGCCCCACGGCGATTGCCTATTCGAGCGACCCGGTAGCGGCAGCAAAAGCCCTGCAGGAATTCTCGAAAAAGAACGACAAGCTGGTGCTCGTCGGTGGTGCATTTGGTGATACCGTGCTTGATAAGGCCGGCATCGCGCAACTCGCATCGCTGCCAAGCCTGGATGAGCTGCGTGCGAAAATCATCGCGCTGCTGCAAACACCAGCGACTCGGATTGCAGGCGTATTGCAGGCGCCAGCGGGTCAACTTGCACGCGTGATGAACGCGCATGCGACCAAAGGCGCTGCATAAGGTTTAACTGGAATTTATTCATTTTTATTTTTTAACTAAGGGGAACTATCATGGCAAACTTGAACGATATCGTTGAGAAACTCTCGGCTCTCAGCGTGATGGAAGCAGCTGAACTCAGCAAACTTCTCGAAGAAAAATGGGGCGTTTCGGCTGCAGCTCCGGTTGCAGTTGCAGCAGCAGGTGCGGCTCCGGCAGCAGCAGCTGAAGAGAAAACGGACTTCACCCTCGTGCTGGCTGACGCTGGTGCGAACAAGATCAACGTGATTAAAGAAGTGCGTACGATCACCGGTCTCGGCCTGAAAGAAGCGAAAGACCTCGTTGAAGGCGCGCCGAAAACCGTGAAAGAAGGCCTCAGCAAAGACGATGCTGACAAGTTCAAAAAACTGCTCGAAGCAGCAGGCGCAAAAGTTGAACTCAAGTAGTTCGGCTGATGCCGCAATGTGATTAGGAGCCTCGCTATTTTGGCGAGGCTCCTTTCTCGCATTCAGGCAGAGTATACCGCAGACAATCCTTGCGAGCAGTGCTTGGATGTATGTTGTCCGCCGGAGAAGCTCCGGCCCCCGGCGCGACCGCCGGTCTGATTTGATAACATGACGATTTAAAATTCTGGTTAGGGAAATTTATGGCACAATCGGCAAATGCATTCACCCACTCCTTCACCTCGCGCAAGCGTATCCGCAAAAATTTCGGCACCATGCTGTCGGCGACGAGCCTGCCAAACCTCATTGAGGTGCAGAAAAATTCGTACGAGCAGTTCCTGCAAATGTATGTGCCGGTGAAAGACCGCAAAAACACCGGCCTGCACGCCGTGTTCAAATCGGTATTCCCGATTAAAGATTTCTCCGACATTTCGACGCTCGAATATGTGCGTTACGAATTCGACCGCCCGAAATACGACGTGGATGAGTGTCGCCAGCGTGGCATCAACTTCGCTGCGCCGCTCCGCGTGACCCTGCGCCTCATCGTGTGGGTGGTGGATGCTGATACCGGCGCTCGCGAAATCAAGGACATCAAAGAGCAGGATGTCTATATGGGCGACATTCCGTTGATGACGGAAAACGGGACGTTTACCATCAACGGCACCGAGCGCGTGATTGTGAGCCAGATGCACCGTAGCCCTGGCGTGTTCTTCGACCACGACCATGGCAAGACGCACAGCTCCGGTAAATTCCTCTACAGCGCGCGGATCATTCCGTACCGAGGCTCGTGGCTCGATTTCGAGTTCGATGCGAAAGACATCGTGCATGTGCGTATCGACCGCCGCCGCAAACTGCCGGCGACGACCATCCTGCGCGCGATTGGCATGGATAACCAACAAATCCTCAACACCTTCTACACCACCCGCACCATTAAAAATGGCAAAAAAGGCTGGACCGCCAGCTTCGACGCGGATTCGTGGAAAGGCCAAAAGCTGACCTTCGACCTCATCGATGCCAAAACCGGCAAAGTGGTGGCGGAGAACGGCAGCAAAGTAACTGCCCGCGCGGTGAAGAAGCTTGAAGAAGCTGGCCTCAAGGAAATCCTGGTGCCGGAAGAGCATATCCTCGGCAGCTATGTTGCGGCGGATCTCATCAACACCAAAACCGGTGAAATTTATGCGGAAGCCGGCGACGAGTTGACCGCAGCTTTGGTGAAAACCCTCGCCGGTGCAGGCGTGAGCGATATTCCAGTGCTCGCGATCGACCATGTGAATGTGGGCGCGTATATGCGCAACACCCTCGCGGCCGACAAGAACATGACCAAGGACGACGCGCTGATCGACATCTACCGCGTGATGCGCCCGGGCGAGCCGACCACCGCCGAGGCCGCAGAAACCCTGTTCAAGAGCCTGTTCTTCGAGAACGAGCGCTATGACCTTTCGGAAGTGGGTCGCGTGAAAATGAACGCGCGCCTCAACCTCAACCACAAGGAAGAAGTCGGCGTACTCACCCACGAAGACATCATCGGCACTATCAAAACCCTCGTCGCGCTGAAAGACGGCGTGGGCGAAGTGGACGACATCGACCATCTCGGCAACCGCCGCGTCCGTTCGGTGGGCGAGCTGATGGAAAACCAGTTCCGCCTCGGACTGCTGCGTATGGAGCGTGGGATTACGGAGCGCATGAGCTCGGTGGATATCGACACCGTGATGCCGCATGACCTCATCAACGCCAAGCCGCTCGCCGCGGCCGTGCGTGAGTTCTTCGGCAGCTCTCAGCTTTCGCAGTTCATGGACCAAACCAACCCGCTGTCGGAAATCACCCACAAGCGTCGCCTTTCGGCGCTTGGGCCGGGAGGTCTTACCCGTGAGCGTGCGGGCTTCGAAGTGCGCGACGTGCACCCGACCCATTATGGCCGTATCTGCCCGATTGAAACGCCAGAGGGTCCGAATATCGGTCTCATCAACAGCATGGCGACCTATGCGCGCATCAACAAATACGGCTTCATCGAAACCCCGTACCGCAAAGTGAAGGCGGGCAAGGTGAGTGGTGAAGTGGTGTATCTCTCGGCGATCGAAGAAGGTCGCTACACCATCGCGCAGGCGAACGCACCGCTCGAGAATGAGAAATTCTCGGAGGAGCTGATCAGCTGCCGCAAAAACGGTGACTTCGTGATGGCAACACCAGAAACGATTGAGTACATGGACGTGGCACCGAAGCAGCTGGTTTCGGTAGCGGCAGCGCTCATTCCGTTCCTTGAGAACGATGACGCAAACCGCGCGCTCATGGGTTCGAACATGCAACGTCAGGCCGTGCCGCTGGTGCGCGCAGACGCACCGCTGGTCGGCACCGGGATGGAAGACATCGTGGCGCGCGATTCAGGTGCTGCGATTTCGTCGCGCCGTGACGGCGTGGTCGATCAGGTGGCCGCAAACCGTATCGTTATCCGTTGCGACGCGACCAACGAAGATGGCACGCCAGCAGTGGATATTTACACGCTGCAGAAGTTCCAGCGTTCCAACCAGA
The DNA here is from genome assembly GCA_044237845.1 of Rickettsiales bacterium. Classification (GTDB taxonomy): domain Bacteria; phylum Pseudomonadota; class Alphaproteobacteria; order Rickettsiales; family UBA3002; genus QFOX01. The sequence continues at coordinate 38,664 of JBIIEL010000015.1, read as the reverse complement.
ACACCTGCATCAACCAGCGTCCGATTGTAAAAGTGGGCGATGTGGTGAAGGCCGGTGACGTGATTGCAGACGGCCCATCGACCGAGCTCGGCGAACTCGCGCTTGGCCAGAACGTGCTCGTCGCGTTCATGCCGTGGAACGGGTACAACTACGAGGATTCGATCCTGATTTCGGAACGTCTGGTGGCGGAAGACCGCTTCACCAGCATCCATATCGAGGAATTCGAGATCATGGCGCGTGATACGAAGCTCGGGCCTGAAGAGATTACCCGTGACATTCCGAACGTGGGTGAAGAAGCCCTGCGCTCGCTCGATGAAATCGGCGTGGTGCATATCGGTGCGGAAGTGAAGCCGGGCGATATTCTCGTCGGTAAAGTGACGCCGAAATCGGAAAGCCCAATGACGCCGGAAGAAAAACTCCTCCGCGCGATCTTCGGTGAGAAGGCTTCCGACGTGCGTGACAGCTCGCTGCGTCTGCCTCCGGGCAACCAAGGTACGGTGGTCGGCGTGCGTATCTTCTCGCGTCGCGGCATCGACAAGGATGAGCGTGCGGTGGCGATTGAACGTGCGGAAATCGACCGTCTGTCGAAAGACAGAGACGATGAGCGCGGCATTGCCGAACGTTACATCTACGGCGCATTGAAGGAGCAACTCGTCGGCAAAACTGCCGTGAAGGGCCCGAAAAACTTCAAGACCGACAAAGCAATCACTGCTGAGCAGCTCGACGGTACGCCGCGCGGCTTGTGGTGGCAGATTGCGCTGAAGGACGAGAAGGCGATGAAAAAGGTTGAGGCGCTGAAGAAGCAGCTCGACCATGCCGTCGACGCCCTCAACAAGCGCTTCGAAGAGAAGGTCGAGAAGGTACAATCCGGCGACGATCTGATGCCGGGCGTGCTCAAGATGGTGAAGGTGTTTGTGGCCGTGAAGCGTAAGCTTCAGCCGGGCGACAAAATGGCTGGCCGTCATGGCAACAAAGGGGTGATTTCAAACATCGTTCCGGTGGAAGACATGCCGCACCTCGCGGATGGCCGTCCGGTGGATGTGGTGCTCAACCCGCTTGGTGTACCGTCGCGTATGAACGTCGGTCAGATTCTTGAGACGCACCTTGGCTGGGCATCCGCAGGCATCGGTCAGCAGATCGGTGAGATGGTGAAAGCCGTGCAGCAAGGCGCGAAGATGGACGAACTGAAAGCCAAGCTCCTCGATGTGTATGAGGAGAAGGAAAATCAGGTCGAGATCAAGAAGATGGATAAACCCGCTCTGATGGAGCTGGCGGCTAACGTCACCAAAGGGGTTCCGTTTGCGACGCCGGTGTTCGACGGTGCGAAGGAGAAAGACATCGAGAAATGGCTGAAATATGCCGGTCACAAGACCTCCGGTCAGGTGACGCTCATCGATGGTCGTACCGGCGACACGTTCGATCGTGACGTGACGGTGGGCTATATCTACATCCTGAAACTGCACCACCTGGTGGATGACAAAATCCACGCACGTAGCATTGGGCCGTACAGCCTTGTCACACAGCAGCCGCTGGGTGGTAAGAGCCAGTTCGGTGGTCAGCGCTTCGGGGAGATGGAGTGCTGGGCGCTGCAAGCGTACGGCGCGGCCTACACCCTGCAAGAGATGCTCACCGTGAAGTCCGATGACGTGGCGGGTCGTTCGAAAGTGTACGAGTCGATCGTGCGCGGCGACCACAGCTTCGAGTCAGGCATTCCGGAGTCATTCCACGTGATGACGAAAGAGCTGCGCTCGCTGGGTCTCGACGTCGATCTGGTCGAAAAAGAAGCATAGTTGTTATGAGCGCCTCACCTTCGGGTGGGGCGCATTTCAAAATACGCGTTGTGAAATGTAGAGGGCACCATGGCTAATGAACTGATGAACATCTTCGGGCAAATGCAAGCAACGAAGCAATTCGATGAGATCAAGATCGCGATCGCATCGCCGGAGAAAATCCGCGGCTGGAGCTTCGGCGAAGTCAAAAAACCGGAGACGATTAACTACCGCACCTTTAAGCCGGAGCGCGACGGTCTCTTCTGCGCCCGCATCTTTGGCCCAATCAAGGATTACGAGTGTCTGTGCGGTAAATATAAGCGGATGAAATACCGCGGCATCGTCTGCGAAAAATGCGGCGTGGAAGTGACCACGAGCAAAGTGCGCCGTGAGCGCATGGGACATATTGAGCTCGCTGCACCGGTGGCTCACATCTGGTTCATGAAGTCGCTGCCGTCGCGTATCGGCACGCTGCTCGACATGATGCTGAAGGATCTGGAGAAGGTGCTCTACTTCGAAGGTTACATCGTGACCGATCCAGGGATGAGCCCGTTCTCGCAGAACGAGATTCTGAACGAAGAACAATATTACGAAGCGCTCGACCAGTACGGCGAAGGCACCTTCACCGCGATGATCGGTGCGGAAGCCATTCGTGAGCTGCTCAAGAAGCTGAACCTCATCGAACTGCGTGACAGCATGCGTTCGGAGCTTGGTGAAGCCACCTCCGAAGCGCGCCGCAAGAAGCTGGTGAAGCGTCTCAAAATCGTCGAGGCGTTTATCGACTCGGGCAACAAGCCGGAATGGATGATCCTCGAAGTGGTGCCGGTGATTCCGCCGGAGCTGCGTCCGCTCGTGCCGCTGGATGGTGGCCGTTTCGCGACGTCTGACCTCAACGATCTCTACCGCCGCGTCATCAACCGTAACAACCGTCTGAAGCGCCTGCTCGAGCTGCGTGCGCCGGACATCATCGTGCGCAACGAGAAGCGCATGTTGCAGGAATCGGTGGATGCGCTGTTCGATAACGGCCGCCGTGGCCGCGTGATTACGGGCACCAACAAACGTCCGCTCAAATCGCTCTCCGACATGCTGAAGGGTAAGCAAGGTCGCTTCCGTCAGAACTTGCTCGGCAAGCGCGTGGATTATTCGGGCCGTTCGGTGATCGTGGTTGGACCGGAGCTCAAACTCCACCAGTGCGGTCTGCCGAAGAAAATGGCACTCGAACTGTTCAAGCCGTTCATCTACGCCAAACTGGAAATCTACGGTATCGCGACGACGATCAAAGCCGCAAAACGCATGGTCGAGACCGAGCGTCCTGAGGTGTGGGATATCCTCGCGGAAGTGGTGCGTGAGCACCCGGTTCTGCTGAACCGCGCACCGACGCTGCACCGCCTTGGTATTCAGGCGTTTGAACCAATGCTGATCGAAGGTAAAGCGATCCAGCTGCACCCGCTCGTCTGCGCCGCCTTCAACGCGGATTTCGACGGTGACCAAATGGCCGTGCATGTGCCGCTGAGCATTGAATCGCAACTCGAAGCACGCGTGCTGATGATGTCGACCAACAACATTCTCTCGCCGGCGAACGGGAAACCGATCATCGTGCCGTCGCAGGATATGGTGCTTGGGCTCTACTATCTCAGCCTTGAATCCGACAAAGCGGCGGGCGAGGGCATGGCCTTCTCTGACCTCAACGAAGTCGAGATGGCGCTGGAGAACAAGGTCGTTACCCTGCACAGCAAAGTGAAAATGCGCTTTGGCATCATGGGCGATAACGGCAAGGTGAAGTACGAGATCATCGACACCACACCGGGTCGTATGCTAATCGCGCAGCATCTGCCGAAAAACGCGCAAGTGTCGTACAAGATCATCAACAAAGTACTGACGAAAAAAGACGCCAGTAACGCGATTGAAATGGTCTACCGTCACTGCGGCCAGAAAGAAGCCGTCATGTTCGCGGATCGTATCATGGCGCTCGGCTTCAAACACGCAGCGAAAGCCGGTATTTCGTTCGGTAAGGATGACATGATCATCCCAACCACGAAGGGCAAACATATCGCCGATAGCCTCAAGGAAGTGAAACAGTTCGAGCAGCAATATGCCGACGGTCTCATCACCAGCGGCGAGAAATACAACAAGGTGATCGATGCCTGGTCGCATTGTACCGAGCGCGTTGCGCACGATATGATGAAGCAGATTTCGAGCATCGGTATGGAAGAGGGCAAAAAATCCGCCCGCGACGTGAACTCCATCTTCATGATGGCAAACTCCGGCGCGCGTGGTTCGGCCGCTCAGATGAAACAGCTTTCCGGGATGCGCGGGCTGATGGCGAAACCATCGGGCGAGATCATCGAAACGCCAATCATCTCGAACTTCAAAGAGGGTCTGACCGTACTCGAGTACTTCAACTCCACCCACGGTGCGCGTAAAGGTCTTGCCGATACCGCGCTGAAGACCGCGAACTCGGGTTACCTGACCCGTCGTCTTGTGGATGTGGCGCAAGACTGCATCATCTGGGAAGACGATTGCGGCACCAAAAAAGGCATCGTGGCGAAAGCGGTGCTCGAAGGTGGCGACGTAGTGATTCCGTTGGCCGACAAAGTGCTGGGTCGTACCTCCGCCAAGGATGTACTGCACCCAACGACCGAGAAGGTGATTGTAAAAGCCGGCGCGCTGATCGACGAGAAAGCCGTTGAGCTGCTCGACGAGGCAGGTGTTGAGGCGGTGATGATCCGCTCGGTGCTGACCTGTGAATCCGAGAACGGTGTGTGCGGCAAATGTTATGGCCGCGACCTCGCACGCGGTACGCCGGTGAACCTCGGTGAAGCCATCGGCGTCATCGCGGCGCAATCGATCGGTGAGCCGGGTACACAGCTGACCATGCGTACCTTCCACATCGGTGGTGCGGCGCAACGTGGTGCCGAACAATCGGCTGTTGAAGCAAGCCACGACGCGACGCTAGAACTCAGCAACAAAAACGTGGTAAAAGATTCCAAAGGGCGCCTCGTGGTGATGAGCCGCACCTGCGAAATCGTGCTGCGCGATGAAAAAGGCCGCGAGAAAGCACGCCATAAAGTGCCATACGGTGCGCGCCTGCTGGTGGCAGAAGGTGCCACCGTGAAGAAGGGCGCGAAGCTGGTTGAGTGGGATCCGTACACCACGCCAATCATCACCGAGCGTTCGGGTATTGCGCATTACCGCGACCTCGTCGATGGCGTTTCGCTCCGCGAAGTCCTCGATGAAGCCACCGGTATCGCCAGCAAGAAGGTGATGGATTTCCGTCAGCAAACGCGTGGCGCGGATTTGAAACCGCGTGTCGCGCTGCGTGACAAAAAAGGTGAAATCATCACCCTCGCCAATGGTCTTGAGGCGCGTTACTTCCTGCCGGTGGATGCGATTCTCTCGGTCGATGACGGTCAGGAAGTGCATGCCGGTGACGTGCTTGCACGTATTCCGAAAGAGTCGTCCAAAACCCGCGATATTACGGGTGGTCTTCCACGCGTGGCTGAATTGTTCGAGGCCCGTAAACCGAAAGACCACGCGATCATCTCCGATGTTGAGGGGATGGTGGAGTTCGGGAAAGACTACAAAAACAAACGCCGTCTGATCGTGCGTCCGAAAGATGCTGACCAGGAAGCGGTGGAATACATGATTCCGAAGGGTAAACATATCACGGTGCACGAAGGTGACTACGTGATGAAGGGCGACCTTCTGATGGATGGCCACCCCGTGCCCCATGACATCCTCCGCGTGATGGGTGTCGAGGCGCTGGCGCAATACATGGTCAACGAAGTGCAAGCGGTGTACCGCCTGCAGGGTGTGACCATCAACGACAAGCATATCGAGACCATCGTGCGTCAGATGCTGCAGAAAGTGGAAATCACCAACCCGGGTGAAACCACCTTCCTCACCGGCGAAATCGTTGACCGCGAAGAGCTGTTCGAAGTGAACACCAAAACGGCAACCCTCGGCTTCAAAACCGCGGTGGGCCAGCCGGTACTGCAAGGGATCACGAAAGCGTCCCTGCAGAACCGTTCGTTCATCTCGGCGGCGTCCTTCCAAGAGACGACCCGCGTGCTGACCGAAGCGGCTGTGTACGGCAAAACCGACTATCTGCGTGGCTTGAAAGAGAACGTGATTGTCGGCCGCCTGATCCCAGCCGGTACGGGTGCCGCGATCCAGCGCATGAAGCGCGTGGCCAAAGGCCGCGATGCGGAGCTGGAAGCAGCGAAACCTGCGGCATTGCCATCGAGCGATGCGGCTTAGGCCTTCGGCCTAAGCGCCTGTTGAATGCGCCCGGAATTTTCTCCTGAAAATTCCATGGCGCGCCGCAGTCGCGGGCTGATGGCTCGCAAGGTCTACTGACCTTGCCGGTGTCTCTCATAAAAAAAGCCGTCCTCGCAAGAGGGCGGCTTTTTTGTTGTGCGGCAAGGGGTTAGGGGCTGGGTGCAGATTAACTAAAACACCCTTTAACTTCAGAAAGTTGGCATGGGTCATGCATAGTCTTCCATAGCTATTCCGATCGCTATGAAGGAGAGTTTTATGTCCGACTATTTTCCGTTCCATCAGCAGATGCCGGTTGGTTATATTGCGCCGGAGAAGCTGGAGGGTTTCTCGCTGGAGCAGTTTCACTTCGCGCAGGACGCGCTGATGAAGGCGGAAAGCGAGTCGATGCCGGAAGGCCGCCATATCGATCGCGTTCTGGAAGCGTCGCTGAAGCTGATTGAAGCAACGGTGGATGTACCGAAATATCCCCGTGGCACGCGCTGGATGCATACCGGCGCGGGTGAAGAGGTGATCTGGTAGTTAGGGTTTTAGCTTCACCTTCTGGCGCTTTTTCAACTCGCTCATGGATTTGAGCTGACCGCAGGCGGCCATGATGTCCTCGCCACGGGTTTTGCGGATAGGCGATGCAATGCCCGCCGCGATCAGCACCCGGCCAAAGGCGTGGATGCGGTTGTTGGAAGAACAGGTATAAGGCGCGCCCGGCCACGGGTTGAACGGGATGAGGTTGACCTTGGCGCGGATGCCTTTCAGCAGGCGCACCAGCTCCTTCGCATCGGCTTCAGAGTCATTGATTCCCGCGAGCATGACATATTCGAACATAATATGGCGGTCGTTGACGATGCTCTGATATTCGCGGCAGGCTTCGAGCAGATCGGCAATCGGGTATTTGCGGTTGATGGGCACGATTTCGTTGCGCAAATCATTGGTGACAGCATGCAGCGAAATGGCGAGGTTACAGCCTGCGTCATGCGCGAGCGGTACGATTTTGGGCACCACGCCTGAAGTGCTGACGGTGATTTTGCGGCGGCTGAGCGCGAGGCCTTCACCGTCCATCATCAGGTTGCAGGCGGCGACGACGTTGTCGTAGTTATACAGCGGCTCGCCCATGCCCATGAACACGATGTTGGTGAGTTGGCGGGGCGGTTTTGAGATTGCCCATTCGCTCTTCGCGCTTTTTTGGTTGGCGAGCTTCGCTCGCGATGGGGGCGAGCCCCCCATACCCCCTCGTTCGCTGCGCTCCGGCTCGCCGCGGCCATCGCGGCTACGCACGCCCGAACCAGCGCTGGGGTCTTTCTCGCCCGTCAACGCAGTCGACCGCGACCACTCGCCGAGGCCATCGCGGGCGACGAGGACTTGGGTGATGATCTCCCCGGCGGTGAGGTTGCGCACGAGGCGCTGTGTGCCGGTGTGGCAGAAAGTGCAGGAAAGCGTGCAGCCGACTTGGCTCGACACGCAGAGCGTGCCGCGCGGCGCATCCGGAATGAACACGGTTTCGACTTCCTGATTATCGGCGAACTTCAGCAGCCATTTTTGCGTCTGGTCGAACGACACGGCGTTGCGCGAGATGCCGGCGCGGGCGATGGAGAAATGTTCCGTGAGCAGCGCCTGCGTGTCTTTTTTGATGTTGCTCATTTCGGAAAAATCCACCGCGCCCTTGGTGTAGATCCACTGCCAGATCTGCTTGGCGCGGAAGGGCTCGATGCCCAGCGCGACGAGGCGCGCCGCGACTTCCGCGCGCGGTATGCCGACGAGGCTCGCTTTGGCGGCGAGGCGCTCGGCACTGTCGTCGGTTGTCTCGGCGGTTTTCTCGATGAGGCTCATACGGTGCTTTGTCTAGATGTAAAGAGTCGCCTAGCAATGACGGGTGGAGAGGTTGGTGCCTCTATACACGCCTCCCCGCCCTACGTCGAGCGGGGAGTGGGGTTAGCCTACATCGCCGCTGACATCGTCGCCGAATGGGAGCTTGCTGCTCGTTTGGTCACCAATGACCCTCCCGGTTTCTTTCGGCTTCGGCCCCGTTTGGCCAGCATGGATGACGTCGCCGCCCACGTGAATCTCCTGCTTGGCGGTATTTGCACGGAGGCGGAGTTTTTCTAGGTTGATTTGGTCGATATCGATGGTGAGGGCTGTCGCAGAAGTATCGTTGACCCCTTTAGGGAATTCACGAAAGATACCGTTCTCAAGGGTATAAAGATTGGTACAGTCAGAGTGATCCTGCGAATCCGGCTTTGCTGCGCTGAGGGTGGTGCCGTTGGCCGTCCATTCATATCCCAGAATTTGGGTGAGCAGGGTGGCGGCTTCTTGGGCATTCTCCGCCTTCGCTGCCACGGCCTTTAACGCGCCAAGTTTGATGCGGTAGGGAAGGATACCAACGATGGGTGAATCGATGCCAAGGAATTCTGCCTTTTCAAGTTTCGCGATCTCATTGTGACCACCAACGATGCCGTCTCCAATGAGTTTATTTATCATTTCTGAATCGCCGTGCCCATCTGAAGCTGTGAAGATGCGGCCTTTTTTGGTTTGCCACTCTTGACCAGTCGCTTGGGTGAGCAGCGCGGCGAGTTCTGCCAGAACCTCAGGGATAGCCTGCTTGATTTTCGCGAGGTCAAACTCCGGGATGAAGAGGCGTGTGACCTCTTTAGGCTTTTTGGGGTCGCCTTCCATGATCTCGCTTGATTGTAGCCCAACCCGTAATGCGCCTTTTTCGGCAAGCATGCTTAGCAGCACCCGCGCGTATTTCAGGTGATGCCCGTTGGAATCAAAATGCTGCTTAGAATCAATCGCAAGTCCGTTGAAAATAAAGGGTTCGCCGGTAAATGCCTGGAGCAGCCCTGCAACTTCTCCTGCGTTGGCACGTTGTTTGTCTATTTTTTTCGCGCGGGCATGGAGTTTTTCCAGATCCACCCGGTTGATGACGATGGCTTTGCCTGCGGCGCTCTGTACGGTATCGCCGGGTTTAGCATCGACTTCTCGGCTTTCGTAAGGGTCTTCTTCCGTGCGGCGGAAGAGCTCTTTCTTTTTGGCACCCTCTGGGAGAGCAACTTCTTTATAACCATCCGAGATGCTGAACCCGCCAAACGGCAGAATATCCGCCAGCAGACGCAACTGCGCGTCCGTCACGTTGCCCGTGTAGTAGATGCTGTGGTTTTTGATTTTACGTTTCTTACGTTTTGCGTCCTCATTCTCTTTCTCTCGCACCGTTTTATATTTGATCGGGGCGAGCGCGGGGTATTGTCTACCAGTTTCTTTATATGCATTACCCCTGTTGGCTGCAAATGACAGACCAAGGATTTTGGTGAGGTCGGCGGCGGCTTCTGTAGCCTCCTGCTGCGTGAGCTCTGTGTTGTCGCTATGTTTCTTTGTCATGCTTGTCCCCTGGAGTGTTTTTTTATACGAATGCCGCCCGGAGGCGACGGATTGCACTCACTATAGCGAGTCAGTTTGCCCAGAAGTGTGAAGATTTTATGACAATTGCGCGTTGCGGTGCGGCGAATGAGGCTGGGTGCGGGTTAGCCCTCACCCTAAATCCGCATAAGGGCGGATTTAGACCTCTCCCAAGGGAGAGGTTTTAAGCCGGTACTGGCCGCCTTCGGTGGTGATATCACACGGGGCGGGGGAGGCGGCGGATTCGAGCTTCTGCCGCAGGCGGTAGATATGGGTTTCAAGTGTGTGGGTGTCGATCTCGGCGCGCATGCCCCAGACGGATTCGAGCAGTGCCTCGCGCCCGAGCGGGGCGGGGTGCGCGGCGGCGAGTGCGGCGAGCAGCGCGGATTCTTTTTCGGTCAGCGAAATGGCGGGCGCGCTGGCGTGGGTGAGGGCGCGCGCGCCGACATCGAGCGCCCAGCCCGCATGGAGGGCGACCTGCTGCGCGCCGCGATAGGCCATGAGTTGGCGCGCGAGCTGGTGGGGCGTGCAGGCGGCGCTCAGGGTGAATTGCGGCGCGGTGCTGGCGGGCAGCGGGGCGGGGTGTAGCGCATCCACCAGCAGTAGCTCGGCCTCATCCGCCGGGGCAAGGCTATGACCGCTGGCGGAAATCACCGCTTCAAGCGTGCGGGTGACGGCGGTGGAGGCGCTGATGGCGCATATACGCATTACTGATTCGGCCCGGAATCGGTGGCGCTGCCGAGGATATGGTAAGGCTGCTCGGTGCTGAGGCCGGCGCGCTCGGCCTCTTCATCCACCCCGTCTTGCGAATAGGGCGCGGGCAACGCGGGGTTGGTGTAGACCGTGACAGTGCTGCGCGCCGCAGGGGTAGGTATTTCGGCGAGGATGGGTGCGGCGACCGGCGCGGCAGCGGTGTGTTTTAAATGCGGCAGCCACAGCATCAGCGCGGCGTTGACGACGACGAGGGCGAGCACCAGTACCAGCCCGAAGCGCGCGTCGTCCTGCCAGCCGCGCGGCGCAGGGAGGAGTGCGGGAAGCGCGGGCGTGGGTTCCGGCAGGCGTTCATCCGCCAGGTTGGGCGTGGGTTCCGGGTCGCGCGGCGGGGTAAAAACAGCCGTAGGCGCGCTGCTGAACTGGCTGGGGCGGCGCATCACTTTGGGACGAGCAAGCGGCTCGGTGGCGGGCAAAGGCTTTACTAATTGTGCAGCCACAGGACTCATAACGACGCTACCCCCGATTTGCGGCCACACTTTAACAAAACCTGTGCCGATTTTCAAGTAAAACACGGCACTTCCTTGACGTATCTTTAGGGAAAAACTATACGGAATGCTATGACAATTGCCACCGCTTCCGCCAATCCAAACCCTGAAGACCACGCACTTTCACGGGCCACCGCCTATGCCGAGCGCGCGCTGGCGATGATGCGCAAGCTTAGCGTGGCCCCGCTGCCAAAGCATTTCGCACTGTTTTTTAGTGTCGCGGCCGGGCATCCGCCGGAGCTGATGCGCGCTGTGGAAGAGGCGATTGCGAGCGCTCGGCGGTTCGACACCGATTTTATCGATACATTGTATGTGCAATATGTGGCGGACAGCAACGCCCGCGCTGTGGGTGAAGGCGCCGCCAACGCCAAGCGCATTCTGACGGATATGCTGGCGCATGTGCAGAAATTCGGTGGCGATGCGACGGCAGAAAGTAAGTTGATCTCCCAGCAAATTGAGCAGCTCAACACGGTTTCAGGCGAACAAATGCTGCGCATGCTCGCCATGAACCTGATGACCAGCGCTGCACATATGCAGGATTCCAGCGCGAATATGAGTGTGCAGCTCGCCGGGGCGCAGCAGGAAATTATGGAGCTGCGCGAAAACCTTGCGCGGGTGGTAACGGAATCTGAACGCGACTTCTTGACAGGCAGCCTTAATCGCAAGGCGTTCGACCAGCGCATCGCTGCTGCAATTGCAGAGGCTATAGAAGAGTCGCAGGACCTGACTTTGCTGATGATCGATATCGACCATTTTAAGCAGTTCAACGACAGCTACGGCCATCTCATCGGCGATGAGGTGATCAAAATTGTGGCGCGGACGCTGGGCGACACGCTGAAGGGAACAGATACGGTGGCGCGGTATGGGGGTGAGGAATTCGCAGTGATTCTGCCAAACACACCCGGTAGCGGCGGCATGGTGGTGGCTGAGATGATTCGCAAATCCATCGCAGGTAAAGAGCTGAAACGTAAGTCCAGCGGCGAAAATTTTGGCAAAGTCACCGTGTCGATCGGTGTCGCCTCGCTGCGGCGAAACGATAGTGCCGAGGCCATGACCGAACGGGCAGATAAGGCGCTCTATCAGTCAAAACGCCTTGGCCGCAACCGTGTGAGCCAAGAAGCGCGGTAGCGGCAGCTTGTTGCTTCGGCCTACCGCACAGTTTCTGTAAACCCGCCCTTGACATTGCCGCGCGCGCTACCTAAAAGACAGCCTCCTTTTGGAATGGGTTCGTAGCTCAGGTGGTTAGAGCGCACGCCTGATAAGCGTGAGGTCGGAAGTTCAACTCTTCCCGGACCCACCATCCTTCGCTCCTTCGGAGCTTCGGATGGCTTACGCCCTTTCCAGTTCCACCTACCGAGTCGAATATCCCAGCCACAGCGCGATACCTGCGAGCAGCAGCGCGAAGCCGCGCTGCGTGAGGGCGCGGTGACGTGGGTGCGCGAGCCACGGGGTGAGCTGCGAGGCGGCAAGGACAATCAGCCCATGCACAGCGGTGGCGATGAAGGCGTAGATGACGGTGAGCAGCAAGGTCTGGCGCAGGAGCTGCGGCGCGGCGGCATCGATAAATTCCGGCAGCACCGTGACGTAAAACGCAGCGGCCTTGGGGTTGAGCAGGTTGGTAATCAGCCCCCGACGGAAATACTGCGCGCGCGGTAGGGGTTGCGGGTGGCCTTGTACAAAAGGAATCCGCGCGCTGCGCCAGGCATCCCACGCCAGCCAGAGCAGATAGGCGATGCCCGCCCCGCGCAGCGCCTGATAGATCAGTGCCGATTGCGCCATGAGCGCGGCCACGCCGAACGCCGCCGCTAAACCCAGCCCCAGCAACCCCAGCCCGATGCCCGCCACGGTGATGAACCCGGCGCGGCGCCCCTCGGTGGCGCTGAGCAGGGTGAGGTAGCCCATATTGGGCCCCGGCGTGGCCTCGATAATCAGGCAGGTGAGTAGGAAATGAACCAGCATGCCCCACCGATAGGCGCTTGAGATCCGCAACGCAAAGGAATACAGGCGCACAGATTTATAAGCATTGTCTTGATATATGTCATGGATTGTGCCGTGCGTTGGTGCTAGCACATAACCCACATCCGGTTTCGCGTTCCGCGAACTTACAGGGTGCATCGTCGTTGGTTGGCGTCTATGTTGAAACGCATTATCGTGATTGTCGCTCTTCTTTTATCTGTCGCGGCCGTGGTGCAGGCGGAGGGATGCGGCGTGGCATGTACTCCAGACTGTCCGCAGAATTGCGAGTGAAGGAAGGATAACCCTGCTAGAATGAGGAATGGTATGATTGGAAAAGGAAAAAAAACCTATCTCGTGGCGCTGATTGTGTTTGCGGCGCTGACATTGACTTTCCGGCCGGGCATCTGGCTGGTGCATAAGCCTGCGAGCACCCAGAGTGCGCAGTATGTGAAGGGCTGGGAAGACGGCTGCACCAGCGGCACAAACTCCTATTCGCTGCTGTTCGCCCCATTGCTCGATAAGCCATTCATCAAAGATATCGAGGCGGGTATGAACGTCGTCGGCACTACAAAAGGCACCGCGGATAGGGACAATTACAAAGGTGGCTGGAACGAAGGGTTTACCCTCTGCCGCTTTTATCAGTCCTCGGTCTATGAGCTAATGCAATTCACGCTGATTATCACGACCCTGCTGTTTATCGGCTATCAGCTCGCGCGCAAGAGGGTTTAGGTGCCTCGCATCGCGGCATTGATGTTGTAGGCCAGTCTGTTACAGTAGCCCCTCCTCAGGAGGTGCTTATGCTGTTTCGACAACCCAACCCGTTCGGCGGCAACACGATGGGCGGCGGTTATGGCCGCCCACGATTCAGCAAGGGCAGGCTGATTCTCGGCCTCATCCTCGCGGCGTTTGCGTATTTCTCGTATCTCAGTTCGAGCGAGTATAACGAGATTCTGGGCGTGGAGCAGCGTATTGCGATGAGCAAGGATCAGGAAATTGCACTCGGCCTGCAATCGGCGCCGGAGATGGCTGACCAATATGGCGGGCTCGACACCAACGCGAACGACCAGGCGATTGTGGATACAGTGGGCAACAAGCTGATTCACCAGAGCGTCGCCGCGAAAACCAACTGGCGTTTTGAGTTTCATTTGCTTGCTGACACCAAAACGGTGAACGCATTCGCGCTGCCGGGCGGACAGATTTTCATCACCCGCGCACTCTATGAACGGCTGCAAAGTGAAGATCAACTCGCTGGCGTCATCGGCCATGAAATCGGCCATGTGATCGCGCGGCACGGAGCGCAGCATCTCGCCAAGCAGCAGCTCACCCAAGGCCTCACGGGCGCGGCGGTGGTGGCGTCGGGCGATCAGAGTGTCGGCCAGATGGCGGCGATGGTGGGGCAAATGGTGAATATGCGCTATGGCCGCGACGACGAGTTACAGTCCGACGAGATCGGCGTGCGTTTGATGCATGAGGCGGGCTATGACCCGCACGCGCTGATCGGCGTGATGGAGATTCTGGCCAAAGCGGGCGGTGGCAAGCGCCAGCCGGAGTTTTTCAGCACCCATCCGAACCCGGAAAACCGCGTTGAGAAAATTAAAGCGGCCATCGCCAAATACCAAAAATCGTAGGGTTGATTTGGGTCAACGCAACGGTTTGGGCGCACGGTTAGTCAGTATGCGCCCTTAACCAGAGAGAATGCCATGACCGCCAGACCACTGCCACCGCTCACCCTTTCGACGCCCGACATGCAGGAAATCGCCCAGCAGGTGAGCGCGATGATCGTGCAGCATTTTGCGCAGCTGCCGGAGATGAAAGTGACGCAGCCCTCGAACATGCAGGAGCTGCGTGAGGGCCTGCACGAGCCGTTGCCCACCACAGCTACGCCGGTGACGGAGCTGCTCGCGCAACTCAAGACCCATGTGTTCGACGAGATGACCCATGCCGACCACCCGCGCAATTTTGCCTTTGTGCCGGGCCCAAGCAATTTCGTGAGCGCGATGGCGGATGCGATTGCCTCGGCGCTGAACGTGTTCAGCGGTGCGTGGCTGGGCCCCTCGGGCGTGGCGCAGATCGAGCTGACGGCGATTGAATGGCTGCGGCAATTGTTTGACCTTCCTGCCAGCGCGGGTGGCCTGTTCGTCAGCGGTGGGTCGATGGCGAACATGACCGGACTCGCCGTCGCGCGCCATGTGATGCTGGCGAATAATACGACGAATGCCACGGTGTATTTCTCCGACCAGACCCATTCCTCGGTGGCGAAGGGGCTGAAGATTCTTGGCTTCCAGCAATTCCAGATTCGTAAAATTCCCGCCGATGAACAATTCCGCCTGTCGATGGCGGCGCTGCGCGAACGCATCGCGGCGGATCGCCTGCAAGGACTGGTGCCATTCTGCGTGGTGGCCAATGCCGGCACGACGAATGCCGGTGCCGTCGACCCGCTGAAAGAGCTGGCGGCGTTCTGCAAAGCCGAGGGATTGTGGCTGCATGTGGATGGCGCCTATGGCGGCAGCGCGGCCATCACCGCGCGCGGGCGCGAAGTGCTCGATGGGATTGAGCTTGCCGATTCGCTCGGCATCGACCCGCATAAATGGCTGTTCCAGCCCTATGAGATTGGCTGCGTGCTGATCCGCAACCGCGAGCATTTGAAGGACACGTTCAAGGTGACAGCGGAGTATTTAAAACTCATCGAGCATAATGCGGAGCAGGTGAATCTCTGCGATTACGGCGTGCAGCTCACCCGCGGCTTCCGCGCGCTCAAACTCTGGATGTCGTTCAAGGCCTTCGGGGTGGATGCGTTCAAGCAGGCGATCGATACCGGCATCGCCAACGCGGAATATGTCGAGCAATTACTGCGCGCGGATAGCTGTTGGGAAATTATCACCCCCGCACAACTCGGCGTGATTACGTTCCTTTATGTTGCGCCGGGGTTGGACGACGCGGCGCTCAATGCGCTCAATAACCAGATCGCGCAGGATATTATTCATTCCGGTTATGCGCTGCTCAGCCCGACAATTCTTGCGGGCAAGCATGTGCTGCGCATGTGCACCATCAACCCGCGCACCCCGCGCGAGGACTTGCTGCGCACGGTTAACATGCTCGCCGATTATGGCCACGAAGCTGTTAATAAAGAATAACGCGCGTTAACGACTCGTTACCGAAACAGCACACACAGCAACATTGCGCGCGAATCGCAGTGGAAAAACTTGTGCGAGTATGGTATTGAACATAGATTCATAGTTGGAG
The DNA here is from genome assembly GCA_044237845.1 of Rickettsiales bacterium. Lineage (GTDB taxonomy): Bacteria > Pseudomonadota > Alphaproteobacteria > Rickettsiales > UBA3002 > QFOX01. The sequence goes on along the minus strand of JBIIEL010000015.1, from coordinate 22,772 downwards.
TTTTTCTCCACGGAGTTCTCAGGAAGAGAACCTTAAAAAATAAAGATGGTGAGCGGTTTCGTCTTTCGACAAAAACTAGGTGAATAGGGCGCGAGAGCGACTTGGCATCCGGTTTGCGTAGAGGGCATTAAACAAAACACGAGAGCACCACGATGAATGCAGCTGCCGCATCCGAATCTGTCTCTGCCGAATTTGCGCTGCCCACCGTGATGACCATTGAAACTGCAGAAGACTTGCTCGCCACGCTGAAAGAGCGCGCGACAGGCGCTCTAACCCTCGACGCTTCGGCAACTGAAACGCTTACCACCCCTGGTGTGCAACTGCTGATTTCGCTTGCTAAAAAACTGGAGGCGGCAGGCGGCAAACTTTTAATAACCGGCGAAAAGCCCGCGTTCGCACAGGTATTTGAGCAGCTCGGGCTCGCATCTCATCTGACTTCATGGAGGACTTCCTAATGGCTAAAACAATTCTCGCAATCGACGATTCCCGCACCATGCGTGACATGGTCTCGCACACACTTTCGGGTGCAGGTTTCACCGTGCTCACTGCGGAGGACGGGAAAATCGGCCTCGAAGTGCTGGCGGCCAATAAGGTGGATGTGATTATCACCGACCTCAACATGCCGGAGCTGGATGGGTTTGGCGTGATTGAAGGCGCACTCGCCAATCCGAAATATAAATACACCCCGATTCTGATGCTCACCACCGAGTCTGACCAAGCCAAGAAAGATCGCGGCAAGGCCATGGGTGCAACGGGCTGGATTGTAAAACCATTCAACCCCGAAAAACTGGTGCAGATTATCAATAAAGTGTGCCCGTAACCTAACCCACGCATTTCCGAGGATTCCTTCATGGATGAGATGGACGAGTTTAAGCAGGTCTTCTTCACCGAATGCGCAGAGCTGCTGGTGGATATGGAGGCGCGCCTCATGCAGCTTGAGGAGGGCGTGACGGATAAGGAGCAGCTCAACGCGATTTTCCGTTGCGCGCATTCCATCAAAGGCGGCTCCGGTGGATTCGGCCTCGACCATATCATGAAATTTACCCACTCGCTTGAGGCGATGCTCGACAAAATGCGCGACGGGATTTTGGTGCCGACGCGCGACTCGATTAACATCCTGCTCAAATCGGCGGATATCGTGACCCAGATGCTCGAAGGCGCAAAAAATAATCAGGCGCCAGTGCCGGGCTATGGCGACGACGTGCTCGCCGTGCTGCAGGCCATTACGAACGGTGGTGCGGTCGCGCCGATCGCGGCGCCAGTGAAGTCTGCCCCTGCGGCATCGGCTGCGCCGGTGGTGGTGGAAAGCGGTGAGCCGCATTTCACCATCAGTTTCAAGCCGCATGAGGAGCTTTTTGCGACGGGCAACGACCCGCTGCTTATTCTGCGTGAGCTGAGCCGCCTCGGCAAAGCAACTATCACGGCGGATGCGTCGCGCGTGCCGTCGCTGGAGGCGTTTGACCCCACGCTGTGCATGAGAGCTGGACGATGGAGCTCGCCGGCGACGTGACAGAAGAGCGCATCTGGGAGGCGTTCGAATTCGTGCGCGACAATTGCGATATTACGGTGACGCGTGCCGTGCAGGCAGCGCCCGCACCGGTTGCCGCGGCTACGCCAGCGATGGATGAGGTGGAGGCAATGATGGCGGCTGAGCCGGCCGCGCCCATGCCGAGCATGATTCCGGCCAACACACCCACCGCTGCTGCGACGACGAAGAAACCGGAGGAGGGCGCGAAGGCGGCCACTGCTGTGGCGACGTCTATCCGCGTTGACCTTGATAAGATTGACCGTTTGGTGAACATGGTGGGCGAGCTGGTGATTACCGAAGCGATGCTGCGCGCACAGGTGCGCCATTTCGCGGAAGACCAGTTCTCGGATCTGCTGCGCGGGGTGGATGAGCTCTCGCACCATACGCGTGAGTTGCAGGAAGCGGTGATGGCGGTGCGCATGCAGCCGGTGAAATCCATCTTCTCGCGGATGCCGCGCGTGGTGAGGGATACCGCGGCGGCGCTGGGTAAAGACATTCAGCTCATTCTCTCCGGCGAGAATACGGAAGTCGATAAAACCGTGATCGAGCAGTTGAGCGATCCGCTGACGCATATGATTCGTAACTCGTGCGACCATGGTATCGAAACGCCGGATCAGCGCGTGTGGCACGACAAACCAATTCAGGGTACGATCAATCTCTCTGCGTACCATCGTTCGGGGCGGATTATTATTGAGATCAGTGATGACGGCGCCGGTATCAACCGCGCACGTGTGCTTGGAAAAGCACAGGAAAAAGGCCTCGTGCCGATGGACGCGAAACTGACCGACGAGGAAATCGACCATCTCGTGTTCATGCCGGGATTCTCGACCGCAGAGAAAGTCACCAGCGTATCCAGCCGTGGCGTGGGCATGGATGTGGTACGGCGGAATATTGAATCGCTCGGCGGCAATGTGCGCATCACCAACAACCCGGGCAAGGGTTCGGTGTTCACCGTCTCGCTGCCGCTGACGCTCGCGATCCTCGACGGGATGATTGTGCGGGTCGGCGCGGAAAGCTACATTGTACCGATCACCAGCATCATTGAAACACTGCGGCCACGGCGCGAGGCGATCCATGCCGTGCAAGGCAAAGGTGACGTGATTAACGTGCGCGGCGAATTTGTGCAGATGGTTTATCTGCATGATATTTTCAACATCCCGAACGCGGAGCACGACGCCAGCAAAGCGCTGATCGTGCTCGTTGAAAGTGGCAGCGAAAAGCTTGGCCTGGTGGTCGACGAACTGATCGGCCAGCAGCAGGTGGTGATTAAAAGCCTCGAGGCCAACACCGATCCGGTGAAGGGCGTCTCCGGCGCGACGATTCTGGGCGACGGTAAAGTGTCACTCATTCTCGAGATCAATGAATTAAAGCAGTTATGCGACGTGGACCCGTCGGAACATGCACATGTCAAAGCAGCGTAGGGGAGTCAGCTATGGCCGATAATTTTGACAAAACACGCGAGGGGGAAACGAGCGGCGATCAACGCCAGTTCCTCACCTTCGCGATTGGCGGCGAGGAATATGGCGTCGATATTATGATCGTGCGCGAAATCAAAGGCTGGACCGATGTCACGCGTCTGCCGAACTCGCCGGAATTCCTGCGCGGGGTGATGAATCTGCGCGGCCTCATCGTGCCAATTTTCGACCTGCGTGCTCGCTTCAAGCAGGAGCTGACGGAGGCTAACTCCAAGCATGTGATCATTATTCTCGCTGTTGGTACGCGCAATATCGGCATTCTGGTCGATGCGGTGAGCGATATTCTGACGATAACACAGTCCGACATTAAACCTGCGCCGGAAATGGAAACGGGCATCAGCTCTGATTTCATCAACGGCCTGATCTCGCTGGAGGAGCGCATGGTGGTGCTGCTCAGCGTGGAGCATCTGTTTGATGTTCAACAAGCCGAAAAACTCATTGAAAACGCTGCATAAACGAAACCTATTTATACCTATATTTTTACACAGGAGAAGACCATGGCATCTATCGGAAAAATGAAAATCTCAGGGAAACTTGCACTGCTTATGGTGGTGTTTGCGGCAATCCCGCTCGGGGTGGTGATGCCCATTATTCTCAACAAGCTAGAAGAAATGAAGCAGGGGGTTGTAAAAGAGCAGGCTCTGCTTGCGGGCAGCACCAGCTAAACCATCGACCGCAACCTGTTTGAGCGTTATGGCGATGTGCAGGCCTTCACGACCAACACTGCAAGTAAAGACACGGCCAACTGGTATAAGGCCGATGGCAGCAGTGCACTGGTGGGTGCGATGAACGCCTACATGACCAATTACGGCCTCTATAAGGTCATGATGGTGGTAGACCTTGAGGGGCGTGTTGCGGCGGTGAACAGCACCGATAATAAGGGTAAGCCACTCGATACGGCGTTCCTTTATGCACAGAATTTCAAAGACGCACCCTGGTTCCAGAAAGCCGTGAACAAGCAATTCCTGAAAAGCGACCTGCTCGACGGCACGGTGGTGGAAGACGTGCAATATTCGCCCGTGGTGGCGGAAGCCTATAAGCAGGACGGGTTCTCTATTCCGTTTGCTGCGCCGATTTATGCGGCAACGGGCGAGATGCTCGGCGTGTGGGTGAACTTCGCCGATTTCGGTCTGGTGGAAGACATTGCAAAAGATATTTACGCGGCCAAGAAGCAGCCTTCGTTGGCGTTTGGTATTGCCAATAAAGATGGGGTAGTGATTCTCGATTACGACCCAACGGCGCAGGGCGACAAGGCGGGCATTCGTGTGTCGGAAGAAATGGGCCATAAAACGACGGATCAGCTTGGCCTGCCCGCAACGCTTGAGGATTTGAAGAGTGCAGAGGGTACAAACAGCCGTCTCCATGAAGCATCCGGCGAAGTGGATGTGGTGGGTTGGATGCGTTCGGACGGAGCAATGGGCTATCCGGGCCTCGGCTGGACGGTGTTTGTGCACCAGCCAGAAGAAGAAGCGTTCGCTAGCATTACCGCAACCGAGCATCTGATTGAAATGCTTGCTGCGGCGGCGCTGGTGCTGATCGTGCTGGTGGGTGCCATTATCGGTAAGATGGCGGCCGCACCGCTCAAGAAGCTGGCGGTTGAAATCGAGCGTCTTTCGCGCGGCGATTACAGCCAGGAGCTGGAAGGCGCTGACCGTAGCGACGAGATCGGCGATATGGTGAAAGCGCTCAACAACAACGTGACCACGATGCAGGGCACCATCCGCAAAATCAAAGAAGCGGCCGGTGCGGTGAACTCGGCCTCGGGCGAGATTGCGGAGGGCAGTTCGGATCTGTCGATGCGTACGGAGCAGCAGGCTTCGTCGCTGGAGGAGACAGCAGCGAGCATGGAGGAGCTGACGGGAACGGTGCGTCAGAACTCTGTGAGCGCGAACAACGCGAACGAGCTGGCGACGGAAGCAAGCGCAGCTGCGAGCAACGGTGGCCGCGTGGTTGAGGATGCGGTGAGCGCGATGAGCAATATCGAGAAATCATCGCAGAAGATCTCGGATATCATTGGTGTGATTGACGAGATTGCCTTCCAGACCAACCTTCTGGCGTTGAACGCAGCGGTTGAGGCTGCCCGTGCAGGTGATGCAGGGAAAGGCTTCGCGGTGGTAGCAAGTGAAGTACGTGCGCTCGCTGGGCGTTCGGCTTCGGCCTCGAAGGAGATCAAGGCGCTGATTAACGAGAGTGCGGGTCAGGTGAAATCTGGCGCGACGCTGGTTAATCAGGCGGGCGAAACGCTGAAAGGGATCATGGGCTCAATCCGCCAGGTGGCGAGCATTGTCTCGGAAATTGCCTCGGCCAGCGTGCAGCAGGCAACGGGGATTGACGAGATCAACTCGGCGGTATCGCAAATGGATGAAGTGACGCAGCAGAACGCAGCGCTGGTGGAAGAGAACACCGCGGCGGCGCAATCGCTGGTCGATCAAGCGCGGACGCTGGAAGGGCTGGTCGGGTTCTTCAAAGTGGATAGTTCGGAATCGGATTCGTCGTCGTCATCGTCGTCGGCGCCGGTGGCGAATACGCCGGTGGTGCATCTGGCGAAAGCGGCACCGAAGAAGCCGGTGGCGAAGCCTGCGGCGGCAAAACCCGTCATCAAGAAGGCGGCTAGCGCCAACCAGGGCAAATCCGCCGCCGCGAACGACCAGGGCTGGGAAGAGTTCTAGGACTCTTTCCGCCCGGGAGGATAGGTACGTATGACGAGGCCTTCTGCGCAAACGTCGGAACGGGAGTTTCCGTTTACGGATAAGGATTTCCGTTTTCTGGCGGATCTTGCGAACAGCAAAACTGGTATTGTGCTGAACCAACAGAAGCGGGACATGATCTATAGCCGGTTGGTGCGGCGGCTGCGGGCGCTCAAGCTCGACAGCTTTGCGCAATATTGCGAGCTGATGCAGTCGCCAAAAGGTGCAGACGAGATGACCCATCTTGTCAACGCAGTGACGACCAACCTGACAAGCTTTTTCCGCGAGTCGCACCATTTCGACCATCTGCGTGACCACGTGCTGAAACCACTGGTTGCTGCGCGTGGCGATAAACATGTGCGGCTCTGGTCAGCGGCATGCTCGTCGGGCATGGAGCCCTATAGCATGGCGATGACGATGCGCGCCGCGCTACCAAACGTGGATAGCTGGAACGCAAAAATTCTGGCGACAGATATCGACACCAACATGGTGAATACCGGCGCAGCGGGGCAATATAACACGACGGACGTAGAAGAAGTGCCGGCGATGTGCAGGTCCTATATCGACCAGGGGCCCAAGCCTGGCACGGTGATGATGGGCGACGAAATCAAAAAACTCATTACCTTTCGTCAGCTGAATCTGCTTGAGAATTGGCCGATGAAAGGCCAGTTCGATGCGGTGTTCTGCCGTAATGTGGTGATTTATTTTGATAAGCCTACCAAGCAAGTGCTGTTCGAGCGCATGGCAGAATACATCAAGCCGAATGGCTTTCTCTATATCGGCCACTCTGAGAACTTACACGGCGTGAGCGACCGTTTTGAACTGATCGGCCGCACGATTTATCGGAGAGTGCGATGACCGATAAGAAGCCCTCCCTCCATTTGCATAATCGCCGCAGCGATAACGACTTTGCGACGCCGCCAGACCATCAGGTGGTGAAGCTCATCTCCGGCGACTGGCATGTTTCAACCCAGCCGAAGGAAGTGTTGGTGACGATTCTGGGTTCCTGCATCGCCGCCTGCATCCGCGACCCGATTGCGAAGGTGGGTGGCATGAACCATTTTTTGCTGCCCGGCAATGAAGCGCAGGTGACAGAGCTCTCCGCCGCTTCGCGCTATGGCGTGTTCGCGATGGAGAGTTTAATCAACGGATTGCTGAAAGCAGGCGCGCTCAAAACCCGGCTCGAGGTGAAGGTCTTCGGCGGCGGCAACGTGATTAAAAGCTCGCAGAAGATTGGTTCAAAAAATGCCGAGTTCGTTCGCCATTTCCTTGAGAATGAGGGACTCAAAATCGTCTCAGAAGATTTAGAGGGCGACCTGCCGCGCCGGATTCATTATTTCCCAGACACGGGCAAAGTGATGATGCGTAAGCTGGTGCGCAAAGAAGATATGGCGGTTGCCGACGAAGAGCTGCGCTACAGCAAAACTATCGCCGTGACGCCGGTTGAGGGCGATGTGGATCTGTTCTAACGTGGAAACAATATGAAACCGATTACGGTATTGATTGTCGATGACTCGACGGTGATTCGCAAAATTTTCTCCGAAATTCTATCGAATGCGGCGGGGATTGAGGTGGTTGGCACCGCGATTGATGCAATGGACGCACGCCAAAAAATCAAGGCGCTCAACCCAGATGTGCTGACGCTCGATATTGAGATGCCGGGGATGGATGGGCTGACCTTCCTTGAGAAAATCATGACATTGCGGCCGATGCCAGTGATTATGGTGTCGACGCTGACACAAAAGGGTGCGGGTGCCACATTGCGAGCACTTGAGCTTGGGGCAGTGGATTATCTCGGCAAGCCAGTGGCGAACCAGGCGCGCGATGTGTTGATGGAGCTGCGCAACGACCTGATTGCGAAAGTGCGGATGGCCGCGCAGGCGAATGTCACCCACCGCAGTGCGCCGGTGCAGGAAGAAAGCCAAGCCATTCCTTACATGCCGTATGGCGGGGTGGAAACCCGCATGATTGCGATGGGCTCCTCGACGGGTGGGGTAGAAGCGCTTCGGGATGTGTTCCTTTCGCTACCTGCCAATTGCCCGCCGATCGTGATGACGCAACATATGCCCGGCACGTTTACGGGCTCGTTTGCAGCGCGCCTGAACGGCCTCTCGCAGGTGACGGTGGCGGAGGCGCATAATGGTGCCAAGCTGCTGCCTGGCCATGCCTGGCTCGCGCCAGGCGGCAAGCAGCTTCGTGTGATCAAGCGGCCCACGGGGTTGGTATGCAAGGTGGAGGAGGGGCCGCTGGTCTCTGGCCATTGCCCGTCGGTCGATGTGCTGTTTGAATCGGTCGCCACCGCTGCAGGCGCGGATGCGGTAGGGGTGATTCTCACCGGTATGGGGCGCGACGGGGCGGACGGCTTGCTGAAAATGCGCAAAGCTGGTGCCTACACGGTGGGACAGAGCCAAAGTAGCTGCGTGGTCTACGGCATGCCGCGGGTGGCAATGGAGGTAGGTGCGGTGCAAAAGCAACTGCCGCTACTCGATATTGCGGCGGATATACTGCATTATTGCGAAAACAAATAGATAATGTCGTGAAATGCTACTATGGCTTGCTGCAAACGGCGAGTTCCTGCGCTTCCGGTGCGCATGTACTTAAATGTACACTTGCGCTCCGGTTCTCGTAACTCACCGTTTTCGCTAGCGCCCTAGCGCATTTGACAACATTATCTCGTCATGCTGCGAGTGGGCGTAAACGAAGAGCAAGTGAAGGAGTTACGTTATGGCTGTTAATTTTAACATGCAAATTCTCATCGTGGATGATTTCAAAACGATGTTAAAGATTGTTGAGGGCATGCTCAAGCAGCTCGGCTTCAAAAATATCGACGACGCAAGTGACGGCACCATGGCGCTCGAAAAACTGCGCAGCAAAAAATACGACCTCGTGCTTTCCGACTGGAACATGGAGCCGATGAGCGGGTTCGACCTGCTCAAGCAGGTGCGTGCAGATGCATCGCTGAAACATATACCCTTCGTGCTGATTACAGCGGAAAGTAAAACTGAGAATATCATCGCCGCGAAACAGGCAGGCGTGAACAACTACATCGTGAAGCCGTTCAACGTGAATACGCTGAAAGAGAAGCTGAGCGCCGTGCTGGGGCCGTTCTAATAAAAAAGAATACCAAATGGGAGCGTGTGATGACCGAAGGAAAACAAGACGCGGCAACGCTGCAGGCACTCTATACGAAGATTGAAGAGATTCTCCGCCAGTTCCGTGAAATCCGCGAGGAGGCGGAAGGGATTGTTGAGAATAGCGCGATGCCAGATGCGGCACTGCATTTGAACGATGTGTTGCAGCATACGGAAGAGGCGACGACGACGATTCTCGATGCTGCGACGACCATTGGCTCGCTGACAGACAATGCTGCTGTCGCTGAGCAAATCGGCCGCATTTACGAAGCGTGCAGCTTTCAGGACATCAGCGGTCAGCGCATTAAAAAAGTGCTTGGGCATATCAATACATTGGAGATGCAGCTGAGCAGCCTTGCAGAATCAGTACGTGGTTCGTCGGGCGAAGCGGCGCCGAAAAAACCTAAAGCCGCTGCACCACAAAAAACCGGCGACGCCGCACTGATGAACGGGCCTGCGCTATCCGCCGAAGCGCCAAGTCAGGCCGACATCGACGCGATGTTCAAGAACATGTAGGGCGCCCGCGCCGATTCACTTTCAAAAATGTTAGTGCAGCGCGCTGAGAATGGGCGGTAGCCCGACAGCGATGTCTTCTGCCGTCAGCCCCGGGCCGAAGCGGCGGGCGGATTCGGCATGTAGCCATACGGCGGCGCAGGCGGCCTCGAACGCGGGCATGGCTTGCGCCAGTAGCCCGGTGGCGATGCCTGCTAACACATCTCCCGAACCAGCGGTGGCCAGAAACGGCGTGGCGTGGGGGTTGCTCACCACCCGCCCATCCGGCGCGGCGATGAGTGTGGTGGAGCCTTTGCGGATGACGGTGGCGCCGCTGACGCGTGCGGCCTCCATTGTGCTTGCGAGATGGTCGGCGTTGACATCGAGCACGCGCGCAAAGAGCCGCGCGAACTCGCCGTCATGCGGGGTAAGAAGGGTGGGGGCGTGGATGGCGGCGAAGAGATCGGCGGGCGCATCCGCAAACACGGTCAGCGCATCGGCATCGAGCACGGTGGGTTTGGCGGCGGCCAGCGCGGCGTGTACGCGGGCGCGGGTTTCTTCGGTGACACCAGCACCGGGGCCAACCAGCACCGCGCGCACATGCGCATCGGCGAGGAGGGCGGCAAATGCCGCGGGGCTGTCGGTGAGTTTGGTCATCACCGCTTCGAGATGCGCGGCATAGAGCGGCAGGGTGCGTGTGTCGCAGGCGATGGATACCAGCCCCGCCCCCACCCGCAACGCCGCCCGCGCTGCAAGGATCGCCGCACCGGTGGACGCCCACCCGCCACCCACCACAATGGCATGGCCACGATGGTATTTATTCCCCTCCGCCGTTGGCCAGGGAAAGCAGTGACGCCAGAGATTCGGTGTGTTGGCAAGCGGGTGCATGATGCAGGCCTCGTGAATTCACGGCGAGTATAGCTGAGAGTGCTACGAAAAGCTATGCCCGGTAGGCGCTGACGGCGCTGCCGCGCGCGGCGAGGTCGCCGACAAATCCCGCGGCGGTTTTTTTGCTGGTCGCGATGTTGTTCGCCATGGCGTTGGCATTGTCGCGGCTGCGGTCGCGCGGATGGGTGGCGGCGTATTCGATGCCCTCGGCGATGGTGGTGCCGATGAGGTCGCTCGAGACGCGGCTCGCGCCGAATTCAGGGTGCCACTGCACCGCGCGCATTTTCCATCCAGCGAGTGGGCCGTTGGGGTCGGGCTCAATCGCCTCCGGCAGGCGGCGCATTTGCCCATGCACGTTTTTATACGCATCCGACCAGGCGGTGATGCGCAGGCCATAGCCGACACGATCCGGGTCGACGGCTTGGTGGTGAAAGCTATTCTCGGTAATGCCGATCGGCGCGGAGGGCGGTGGGAAGCTTGGCGTGTAGAGCGTGTTCGCCCCATCCGCAATGACAGAAAGCGCGCTGCCTGGTTCGATGGTGACGGGAACGACCGGCGAGAAACCCGGGATGTTTTCTTTGTTCTGCTCGTGATGCTCGTCACCGATGAGGTCAGGGATATGTTGCAGCAACCCGCCGCCACGCATGACATTGAGCGACTGCATCGCTGCACAGACGCCGAGTGTCGGCAGCTTTTTCTCCATGGCCAGCGTCAGGAGTTTTTCTTCGTACGCTGCCCGGGCAACGGCCTCGGGCGAGTTCGCCGCGCTATTGGTTTTGGGGTGAATGGCGCGGCGTGGGTCGCCCACTGGGTAGCCCTCGATATAGCGGTTTGGGTCAACATCGAAATCATTGCCCATGACCATCAGTGCGTCGATCTTCGCGATGTCGGCAGTAGGGTCGCGGTTGGCGTGGTTGGTGAACACCATGGGAATCGCGCCGAGCGCACGCACCTGCGCCACCATCGCCGCCACGGACTTGCTGTCCGCGTTCATGCCGCTGATGCCGATGACTGGCGTTGTTTTGAACTCACCCATACCACCAGTCTACACGCGCGTGCAGGCGATGTGCATGACAGTTTTGTGACAATTGGCGAGCCTTAGTATTGATTTACAATGATTTTACGCGTTGACCCGTCGCCCATGGGGCGCGTCCGGCAGGCAGAGGCGTAGGAAGGTCTCGGTAATGGAATCCGGCGTGGGCAGCGTGGCGGCATCCTCGAGCGGGAAGGCGGTGGCGCGCATGCGGGTGGCGACTGCGCCAGGGTCGAGCAGGTTGACGCGCACGTTAGTGGTTTTCATTTCTGCGGCATAGGTGAGGGTGAGATGCTCTAGCGCCGCCTTGCTCGCCGCATAGGGCCCCCAATAGGCGTGCGCGCCGACGGTTGCACCGCTCGTCACCATCACCACCCGCCCGGCAGGGGCAAGGCGTAGCAGCGGATCGCAGCTGCGGATGAGCCGGTAGTTGGCGAGCGTGTTGACGGTGAATACGTCCTCCACCTCGCTGGGGCTGGCATGCGCGAGCGGCGAGAGGCCACCGAGCAGCCCCGCATTACCGATGAGAATATCGAGCCGCCCAAAGCGCTCGAAGATGCTGGCGCCAAGTGCATCGATGGAATCCATCTGCCGTAAATCCAGCGGCACCAGCGTGGCGGGCGCACCGCCTGCGGCCTGAATCGCGTCATCCACTGCCTCGAGCCCGCCGACGGTGCGCGCGGTGAGAATGACATGAGCGCCCTCCGCCGCGAAACGCTGCGCCACCGCCGCGCCAATGCCTCGGCTGGCGCCAGTGATGAGGGCAATTCTGTTGGCGAGGCGGGTCATGATACGGACTTTCGAGAAGGGAATAGAGCCATAACGGCACTGGCGCAGACCGTGCCATAGGCCGCGAGCAACGGAAAGTAATAACGGATAAAATTATCTATCATCCAGCCATAATGTTGGTAGCGCGGCCAAGAAAACCCCACATGAATGGCGAGAGTCAGGAACGTGGCAATGGCAGTAGCTTGTGTTATTTTGAGAAAAGAGCGATAGGCTTCGGAGTGCAACGCGTGCGGCGATAGCAGTGGTATGAAGATGCAGGAACAGATAATCATCAGTAGAGGTAGTATAGTAATTTTCAGCACTACAAACGATGGCAGGCTGCCTTCATGCAAGACGATTCCCAACGAGGCAAAGCCTTTTAAGAATGTCCAGAGCCAGGGCAGGAAGTCCATGCGCGGTAGCGATGGCCACCCAAATTCTTTAGCGGATTTTATGGTGAGTGCATAATGGTGTCCCAATGTTTCTGGTGCGAAGCCGCCTTCGTAAAGTGCAAAATAGAGATAGGGCGCAGATAAAAGAAGCATCAGCCCACCTGCGCCAATCCATCCGCGTGCAGGGATTTCATGCCATGATGAGCGCGTGAGTAGCAGAATGGCCATCACATAAAGCCCAACGAGCAACAGTGCGGTGAGTTTAACCGAAGCGAGGGATACACCAAACAACATCAGCAGACATGCGCGTCGTGGACGATGGTTACGCAGCCAATCGAGGCTCGCAAACGTTGCGAGCATTCCGCCGAGAATGGCAGCAGAATCATTGTTATAAAACCCCACCCAAAAATAGACACACAGGAGAAATGGCAGTGCCGTGTAAAGCAGCGTTGCCGTTTTGGTCGGTACAAGTTTGTACCCATGCCAGAAATAAAGCCCGATAGCCAAAAGATAGAAACAGCAAGGAACAATTCTCGGTGGTAGCGTAGGAAACGTTATCTGCACTACTTTCATCAACCAGTAGAATGTCGGTGGATGGTTGAGATAATTGGGTACGGCATTTGGCACTCTTGTGACCGTGTCCACCAGCGGGAAATGCATAAAGTCCGGCCACCAGCGATGTTGCTGAATTAAATGCTGCACATAGGAATAATGCGCCTGCTCATCTACCCATCCAAACGGAAAGGTAGTGCCGTGGGGAAGCAGTGTATTGGTTACGATGAACGTGCATAATAGAAAAAAGCCAAGCCAGAGGCAGATCGCGCGGAATGCTACGCTGTGCTCATGGGCAGAACTGGCGGTCATCACGCCACGTCTTTCGCGAACAGGGCGAGCTGGCGGGTGGCGGGTTTATTCGCCGCGTCGGTGAGAGAAATCGGGTAGTCGCCGCTGAAGCACGCGTCGCAATATTGTGGCACATCGCCATTGCGTTTTGCCTCGCCCACCGCGCGATAGAGTCCGTCCATGCTGAGGAAGGAGAGTGAATCTACCCCGATGATGGCGGCCATTTCGGCGATGCTGTAGCGCGAGGCCATCAGCTCGGATTTTTGCGGTGTATCGACCCCGTAAAAGCACGGGTTGGTCGTTGGCGGGCTGGCGATGCGCATGTGAATTTCCGTTGCCCCCGCCTCGCGCACCATGCTGACAATTTTTTTGCTGGTCGTGCCGCGCACGATGGAATCATCCACCAGCACCACGCGCTTGCCTTTGAGAATGGCGCTGTTGGCGTTGTGCTTGAGCTTCACGCCCAGGTGACGCACGGAGTCGCTTGGCTCGATAAAGGTGCGGCCAACATAATGGTTGCGGATGATGCCAAGCTCAAACGGCAGCTTCGCCGCCTCGGCGTATCCGATAGCGCCGGGAACGCCGGAATCCGGCACCGGCACGACGATATCCGCCGCGACCGGGTTCTCACGCGCGAGTTCGGCACCGATATGTTTGCGCACGGCATAGACGTTTTTGCCATTGGCAGAGCTGTCTGGCCGCGCGAAATAGACATACTCAAAAATGCAGAAACGCGGCTCGGTTTTCGTGAAGGGCATCAGGCTCTCGATGCCCGCTTCGGTGATGACGACCATCTCGCCCGGGGCGATGTCGCGCACATAGTCTGCACCGATAATGTCGAGCGCGCAGGTCTCCGACGCGAGGATATGCGCGTCGCCGAGTTTGCCGAGCACCAGCGGGCGTACGCCGTGCGGGTCGCGCACGCCGATGAGCGATTGCGGCGACAGAATGACGAGCGAATAGGCGCCTTCCACCTGCTTCAGCGCGTCGATGATGCGGTCTTCCACCGTCGCCCCGCGCGAGAGGGCAACGAGATGGACGATGACCTCGGTATCCGAGCTGGAGGCAAACAGCGAGCCGCGGCCAATCAGTTCCTCGCGCAGGGTGAGGGCATTGGTGAGATTGCCATTGTGTGCAAGGGCGAAGCCGCCAAGGGCGGTATCCGCAAAGAAAGGCTGCACGTTGCGAAGCCCCGCGCCGCCGGTGGTGGCGTAGCGGTTATGGCCGATGGCCATCGACCCGCGTAGCTGGTTGATGATGGCGCTGGAGTTGAAATTATCGCCCACATGGCCCAGCGCGCGATGCACCGAGAACTGCCCCTCGCCACAGGCGACAATGCCCGCCGCCTCCTGCCCGCGATGCTGCAGGGCGTGTAGCCCAAGCGCCGTATGCGCCGCCGCATCGCTCGAGCCAAAAATGCCGAACACACCGCACTCGTCGTGGAATTTATCGAACATCACCGTCCCTCATTTTCTTCGCGTACGCGGCGCTGGAGTTCTTCGAAGCTCGGCATGGATTTGCCTTCTTCCTCCAGCCGGTCGGCGGCTTCTTCGGTTTTTTCCTGTATCTGCGCCTTGGCATTACGCACGGCCTCGGCATTCTCGCCGTCGCCATCGCCCCCGTCCTTGGCGATGATTTCGTCCATATAGCTTGGCGTGATGGCGGCCACCCATGCGGCGGATTTCGCAACGTAAGGGCGGGTGAGGGAGCCTTCGAGCCATTCGGGAAGGTCTTTTTCGTTGATCACAATCGTCATCACGAAATAGGCGATGGAGACGACGAGCACGCCGCGTGCCACCCCAAAAAGCAGGCCGATAAAGTTATCGAGAAAGCCGACCTCGGAACCGGGTTTCAGGAATTTGAGGAGCACGCCGAGCAGAATCGACAGCAGAATCAGCGAGCAGATGAATACCCCCATGCTGGCAAGGCCACTTGCCACCATCTCGCTTTTAACCTGCGGCAGTAGCCATTTGCTCACCGCCGGAAAACTATAGAGTGTGATGATGCCCGCGCCGAGCCAGGCGCCGAGCGACAGCACCTCACGCACGAAGCCGCGGAAGAACGACAGCAGTGCCGACAGGCCGATGACGATAATCACGCCAAGGTCGAAAATATTGAGCGATGCTTCTACCATAGGGAGTGGCCAGTGGTGAGTGGTGAATGGTGAATCCTTACCCCTCTAGCATGAAACGCACGAGCGCGTCTACATGCGCTACGCGGTGGGCAGTGGTATTTTTCTCCGGCGTGCTTGTCGGGATAACCGCGCCGCTGAACCCGAGCGCCATGGCTTCCTTCAGCCGTGTGTCGCTGCGGCTGACGGCGCGAATCTCGCCCGTCAGGCCGATCTCGCCGAAGCCGACCAGCGAGGGCGGCAGCGGTTTGTCGAGCAGCGCCGAAAGCAGCGCCATCGCGGCCGCCACATCCGCCCCCGGCTCGTTGATTTTCATGCCACCCGCAACGTTGAGGAACACTTCCTTGTCGGAGAATTTCATGCCCGCGCGCGTCTCAAGCACGGCGAGAATCATCGCCAGTCGTGCGCCATCGAACCCTACGGTGGCGCGGCGCGGCGTGCTCATGGTGGAGGGCGAGACCAGCGCCTGAATCTCGACGAGCAGGGGGCGGGTGCCCTCCATCCCGGCGAACACAGCGGCGCCACTCACTGCGTGAGAGCGTTCGTGAAGAAAGAGTGCTGAAGGATTCTTCACTTCGGAAAGTCCGGTGTCGTTCATCGCGAAGACGCCGATCTCATCCGTCGCGCCGAAGCGGTTTTTCACCGCGCGCAGGATGCGGTAATACTGGCCGCGGTCGCCCTCGAAATAGAGCACCGTGTCGACCATATGTTCGAGCACGCGGGGCCCGGCGATCTGCCCGTCCTTCGTGACATGGCCGACGAGAATGAGGCTGAAACCCCGTTTCTTGGCGGCGCGGATGAGTTCATGCGCCGCGGCACGCACCTGCGCCACGGTGCCCGGCGCGGATTCGATGGAATCCACATACATGGTCTGGATGGAATCAATCACAACCACATCCGGCGCGTGTGGCACGTCGATGCTGGCGAGAATATCGCGAACCGAGGTCGCCGTCGCCAGCGTGAGTGGCGCAGTGGTGAGGCCAAGCCGCTGGCTGCGCAGTTGAATCTGTGCGAGCGATTCCTCACCCGAAATATAAAGGACGTTTTTTGCGCTGCGCGGCGGCGCGCCATGGGAGGCTACGTGCGCCATGGAACCACCACTCGCCAGAATCGCCGCCGCCTGAAGCAGCAGGGTGGATTTACCGATGCCCGGATCGCCACCGAGCAGAATAGCCGAACCCTCGACCAGCCCACCGCCGAGCACCCGGTCGAGCTCGCCAATGCCGGTGGTCTCGCGGGCGTGCGGGGCCACGGCATCCGCCAGCGAGGCGATCTCGAGCCCCTTGGATTTGCCCGGTTTCATGCCCTTGGGTGTGGTGCTAACCTGTTCTTCTACAATGCTATTCCACTCGCCGCACGCATCGCACCGCCCCGCCCATTTGGCCGCGACTGCGCCGCAAGACTGACAGACATACTGCGAAGAATTTTTGGCCATTTATGCGCTTTTTTGCCCGATCTTCATAAAATTGTAACTATTTGAGCGTAAAACAGGTAGGATGCAAGCCATAAGAGAGCGTTTGAAATGCTAAAAATAACCACCGCTGATCCCACCATCGATATCGCAGGGCAGTACTCCTTTGCGCTCGACGAAAGTCCGAGATGGGGCACCACCTTGAAGCTGGATCTGGCCAATACCACCAATAATAAATCTCCGAACAGCGGTTATTTTGTTCAGCACGCCCATGCGGGTATCGAAGCCAGCCTTAATGGCGAGGTGCTGGAATCTGTGAGTACTGCGAGCAATGCGCAGATTGAAAAGGCGCTGCATTTTTCGCTGAAAAACAAAGAGTTCAAAGAAGGTGATATCATTTCCCTCCGCTTTCATGCGCCTTACAACGCGCAGCCGATTGCGGAAGTGGAGGTAGGTCCAGGTGGAATGCTGATCCCTACTGAAAACCATGCAATCTACCAGATGGGCTCGCATGAAACGCGACCGCTCGGGCGGCCACTCAAACGCGAAGCGGTGAAGGCGCGCTTCCCTTATTCGCGCGAGCTACGTAAGGATTTTAAGCCCGAACTCCATACGCCAATCACCGACGTGCATACGCATTATTCCGCACAACTCAGCGGGCAGGATTTGCTGCAGGTGGCAATTGAGGCCGATCAAAAGGCAGTTGACGCGGGCGGCGAGCCGATTGCCTATCCGGTGGAACTGTTCGAGCTGCTCGGCGTGCCGCGGGTGGTGGATCAGCCCACGGTTGACATGAAGGGGCTCGACTTCCACCCGATGAAGCGAGAGCTGGCCTGCGAACGCGGCGGTGAAATTTGCCAAGGCGTGCGCGTGACGGAACTGACACAGCAGCAGCGCGCCGCGATCATCCGCAAGATGGATATCCCCGGCGATATGACCATGGGCTTTAGCAATTTTGACCGTGAGATGTACCGCTTCCGCAACCCGTTCGTGAAACATGCGGATCTTGCTAAAGCCATCATCAAAAAAATCGCCGAGGATTATGCCGCACAAGGCGTGGAATATGCCGAGCTTTCGACCGGCGCGATGCTTGACCCGAACTGGTTCCGTGCGATGACCGAGGCGGTGGCAGAAATCGAGCGCGACGGGGTGGGGCCAGACCATAAGAAACCGAAGCTGCGCTTTCTCGTTGGGTTGCCGCGCAACGCCAACCCCAAAGATACGCTGGTGGCGATCGAGAAAATCAAGCATCTCGCCGCACATCCGTATATCCTCGGCGTCGATCTGCTCGGTTATGAGTCGAACAAAACGGGCGACTTCCACTGGGCGCTGGCGCATCTCGCGCAATGGGTGAAGGCAAGCGGCCTGGCGGAACATTTTATTCTGCGTACCCATGCGGGGGAGACGGAAAAGAACAAAGCAAACGTCTCCGAGAAAATTCAGATGCTCCATGACTATGGCGTGCGCGGGCGCATCGGCCATGCGCGCTATCACGATACGGATACGAATAACAAAGTACGCGTGCAGCTCACGGCGCTCAATGCCGATCCCGAGAAAGACCTGTTCGCTACCGAGCGCTGCATGTCGGCCAACCAGGCATATCGCACCGTGATGTTCGTGCATGACCAGCCGAAGATGGTAGCGGGCGCACGCTTCCTCGGTTCGGATGGCGGTGGTGCGCTGCGCATCAATAACCGCGAGTTGGCCTATGCTGCGCTCGCAGCGGGCTGGACGATGAAAGACCTCGCGGATTTGCGCGTGTTCGAGCAGGGCTATATCGAACGGCAGGCGGTGCGGGAAACGGAAAAAACCACCCTGTTCGAGAAACGCTATGGCAAGGATAAGGAAGGATTTGAGGCGTTTCTAAAGGGTTATAAAGCCGTCGTTGAAGACTTGAAAAACAGCACCGCAAAACCAGTGGTGCCCAATGACGCAGAGCTTGCTGCAAAAGACCCCAAATATGCGGCGGCGCTGGAATATATGAAAGCGCACCGCCCCGCAGTGAAGCCGGTGGCGGACGAAGACCAGGGTTTGCCCGCCGCGTTTGACGGCAAGCGCCCCATCCTCATCGGCGGCGCTTCGGGCAATAGCTGGGCAGGCATGGACGAGCTGGATAAAAAAACCGTCGCGCAATGTATGGAATTGCTGGTGCGCACGATGGACCCGCAGAAATGCTATTTCGTGCTCGGCCGCGTGCAGAAAGAAGGGGTGAGCAAAGCGCTCGACCGTGCGATTGGGGAATGGAATGCGGAGCATCCGGAGAACCCCTTCCTTGTGCTCGGGCGTTATGCGGGTGCCTCGGAATTCCCCACTGGTGAGCTGGCCGAGAATATCAGCTGGCTGCATAATATTGAGTCGGTCGATAAGGTTCCGGCGTCGCAGCTTGCCTTCACCAAGAAACATAAAGGCCTCGCGCTGATGTTCGATGGCTCGGACTTCACCGCCGAGATGACCTATGGCGCAGAAGACGAGCATATTCCGTGCGCGGTGCAGGAACCAAAGAAAGGCCGCATGGCGCGTGTTGCGCAGGACGTGCGCAGCGATTCGGTGTTCAGCGCTCTCGATGGTTTTGTGAATCAGGTGTTAGAGGGCGTGGGCGAGGATCATTTATTCCGCACGAGGAAAGACAAAGACAGCGTGCTGCGCGAGGGAATCGACCTCGCGGCGGTGAAGGCGGAAGTGGAAGCGCTGAAGCTGGGGCGTGATGGGAAGCAGATGCATAAGAAGAATTGGACGCTTCATTCGAATGTGGTGGTTCCGCCGGGTGAAACGTTTACTAGCTTGGGAAAGAATAATCTCCACTAAGCCTTCTTTTTCTCGTCCGTAATCGGGCCGTGGGCGCGGCCGTGGACGAACTGGTCGACATAGGGGTTGCCGGAATTGTCGATGGCAGAGACGGGGCCTGTCCAGATGATTTTGCCTTTGTAGATCATCGCTACTCTACTCGCAATTTTGCGCACGCTCGCCATGTCGTGTGTGATGGTGACGGCGGTGGAGCCCAGCTTTTTCACGCAGGAAACAATGAGGTCGTTAATCACATCCGCCATGATGGGGTCGAGCCCGGTGGTAGGCTCATCGAAGAAGAGAATCTCCGGCTTCGAGGCGATGGCGCGGGCGAGGCCGACGCGCTTTTGCATACCGCCGGAGAGTTCGGAAGGCAGCAAATCAGCGACATCCGCACCGAGGCCAACGGCTTCGAGCGTTTCAACCGCGAGTTCATGCGCTTCCTCGGGCGTCAGTTCCTGCCCGCGCTCTTTCGCGCCGAAGGTAATGTTCTTCCACACCGGTAGCGAATCGAACAGCGCACCGCCTTGAAACAACATGCCGACTTTTTGTAGTATGGGCGCGCGTTCACGGAAGCTCATGCGGGTGACGTCCACCCCGTCTACCTCCACCGTTCCTGAATCCGGCGCGATGAGGCCGAGCACGGTTTTGATAGTGACCGATTTGCCCGAACCCGAGCCGCCGATAATCACCAGCGACTCACCCGGCAGCACTTGCAGATGCACGCCATCCAGCACGATTTTTTTGCCGAATTTTTTATGGACGTTGGTGAGTTTGATTTTGGGAACGGCGTTAATCATATTTCCTCCTGCCTACATCCCGAAAAAGAGTTCGGTGAGCAGGTAGTTCGAGAGCAGAATGAGGATCGACGCCGAAACCACCGCGTTGGTGGTGGCTGCGCCCACGCCCTGCGCGCCGCCCTTGCTGTGATAGCCGTGGTAGCAGCCCATCAGCGCGACGATGAAACCAAACACGGCGGCTTTCATCATCCCGCTCGTGACGTCGAACCAGACGAGGTAATCCCACGTGTTGTTGATGTAGGGAATCGGCGCGAAGCCGAGGGCTTTCACGCTCACCGCATAGCCGCCGAAAATACCGATCACGTCGCCCACGAACACGAGGCAAGGCAGCATGATAGCTGCGGCAACAAGGCGCGGGAAGAGCAGATATTTATAGGGGTTGGTGGAGAGGGTGACGAGGGCATCGATCTGCTCCGTCACGCGCATGGTGCCGATTTCCGCCGCGAAGGACGCGCCGATGCGCCCGGCAAGCATCAGCCCCGCCATGACAGGCCCCAGCTCGCGCGTGATGGCGAGGGCGACGACGATGGGGATAGAACTTTCCGCCGAGAAACGCGAGAAGCCGGAATAGGATTGCAGCGCCAGCGCCGCACCGGTGAACAGGGTGGTGAGACCCACGACCGGCAGCGAGTAATAGCCGATTTCAATCATCATGCGCACGAACTGGCGCGGGTAGTAAGGCTTGCGAACGCCTTCACTGAGAATATGCCAGGTGAACAGCGCCAGTCGGCCAATCGCCGCCAGGAATGTCATGAATACGCGCCCGACGCGCGCGACCGGATTGAGTTGTAAAAGTGCGTCCATGGGGGTGTTATAGCAGGTGAGGTGAGGGAGTCTAGTGGGTTGAGCGACGAGCCGTCTTAGACGAACACGCGACGGACACGGTCGCCGATGCTGGTGAGGATTTCATAGCCGATGGTGCCCGCCGCGGCAGCGACATCATCGACGCGGATGCCGTCGCGGTCGCCGAGCAGGGTGATGGCGGCACCCTCATGCGCGACGGATTCAGGGATATGGGTGACGTCGAACATCAGCATATCCATCGTCACGCGGCCCACCAACTTCGTTGGATAATCGCCAATATAGCCCATGCCTTTATTGGAAAGATACCGCAGATACCCGTCCGCATAACCGCTCGCCACGGTGGCGATGCGCGTGCCGCGTGCCGCGGAGGCAGTTGCTCCATAACCTATCGTTTGCTCGTTGGTGAGCGTGCGTGTCATGAGGATTGGCGCGTGCCAGGTGGCGACGTGGCGCATGGGGTTCGCCACGGCGGAGTGTGGCGCGATGCCGTAGAGCGAACAGCCGGGGCGGGCGAGGTCGAAGTGATATTCCGCAGGCAGCAGAATACCCCCAGAATTGCACAGCGACACGGGCAGTTGCGGCGCAAGGGCGGAAGCATTTTTGAGGAGTGCCAGCTGCGCCACGTTGAGCGGATGCGCTGGCTCCCCCGCGCAGGCGAGATGGCTCATCAGCATTTCCACCCGACATGCTTCCAGCATGGTGGGGTCGTTTTTCATGAGTTCGGAAAATGCCTCGGGTTGCAGGCCCAGCCTACCCATCCCGGTATCGACATGCAGGATGCTAGCGGTATGCGTATGCTCGGCAGCGACCGGTCTCCAGCGCGCAAGCTGCTCCATGGAGTTGAGCACGGGGATGAGTTCATAGTCAACGAACGCCTCTTCCTCGCCTTCTTGTACGCCGTGGAACACCACTACGCGCACATCTGGCAATGTCTCGCGTAGCAGGATGCCCTCCTCCAGCGTGGCGACAAAAAAGATGCCGCAGCCCGCTGCTTCGAGCGCGGTTGCGACCGGAATCATGCCGAGCCCGTAGGCATTGGCTTTGACCACCGCCGCGCATTCTTCGCCGGTGAAACGGTCATAAAGCCATTGCCAGTTGGCGACGATGGCAGACAGAGAAACGGTGAGGGTGGGGTGCATAGAGTGGTGAGTCGTGAGTGGTGAATGGTAAATAGCTCGTAGCACGACCGCTTGCCATTCACAATTCACTATTCACGCTAATAATACAGTCTCGTAAGTGATTTTACTTTAACAGGGCACGCCGCTTTGTTAGCTTCCTCCCATGAAACTCTCCCGCGAACTTAATATCAAACTGAACTGGGTGCTGAACGAGTTGGTACCCCCTTATATACGCGATCGGCGCTGGTTTGGGTGGCTGATTACGCGGGCACTGTTTAAGGACAAGGCGCCTATTTACATGGCATTCAATGCGCGTGTGTATGACATGAGTGATGCCGAGTTTGTAGAAGCCTATCGTGAAATTCAGTCAACAGGTCTGAACCGTCCAACCGATTTGAACGATGCCTGTGTTGCGCGTATTCTTGCAGAAACAGTAGGTGATAGCGTGCTTGAAGTGGGCTGCGGGCGTGGATTTTTGAGTGATAAG
>JBIIEL010000014.1:0-54584 GCA_044237845.1 Rickettsiales bacterium | reverse complement strand
CTCGTGGCGTCACACCGTTACGGCATGCGATGTTGCTCTGGCGGCGGGTATACAGGAGAAATTTCCGCGCGTAACGTTTATCGAAACCCCCGCGGAAAAATTACCTTTCCCAGATGATGCGTTCGAAACAGTTATAAGTACGCACATGCTAGAGCATGTACGTGACCTACAGGGCGTGCTCGCTGAATTACGACGTGTAACAAAAACACGGCTTATTATTGTGGTGCCGAGTGAGCGAGCGCATCTTTATACGCCCAGCCTGCATATTCATTTTTTCCCGTACCGCTACTCGCTGCTGCTCGCGCTTAGGCCGCGGGCCGGGACGTATCATGCTGAAAAACTCGGCGGTGACTGGTTCTACTTTGAGAACAAATAGCATCCCCTAATAATACTGCTCGGGCAGATGGTCGTCCTTCACATGGTCGAGGAACTTGGTGAGCTCCGACTGGAAAGCGAGGGTGACGGTATCCACCGGCCCGTTACGGTGCTTGGCGATAATGACATCCGCAAGGCCGTGCACCGAGGCCATTTCCGCCTGCCAGGTGACATGCTCCGGCGTGCCTTCGCGCGGCTGTTTGCGTTGCAGATAATATTCCTCACGATAGACGAACATGACAATATCCGCGTCTTGCTCGATGGAGCCGGATTCACGCAGATCCGCCAGTTGTGGGCGTTTGTCGTCGCGGCTTTCAACCTGACGGGAAAGCTGCGACAGCGCGATAACCGGAATCTCCAGCTCTTTCGCAATCGCCTTCAACCCCTGCGTAATCTCCGACACTTCCTGCACGCGGTTGCTTTGCGAATTGCTGCTCGACGGCCGCACGAGTTGCAGGTAATCGACCACGATGAGTGCGACGTTATGCACGCGCTTCAGGCGGCGCGCACGGCTACGCAGCGCGCTGATGGTGAGTGCAGGCGTATCGTCGATATGCAGCGGCAGGGTGCCCAGATGGGTTGATTCTGTCGCAAGGCGCTGGAATTCGTCCTGACTCAAATCGCCGCGCTGAAGTTTATGCGAACTGATGCCGCCCGCGGCTGCCAGCAGACGCATCGCGAGCTGCTCGCCTGACATCTCGAGCGAGAAGAACCCGACCGAGCGCGGCTTGACATTACGCGCGAACGCGTCTTCATCCTCGTGCGCGATGGCCTTGGCGGCGTTATAGGCAATGGTGGTGGCGAGCGCGGTTTTACCCATCGCAGGGCGCCCGGCGAGAATCAACAGATCGCTCGGATGCAATCCCCCGAGCACGCGGTTCATTTCCTTGAAGCCGGTATCCAGCCCGACCACGGCGCCGGAGCGCTTGAAGGCTTTCTCGGTGCGGTTCAGCGCATCCACCACCGAGAATTTGAGGGCTTTGAAGCCGCCCTCGGCATCGCCATCGGTGGCGAGTTTGAAGAGCTGCTGCTCCGCCATCTCGACCTGCGAGATCGCGCCGTGCTCGCTCTGCGGATTGAAGGCCTCGACCACCACGTTCTCGCCGACATTTATCAGCCGCCGCTTGATGGCGAGGTCGCGGATGATGCGCGCATAAGCAGGGAGGTTGATGATGGAAGTTGCCGCTGCGGCGAGCTTGGCGAGGTATTGATCCTCGACGCCTTCAGCCCCCGCGAAATGATGTTTGAGCGTGACCGGGTTGGCGATCAGCCCTTTGTCGTGGAATTGCTGAATGCTTTTGAAAATGCGCTGGTGAATGCCAGCGTAAAAATCCTCCGGCGCGAGCAGCCCGCCCGCCTGGTTCAGCGCCTCGTTATTGGCGAGAATGGCGCCGAGCACGGCCTGCTCCGCCTCCATATTATGCGGCGCTTCCTTTGTAGGGAGGGGCGAGATTTCTTTTTGCGGCGTGTTGGGATGTTCGAGAACGGTGGCCATAGATGCGTGCTTTTCCGAGTCGTGATTTTATTTTGGTCGTTCACCATACTAACAGAATTCCGCACGACTATCACGCGCGATCAGTTGCACACAGCATGAACCTAAAAAACGGCAGTGTGAGGGTGCGCGGTGCATTGCTCCATTGCGCGCGTGTGGATAAAAATAAAAAACCCGACCATCGCTGGCCGGGTTTTTCAGTTCTTTGTCATCCCTGCGAAAGCAGGGATCCACTTCAAGGAGATTCCCGCTTTCGCGGGAATGACAAATTATTAAGCAGCATCTTCGTCCGTCGCTGCGTCGTCGCTCTCAACCGCAGGTGCTTCTGCTTCCGGCTTCGCCGCGAGCTCTGCCGCGAGGAGGCCTTCCGCATTACGTGCCACTTGGATTTTCACCGGCACCGATACTTCCGGATGCAGGTGAACGGTTGCTTCATATACACCGAGGCTTTTGATCGCCGAGGTGAGGTCGATGAAGCGACGCTCGATCACGTGACCGGCTTCTTCGAGTGCAACGGCGATATCGCGCACGGCAACGGAGCCGTAGAGCTTGCCGTCTTCCGACGCTTGGCGGATGATGCTGACCGACAGGTTGCCCATCGATGCAGCGAGCTTCTCAGCCACCGCTTTGCTTTCAGCGTTCTGTTTCTCAAGCACGGCGCGCTTGCTCTCGAACACTTTTTTGTTGTCTTCAGTCGCACGCAGCGCCTTCTTCTGCGGCAGCAGGAAGTTGCGGGCAAAGCCGTTCTTTACTTTTACTACATCGCCAACCGAACCGAGGCGGCTGATGCGTTCTAACAGGATAACGTCCATGATGAATCTCCTACGATTGTACGACGTATGGCAGAAGCGCGAGGTTGCGGGCGCGTTTGATCGCTTGTGAAAGCGCGCGCTGCTTCTTCGCAGAAACGGCGGTGATGCGGCTCGGCAGAATTTTGCCGCGCTCGGAAATGAAGCGGCCCAGCAGCTTCACGTCTTTATAGTCGACCGCAGGTGCGTTCGGACCCGTGAGTGGGCACGACTTGCGACGACGGAAAAATACCTTACGGCCACCAGCGGCATCGCCACCTTCAGCCCCTGCACCGGCGCCTGCGCGTGGAGCACGGTCGCCCCCGCCAAACGAACGGCCTTCGCCACGGCCACCGGCCGGACGTTCACTGCGCTCACCGCGCGGATTGTTGTAGCTGCTCATGTTTCTCTCTCCCTTATGCGGCTTCGTAAGAATCGCCGGATTTTTGCTGCAGCATCACCGTCGGCGATGCATCCATGGTGTCAACGCGTACGGTCATCGTGCGGATCACATCCTCGTTGATGCCAATATTGCGCTCGAGCTCTTTCAGAGCCACGGGCGAACAGTCGAGACCCAGCATGGTGTAATGGCCTTTTGCCATTTTGTTGATTTTATACGCCAGCGTGCGCAGACCCCAATATTCGGTCTTGACGATTTTGCCGCTGTTGTCGGTGATGATTTTGCTGAACGTTGCGGTCAGCTTTTCCACGTCGGCCTTGGACATGTCCGCCCGCGCGACGAAGGTGCATTCGTAGAATGCCATAACACTTCTCCCATTAACGGCTGCTTTCGATTCCTGCACCCCATGTGCAGCTACAAGGCAACCTGTGAATTAACGCCCCGCACCGCGGGGAGGGGGTCTTCTAGGGGAGGAGCCGGGGAAAGGCAAGGGGAAAATGGGTAAAAAGAAATGATCCACCTATGGTTCCCGTGAGGGTAGGTGGATCATCAATTAGGGGTTGGGCTTCTGCTCTTCCGCCTCCTCTTCCGGCTGCGCTCTTTCAAGTGAGCGCATGACAGCACGCGCCGCAAATAGGAAGAAGGCAGCTATCAGTCCGAACACCAACTTTAGCCAATCAGGCGTTTCCACCAGCGTTTGAGCTGCTGCAAGAACGAACAGAATGGCAAAGAACAGAGGGATAAAGGCCAGTATTATAGGCCATTTCCCGATTAGGTTTAAAATTCTCTCTTTCATTATTAAGGTTTTTAAGAGATTACTCGTTTTGCTCCAGATGGTTCCCTAGATGGTTGCCCTCCTCCTACGAAAATATAAGTGCCCCTATGAGCCGGTTGGAACACTATACCTTGAGCTTATAAACGAGGTTTATAAATTCAAAAAGGTACCTTGATAGAATAGCACAGTGGCAGGGCTATTTGTATGACAGTTTCATGAAGATTCGGCTTCCCCATTGCCGCAGTGCAAAAAATCGGCTAGGAATCGAGGTTCTGTTCATTAACCCATTGATTAACCCCGTGTGAGGCCAGCAGGCCGCGCCGGGCACTAAGGAAAGGTTTCCCCATGACCACTGCCCTCGTATTCCCCGGCCAAGGCTCGCAAACCATCGGTATGGGGCAAAGCCTCGCCGATAATTTCGCCGTCGCGCGTGAGGTGTTCGAGCAGGTGGACGAGGCGCTGGGGCAGAAGCTCTCGGCGATTATTAAAGAGGGCCCGGAGGCGGAGCTGACCGCGACCGCCAACGCCCAGCCCGCGATTATGGCGGTGTCGCTGGCGGCGTTTCGGGTGATGGAAAAAGAAATGAACTTTGTTTTGCCTACAGGCGCAGCCTGTGTGGCGGGGCATAGTTTGGGCGAATATTCGGCGCTGACGGCGGCGAGCAGCCTGACGCTGACGGAATCCGCCAAGCTGCTGCGCATCCGTGGTAGTGCGATGCAGGCCGCGGTGCCGCAAGGCCAGGGCGGCATGGTGGCGATTATCGGCCCCGAGTTCAGCGAAGTGGAGGCCATTGTGCGCGAAGCCCGCGCCCGCGCCCGCACCGAGGTGATCGAGATCGCCAACCAGAACTCCACCAACCAGACGGTGATCTCCGGCTCCGCACGCGGGATGGAAATCGCCATCGAGGTGGCCAAGGAACATGGTGCGAAACGCGCGCTGCCGCTGCCGGTTTCGGCGCCGTTTCACTGCTCGTTGATGTCGCCCGCCGCCATGGCGATGCGAGCTGCGCTCGAGGCAAGCGTGATTCAGCCCCCCATTGTGCCCATCGTCGCTAACGTAACGGCGGAATATGTGCGCGACGCGGCGCTCATCAAGGAGCTGCTGGTGGCGCAGGTGACCGGCACCGTGCGCTGGGTGGATAGCATCCTCGCCATGCAGGCCGCCGGTGTGACTCGGATGATCGAAGTGGGCAACGGCAACGTGCTCGCCGGGCTCATCAAACGCATCGCCCCGGGGATTGAGGTGGTGAATATCGGCAGCGCCGAGGACTTGGATAAATACGCTAAGGCGGCTTAGCGAAGGAACTTCGCTAAGCGTACTAATTTAGCGCTTCGCGCCTGATGGGGGCATCGCCCGTTAAACATGACATTGAGTCATGTTTAACCCCCTCCGCAAGCGGCTCGCGCCATAAAGCGCTACGCACGACACGAATTAACGTCGGTGTAAACCACCGCCCTCGAAAACCGCTTGACTTGCGCGCGCGCTCGTGGTGTATCTCGCCGCCTGTTTCGCGGCACTGCCGCCAATGGCCTCTTCGTCTAGCGGTTAGGACACCTCCCTTTCACGGAGGTAACACGGGTTCGATTCCCGTAGAGGTCACCAACTAAAAAGCCACCCCTTGCGGGTGGCTTTTTTATTGGTGCGCCCGCCGCTGCGCGAGGCGGCGACGGGCGTGCTTGTTTAGCGTAAAGTTAGCTGGACTTGGCCGCGCCCATTTCCTTGCGGCGGGTATCCAACACCCCTTCATATGCAGCGGTTTGGCGCATCAGCTCCTTCGCCGCTTCCTGACCTGCCGCGATATCTTGTGGCGATGGTTTGGGTGCCTCAAAGGAATGTGTGCCGATGTTTTTTACGCCTTCGGGCATCTTCGCCCCTGGGTAGGGAACGACGCTAGGAACAGTCTCTGTATGCCTGAATTTACGATTCTGAGGGTTCAATTCCATGATTTCCTGGGTATATCGCTTCCCGCTCCCGGCGCCCTTATTACCCGTTTTCAGCAGGCCATTACCCAACAGATCATTCATATCAACGTCCGTCGTATTATAGAGCGTATTGGTTGTGGATGCACCTGCGGCAAAGGTGATGACGGTTTTGTTGGTCTCATCAAAAACCTTCTGGTTGATACGGTTCTGCGCATGCGCCGCGCTACGTACTTCGGCGGTATCATCCGCGCCGATATAGTTGGTGTAGGCGGTGATAAAACCATTGGCACCGCTCGGGCCGACTATGTCTTTCAGCCTAGACACATAGAACGCACTATCGCTCGCCGTAATTGGGTATGGGGCGTTGTAAGACAGCTCGTTGGAGATATGGCCAAGAACCTGCTGGGTGTTAAATCCGGCTACCTGGCTTTCTGCCGTCGCGCCGCTGAGGATGGTCGATTTCCCAATCGCCTGCGTATGGGCGCGGATATCCTGCATCAGGGTTTTGAGACCTTGCAGCAGGGGCAGGCTGGTGGTGGGGTTGGCGTTCGCGTAAGCGATGGTATTCTCGATGAACCCAAGGAAATTCCCGCGGGCGTAGCTGTCACCAAGACTATTGGCGTGGCTAAGCAGCACGGCACGGACATCGGGGTTGGTGAGGTCATAGAGTTTCACGTTACCAAAGATGACAGGGTTTGCGCCGCCGACATAGGGGTGGCCGCCCGGAATTGCTGCCAGTGAGTTCCGCAAGCCTTGCAGGAAGAAGTTACCATCATCCATGCCGCTGATGTTGAAGAACGCCGAGCCGGAGGTTGGTACATCCGTCGGTAATACCAAGCCCGGCATCACCACCGCGGTTTGGAACCCGTCCAGCTTCGGCAGCAGGCCGGGATGACCTGTAGGGTCGCCAAGGAACTCGATGAAATGGTGGCCTGAGGTATATTGGCCAATCGCTGGGTTGGCTACCGTGTCGTTGCCGGGGTAGATATAGACGGGGTAATGTAGTTCGACGGTGTCGTGCGTGGCAACGGTGTCTGTGATTGGAACATAGACCGTGTCGATTCTGCCGGTAGGCGTGGTGAAGTTCGTTTTGTTCTTATTGCAGGCTTGGGTTAGTGCGCCGATTAGGCCAAGGCCGATGAATGTCTTGACCAGAAGTCCAGTGCGATTCCTGCCTGTCGAGGCTGGTGGTGCGGTGACGTTATTTTCGGCGGCCAGCGCGTCTACTGTCTGCTGGAACTCTGGGTTGTCATAGAACTCTTCAAACCCAGTCTTATCTTCAGCATTCGTGCTCATAGTCTTCTCCTGTTTGCTTGCGTGATATTTGGAACGCGCGGGGAACCGCGCATTTGGGAGTACCATACTGCGAAACGGATAGGAGAAATGTGAAGATTTGATGACAATTGATTAAGGGGTTGAAATTAGGCCTTAATCGTCCCACAGCTTGGGTTGGGGCACCGCGTAGCTCGGCGGGGCAACGGCTTTGGCGCGTGGCACGTCGATCATATTGTGGGTGACGGCCATTTCCGAGCGCATCTCCGCACTCGGCTCGCCACGCCCGGCAGTGAGCACGGTGCCATATTCCGCGGGCATGAAATCGTCCCCCTTGCGCATTTTATCGCGCAGTTGCTGGAGGCTTTTGAGGCTGAGCTGCAGATAGGTGAAGATGGGGTCGTTATAGACGTTCTTGCCTTGCAGCAGGATGACCACTTTTTCGTTAAGCAGTGCCTCGTCCAACTCTACTGGAGTTGAATTTTTACTGAAGGCGCTGGTTTTCCACGTGGTGCTCATAGCCGCTCACCGTTGCATATTGCGGTGGGATTATAAAGTCCGATTGCACAATAGGAAAGGTTTTTCGCATTTTTGCGCGCAGGGCGTGGCTTTTAGGGGCTAGCGGTAGCGGTAGAGCGTCGCGTCGCGGGTGATGATGTACAGTGCGCCGTTGGCCACGATGGGAGCGGTGACGGTGCCTTCGGCCAGTTCATAGCTGTTGATGACTTTACCGTCTTCGGGCTTGAAGGTGGTGAGCATGCCCTTGGCATCCAGCACCAGCACGGCGTTGCCAGCGAGGATGGGGCCGTAGAGCGCGGGGGTGATGTCTTTGGTGGCGTCGCGCTTATCCGCCACGGCGAGGGAGGTCGCCCAGCGGATCAGCCCGTCGCGCTTGAAGACGGCGGCGACATCATGGGTGTCGGACAGGACATAAAGCACGTTGCCCGCCGACCAGGGTGTGGCGTGGCCACCAATTTTCGACTGCCAGAGTGGACGGCCATTGGCGAGGGCGCTTGCCTGCATTTCGCCGTTGGTGGTGACGACTACCACGACGCCGTCCTGCACAATGGGGTCGGCCGCAATGCCGCTGAACACCGCTGAGGCGCGGGTTTTGATGCTGCCGCCGAGCGTGTCGCTCCAGATCACGCTGCCGGATTCAGCGTTGAGCGCAAATAGCTCGCCCGAGGAATAGGCGGTGATGACCACGCCATCCTTAATGACGGGTGAGGTGCGCGAGACATAGCTCGCCACTTCGCGGATGCCGCGGTGCGACCAGCGGGTTTCGCCCGTGGTGTTATCCAGCGCGATGGTTTGATTATCCGCCGTGAGCACGGCGACGATGCCACCGCTTACTGCTGGGTTGCCGCGCACCGGCGCGCCGACGCGGATGCTCCATTTATTTTTACCGTCCTTCAGCGAAATGGCGCGTACTTCGCCGGTGCCGAGGCAGGCATAGACCACACCATCCGCATAAGCGAGGCCGCCGCCCAAATCATGCTTATCGTCCATCACGCCTTCGTTATTGACCCACACCGTGCGGTTGAGTGCGCTTTCGTCATGTGCGGAGACGATCCCTGCCGCATCCATGGCGATAACCATGCCATCGACTACGAGCGGGGTAGGGGCATACGTGCCGCTGAAGTCGTTGCCGTCGCCGATAGTGGTATGTTCCTCGCGGGTGATGCCAGTGAGGCCGATATGCGGGGTTTCCATCGCCGTGTTGAGCGACGCCCAGCTGCTGAGATTGGCTTGCTCGGGGATGTCGATGGTGGTGTCGGCGACGCTTGCGTCCGGCATGAGTTTGCTCGGGCTGAATATCACATCCACACGTTCGCCGGGGGTGCGTTTAATGGTGCGTTCCGCGCCCCTCAGCCAACTCGGTGTGAGCGAATCGCACCCTGTGACGATGAGGAGGGCGGCGATGATCCAGTGGATCCGCTGCGTCATTCGGCAGACTTTCCGGTCTCGGCATGCATGGTCGAGATCCACTGGTTAATGCGTGCGCGGGCAGCGTCGGAGGTGTCTTGGCTGGTAGCGATTTCCTCAAACATGGCGACGGCTTCGTCGTGCTTGCCAGCGCTTGCCAGCACGGCCGCTTGCCACTCGCGGCGTTGGTTGAGTAGCGGGGTTTCTTTGCTGCTGGCAAGGCATGTGGTGGCTGCCGTATGATCAAGGCTTGCCAGGCGCAGGCAGGCAAGATCCGACCATAGACCGGGTGTGCCGCTGCTGGCGCTAGTGAATATGGCGATGGCGCCAGCATTATCGTTCGCGGCAGTCAGCGCGCGACCTTGCCATAGTTCGGCCATGGTTTTTGTTTCGCCGCTGGTATCCGTCGCGATGGCAGCAAAGGCATCCGCCGCTTCTTTTGCTTTGCCTTGGTCGTAGAGCGCTTGTGCCTCGGTAAAGCGTATGAGCAGCGCGCCGCCGCGTTTTTCGGCGAAATGCTGCCAGATACTATCGGCCGCCGTGAGCGCGATCACCAGCGCTATTGCGGTGAAGAGCGGGCGGCGGTAACGCGCCCAAAGCTGCGCCGCACGCTCGGCGCGGACATCGGCATCGACTTCACTTAATAAACTATCGACCATGGGATTCTCGTTCAGGAATGGAGGGTTTCTGATGCCTCTATAACCGAGCCAATCACGTTTGACCAGTCATCTCGTTTCGTTTGGCGGAAGAGGCGGGCAGTGGGGTACCATGGGTTGTCGTCACGCGCCAGCAACCAGCGGAAATCGGCGCGGTCGTGAAGCATCATCCAGAGCGGTTTGCCGAGCGCACCTGTGAGATGCGCGAGCGAGGTGCAGGTGGAAATGACAAGATCCATCTCGCTGATAATCGCCGCTGTGTCCTCGAAACTGCTGACGGTGTCGCCGTGGCGGATGAGCTCGGGCGTGGCCTCGATCGCGGCGCGCTCTTCGGGGCGGAAATCTTTCTGCAGCGAATGAAATTCAAACGGCAACGCCAGCAGCGGTGCGAGCTCGGCGAACGGCACACTGCGCGGCACATTGACCGGACTTGTCAGCGAGCCCGACCAGACAAGGCCAATGCGCGGGCGGGTTTTTGGCCCCAGTTGTGCGCGCCAATGCGCGATTTTTTCGGGCGAGGGAGTGAGATAGGGCACCGTCGCGGGAATGGTATCAAGCGTGGTTTTGAAGGCGAGCGGCAGGCTCATCACCGGGCAATGCAGATCAAACGGTGGCAGTGGGTCGCCCTGTTTGACGAGGGTGAGGGTCGGGCTGAGCGATCGCATGAGGGCGAGCAGCGGCGCTTTGGTCTCGACAATCACCCGTGCGCCCATGGCTTCGAGCAGCGGGGCGTAGCGGCAGAATTGCAGCATATCGCCAAAGCCCTGCTCGGGATGGATGAGGATGGTTTTGCCTGCGACGGGCACATCACCCAGCCACATGGGCTGAGCAAACCCACGGATGGAAGATTGATGCTCCGCAAGCAGCCAGCGCGATTCGTAGAGTTCCCAACCCTGCAAATAATTACCGATGCGCAGGTGAAGCTGCGCCATGGTGAAGGTCGTGAGCGCCGCATTCGCGGGCTGCAAACGGCGATAGCGGTCGAACACGGGGATGGCTTCGGCCTCGCGTCCGCAGAGGTCGAGCGCGGAGCCGAGCAGCCGTGCGGCTTCCGCGTCGTTCGGGTTGAGGGTGGTGGCGCGGGTGAGGGGTGGAATTGCGGCGTCATATCGCCCCAGTTGGAACAGCAGATTGCCATGGAAGAAATGGCCGTGCGGCAATTTCGGATGCGCGGCGATCATTTTTTTCAGCAGCGCCTCGGCCTCGGTATATTCCGCCCGCGCGGCGAGCAGCACGGCGAGGTTCAGCAGCGCATCCGCCTCGCGCGGGTTTTTTGCGAGCACGGCTTTATAGGCGATTTCGGCCTCGGCAGTCTTGCCTTGATTATGGAGGGTGATGGCTTGCTGAAGCGTACTCAAACGCTACTCCCACTCGATGGTCGCCGGGGGTTTGCTGGTGATGTCGTAGGTCACGCGGTTGATGCCGCGCACTTCGTTGACGATGCGGCTGGCGATATGCAGCAGTAATTCGTGCGGGATGGGGTAGACATCCGCCGTCATGCCGTCCGTACTGGTGATGGCACGCAGCGCGCAGACGGATTCATAGGTGCGCGCATCGCCCATCACGCCGACGGTTTTAACCGGCAGCAGCACCGCGAATGCCTGCCAGATTTTTTCGTAGAGATCGTTCTTGCGCAGCTCCTCGAGGAAAATTGCATCGGCTTTTTGCAGGATGGCGACGCGCTCTTCCGTCACCTCGCCGGGGATGCGGATGGCAAGGCCGGGGCCAGGGAAGGGATGGCGGTAGACCATCGCGTGCGGCAGGCCAAGCTCGACACCGAGCAGGCGCACTTCGTCCTTGAACAGCTCGCGCAGCGGCTCGACGAGGCCGAGCTTCATTTTCTCCGGCAAGCCGCCGACATTATGGTGCGATTTGATGACGTGGCTCGGCCCGCCATGGAACGACACGGACTCGATCACATCCGGATAGAGCGTGCCTTGCGCGAGCCATTTGGCGTCGGTGATTTTGCTGGCTTCGGCATCGAAAATCTCGATGAAGCTGTTGCCGATGATTTTGCGTTTGGTTTCGGGGTCCGACACGCCCGCGAGTTTGCCGAGGAAGAGCGCCGAGGCATCCACATAGGTGAGGGGGATTTTATAATGGTCGTCGAAACTTTTGCGGACTTGTTCTGCCTCGCCTGCGCGCAGCAGGCCGGTATTGACGAAGATACAACGAAGTTGTTCGCCGATGGCTTCGTGAATCAGCTTGGCGGCGACGAGTGAATCGACCCCGCCGCTGACGCCGCAGATGACTTTATCCGTGCCGACTTTGGCGCGGATGCGGCTGATTTCTTCTTCGCGAAAGGCTTTCATCGACCAGTCGCCCTCGCACCCGCAGATGCGGCGGACGAAATTGGTGATGAGCTTTGCGCCATCCGGCGTGTGGGCGACTTCGGGGTGGAACTGTACGGCGTAGATGCGGCGCGCTTCGTTAGCGATGGCGGCATAAGGTGCGCCGGGCGAGGTGGCGGTGACGGCAAAACCCTCAGGCAGCGCATCGACCTTATCGCCGTGGCTCATCCAGACCGGGTATTTCGTAGCTTTTTGCCAGACCCCTTCGAACAGGGAGCAGGCATGGGTGACCTCCACCTCCGCGCGGCCAAATTCGCGCGTGGTGCCGGGCGACACCCGCCCGCCCAGCAGATCGCAGATCAGTTGCTCGCCATAGCAGATGCCGAAAATCGGCACACCCAGATCGAACACCGTTTTATCCACCGTTGGCGCGGCATGTTCATAGACCGAGGAGGGGCCGCCGGAGAAAATGATGCCTTTCGGCGCGAAGGCCTTTATTCTCTCGATTGATGCCGTGCAAGGATAGACCTCGCAGTAGACACCGGCCTCGCGCACCCGGCGGGCGATGAGCTGGGTGACCTGCGAACCAAAATCGAGAATCAGAATATGTTGATGCATGCGGCCTCGTAGAAGTAAGGCGGCATCATAGCGATGCCCCCCACCGATGCCAAGCGCTTTGCGCAGCAATTCACACACACTGTGGTATTTCGGTGTGGATAGAATAAATTTTGTTTGATCGTGTGGCGGCGCAGATCTATTTATCTTGACGATGTAGGTACGGTATGGGCAAATGAGCCAAATTCGACTATTAATGTTGATGTAAATTCGTTAACGCAAGGTGTGTCAATGCGCGCAGGAATAATTGTTGCAGGTGTGCTTGCCGTTGGGCTGGCTGTGGTCGTGGCCATGAACATGCAAAAAGCAGCGCCGCCGCCACAAGCCACGGCTCCTGTCGTGAATGCTCCGGCGCTTAAGACTGTCAATGTTTATGTCGCAGCGCAGTCTATTCCTGTTGGCACACGAATCACGCAGGAAATGCTTGCTGTGCAGCCGTGGCCAGAGCATCTGATGCTTGATGGGTTTATCAAGTCGGATGATGGTGCTAAAAACGCTGTGGGTTTTGTTGCGCGCGCCGCGTTCCAGCAGAATGAACCAGTGATTGCTTCGAAACTCGCAAACCCGAGTGACCCGAATTTCCTTGCGGGTGAGTTGCCCAAAGGTATGCGTGTAGTTAGTATTATGACGACGGAGACGGACGGCGTTGCTGGGTTCGTATTCCCCGGTGATCGTGTGGATGTGATGCTGACGCATGAGGTGGCAATGAGAGAGAGGTCGGTTGATCCCGCGACGTTTGCAATGACCGAAAAAGAAAAGACGCGCAGCTTTACGGAAGCCCTCGTTGCCAATGTAAAAGTGGTGGCAGTGGATCAGCGCTCTTCGGGCGCGAAATCGACAGATAGTGAAGGTAAGTTGCTGATTCCCCGTTCGGTCTCATTGATGGTTTCGTCGACGGATGCGCAGCGTTTGCGCCTGGGTCAGAAAATTGGTACGTTGACGCTTGCGTTGCGTTCGCTTGAAGACCGTGATTCTTCGGATCCGCTGACGGTTACGGGTGAGCCGGATGTTTCTCAGGTTATGGCGAAGGGCGGGGACTTTGATGTTGCCCCCGACAGTGAAGTGCGCGTTTATCGCGGCGCTAAGTCCGAAGACGCAAAAGGTAAATCTCCGCTTACGGCGCTGATTGAAGCTATGGTAAAATCGGAAAGCGCGGCGAAGTCTTCTTCTAACCAAACAAATATGGTCCCCTAATGAACGGATTTATCACCTCGCTCTTACATAGACATATTCTTATCGCGGGAGCCGTGCTCGCGCTTTCCGGCCTGATGGTGGGCGATGCACAAGCTGCGCGCGCCGCAGCAGCGCCGAACTTCTATGTGCCACTGAACCGCTCGGAGCTGATCTCGGTTAGTACGGATATTGCCGAGGTGCTGATTGCTGACCCGGAAGTGGCAGACGTGGTGGTGCATGGTAAGCGCAAAGTCTCGGTGCTCGGGAAAGCGGTCGGTCAGACTACGTTGCGTATTTTTGATACAAACCATAAGTTGATTCGCGGCGTGGATGTCTATGTAACCTACGATTTGCCCGCAGTGCGCCGCTCACTTAAGGAGTTTCTGCCCAACGAGCGTATCGGCGTGAGTATGGTCAATACGCGTATGGCGTTGACGGGTGAAGTGTCGAGTGCGGCAGCAGCGGCGAGCGCCATGGAGATTGCGGAAGAATTCATCCGTGGAAAATTGTCGGCAGAAGACGCGTCGCGTCGCGCGGTTACTGGTAGTGGAAACAGTCTTTCACCTATCATTAATCTGATGAAAGTAGGCGCGGGCCAGCAGGTCATGCTGCGGATTAAAGTGGGAGAAGTCAACCGCACCGCCGTTCGCAATCTGGGCGTGAATATGCAGCATATGGGGACCGATGGCTTGCTTGGTCTGGGCGCATTTGTTGCGACGGGATCTGGTTCTGCAGGTGTGCTAGAAGTGGCAGGCAGCGCGGTTAGCTCAACGGCTGGTGGTTATAAAGGGGGTGCCTATAGTTACACAAAACCCGAGAGTAGTTTTGCTAGTTTTGGTTTTGATAAAAGCTCAGACAAGCGAAGCCTTTCCGGGCAGCTCGATGCGTTGGAACGCGACGGGTTGCTCAAGGTTCTTGCCGAGCCGAGTCTTACCGCGCTTTCGGGTGAAGAGGCTCAGTTCTTGGCCGGCGGTGAACTTCCTATCCCGGTGGCGCAGTCTCTTGGTGGTGGCAGCGCTTCGGGCAATGTGACGGTTGAGTATAAGCCGTATGGGGTTGGCTTGAAGTTCACGCCTTACGTACTCAACAAGAATCGTATCCGTATTACGGTGGCGCCGGAAGTATCGGAGTTGAGCAACGAAGGGGCTATTGAATCAAGCGGGTTTAACATTCCGTCCTTCATTACGCGCCGTGCGGCAACGACTATCGAATTGGCGCCGGGCGAAAGTTTTATGATTGCGGGCTTGCTGCGCGACGACATGACGACGACGATCAATCAGCTGCCTGGCGCAAGCCAAATCCCGGTTCTTGGCGCGCTTTTCCGCTCGACAGCCTATCAGCGCAAAGAAACGGAGTTGGTGATTGCGGTGACGCCCTATTTGGTGGATCCATTGAAAGACAGCGATGTAAAATTACCGACGGATGATTTCCGCCCACCAACCTTTGTCGAAAGCGTCTTCTTTGGTGCGCTTGCTTCGAATAAAGGCGCAAAGGCGTCAAGTCTTGAAGGTCCCGCTGGTTTCATGACGGATAACTAGGAGTAAATGGGATGCGCGTTGTTCAGCATAAAAAAATAGGTTTTTCGCTCGGCTCCATCGGCGCCGTGGTGATGTTGCTGGCGGTGTCCGCCTGTCAACAAGCGCCGTATCAGCGGGATGCATTCTATTCGCGTGGCGCACCAGAGTCGTTGCTCGATGTGTCGTCCGAGGTGGTCAATCTCGGTGTTAATGACAGTCAGGAAGTCAAAGCGCTTGCCCGCTGGATCTCTACGGACCAGCCTACGCGTGCGGAGCTTTTCTGTGACATGAAGGCTCGTGCATGTAAAGAAGCCCAGAAGTCGCTGCGGGCGAAGGGAGTGGAAACCAATATCACCGCCTCGCCGGACAATGTAGTCACGCTGATTTACGAGCGCATTCTGGCGCGCGATTGTAACCCGCGCTATATTGACCGCCATAGCTTATACAATGAGCCACACTCTGCATTTGGCTGCTCGTTAGCAGCGAATATCGTGCAGCAGGTTTCTGACAAACGTGAATTCGTTAGCCCTGCTTTGTCGGATGATCCGTCGGCAGCTGGTGCCGTTGCTGCCTATAAGAAAGCATATAAGCCATCTTCCTCTGGTGGTGGCTTTCTTCAGTGGCTAGTGGGTAGCCAGTAGTTTTCATGGTATTGGCGGCGCGTAAAATTACTTAGAGATTGATAGGGTATCTATGACGTCTATGCGCTCTTTGCTGATAGTATTGTCTGACGGCTCGCGTGCGGCGTGGGGGCAGGAACTGGTGGCTCTAGCATCGGAGCCGACGCCGCTGGTGTTGACATGTTCGGCGGCGAGTGCGGCGCGGCATCTCGCAGAAGCCAATATCACACCATCGCATATCTTGCTGGATATCGGCGCGCGTGGCCAGGATGTGCTGCCAGAGATTGATTTGCTCGCGCAGCAATGCGAGGCTGGGACGCGCGTTCTGGTGGTGGGCGACACCAACGATATTATTCTCTATCGCGGTCTGATTTCGCGTGGCGTAGTCGATTATTTGCCAATGCCCGTCCCCGCCCCCGAAATTATACGGTTGCTCACGGCGCCACCTGCTTCTGCAGCAGCTGCACCGGGCGTTTCAACGACGAATTCAGGCGACAAGCGCGTCATCGCATTTCTGAGTGCTGCTTCGGGCGATGGTGCGTCGGTGGTTGCGCTCAACACGGCCTTTGCACTGAGCCAGCTTGGGGGCTCTACCGTGCTTGTGGATATGGATTACCAGTTTGGCATGATCGCCAAAAACCTCAATCTACAGAACCAATATGGCATCGGTGATTTGTTTGATCATCCGGAGCGCGGCCTCGATGCGATGCTGATTAAGCGCATGGTGGCAAATTACGGGAATCTACATGTGATTACCGCACCGGCGGATTTGCGCTATATGCCTGCGGTGAGTGCGGAAGCGATCCGCGCCCTTGTGACGACGCTGAAGCTTAGCTATGACAACGTTATTCTTGATTTGCCACATGCGTGG
Source organism: Rickettsiales bacterium (assembly GCA_044237845.1). GTDB lineage: Bacteria > Pseudomonadota > Alphaproteobacteria > Rickettsiales > UBA3002 > QFOX01. The sequence continues at coordinate 37,891 of JBIIEL010000014.1, read as the reverse complement.
GTACCGTGGATCAGCACCTGTCTGCAGCAATCAACCCATGTTGTTCTGGTAGCTCAGCTCTGGCTGAAATCGGTATCGCATGCGGCGCGGATGATGAAAGTTTTCCGCGACCTTGCAATTCCGAACGACCGCATCAACACGGTTATCAATCGCAGTGGTGCGCGTTTTAAAGAGGCAATCGAGCCGCGCGACTTTGGCCGCGTCTGTGGCGCGCCAATTCGCTATACGCTGACCAATGATATTAAAGCCGTAGTGAACGCAGAAGCGGCGGCCAAAACGATTATTGAGATGGGCTCAAGTGAGCTGGCAAGCGATATTCAAGCCTTGGCGCGCGGCATTTGTGGTATGGCACCGCTGGCAGCGGATCCTACGTCCGCTGCGCCGCGGGCGGGTGGGCTTTTCTCACGTTTGAAGGGGTAGCCCTTGTCTTTTGGCAAAAAAACAACCGATGATTCTAGCGCGGCACCGCTTGCCAGCGAGGCGTTACTTGGGCGGGTGGATGCTGGATCTCTGAGCAGCAATGTGGTAGCCTCGACAGGCACTGCGCTTGGTGGGGCGCAAGCCATCGCACAGTATCGTGATAGCACGCTTGAAACGGCAGAATATCAACAGGCTAAGCGTGAATTATTGAGTGAGCTAATTGACGTACTCGATTTCCAGGCGCTCGAACAACTGAAGCCCGAGCAAAAGCGCCGCCGTGTGGACGAAGCCAGCGAGCGCGTGTTGCCAAAAGTGCAAATCCCATTGAATGCGATGCAGCTCACGCTGGTGAAAATGCAGGCGCAGGATGAAATTCTTGGCTATGGCCCGATTGAGATTCTGCTCAAGGATCAGGATGTCAACGACATCATGATCAACACTGCGCGCCAAATTTATATCGAGCGCCGAGGAAAAATTTACCTCACCGACATTGTTTTTAACGACGAGCAGCATTTGGTTGGCATTGTGCAACGTATTGTCAGTCGTGTGGGTCGCCGTATCGACGAAGCAAGCCCGATGGTGGATGCGCGGATGCCAGATGGTTCGCGTTTCAACGCGATTATTCCGCCAGTTGCGCTTGATGGCTGCCTAGTCTCGATTCGTAAGTTTAAAAAGAACAAAATGCCGCTGCGCGATTATGTCGGGTATAAATCGATGACGGCGCCGATGGCGCGGTTTCTTGAGCTGGCTTCGGCCATGCGGCTCAACATCATTATTTCTGGCGGTACGGGCTCGGGGAAAACCACGCTGCTCAACGCGCTTTCTGGCCATATCGACGAGAATGAACGCGTGATTACGATTGAGGATGCGGCGGAGCTGCAGCTCCATCAGCCTCATGTGCTGCGGCTGGAGACGCGTCCGGCATCGAACGAAGGGCGCGGTGAAATCAACCAGCGGCAACTGATGAAAAACGCCCTCCGGATGCGCCCGGACCGTGTGATTCTCGGGGAGATTCGTGGCGAAGAGGTGATCGACGTGCTTACTGCCATGAATACGGGGCATGACGGCTCGATGGCAACGATCCACTCCAACAGCCCACGCGATTGCCTGGCGCGGATTGAGAACCTTGTAGCGATGTCGAGTGTTGCGGTGGCGCCGGCCTCACTACGCTACCAGATATCGAGCGCAATCCATTTGGTGGTACAGATTCAGCGGATGCGTGACGGTGGTCGTCGTATTACGCATATCGAAGAAATTATCGGTACTGAGGGTGAGAATTATATCACGCAGACACTATTTTCGTTCAAACCCAGCCATATGGGTGCAGAAGGTAAGCTACAGGGCGATTTTGTGGCGCACCCAGTGCAACCCGCTTGCCTCGAACAGGCAGAATATTTTGGCTTAGCTGACGAGGTGCTTGCATGCTTCGCGGGCAGTGAGGTACAATAAACGCATGACTCCGTTATTGATAGCATTGGCAGTCGGAATCGCGGCCTACGTTCTTTTCATGATCGCCGTGCCCAGTGCCGCGCCGGAAGATAAAGACGCGAATATCAAAACTGCGCTGAACCGCTTGTATGAAGAGACGCGTTCGACGGAGAATTCCCCTGAAAACGTGATGCGTGAGCAGCTTCAGGAAGAATCGGCAGTGGTGCGCACTATTTTTCACCTCCCACTGATGAGTAAAATTTACGAAGTGGGGCTTCAGGCCGGGTATCAGAATAATTTACAGCATCTGCTCATGTTGACCGTCATCGGATTGGCAGTGGGAATAGTGGCAGCAATGACAATGGGGCTGGGGCTAATTGGGTTTATCCTCGCGCCCCTACTAGCGTTTTTTGTACCCTATAAACATTGCATGATGCGTGTGAATAAGCGCAACCGCAAATTCATCGACCAGTTTCCTGATGCGCTCGATATGATCGTACGCTCGGTGCGATCGGGGTTCCCGCTATCGACCGCGCTACAAATGCTGGCCGATAACGCCGAAGAGCCTGTGAAGGAAGAGTTCCGCAAAGTGGTAGATGATATCGCGCTTGGACGAACCCTTGGGCAAGCGCTCGCGCGGCTTTCCGCACGTATTAATGAGCCGGATATCCGATTTTTCGTGGTGGTGCTTTCGGTGCAGCAGGAAACGGGAGGAAACCTCTCAGAAATCATCAGTAATCTCTCGGGCGTCATTCGTAAACGCAAGCAGCTGCGCCATAAAATTACAGCAATGACGTCTGAAGGTAAGGCGACGGGTTATGTGCTTGGGGCGCTGCCGGTGGTCGTCTTTGGTACGCTGCAAATCATGTCGCCAGATTATTTGAGACCCTTCTTTACGGAGACGACCGGGCACATGCTTCTTGGGCTTGCCGGATCTTTGTTGATGACGTGTTTCTTTGTCGTGCGTGCTATGATTAACGTGGATATCTAATGGATTTTATTATTCCCATCTTGGCGGCGGTTATTTTTTTCGTAGGCTACCTCGCCGTCGATAAAATGGTCGTGAATGCCCAGCGTCGCAAGTCGCTCCGCACCCGTCTGGCGGGAGATGGTTCTGTCTACTCCGAAGACGACCAAGGTGGCGCGCCAACAAGCCTTTCGGACGAGCCATCCGCCAGCGCCAAAAGCCTGCTCGGCTTATTGCGGGCGATGGGTGTCAATGTGGATGCTGCGCTGCGCAGCCTTGAACTGAAATTCGCGCGCGCAGGTATCGTCTCCAGTGACGCGCCGATCTATTATCTCTTCTATAAGCGCGTGGTGGCCTTTATTCTCGGTGGTATCGGCGCGTTCATGATCATCACCGCCAGTGGCGAAGAAGCGATGACATCGCAAGCGATTGGCGCATTTATTATACTTCTTGCCTTTTTTGGTGCGCATCTTTACGTCGAAAACAAAATCGCTCACCGTACAAAACTGCTGCAACGCGCCTTCCCCGATACACTCGATTTATTGCTGATCTGTGTGGAGTCCGGGCTTGGCCTCGACGCCGCATTCGGGCGGGTGTGTAACGAGCTCTCCCGCGCTTATCCTGAAATGACCTATGAACTCAACAGGACGCGGCTTGAACTCTCGCTACTCAATGATCGCGTGCGTGCGCTGACCAATCTCGGGGATCGCACAGGCATGGTTGCGTTCCGCTCACTGGTGGTGGCGCTGATTCAAAGCGAGCGCTTCGGAACCTCGCTGAGTGACACGTTGCGCGTACTCTCGGAAGATTTCCGGTTGCAGCGGTTGGCGCATGCGGAAGCGAAGGCGGCGCGACTGCCGGTGCTGATTACCCTGCCACTGATGTTACTGCTGATGCCCGCGTTTTTCATTATCGTGCTTGGCCCAGCGTTTATGGGCGTATCTAAGTCGGGCGCACTTAAATAGCGCTTTTTGGCTGCAAACTCCGGCAGCTGCGCTATAACCTGCGGCATGAGCACGCGTCGTACCGATTCTCCGCCATTCCAACTGGTTTCCGCGTTCACCCCGGCGGGTGACCAGCCTGCCGCGATTGCCGCGCTGGTGGCGGGATTAAAGGCCAACGAGAAAAACCAGGTGCTGCTTGGGGTGACGGGTTCGGGCAAAACCTACACCATGGCCAGCGTGATCGAGAAAACGCAGCGCCCGGCGCTGGTGCTGGCGCATAACAAAACGCTGGCCGCGCAGCTTTATTCGGAGATGAAGCATTTCTTCCCCCATAACGCGGTGGAATATTTTGTGTCCTACTACGACTATTACCAGCCCGAAGCCTATATCGCCAAGACGGACACGTTCATCGAGAAAGACTCGAGCATCAACGAGCAGATCGACCGCATGCGCCACGCCGCCACGCGCGCGCTGCTCGAACGGCGCGATGTGATTGTGGTGGCCAGCGTGAGTTGCATCTACGGTATCGGCTCGCCGGAGACCTACTCCGCAATGACGCAGACGCTGTGCGTGGGGCAGGAGATTTCACAACAGAAACTGCTGCGCGACTTTACCGACCTGCATTACAAGCGCAACGACATCGCCTTCACGCGCGGCACGTTTCGCGTGCGTGGGGACGTGGTCGATCTCTTCCCTGCGCACCTCGATGACCGCGCCTGGCGGATGAGTTTCTTCGGCGATGAGCTCGAAGCCATCTACGAGTTCGACCCGCTCACCGGCGAGCGCGGCGCCTCGCTGCGGGAGATCACCGTTTATGCGAACAGCCATTATGTCACGCCGAAGCCGACGGTTGATCAGGCTATCAAGCAGATCAAGATCGATTTAAAAGAGCGCGTGGCATGGTTTGAGGAGAAGGGGATGCTGGTGGAAGCGCAGCGCCTCGGCCAGCGCACGGCGTTCGATATCGAGATGCTGGTCGAGACCGGCATGTGCCGCGGCATCGAGAATTATTCGCGGTATTTGGCAGGGTCGGAAATTGGCGAACCACCACCGACGGTGTTTCAATATTTGCCGCAGGACGCAATCCTCTTTGTGGATGAGAGCCATGTGATGCTGCCGCAGGTGCGTGGCATGTATAACGGCGACCGCGCCCGCAAAGTGGTGCTATCTGACCATGGCTTTCGGCTACCCGCCTGCATGGATAACCGCCCGCTCAAATTCGAGGAGTGGGACGGCATGCGCCCGCAGACGATTTTTGTCTCTGCCACGCCCGCAGAGCTTGAACTTTCTTGGGCAGGCAACGCCTGTGTGGAGCAGGTGATTCGCCCGACGGGTCTTGTCGACCCCGAATGCCTCATTCGCCCCGTCGCGACGCAGGTGGATGATTTGCTTGCTGAGGTGAAGAAGACGATCGCGCGCGGCCAGCGCACGCTGGTGACGACGCTGACCAAGCGCATGGCCGAGGAGCTGGCGGAATATATGGACGAAGCGGGGGTGAAAGTGCGCTACCTGCATTCGGACATCGACACGCTGGAGCGGATTGAAATTATTCGCGATTTGCGCCTCGGCACCTATGACGTGCTGATCGGCGTCAACCTGCTGCGCGAAGGGCTCGATATTCCCGAATGCGGGCTGATGGCGATTCTCGATGCCGACAAGGAAGGCTTTCTGCGCAGCAAAACCGCGTTGATCCAGACCATCGGACGCGCGGCGCGCAATGTGGATTCGCGCGTGGTGCTCTATGCGGACAAGATGACCGACTCGCTGAAAGGCGCGCTGGAGGAAACCGCGCGGCGGCGCGCGATTCAAGAGGCACATAATAAAAAGCACGGCATCACGCCGACCTCGACTACTGCGAAATTATCCGACGTGAAAGTGGAGGGGTCAGAAGAGGCGGCGAGTAAGAAGGCCGAGCTTGATACGTTCAATATGAAAGAAAACTCGCTCGACGCGCATATTGCGAACCTGAAGAAGCAAATGCTGAAGGCGGCGGCTGACCTAGAGTTTGAAGAGGCCGCCGCGCTGCGCGACGCGATCAAGAAGGCAGAGCGCCTGCTGCTGGATTTACCGGTGGGTTAAGCCGGAACGTCTTTCTTATCCGCCGGTGGTGGCGGAGGTGGCGGCGCGGCCGCGACTTTCTTCTTCTTCCGTGGGTCGTATGGCTCCTGCGTTGGCACGGTGATCGGCGGCAGCAGGCGCTTTTTGAAGAACGGATCTTTGAAGTAGAAAATCTTTTTGCACTTAATCGGCGAGAAGGATTCGACGAGGATAATCTGCTCGTCGCGCGGCAGCTGAATGACTTCCTGCGGCAGCAGCAGCGCACGCTGCGTTTCCGATACCTGCATGGTGCGGCTGGCCGGGTTGAAATCCACAAAGCGTGGCTTGTTGAGCGATTCCTGCGTCGCGGTTTTGTTGCCCACGAGCTGCGAGATCATGTTGGCGGTTTCAATGTTGTTCGCCGAGAAGGTGATGCGGTAGTAGGAGTTCGAGAGGAATGAGTTCATGCCCGCTTCTTCGTAAATGCCTTTGAGCTGCTGCGTATCCTGTACGATGAGGAAGAGTTTTACGCGGTATCCGCGGAAATAGGCGATACCGATCTGGAACTGCGGCATTTCGCCGAGCGACGGGAACTCATCGAGCATGAACATCACGCCGTGCGGCTCATCGGCCTTGGGCATGTTGCGAGTCATGAAGTCGGTTGCCTGCTGGTAGAACACTTTCAGCAGCGGTTCGAGGCGTTGTAAGTTGTCCGGCGTTACACCGCAATAGACGGTCTGTTTTTTCTTTTTCAGCGTCTGCATGTCGAAGTCGGATGACGCGGTGGTGGTGTCGATGAGTGGGTTCGCCCAGAGTTCGAGGCCGGAGTTGAGGGTGGAGACCACGCCGGAGCGTTCCTTATCCGCCTTCTGCAGGAAGGCCGCGATATTCATGTAGGCCACGGGATGGATTTTGCCGCCGATTGTGTCGAGCACCACGGCGAGGTTATAGACCACATCGTCCGAACGCATGGTGCGCACGACTTCGCCGAAACTGGTGACTTTCTCCGGCACCGCGCAGAGATAGAGAATGATGCCCAGCATGAGCGAGCGCGCCTCGTTCTGCCAGAATTCCTGCTCCGGCAACACGAGGTTGCAGATTTTCTGCACGTCATCCACCATCTGGCCGGGCTTGTCGGAAATCCAGTCGAGCGGGTTGTAGCAATGCGAGATCCCGTTCGGGTCGGCCGGGTTCCAGTAGTAACAAATCTGCCCCAGTTTTTTGCTGCGGAAGCCGGACGTCAGTTCGTAGTTCTCGCCCTTGATATCGTGACAGACGATGGATTCTTCCCAGAACAGCAGGTTGGGGATCACGAAGCCGACCCCTTTACCCGAACCGGTTGGCGCGAAGAGCAGCACGTGCTGGAAATCGTCCGCAATCAGGTAGTTCGCTGCACCCGTGCGCCCCATGATGAGGCCTTTTTTACAGCGCAGCTTGGCGCGGCGGATATCCGCCTCGCTCGACCATTTGGCGTCGCCATGGATTTTTTCCTTCTTGCGGAAGGGGCGGAAATCCATCAGCGGCGCGCGCATCATGAACAGGGTGAATAGGCCGAAGACGAGGCCAGCGATGGGGGGGCCGTAGAATTTGGCGTCGAACGCGGCGTTGAAATAATATTGCCGGTATTGCGGGTATTGTTTGTAAAGCGTGGCCTGTTTGTGAATGGCATTCCAGCCCTCCACGATCCCTTTCGGGTTGGTGGCCGACATGACGTAGGTGATGATCGATGCAGGCTGCTGGCGTTGGATAGTCGAGAGGAACCGATGCCCTAGCATGAAGCCGGTGGTGATGCCGGCATAGAGCGGCACAAGCAGCGTCACGCCGATGATCAGCGTGAGGACCAGCTTATTGATAATACCTTTCATGTACTCGGGCATGGCGGCAGTTTAGCGTGAATGGTGAGTGGTGAATAGTGAATAGTGCGGCAACACTAATTCAGCACGCTATAGCCACGCTTGGTGAGGCATTTTTTCACAATCTCCGCGCTCATCTGTGCGGATTGCTGGTAGCCTTGGGTGATGCCGGTGGTCACGCCACCCGCAGCACCCCCGATCGCGCCAACGCGGGTGTTGCCCGTAATGGCGCCGGCGAGTGCGCCGATCGCGGTGCCAACCAAGGTGTTGGTAGCCGCCTGACCCGCCGCGCCGGAGGTAGTGTCGGCCTTATCGGCGATGGACTGACAGGCGGCGAGGTCTTTTTCGTATTTGGCTTCGTTCACTCCGTCCTTATCTACCACGGGCGCATAGCTACAGGCCGTGACGGCGAGGAAGGGGATAATGGCGAGGATGCGCAGTGCGTTCATGGGAACCTCCGTGATTGATGGGAGGAATTTAGCGGATATGTGGGGAGAGGTAAAGAATAGATGGACCCCGGCGTGCTATGCAACCGGGGTAACGGCGCTTGTGATTATCGTGCGTAGCGCTTTATGGCGCGAGCCGCTTGGCGAGAGGGGGTTTGGGGGCGATGCCCCCCATCAGGCAACAACTACAGCCCCGGCTTGAAATACACCTCGCTCACGAAACGACGGCCTTTTTCGCCGCGTTTGAGCTGGATGATGACCTGAATCACGCCCTCGACATATTCCTTGATTTGTTCGCGCGTGATGCCGAGATCGGCCTGCATGATCATGAGAATCAGCTGCTCGATAGCGAGCGCAGGCGTGTCCGCGTGCAGCGAAGCGATGGAGCCGGGGTGACCGGTGTTGACCGCGCGCAGGTAGGAGAAGGCTTCCGCACCGCGCAACTCGCCGACGATGATGCGATCTGGCCGAAGGCGCAGGCAGGCCTCTATCAGCATTTGTGTATCGACCTTCGCGCGACCCTGGCCGCCCTTACTCGACAACAAATGCACGCGGTTGGGGATATGCTCGATATTGACCTCGCGCGCATCCTCCACGGTGATGATGCGCTCGTCGCTCGGGATTTCTTTGAGCGCGGCGTTCATGAAAGTGGTTTTACCAGTCGATGTGCCGCCGCTGACAATGATGTTTTTCTTGAACTTCACCGCCTGCGCGATGAAGGCCTTGGCGTCGCCGCGCGCGTAGAGATCGGCAAGGATATCGTCGCGCGGGTCATGCACGTTGAGGCCGGTTTTGGTTTCCGCAAACGCGCCCATGCGCTCGTAATCGAGCAGGTCGAAATTATGGCCGGATTGCTTGCGGATCGACATGGCGATGCCGTTATCCGCACAGGCTGGTGGGAAGACGACCTGAATCCGGTAACCCGCAGGGAGTGTGGCTGAAAGCAGGGGTTTTTCTTCCGAGATCATCTGGCTGGTGGACTGCGCCACAAGATGTGCGAGCTGATAAAGATGATCGCGCGTGAGCAGCGGCATCGACTCATGACGCATGTCGCCGAACTTCTCGACCCACGCCTCGCCGGGGCGGTTGATGGAAATCTCCTGAATCCCTTCCTCCGCAAAAAGCGCGGCGAATGGTTCGAGGAAAGTGTCGAGTGCGGTGAGGCTCATGGCTACTCCACCACCTTGGTGCTATGGCCGTAGCGTGATGGGAAAATCAGGTCGCGGTTAACGAAGACATTCACCGGCGTGCCTTGGTCGATGAGGATCGTCGGCCGCGGATCGATCAGGCGCTGGATGAAATCATCCGACGTGGAGCCAAGGCGGTTAAGCGCATCCACCGTGGCCAGTGACGCCGCGCTGCCCGTGGTTTGTGTGCTGCCCGCGTCGGTCGTTGTCGTCGTATCCGCCGAGCCACCCGTTTCGCGGTTGATTTTATCCGAGCCAATTGCCATCGCGATGCTGAGTACGCTGGAAAGCAGTGAGCGTGCGAAGGTCTCCTGGAATTTGCTGTCGACCTGACCGCCAATGCCCGCTTGACCGATCACGTCTACAAGCGGTGAGCCGAGTTGCACATCCACACCATCGGGGCGGATGACACGCGTCCACACCACAAACACGCGCGACTGCCCACCCGTCAGGTCGGTGTTATAGGTGCCGATGAGGCGCGAACCTTTGGGGATCAGCGGCTCGTGTCCGGCTTCACCATAGGTATCACGCGACACAATGGCACGGATGGGTGCCGGAAGATCGGTGTTGAGCGCCGATTCCATCGTCGCCTGAATCACGCGGCCTTGGGCGATTGTGCGGTAAAGGTCGGCAATGCTGGTGGCTTCGACCTGCTCGGACTTGGTAGTGGCGCGCACCACCTTCGCTTCAAACGCCGTGTTGGGGTCGCCTCCTGGGGGAGGTGGCGCTTCCTCTTCTTCGGGTAGCACGCTGGAAAGCGGGCTGCCTTCGGCAATCAGCATCTTGGAATGCAGCCGCTCCAGTGCTTGTTTTTTTGCGGCGGAGTCATCCTCAGGCTTGATAATTTGGATCTCGGTGGGTGGCGGGATCACCGGTGGCGCAATCGGCGGTGGTGGAGTCAAAATCGGGTTTTCCGGAAGCGGCGGAGGTTCAGGAGGTGCAACACGCGTTTTTTCCGGAAGCGGGGCGGCTTCTTTTTTATCACCAGAGAAAATATTATAGAGCAGTACCAACAGAATCAGCACAACAATGCTAAGTACGGCAAGCACGCGCCCCGGTCGTGCCGCAACGTTCGGACGACCCTGATCTAACGTTTCCGCGCCTGAACCGTTATCATACGGATCCGGCGTTTCATTCAGGAAGGGATTCTCGGGTGGAGGTGGAACATCGGCCATTAGTACACCTCGCCACCAGCTTCGTTATAAACAATCACCTCGCGGCCGCTGGAGTGATTCAGGCGGAAACGGGGACCAATAGCATCGACCGCCAGCAGTCCATCTGCGGTGCGTCGCTGCGGCACAGCGATAGTTTCGCCACGGGCGGTGACGATTGCCACGCGCGGGTTCTGATTGGCAGGAAGCTTGAAGTATGTCGTTTTTCCATCGTCATAAATCTTGGTGGGAGCAATGTCGTTGGGGCCGCTGAAGGTGTAGCGGTAATTGACTGCATTGCGCACCGCCGGCGCGGCAATGGGCGGTGGTGGCGCAGAAAATGTCTGAGGCGCAATGACTGGGGCCGCCGGAATCACGGGGGCAACCGGGGCCACTGTCGCGACAGGGCCGGTATAGGTTGGTGTATTCACGACGGAGGTGGTGACGGGGGTCGGCAGCGCAGGAGGCGTTACCACGGGTGGAGTAAAGGCCATCGGCGTTGGGTTCGGTAATGCGGTCGAGGCAGCATCGGTCATCGTTTGTGGCGGGTAGAAGAAGCGCACGACATAGGTGAGTTCGGCGCTGCCAAACACTGCATCTGCCGTCGAAGAGCGCAGATCGAACTGATAGGCGCGGAAATTGGTCACGACAGTCATATTGGTACGGGCGTTTTCTTCCATCGCGCGGATGAAGAGGCGACCACCTGCAGGCGTGATTTGCCATGCCACGCGGTCACCCACGGAAATCGTGTCGATGACTTCTTTTGGCCCAAACTCGATATTGCTCTGATAGCCGTAATGGGTCGTGACGCCGAACACTTCGTTGGGATTGTAGACAAAAGTTTTGATGCGACTGTCGGAAGTGATGGGTTGGGCAAGCGCTTCTCGCCCGTCACCCGTTATCAATAAGAACATACAGATAACGACGCGCAGAAAAAGTTGCTTTGCGACTACGGGCGATGAAGGATGGTAAGCGACGCGTTTCATCAGTTTACCTCGCGTTGGATTTGATAGGATTGCACCTGATAGCCGAGCGGGTTGAGCAACTGTTCCTGCTCGTTGATGCCAAGATCAACATACTCAAACGTGACGGTGACTACCCACTGTTGCTCGATATCCGCTTGATTGGGGATCACATCTGTTGTGGTGATGCGCGCTTGAATAATTTTTGATTTTGCAACCTCTGCCTTTTTCTTTTTATCCGCCGGGTTGGTAATGTAGACAAGCGAGCGGATTTTAATATCGCGCCGACCAAAATTGCCGAGATATTTGGCAAGCGAGCCCTCGATGGTTGCGTCCATCTGTTTCCGGTAGCCGTAGAAGACGCTCGGCAGACTCATTAGCCGCACAATGTTATAGTTGGTGAGAAGGATGCTTGGGTTATAGGATTCGCGCGCACGCAAATAGGCGGAGGTAAAATAGCGGTCGACCGCCTCGTTCGCCGCGTACTGATCGCGGGTGACGGGGTTCACTTTCTGCGTGATGCCCGTTTTTTCCTCGATCTGCAGCAGGTAAGGCTCCACCGATTTGAGAGGCGCCAGACGCATCACCGTGAACACCGCGACCAGCGCCACGCCAAGCGCAATCAGCGCTAACAGCGCCAGCATGTTCCGTTGCGTCAGCACATGCTGGTACTTGTCCTGGTACCAGTTCTGGGACTCCTCAGAAACCTGCTTTTGTGAGCGTTTCAGCACGTTGATACAGCCTATTTAGTGATAATACACGTCGGCGCATACTGTATCTAGTGTGTGGGGGATTGCAAGCTTCGCGGCGGAGTTATGCACCGCCAGCGCGCGCGAAAACAAGGAGCGATTACAAGATGCTAGAAAAATTATTCCGCTAGCGCGTTTTCCACGCGCCGCTCGTGTCCTGATATTTGCTGCCGGCGGGAAGCTTGCCGATGATTTGCGGCGCGGCGAGTTGCCCCACCACCTCGACCGGCTGGCCGTTCTGTTTCGAGATGCGCGCGTATTCCGCCTTGCGCTTGGCGTTGACGGAAGCAACCAACGCATCCACTTCCGCAGAAGATTGAATGGCCGCGATGTAGCCATCCGCCGTTTCGCCAACGGCGCCGCTGGTGCGTGCGCCTGCTAAGTCGAGCGCGAAGGCGGTGGTGGCAAAAAGAAGGGCAGCGATGGTGGTGGCGATACGGTGTTTCATGCGAACCTCTCGTTAGAAAATATCTTTGTTTTTGGCGATGGATTTGCTCACGTCGCGGTCGATCGAGACGCGCACGCGCTGCTCGATATTGACGTTGAGGTTGATCTCGATCGGCTTATCCGGCGCTTGTACTTGTACAGTGGGTGTGCAGGCGGAAAGGGCGGCAAGACCTAGGATAACGGCGCTAATTCGGTTCATTGGCTTCGTTCTCTAACAGTTGTTTCGGGTCGGTGAGCGTCATAATGCTCTGCTGCACGAGTTGTAGCAGATCGCCATTTAATTGCACGTTTAATCGCACATTTCTTGCGTTTGGCATGTCGGGGTTGTTGCCCTCCACCGACAAAAGCAGCGCGAGTTTTTTGTTTGGCCGGTTCTCCAGCCGCATGGAAAGCAGGGAGTAATGTAGGTTCTTCAAGATGTCGCGCACCAGCACCACTTGCGGGTTGTCGCCGGGGATCACTTCGGGCGCGAGGGCGATCACGCCCGGCTCCTCGGCCTTCAAATTCGCCTCGCCAAACGTCACTTCGCCCTTACTGCTGATGCGCACGGGAATGCTGCCCGACACTGCGCCCGTGCCGCTCGCCTTGTCGCCCGTCAGCGATTGCATGAGGGTGGCGAGCGAGAGATGATCGACGTTGAGGGTGAGGGAAATGGGCTGCTTGTCCGCGAGTGGTAGCGCCACGTTTTTCACCGAGAGTACGCCACCATTCCACGGCACCCGCGCGGCGGTGAGGGTGAGCGTGGCCTTCTCCGGCGCGGCGAGCGGATAGGCAAGCGCGAAGGCGGCGCGGTAGCTTTTGTCGTCGCTCGTGAGCGTGCCGTTAAGCTTTGCTGTATCAGCAGTGAGGGTGAGATTGCCCTTGGCGCTGAGTGGTGGCAACGCAACTGGTGCACCACTAAGGCTGAGTGCATCGAGCGACCAGTCGCCTTTCCACGCGGCGGCGGGTTCATCGAGCGTGGCGGTGATTTTTATGGCGCCCGTGGTGAGGGTGGTTTTCCCTGCGGTGAGGGCGAGTGACGGCGCGTCATAGGTGAGGCTCGGCGTGCCCGCGCGCGTGAAGGTGAGGGCGAGGGGGATGTCGCCGCTCAGCCCATCGGAGGCAAGGGTGATGCTGCTGTCGCTGATGGCGATGCGGCTAACAGGCAGGGCTGCAAGCGCAGCGCGGGTGACGGGAATGGCGAACGGTTTTTTCTCTGCAGAGGGTTTGTTGAACGCGGCGAGCTCCGCCACTTGCCAACCTTCTGCGCCTTTGCTGGCGGTGAGTTTGAGGCCGCTCAGCGTGATATCCTCCACCGTTTTGTTGCGGATGCCAGTAAGTGAATAGCCGATGGTGGCGCGGGTGAGTGCGAGCGGTGCATCGGTGCCGACGCTGACATCGGTGAGGGTGACGCCGCGCGGGGTGAGGTCGCCGATGGTGAAGCGGCTTTCCGGCAAGCCCTGCGCGGTGAGCGCGTGGCTGATGCGCGTGGCGAGGAACGGTTTCCATGGCGCGAAGAAAAACGTTGCTGCACCCAGTGCCGCCAGAAGCGCCAGCGTGAATAGCCCATATCGCATGGCTTTTTTCATTACGCCGCTTTCGTTTCGCCCATCAGGGTTTCGGCGAGTGACCAGTCAATATCCTCCACACGGGCGATATTCGCGGCGAGGCGGTCGAGCATGGCATCCTGCGCGATGCCGCGCGATCGCGCCTCCGCATACGGGATTTCGGGGTGGAATACGACCATCGCGTAACGCGCGATGAAGCGGCCAGGATAGCGCTGCTCGAGCGCGAAGCCGATCTGTTTTTTGAGCTGGAATTTCGGGTCAGCTGTCGTCGCGCGCATCTCGATGAAATTCTCAAGCGCCAGCGCAGCGATGGCATCCGCATTCGGTTTGCGCTCGGTGGTGAGGGCGGGGAAAATGCGCGCCCAGTCGCTTCCATGTGCATCGAGCAGCGCGCCGAGCGCACTTGCATCCTCGAATCCGCAATTCATGCCCTGGCCGTAGAACGGCACAATCGCGTGCGCCGCGTCGCCCATCAGCATCAGCTGGCCGCCGATATGCCACGGCGCGCAACGTACGGTGACCATCGCCCCGGTCGGATTCGCAAAGAAAACCTCTGCGAGGTTGGGCATTAATTTTTCTGCATCCGGGAAGGTGGTGGTGAAAAATTCTTTCACCGCCGCTTCGCTCGTCAGCTTCGCAAAGCTTTGCTCGCCCTCATGCGCAAAGAACAGCGTGACGGTGAAACTGCCACCGAGATTTGGCAGCGCCATCAGCATGAAATCGCCGCGCGGCCAGATATGCAGCGCGTGTTTCTCGATGGGGTACTCGCCGCTTTGCGTCGCCGGAATGATGAGTTCTTTATAGCCGTACGCATGGCGGTCTTCGGTCTTGCTGAAGCCCGGCGCATGTGCGGCTACTGCTTCACGCAGGACGGAGACATAGCCATCCGTGCCGATGGTGACGGGCGCAGCGATGCTAAGGTCTTTGCCCGTTGCCTCGTCATGCATATGCAATGTTTTGCTCGCTGTGTCATACCCCGTGCAGCGATGTTCAAAATGCAGCGTCACGTTTTCGTAGCGCTCCGCCGTGGTGAGCAGCATCTTGTTGAGATCGCCGCGCGAGATGGAATAGATGACTTCGTCGTCGCGCTGGCCATAAGGCACGAAGCTGGTGTTGCCCTCGCGGTCGTGCAGCATGCGGCCGCGGCAGGGGATGGTGAGGGCGAGCGCTTCCTCGCGCAAACCCACTTCCGCCAAGGCTTTCAGCCCGCGCGAGGTGAGCACGAGGTTGATGGAGCGCCCGGCGGCGATGGTTGCGCGGCGCATGTCGGGGCGACGTTCATAGAGCGCCACGCGGTGGCCACGACGTGCCAGCACAATGGCAGTGAGCGCGCCGACCAGCCCACCACCCACAACGTGAATCGGTTCATTGCTCATGATACATGCTCCTTGAAGAGGGAAACGAAACGATAGACATCCGCGAAGGAATTATAAAGCGGCACGGGGGCAACGCGGATGCAGTCCGGCTCGCGCCAATCGCAGATCATGCCCGCGTCGGTGAGCGCATCGAACACGCGGCGGCCACCTGTTTTAACGACGATGGAAAGTTGGCATCCACGCGCAGCGTGGTCGCGCGGGGTCATCACGTGGAAGGCATCGCTGCCGATGTCATCCAGCAAAAATTGCATGTAGCCGGTGAGGGCGAGGCTTTTGGTGCGGAGCGCCGCCATGCCGACTTCGTGGAAGATATCGAGCGATGCTTTGACCGCGGCAAGCGAGAGAATCGGCGGGTTCGAGAGCTGCCAGCCTTCCGCCCCGGCGATGGGCACAAAGTTCGGCCCCATCTTAAAACGGGTGGATTTCTCGTGCCCCCACCAGCCCGCGAAGCGTGGTAATTCGGCATGCGCATGGCGCTCATGCACGAAGGCACCGGCAAGACTGCCGGGCCCGGCATTGAGGTATTTGTAACTGCACCAGGCCGCGAAATCGACACCCCATGCGTTGAGCTCGAGCGGCAGATTGCCGACCGCATGCGCGAGGTCGAACCCGACAATCGCACCCGCCGCGTGGCCTGCTTTGGTGATGCGCGGCAGGTCAAAAAACTGGCCGGTATAATAATTGACGCCGCCGATGAGGATGAGGGCAATCGTCTCCCCGTCGCGGGCGATGTGCGCCTCGATATCCTCCGTGCGGAGTGTGGTTTCGCCCGCGCGCGGCGTCAGCTCGATCAGCGCCTCTTCGCCATAGCCGTGGAATTGGAGCTGCGACAGCACCGCATAACGGTCGGACGGAAATGCGCCGCGCTCGATGACGATTTTGTGGCGCGTCTTCGTGGGGCGGTAGAACGACACCATCAGCAGATGCAGATTCACCGTGAGGCTGTTCATGGCCACGACCTCAATCGGCTTCGCGCCGACGAGTGCGGCGAGCTGCGTGGTGAGGAATTCGTGATACGGCATCCAGGGTTGTTTGGCATGGAAATGCCCCTCAACGCCGAGGGTTTTCCAGTCGGAAAGTTCCTGCATCAGTGCGGGTTCGATGGCTTTCGGTTGCAGCCCCAGCGAATTGCCGCAGAGATAGATCACGTCCTCGCCACGCACGGTTTTGGGGATATGAAATTGCGTGTGGTACGGCGCGAGTGCGTCGGCAGCATCCATTTCGCGGGCGAAGGCTTCATCGGTGCGGTAGGCGGTCGTCATTTTTTGTTCCTTTTTATTACGCGTCATTCCCCGAATTTTTCAGTCGCTCATCTGCGATTGAAAAATTATAGGGGAATCCATCTTCCCTAAAATGGATCGCCCTATAGTTCGCCTCAAGAGCGAACTCGGGCGATGACGAAATTAACATAGTGTCACGCGATATAAAAGTGGGCGGCTGGGGGTGGCATCGGCCAGCATCGGCGCGAGGCAGAGATTGAGGAGATAGCGGCCATCCGCTATCGCATTATCGATATAGGCAAGCTCGGTCACCGTGCGGCGGGAGGCGCTGCTGCTACCGCGTGGCACTTCCCAAAACAGATGATGGTTGGTGAGCTTTCCCTCGTCCGCCAAACGGTCGATGGAGGGAATATCGACGATTAAATGCTGCACGTTTTGCTGCAGCAAAAATTGGATCGCATCGGCAGTGAAATAGGGCGGCATCGCCTCGCCATACGCGCGGGTTTGTTTGCCAGAATCATTAGGATTTGTACGGATGACCAGCGCTTGTAGGAACGCCGCTTTGGCATTCGCTAGTGCAGCATGAAGCACGCGTCGCGTGATCAAAAAATCATCCGCATGAGGGGTGGTTTCGTAGTGCTTCGATGTTGCATCCACGCGCTCCGGCGTGACGGTAATCAGAGTGGCGGGGAAGAAACTTTCGTGCAGCATTTCGGTGACGAAAATCGGCTCGCGCGTGATGTGGCCGACGCATTCCGTATGCGTGCCGTTGGTGTGCGCGCAGAAATGGGTGATGTCGCAATTGCAGCTGCCGCCTTGGCTCACATCGCCTAAAAAATTACCTGCAGCCAGCGGCACGCTGGTCGCCGGCGGGCTGCCGAACACGGAAAGTTGCTCGCCTGAGAAACGCACGGCGATGCTGATATCGTGCGGCGCGGTGAGATCGACCGCGTAATTTTTTTCGGCGATGCGAAGCATCATTTCCATGCGAGCCACTCCTTCGCGGTGCCGCAGAGGATCCGCTGTTTTTGTGCGGGCGTGAGCAGCGCCGAATGCTCAACGAGATGGCCGGGATAGAGCCCTTTTTTGCCGATGACATTGAGCTCGCCGAGGGGATAGGGATAGTCCGAACCCATGGCGATGCGCTCCACGCCGAGCTGCGCAACGAGCAGCGCGAGCACGGCTTCGTCATGCGTCAGCGTATCCACATACACACCGCATTCACGCACGGTGCGGTAGGGGTCGAGCGGCGAGGCATCCGCAAATAAATCCGGGCGGCAATATTGGCCATGTTCGAGGCGGCCAAGCAGCGTGGGGAACACGCCGCCGCCATGCGCGTAGAGCACACGCAGATGCGGCAGGCGCTCGTGCACGCGGCCACTGCGCAGCGCATCGAACGCAAGCGCGGTTTCGGTGCCCATACCGATGAGCCAGGCGCGCCAATGTTGGTTCATGCGCTGTTTGAGCGCAGCATCAGTTGGCGACATCACCCCGCCCCACGGGTGGAGGAACACGGCCATATCGGCATTCGCCAACGCTTCAAAGATTGGGAAGAAACGTGGCTCGCTTAAATCCATCCCATCGATGTTGGAGTTGATTTCGACGCCGTGAAAACCGAGTGCTTTGACGCGCGTGATTTCGGCAATGGCCTCGCGCGCATGGCGCATCGGCAGCGCGGCGAGCGCGGTGAAGCGGGTGGGAAACTGGGCGACGAGTGCGGCGTTGCCGTCGTTCAAAATATGGCAGATTTCTGCAGCATCCGCAGCGTCATCCACGCGGTCGGGAATCATCATCGGCGTGGGGGAAAGCACCTGCATGGTGACGTGATGGTGGTCGCATTCATCGACACGGATGGCGGCGTCATACGCATTCGCTTCGATGACGCGCTGCACCTCGCCGCGGCTGTTCACCATCTCCGCGCAGCATGGCTTGCTGGCATGCGCACGCACGCGGATGAGGTCGGCGTAGTGCGTGAAACGCGCGAGCGCATCGAACGTGTCCGGCGCCAAGGTCGTGTGCGTGTGCACGTCCCATTTTTCGACTGTTTTGTCGGTGCTCATTCGGCCTTCTTCGGCGGTTGCATGACATGGCCGCATTTGCTGCAGGTGTGAAGCGTGGGCGTGGCCCAGAATTCCTTGAAAATCGGTGGCAGGTCGGTCTCGATATTCTGCAGCGATACCGATTTTTTATGCAGCGGATGATGGCAGGCATCGCAATACCACGCGAAGGCGTCGAGCTCGCCCGCGGCGCGCTTGCGCTCGATGACAAGGCCGACGGTGTTTGCAAAACGCTGCGGCGAATGATGCACGAACGACGGCAGCAGAAAAATCTCGCCCTCGCGGATTTTGATGTCGCGCGGCGCGCCGTTTTCCATCACGCGCAGTACCATGTCGCCCTCGAGCTGGTAGAAAAATTCCTCGCCCGGGTCTTCGTGATAATCCTTGCGGTTGTTGGGTCCGCCGATGACCATGATGATGAAATCGCCCATCTCATAGACCTGTTTGTTGCAGACTGGCGGGCGCAGATTCTCGCGGTTTTCGTCGATCCATTTCTTGAGGTTGATGGGCGGCAACATAACTACTCCTTCAGTGCGGCGATGCATTTGAGTTCAATCGCAATCGGTGTTGGCAGACAGTTGATCTCAAGCGTGGTTCGGCAGGGCGGGTTGACCGCAAAATACTCTGCCCAGAGTTTGTTGTATGTCGGGAAATCCGCCTTCATGTTGGTGAGGTAGACAGTGACATCCACCAAGTCTTCCCACACCGCGCCGCTTGATTCTAGAATATCACGCACGTTAGTAAACACGCTGCGGCACTGGGTTTCAATATCATAGGCGGTGATGTTCCCCGTCGCATCGAGTGTGACGCCGGGGATGTCTTTGCTGCCTTTTTTACGTGGGCCGACGCCGGAGAGAAAGAGCAAATTGCCGACGCGGCGCGCATGCGGGTAGTGGCCAACAGGCTCCGGCGCGGTCTGTGAATGAACGGCAGTATTGGCCATGATTACCTCAACTTTGTGATGGTTTTTTCTTCGGTGAAAAATTCGAGTGCGCGTTGTTTTCCTTCGCGGCCGATGCCGGATTTTTTCATGCCGCCGAACGGGGTGTCGAGGTCGCGCACGTTCCAGCAATTGAGCCAGACGATGCCTGCATCGATGCCGCTGGCCATGCGTGCAGCGCGGGCGTCATCCCCCGTGAAGACGCTGGCGGAAAGCCCGTATTCCGTGGCGTTAGCGAGGGCGAGCGCTTCTGCTTCGGTGGTGAAGGGAATGAGCGTGGCGATGGGGCCGAAGACTTCGTCTTGGTTGATTTTGCAGCTCATGGGCAAGCCCTCGAAGAGGGTTGGCTCTACGAAAAATCCGTTGGCGCAGCTGCCTTCGATGATGCGGCGCTTCCCACCGGTGAGCAGCGTTCCGCCTTCACTTTTGGCGAGTGCAATGCCGGCGAGAATCTTCTCCATATGCGTCGCGGAGACGGTCGCGCCATGTGTGGTTTTCTCGTCCAGCGGGTCGCCGATGAGAATCTGCTCCGTGCGCGCGACGAGGGCATCGCGGAATTTTTCGTAGATGGATTGTTCGATGAGAATGCGCTCGCTGCAGAGGCAAACCTGCCCCTGATTGGTGAAAGCCGAAGCGGCCGTGCCCGTGACGGCTTTCTCAAAATCTGCATCCGCAAAAACGATGGTGGCGTTCTTGCCTCCGAGTTCGAGCGAGGTTTTTTTGAGCTGCGCCGCTGCGCCTTGATAGATGGCAAGACCCGTCGCCGTGCCGCCGGTGAAGGAAATGGCACGAATGCGCGGATGCGCAGTGATGGCCGCGCCGATGCGCGCACCGCTGCCATGCAGGATGTTAACGACGCCGGGCGGAAAGCCTGCTTCGTTTAGCAGTTCAGAGAGCATGAACGCCGTCATCGGCGTGATCTCGCTGGGCTTGGCGATGACGCAATTGCCTGCCATCAGCGCCGGGGCGAGCTTCCAGGTGAACAGCAGCAGCGGCAGGTTCCACGGGCTGATGACGGCGACGACGCCGATGGGCGAACGCTCGGTGCGGCTGAGGGAATTTTCTTTCTCGAAGGTCTGGTGCAGGTCGCGCGTATCGACCGCCGCGAAGTTGCGAAGATTGGCGATGGCGCGCGGAATGTCGGTGGCGCGGGCGAGGGAAATCGGCTTGCCGTTATCGACGGATTCTGCGCGGGCGAACGTTTCGAAACGGGCTTCGACAAGGTCGGCAAGTTTGCGCGTCATCGCTGCACGCGCTTCGTGCGGCGTGGCGCGCCAGGCAGGAAAAGCGCGGGTGGCAGCGGCCACGGCACGATCCAGATCCGCCGCGTCCGAATCCGGCACGCGGGCATAGACGGCGCCGGTTGCTGGCTCCACGCAATCCATATAGTGCCCGTTTTGTGGCGCGGCGAGTGCGCCATCGATGAAGTTACTGAGGGTGATTAGAGACATCCCGTGCGCCCACCATCGACAGGGAGGTTAATGCCGGTGATATAGGCCGCGGCGGGGCTGGCGAGGAAGGCGACGGCGGCGGCGAGCTCCTCCGGCCGTGCGAAGCGCCCGGCGGGAATATGCGCGATTTCGGCCGCGGTGACTTCCGCCTCCGACTTGCCGGATTTGGCGGATTTGCCCGCGATGATCTCGGCCATGCGGTCGGTATCCGTCGCGCCGGGTAGCACGTTATTGACGGTGATGCCGTCGCGCGCCACTTCGCCCGCCAGCGTTTTCGCCCAGTTCGCCACCGCCGCGCGGATGGTGTTGCTCACGCCGAGGCCAGCGATGGGCACCTTCACAGACGTGGAAATGATGTTGATGATGCGGCCATAGCCCGCTTCGCGCATGCCTGGCAGCACCGCCTGCGTGATGAGATGGTTGGCCAGCAGATGCTGCGCAAACGCCGCCTCGAACTGCGCCGGTGTTGCCTGCTGCACCAGACCTGCCGCAGGGCCACCCGTGTTGTTGAGCAGAATATGTGCCGCACCATGCGCCGCCAGATGCGTGGCAATCGCCTCTGCCACTGCGTGGGGTTTGGTGAAATCCGCCGCCAGTGCGTAATGCGCCTGCGCTCCGTGACGCGGCAGTTGCTGACGCAGCTGTTCGAGCGCCTCGCTGCTGCGCGCCACCAGTGTGACCGAAGCGCCGAGGCCTGCGAGTTCCATCGCCGTCGCGCGGCCAATGCCGCGGCTCGCACCGCAGACGATAGCATGTTTTCCGTTGAGGTTGAGATCCATTTATGCCGCCTTGGTGGTGAAGGTGTAGTTCATCTCGCGCTGAATATCCTCAGGCAGCGGAGGCAGCATGCGCGAGGGTATGAGATAGGTAGAAAGCGCGAAGAGATCGGTGAAAATACGGTGCGATTGGACGGTCGCCATCAGATATTCGAAGCCTGAAGAGCCGCCCGTGCCCATGCTCATGCCGACCATGCGCTGCACCATCATGGCGTGGCGGAAGCGCCAGCGCGCAAGCAGTGCATCCACATTCATGATCTCGGTCAGCAGCGCGTAGGGCGCTTGCAGCACCGGGCTGTCGCGGTAGATGGTAATGAACAGCGCGGCTTGCAGCGCCTTCCACGAGAGTCGCCAGCGGCCCTCTTCCTGCGCGCGACTGTGTTTTTCCTCGTCAAAAATACTCTCGAATTTCTCGCGGCCTTTGGCGATGGCAGCAAGCTCGGTCGCCAGTGCCTCACCTTGCAGCGTAGTGCGTGCGGTGGTGATTTTTTCGGCAAACATTACATCCACCGCCGCACGGTATTCCTTGAAGAAGGTATATTCATTGAGGTTCACAAACGGCGTGCGGCTGAGCCAGCGGTCGAGCGCGGCGAATAGCGTCGGCACGGCCTCGGCCTGCTTCAGTGTGTGCCGTGTTTCAGGCTTCAGGTTGTCGTCGAACTGGCCATGGAACACGCAGAGGCGCGTTTTACGCTCGAGGCCGAGGCGCGTTTCAATGAGGCGGAACTGCGCGCTTTGGAAGCCGGACGCGGTGCCGAGATATTCGCGGAAATCGACGAAGCTCTGCGGCGGCATGGTCTCGAGCACGTCGATCATGCCCTCAGTCTGCTTGAAAATCTCGACCACCCGGCCGAGATAGGTGAGAATCGGCTGCATGTCGGATTCCGCCACGCGCTCGGCCGACAGGCGGCCAATCACATCGTCGAGTTCGAACAGGATCTGCTTAAACCACAGCTCATAGACCTGATGGAACTGGATGAAGAGCATTTCGTCGTGCACCGGATTGCCTGCGGCGTTGCTTTGCGGGCGCTGCGCATCCAGAATCTTGTCAATGGCGAGATAGGTTCCGTATTGATCCCAGGCGGCAGGCATACAGGCTCCTCAAGTTATAACTATTTGTATTTACAGTCATTTGGCCAAATTCGTCCGCTAGGGATAGCCCAAAAGCGTTGCCCTATCTAGTGCTATCTTCATAAAACTGTCACATTTCTAGGGAAATACGCATGGTATAAAGAGAGGATGGACAAGACTGTAGCAACGCCGGACGAGAAACCGCTGCCGCCGAAAACGCGCGGCGAGCGCTACTACGACCGCATGCAGTTCATTACCGGCGACCTGTTTATCATTGCGTCCTCTGCGGCGCTGGCCTATGTCGCGCGCTTTGGCGCTGAGAGCTATGGCGGGGTACGCAATTACCTGAAGGATATGCAGAACTATCTCGACAAGAAGCTGATGAAACATATCGGCACTGGCGGTGATTTCAGCAAGCTGACGGCCATGGCCACCTCGAGCACGTTGCTCACCATGTGGGGCGGTAATTTATTTGCGCCAGCGCTCAAATATCTCGAGAACAACAAAGAAAAAATTGTCACCCGCTATAACGAGAAGCACGGCACGCCCGAGGAAGTCGCGGCGGGGCACGAGCGCTTGAAAGATGTACCCAAACAAACCTGGGGCGATGTCATCAAGGGCCGCGCAGTGGGGTTTGTGACGGTGGTCGGCGGATTCCTCGGCATGTACTATCTGCTGGGAAAAAGCAAAACACCGACCGTTGCCGCCGATGGCAGCAGCAGCTTCAAATGGCGGCTCGACCAGTATGAAGAAAAGGTGGGACGCTGGTTCGCGGGTATTACCAAAGAAGGTAGGAGGCTGATCGATATTCCGCTATCGACCGCACTCGACGCAACACAAGCGCAAAATAAAGCCTACCGCTTCGGGCGCATGTTGGCGCTCGATGTGTTTGCCGCATCGGCAGCGCTGCTTATCTGGAACGTTGTTTCGCGTTTTTCAGCAAAGAGCCGTGCGTCGCATTCGCCATCAACATCTGCGGGAGAGGTGATGCCTATCCATGCTGAGGAAGAACCAAACGCCGCGCCGACGACAAATCACGATGTGCCCGCGCATAAAATTCATGCTGCGCATGCGCAGGGTTCTGAGCGCTTGACGGCGATGCCGATGCATGGCGTCTCCGCCACCACGACCAGCATGTGAATGGGGTGACATATTCCCCACGTCCTTCTTCTCATTTGGGTTAAATTTTAGTACAATAGCACTCTTAATAGATTCTTAACCATATGCTGGTAGACTCTCTTGATGGTGCGTACACTCAAACAGTTTTTTAGGACTTCGACTTGCTTCACGGCGGCGTTTGTTTTCGCCGCTGCGCCAGTGCCAACCCGACCGGCGGCACGGTAACCGCGGGGCAAGCGAATATCAGCAGCAGCGGTAATACGCTGACGGTGAATCAAATCAGCAACAACGCCGTGATTGACTGGCGCGGGTTTGATATTGATGTGGGCGAAACCACGCAG
Organism: Rickettsiales bacterium; assembly: GCA_044237845.1. GTDB lineage: Bacteria > Pseudomonadota > Alphaproteobacteria > Rickettsiales > UBA3002 > QFOX01. The sequence goes on along the minus strand of JBIIEL010000014.1, from coordinate 13,402 downwards.
TTTCTCCAGAATTCGAGCAGCGCGATAGCCGTCAATCGGGTCAACAGTTCCTCGGCGAGTGCGATCAACGGGAACCTCACGGCGAATGGGAATATTGTCATCATCAACCAGAATGGGGTGATGTTCGGTGCAGGTGCACGCGTGGATGTAAACGGTCTGGTCGCAACGACAGCAGACCTCGACGACGACGAGTTTATGCGCGGTGGTCCACTGAGGCTCTACAAACCTGGTAATCCCAATGCCTCGGTGACAAACGCAGGCACGATCACGGCGCGCGATGCCGGGTTGGTGGGTCTTGTCGCGCCGACAGTGATCAACTCTGGCACCATCACCGCGCGGCTGGGCAGGGTGCATCTGGCCAGTGGCGATACGGCGACGGTGGATATGTATGGCGATGGGTTGCTGGAAATTGGTGTGTCGGATCGCGTGCAATCACAACTGGTAGAAAATAGCGGCGTGATCAGTGCCGATGGCGGCACCATTGCGCTGACTGCGGGTGCGGGCCAGGCGATTGTGAATTCCGTAGTACGCAATACAGGAACCATCTCGGCGCAGACGGTGGAGAATCGTGGCGGGGTGATCACCATTCGTGCAGCGCGGGCGCAGAGCGGCGCGGGTGGGGTGATCAGCAATACCGGCACTATCACTGCGAGCGGTACCAAAGGTGGTAGTATTACGCTGGATGGCCATAACATCGCCCAGCAAGGAACAATTCGTGCCGATGGTACTACGGGTGATGGTGGCGATGTTACGCTTCGCTTCAGTGGAACCTATCTTGATAACGAATCGGCGCTGGTGAGTGCGAGTAGTATTGGCGGACATGGTGGGCGGCTTCACATCTATGGTACGACGGAAACGAGCAATATTTTTGCCTCCGGGGATTATCATGCCAACGGTGAAACGGGTGGTGACATTACGTTTGAGGCGGGCAACAACATTGGGCTTTACGCTACACAGGTGAGTGCTACCGGCAGAACGGCAGGTGGCACGATTCGCGTTGGCGGCGGCGCGCACGGGCAGGATAGCAGCATGCGCAACGCGAACCGCACCACGGTGAACGGTGCGGCGGTGCTCGATGCCAGCGCGACGGAAAACGGCGACGGTGGCAGCATCACGGTGTGGTCGCAGATTCAGACTACATTTATGGGCATTGCACGTGTGATCGGTGGCGCCCTTGGCGGCGACGGCGGACATATCGAGCTTTCTTCTGCAGAGACGCTGCATATCGGCAACGCAGCGGTGACGGATGCCTCGTCGCTGCACGGGCTGATGGGGACGCTGTTGCTTGACCCAAAAAACATCATCATTGCTGATGGTGGCGCGATGTCGGGTCTCTCGTTCTTCCAGATGATTGATCCGAACTATAATGCAGGTGGCGCGTTTGGTGGCAGTGCGATTACGCTCGCCAACGGCAACGTCGCGGTAACCGATATCTTCGATAATTTCATGGGGAATAATGCGGGCGCTGTATACCTCTTTAATGGGGAGACAGGCGGACTGGTGAGCACCTTGTTCGGGCGCAGTGATGGAGACCAGATTGGCAGCAACGGCCTGACGGCACTGAACAACGGCAATTTCGTGGTCGCGAGTTCGCAGTGGCAAGGCAATGTCGGCGCTGTGACTTGGGTCAACGGAGTTTCAGGGCTGGTGGGTACGGTGGATGGTAGCAACTCGCTCATCGGCAGTTCTGCGAATGACCGCGTGGGCAGTGGTGGCGTAACGGCGCTTACCAACGGCAACTATGTGGTCGTCAGTTCGCATTGGAATAATGATGCAGGTGCGGTGACCTGGGGCGATGGCACAGTGGGAATAACGGGGGCTATCAGCAGCACAAATTCACTCGTCGGCAGACATACCGATCAGTTGGGTAGCGATGGGGTGACGGCGCTCGCCAACGGGAATTATGTGATCGCGAGCTCGCACTGGGGAGGAACGCAGGGCGCGGTGACCTGGGGTGATGGCCGCAACGGTATTATAGGTGATACGGTGGATGAAACCAACTCGATGGTTGGGGCGGATGGCGACCGTATTGGTAGCGATGGAGTCATAGCGCTGACCAATGGGCATTATGTGGTGGCGAGTTCGCATTGGAATGGGGATGCTGGCGCGGTGACCTGGGGCGATGGGGATTCTGGCACAGTGGGGCAAGATATCGGTGGGATGATGTCTATCACTGGCGATACAGGCGACCGTGTTGGTAGCGATGGTGTTGTGGCGCTGACCAATGGTAATTATGTGGTCGCTAGCTCGCACTGGAAAGGTGACATGGGTGCCGTGACTTGGGGCGATGGTTCTAGAGGGCGCCAGTTTCTTGTTGATCACTCGAATTCTATCGTTGGTGATACAGGCGATCGCATCGGTAGTGACGGTATAACGGCGCTGACCAATGGCAACTATGTGGTGGCGAGTTCACATTGGCGGGGCGATCTCGGCGCGGTGACCTGGGGTGATGGTAATAGTGGAACTGTTGGTATTGTAGATGAAAACAACTCGCTGGTGGGTGACAGCGTGGGTGATCTCCTCGGCAGTGACGGGGTGACTGCACTGACGAATGGCCATTATGTGGTGGCGAGTTCGCATTGGGGCGGCGATATCGGGATAGTGCAGTGGGGGGATGGCGACCACGGCACTACCGGACGCATTGATCAAAGCTATGCACTGACCGGAACGGTTGCGGGCGACCGCGTGGGTAGTGACGGGGTGACAGCGCTTGCCAATGGCAATTATGTGGTGGCGAGCTCGTACTGGAACGGCAATCGCGGGGCAGTGACGTTGCGTGATGGGGGCTCCGCAACGGGCTTGACCATCAATGCCAGTAATTCACTCATTGGTAGTGTGGCCGGTGATCGCGTGGGCAATGGCGGCGTGCTGGCGCTCGCAAGCGGGAATTATGTTGCTGGCAGCACGTTATGGAATGGTGGAGCGGGCGCAGTGACCTGGGGCGATGGAAATAGTGGTACCGGTGCGGTCGGATATATTGATGGCTTTAATAGCTTCCTCGGCACATCGGCAAATCAGGGCTTCCGCTTGCTTGCCGAAGACACCATCAATCATCGTGTGGTGGTTAGCTCGCTCGGCGACCAGAAAGTCTACTCGATTGGCGATGGCGCGGTAGATAACAGCTTTGGTCTTTATAGCTATTCGGCGGCGAGCACACTGACGATTGCGCCCGGCTTCCTCACGGCGACGCTGAATGCTGGCACTAACGTGCTGCTGCAGGCGAGCAATGACATTACGGTGAACAGCGCGATTACGGCGAATAACCCCGGTGGCAATGGCGGTGCACTGACGCTGCAAGCGGGTCGCAGCATTCTCGTCAACGCGAATATCACCACCGACAATGGCAACCTGAACCTGCTCGCAAACCAGAACCTCGCCACCGGTGTGGTGAATGCGCATCGTGATGCAGGCGCGGCGAATATCACTATCAACGGCATCATCAACGCCGGTACTGGCAGCGTGACGATGCAGATTGCGCAGGGGATTGGCCTAACCAACAACACCAGCGGCGCGATCACGGTGGCGAGCGCGATTTCGGGCGGGAATATTCTGCTGCAAAACATGAATGGCAACACGGTCTTTAATGCAGGCGCGGTACTCAATGCTTCTGGGGAGGGCACGGCAGCAACGGTGGTGGCAGGTGGCAGCACAGGCGCGTTCACCAACAATGCGGGTAGCGGCCTGTTTAATATGACGGGCGGCGGACGTTGGCTGGTCTACTCGCGCAACCCATCGGGCAATACGCTCGGCGGGCTGACGAGTACGTTCCATCGCTACAGCTGCACTTACGGCGGTAGTTGCCCTAGCATGCCATCGACGGGCAACGGCCTGCTTTATGGCTTCACGCCGCTGCTGACGATTGCCGCAAATTCACTTTCTAACCTTATTTACGGCGCTGTTTCGCCAAGCCTCGCGGGATACGCCTACACCGCAAGCGGTTATCTCGGGTCGGATGGTTCGATCGATACGCTCACTGGCGCGCTCACCGGCAGCACGAACTACACGCAGGGCAGCAATGTCGGCAGCTATTATCTGAACTATGCATCGGGTAGTCTTGCTTCGTCACTGGGCTATGGCTTCACCTATGGCAATAACGCGTCGGCCATTACGGTGGACCCGCGCGCATTGACGATTACCGCAGCAAACCATAGCCTGACCTATGGCGCAGCTAACAGCTTTAATGGCTATGGCGTGAGTGGTTTGTATGGAAGTGAAACCATCACCGGCATGACGCTGGCAACGAATGCGACACTCTCCGGCAGTGGGTTCTGGAATGTGAGTGGCAGCACTCCGTGGACAATTACCGCAAGCGGCGCAACCGGTGCGAACGGGTTTAACGCCAGTAATTATAACATTACTTACGTGAATGGCTCGTTGACCGTGCTTGCCGCGGCCACATTACCAACCACGGCTTATCTGCCGTATACGGTGCAAATGGTATCACAAAAGCCGTGGGTGAATGCGGGTGGATTAACGGGCGGTACGGCTGCGCCTGTATATACGACATCTGACAGCGCTGGCTCAGCGGCGGAGACTGCGCCCCCGAAAGAGCAGCAGGCTGAGGATAATGATCCGACAAGAATACTGCGTGTGAGCAGAGAAATTGTGGAAGAGTATAATATCAATCCGCAAACGGTGGCTTTCTAGCGTACCCGTAAAATCCTCCAACACCATCCATCATAATGCCTCAGAAGGGCAGAAAATTGGCTGTCTGATGGCCTTTCTGCTAATAACGCTGGATCAAAGAAGTTACGTCGATTAACGAATTGGTAACTTTTATAAATTCTTATTACATGTAGTGGTAGAATGACCATGCGCGGGGAAGCAAGTAGCCGACGGAGTGCGTCATTGGTAAGGGCATTTGCGCTCAGCTTTTTTGCGTGCGCGACCTTTGCCAGCGCCCCAGCTTTGGCGCGCTGAAAGACATGGGCCTTGGCAATGGCTGGTTCAACAGCCAGGCATGGCTTGCTGTCGCGCGGGCGGATTACCACGTCGTTAAGGAGTGGGACATTATGGGCGAGCTGCGTTACCTGAACGCGCAGGAAGCCGAAGATACGAAAGCCGGTGCGCTGATCGGCGTCTACCGCCGTATCGACGAGAACGTGAAGCTCGGCGCGGGCTATAACTTCACCGACTTTACGGACGATCTAACCGACCTCGACTATACCAGCCACGGGCCGTTCATTAACCTGATCGGGACGTTCTAGAGAGCGTCGTTACTAAGGTATCTTCGCGATCGTGAGGAGCTGGATCGCTAGTCCTTCTGCCACACGGTGCGGTTTACGTAGTCGGTATAACTGAGCACAATCCGTAGCACTTGTTGGGAAACAGCGCCGCTCTCATAATCGGCAACTACAGGGAATGAACGCGCGGTGCGGTTATGCTGCGCGATGATGATTTTTACGGCAGCCAACACGCGGTCACTCTTGAGGCCAGACATAATCAGCGTGCCTTCATCCATGCCCTCAGGCCGCTCATGTGCGTTGCGTAGCATCACGGCGGGAAGATTCATCAGCGATGTCTCTTCGGTGAGGGTGCCGCTGTCGGAAAGGACGCAAGCGGCACTCATTTGCAGCTTCATATAATCGAAGAAGCCGTAAGGTTTCACAAAGCGAATGAGCGGATGATCGAGCGGCTCGCCGAGCGCTTCCAACCGTTTCAATGTGCGTGGATGCGTGGAAACGATGACCGGATAGTGGTAGGTATCTGCAAGCGCGCGCAATGTCGCGAGAAGATCTCGCAATGTGGCCGGCGAATCGACATTCTCTTCCCGATGGGCGCTGACCAGAAAGAATTTTCCCTGTGTCAGCGCGTCGCGCGCCACTATGTCGGAGGCGTTGATCTGCGGCAGGTAATGCGCCAGCACCTCATGCATATGAGAGCCGGTTTTGATGATCGTTTCAGGGCGAATCCCCTCCGCCAGAAGATAGCGGCGCGCATGCTCGCTCAGCACCAGATTGATGTCGCTCAGATGGTCGACCACTTTGCGATTCAGCTCCTCCGGCACGCGCTGGTCGAAGCAGCGATTGCCCGCCTCCATATGAAACACCGGAATTTTACGGCGTTTTGCGGCAATAACGGCGAGGCAGGTGTTTGTATCGCCGTAGAGCATCAGCGCATCGGGTTTTTCCTGTTCAAAAATAGCATCCGCTTTTTCGATAACGGCGGCGATCGTTTTTGCGGGGCTATCGGCGGCAATGCCTAGGAAATGGTCGGGCTTGCGAATGCCAAGATCGTCAAAGAATATCTGATTCAGCTCGTAATCGTAGTTCTGCCCGGAATGGACGAGCACATGCTGCACATGGGCATCGAACTCGGCGATGACCCGGCTCATCTTGATAAGTTCTGGGCGGGTGCCCACCAGCGTCATCACTTTAAGCATGGAGCGCCTCCTGGATATAATCAAGCGTGAGGAGCAGTGCCTTTATTTGTTCAACGCTAAGTCGCGTGGTATTGTGTGAGGTGTAGTCTTCTGCCTCGGTGATGCGCTGTTCCCCTTCAACAAAATATTTTTTGTAGTTCAGATCGCGGCTATCGGCCGGGATACAAAAATGTGCCCCGGTATCTTCCGCTCGTGCCATCTCCTCGCGCGAGACAAGCGATTCATAGAGTTTTTCACCGTGCCGCGTTCCGATGATGCGTATCGGATTTGTTTTGGAAAAAAGCTGCTTCAGTGCTTCTGCCAGATCGCCAACGGTGGCGGCGGGAGCCTTCTGCACAAAAATATCGCCTGAATTTCCGTGCTCGAACGCATGCAACACCAGATGAACCGATTCCTCAAGCGACATCAGAAAACGGGTCATAGAAGGGTCGGTGACGGTCAGCGGATTGCCAGATTTTAACTGCTCGACAAACAGTGGAATCACGGATCCGCGCGAGCCCATGACATTACCGTAACGCGTGGCGCAGACGACTGTCTCGCTGCTGCCGAGGTTGCGTGATTTTGCCACCATCACTTTCTCGGCCATGGCTTTCGAAAGCCCCATGGCGTTGATCGGGTAGACGGCCTTGTCGGTGCTGAGAAGCACCACGCGTTTTAGCTGCTGTGCAATCCCTGCGTTTAATACATTCTCGGTGCCGAGAATATTGGTGCGCACGGCCTCCATCGGATAAAACTCGCACGAGGGAACCTGCTTGAGTGCCGCGGCGTGAAACGTATAATCGACGCCACGCATTGCCTGCGCTACACTATCGTAATCACGCACATCGCCGATATAAAACTTGACCCGATCGTCTGCCAACGCAAGCCGCATGTCTTCCTGCTTTTTCTCATCGCGACTGAAGACCCGTATCTCACGGATATCGGTTTTCAGGAAATAGCGAAGCACCGCGTTCCCGAAGGAGCCAGTGCCACCAGTAATCATGATCGTGCTATTGGCAAACATAGGTTACCTTTGTTGAGAAGCATACATGCGCTCTACCAATGTTTGCCAGTCTGGCGCAACATAGCCGGTAGCGCGGTGAAAATGATCGGCATTGAGTGAGCGGTCAATCACTACGGCATCATCCGGCTCGATCTCAATTTCCTTCTTGTATACGTGCTTGATGCAATTGAGTAAATCAAACTTCGTAATCGGTGCTGCGGCCACATGGTAGAGCCCCGAAAGTGCCGTGTTGGGCAGGACGATGTCGCGCATCACACGCGCAAGCTCCACCGTGGGGAGACCAGAGAAAATCGCGCGGCGATAGCCTTTTACGCGGCCATTTTGAGTGAGAAACCAATCGGTGAGGCCGTGAGCGCTGTTTAGCTCATGGCCAATGATCGAGGTGCGCAGGGTGATGGCATGTGGGCGATCGGTTACTTCTCCGAGCAGTTTTGAGCGGCCATACACATCTTCCGCATCCGGGCTATCGCTTTCGCTATAGTTCCCCTTTTTTCCGTTGAAGACGCAGTCCGTACTCACATGAATCAACCGCGCACCGTTCTCTGCACAGTATTTTGCCAGACGATGCGGCAACAACGTATTGAGAGGCACGGCTGTCAGCACGTCATTGCCATCGCTCAGCTGCTTTACCAGCCCGACGCAGTTAATCACTACGTTGGGCTTTACCTTATCAAACAGCAGGGGAAGCGCGTCGCTTGCTTCTACGTCCACGCCACTGATCATGCGCGAGGCGATAGCGGGTGAGAAATAGCGCGTGGCAGATGGAGTGCGTAGCGTTCCCCAGACCTCGTGGTTATCCGCTTCGGTCATGGTGCGCAGTACTGCATGACCGAGCATTCCGGAAGCGCCCAATACCAAGATACGACTCATGAAGTGACTTCTTTCATCCAGCCCTCCAGCTGCTCGATGAGCATCTCACGAGTGAAATGCTGTTCGAAATAGGCGCGTCCTTCAGCGCCCATGGCGGTGCGTTCTGCTTGGGACAAGGCATACATTTTCTGCACGGCATTGGCAAGCTGGTTGGGGTCCTCGGCAGGCACGGCAATCCCCCCGCCGGAAACGCTGATAATGCGCGCGCCTTCACCATCCAGCGAGGCAATGATGGGTTTGGCGCAGGCCATGTAGGATTGCACTTTTGAGGGGACTGTCAGCGCGAAAATCGGCTCACGGCGTAAGCTCACCAGCATGGCATCTGCCTGCGCGAACCAATCCGGCATCGATTCGGGCGCATGGCGTCCCATCAGATGCACCGAGTGCTGAAGCCCGCGGCGTTCCACCTCGTTTGCGATCCATTCTTTCATCCGCCCGTCGCCCACGATAATCCAATGGATATCGGGCTGCTCTTTAAGCAGCGCTGCGGCGGCGAGTATGGTTTCGAACGATTGTGCCACGCCCAGATTGCCGGCAAACATCATGCGGAAACCACTCGGAAGCGTTGGTCCCGTCCACGGAGCTGGTGTGGTAACCGGGCGGTAGAACGTCTCCGCGCTGTTCGGAAAATAATGGATCCGATCCGGTGGTGCGCCATGCGCGGCTACGGGTGCGTGAAACGCTTCCGATTGAATGAGTATCTTTGCGCAGCCTTTGTAAATCCAACGTACCAACGCACCAACCGCGTTGAGTATGGCGGGTGATTTGACCGCGCCAGTAGCGGAAAGGCTCTCCGGCCATAGGTCCTGTATCCAAAACAGTATGGGTATTTTTCGTGCCCAGCCAAACAGGCGTGCCGGCACCCCTACGGTGACGGGCGATAGCTGGAACACCAGTATCGCATCGTAGCGGTCGCGGCAGCGCCAGAAACACAGCAGGCTAGCCGTGACCATGAAAGAAAGATAGTTGAGCAACAACAGTATAGCGCGGCCATTTCCCCTTGGAATAAGCGGCACACGCAGGATGTCGATATTCTGCCATGTCTCCCGGTAAGGGCCTCGCCAGGAATAGCCCGCGGCCAATTTTCCTGAAGGATAATTAGGCATGCCCGTGAGTACGCTGACACGATGCCCGCGTGCTACCAGGCCTTCCGCAAGGTCGTTGATGCGGAAATTCTCGGGCCAGAAATATTGGCTGACAATCAGGATGTGCATGGCGCAAAGATTTTTTGCAGGAAGGTTGACGCATCGAGCACGGGAAGCGTCTCGGTCGGTATTCCCATAAAGCGTTGCACCGCCCGTGCGATCGAGACGGGCGAGTGCGGGTCAAAGCTTTCTTCTGGGTCCAGTATGTCGCGCACATAGTCGGTCTCTGCGGCAAGAATGGGCAGTCCGGCCTGCCGCGCTTCAATCAACGGGAGGCCGAAAGATTCGAGTAGCGACGGATAAATGGCGGCATCTACATTCTGGTATAAACGGAGGATTTCCTCATGTTTCAAGTCGTCGTGATTATGAACAGAGATGGCGTGGCGGGCGCTTAGCTCTGCAATCTGGTGCAGAATGTCGGGGTGACGTTTCGCATTGATGGTCAGGTGTAATTCAGGGAAAATATTTTCCGCTGCCAATATGCGCCAGGCATCGAGCAGCGCGTGATGATTCTTATGTGCATCCCCCGAAGCGACATACGCAAACCGATAGGATTTTTCCTGCTGAGTGGCGGTCTTCTCAGGAGACAATTTCCGGCTATAGCCCTTTGGCTCTGCGACAAACGGCAGAACATGAATATCGAGTGGCATTCGGCTACAGGCCTCGAGCTGCCGTTTCATGGAGGTAGTTTGTACAATAACATGATCGATATTGTGTAGTCTGGAGAGAAGCCACCAGCGCTCGATCAGGAGCTTAATCCGACTACGTAACGGAAAGCCTGCCCAGTCAGCCTTGTTCAGCAGCAGGCGGTTCTGCAGAAACAGAGTGACCTTTCCCTTCAGCTTCCAGAGCGGGGGCAAATTGCCGAAGCACAGTACATGGTCGCCCGGGCGGATATGATGCACCAGCCAGCGCTCAGCCATCAGCCGATGCAGCAAGGTAGGTTTCACGCGCCGTATTTTCGGGAGATCGGTAAGCGCGGATATTCCAACAAATCGTGCATCTGCCGATATCAGTAGCTCAGTATCACCCTCCGCCGCGCGAATCAGCGCATCCAGCAGCACTCGTCCGCCGCCGCAGTGAATATTGGGTGCATGGATATATTTTCTGTAGGCCGTCTCAGTCATGCGTAGCGTCTTTTCGGAGATTCAATATATGCCGCGTAGCCAGTCCCAGTGCCAAGTAGAAGAAAACGAAAATCGCTTTGTTAGATAACGTATTGTAGTGCGCGACGGTGAACCCTAAGAACAAGAGCACGGTGACGCTGTAGGAAGTGTGCCAGAGCGATGGTGACAATTGCCCAGTGGGTGAAAAAAGCGTACCGAGTGATTTTTTTACGAAGCATATCAGCGTGAAAAGCACATAGCAGGAGAGGGGGATGCCCAGTGTGGCCAACCATTCGGTGACGGCCAGATCTCCGCCGCGTGGGTAGAAATGTGCATGCCCCCAGAAGCCTTCACCAACGAATGCAACAACGGGATAACTTTTGAGGTACTCAACATAGTTGGTTATATCACTCCAGTAGAGCTGGACGAACGAAACTGGCGCGCTGGTACCATCAATATTTACCACGTAGGTAAATTGGGTGTGCAGGGTGGTAAGGGCTTGTTTGAATAGCTTTTGTGTATGGTCGTTTAGCAATACCCAGAAGAAGACAAGGGTTGCCACTATGGCTTGTATTATAAGGCGCAAGAGGTTCTTTAAAAAGTTCTTGCGCTCTGAAATAAGAATAGCTAGCGGCGCTACTATCACAAAACCAATCCAAGCAGTGGTCGCGGTACCAACAGAAAGCACCACAAAATAAAGAAAGAGGACAAAAAACTTTTTTAGCAAGCTCTTTCCCCACATCAAGGCGAGTGCCGACAGGCCGCCCAGAGCGATATAGGCTCCCGTTGTCGTGTGCTTATCAAGCAAGCCATAGGCACGGCACTCAGACTCGGGGTGGCAAAGAAGTGAGGTGTTGACATCTGCGTCACCAAAATTATTTCGTACCTTGAAATATTCGTACATCTTCAACTGATACCAGTTCGTATCGCGTAAAACGGTCTTGATGTAGGTATCGTACATCCAATGCGCCGCCATCAGGATAGATGCCAACACAATAGCCCAAAGGATAGCGCGTATTTCTGCATCGCTGGCGAAGCGGGAGATATAAATATAAAGCCAGGCGCTCGAGATATAGACTAGGAAGATGCGTATCATCTCGCTACTGGGTACTTCCTGCAGCACCAAGTGATACGCCAGATGCGCGCAGAACGATGTTACCAAGAGCAGAACCGCCCAATCGATGGGAGTCCATTTCCATTGCAGGAGCTGGTATTCTTGATGATTAAGGAAGGCAAAAAGAAAGAAATGAAGCCCGAGCAGCACATACGGAATTCCGCCGAGCAGCGGGTTGCCGGCCGCCACATGTACAGGAAATGCGAAGGGCAATATCCCCATGAAAATGGGCAATAAGAGGCTGAATATGCGCTGTAATGTCATATAGTCATTTCACTTTAAAATTTCCGCTGGCTGCAAATGGTTGTTTTCTCCGCTTCCGCTGCGCATGTACTCAAATGTACATTTGCGCTGCGGTTCTCGAAACCAAACCATTTTCGCCTACCGGAAATTTTAAATTAAAACGACTATAGCGCCGCATCTCTATCACAGAAAACGATGCGTGCGAATCAATTTTTCAGCGCTTTAAGTAATGCATGAGGAAGTATCTGCGCGATGAGCAGCCGTTGCTTATAGCGTCCCCAGGGAAGTAAGCGGCCAAGCTGCCGTGCACCCAACCTATCTCGTGCAAATAACTTTCCCAGTGCGGCGATATAGTTCTTATGATCACGTACGGCAGAGAAATGATGGGAGGTGCCAATCTGTGAGTGCGACTTCATCTCCTCGATCCATTGATCAATTTCTGCAAGATGACGGGCATGATGTTTGCCCGTTTCATTGGAGCCGTGCACGCGATAGCATGCAACCGGCGCTGCCACGACACCTAGCTTCCATGTGACGGCGAGTCGTATCACGAGGTCAAAATCGCCAATGATATGGTAGCGTGGATCAAAGGGATGATCGAGCGAGTCAAAGGCGGTTTTGCGGACAACGAGTGTTAGCAATGCGACGTAATAGCGTTTGAGCAAAGCGTCGAGCACCCAGCCGCTCGGCGCAGAGGAAGGGAGCGCCTGCCATTGCTTCTTCTTTACCTCGTGATGCACTGAGTAGTTACCACAAGCCATGCCCACCTCAGGGTCATCGAACAGGCGCATCTGGAGCGCCAGTTTCTCAGGAACCCACCAATCATCCACATCCAGAAAAGCATAAAAATCGCCGGTTGCTTTCTCGATCGCATAGTTGCGCGCTTCGTAGAGAAGCGTGTGATTGGGGGCGTAATGATAGTGCAGCCGCGGGTCGTGATAGGATTTGAAGATCGCCGCGCTTTGATCGGTGGAGTGGTTGTCCCAGAAAATAATTTCCCAGTTCTCCCAAGTTTGCGCCAGCACGCTTTCGATCGCCTGCGCGAGATATTTCTCGCCATTATAGCAATTCATAATGACGCTGACTAAGGGCTGCTCAGGCATGGCAGGCCTTTATCCATTCCACGGTATTGCGAAGGCCCGTTGCGAGAGAGACTTGTGGTTGCCAGCCGAGCAATTGACGCGCTTTGGTGGCATCGGCATAGAGCGCCATATTTTCGGAAGGACGATAAGGCACTGCGCCATAGTGCGGTGTGCCCTTACCTATTAGCTGGTGCACCTGCTGAATTACATCGCGAATGGTAACGGGAATACCGGAGCCGACATTGATGACTTCGCCCAGTGCGGCATCGTGCGTGAGTGCGAGGAAAATGGCGCGCATGGTATCGTCGATATAACAAAAATCACGCAGCTGTTCGCCGGCCGATACGGGGAAGGCTGCATCGTCGAGGCATCCACGAATGATCTGCGGGAGAAAGCGCCGCGCGTCTTGTCCCGGCCCATAGGTGAGAAACAAGCGCAGCGTGACGGCAGGAAACTG
>JBIIEL010000048.1:0-8191 GCA_044237845.1 Rickettsiales bacterium | reverse complement strand
CTCAACCGCGCATGGAAGGGCACAGACCATAGCTTTGCTTTGGAGCCGGAAGGATTGCGAAAATTCGTACGCGATATAAAACGCGTTCGTCACATGATGCCACCTAAGCCGGCGGATGACCTGGGCAACGAACGTGTATTTAAAAAACTTGGGAAATCATTGGTCGCCTACAATGATATTCCGGCAGATACCGAACTCACGTTAGAGAACTTATCTGGACGGATATTTGACACGCAATATATTCCCGTACGTGAATCAAACCAAGTGATCGGGCGCAAAACCAAAAAAAACATCGCACGTGGCGAGCCTATTTTATTGGTCGACCTAAGGGACTGACGGCATGACCAATCAAGCGCTGTGGGCATCGGCTCAGCTCGTCATATTGGATTTTGACGGGGTGCTAACCGACAATGCTGTTTATGTCGCCCAAGACGGACATGAGATGGTTCGCTGCTGTCGTAGCGATGGGCTTGGTATATCGAGATTACAGAATGCTGGCATAAGCGTTCATATTGTTTCCACAGAAAAGAATCCGGTAGTCGCAGCGCGCGCGAAGAAACTGAATCTGCCTTTCAAACAAGGCGTAGAGGACAAGGCCGAAGCGGTTCTTGATATCTGCCGCGCAAAGAACATTTCTCCCACGCATACTGTATTTGTAGGCAATGATATTAATGATATCCCTGCGTTCAAGTCTGTTGGCATCCCTGTTGCGGTATCCGACGCTTACCCGGAAGTGCACCCTTATGTCATTTACCGTACCGAGAGAGCTGGCGGCTTCGGTGCCGTCCGCGAAATATGCGACCTCATTTTCAAGGCCAAAATGGATCAAGCGTCATGATATCCAGAGATTCACTTTTTGAGGTTAGCAAAGAAGTTGTCATCGTCACGGGTTCGTCCGGTCGACTAGGTGCCGAATACGCATCTGCATTCTTAGAGCGCGGTGCACGGGTTGTCGGTCTGGATACGCGACACTCTAAGGCCAGCGAAAAACTAGCAGAGGCATATCCAGATACATACTTTCCATGCACTGCGGATGTGACCCAAAAGTCGTCTCTTACGCATATACTCAATGATATCACGCACAAATTTGGTGCGCCCACTGTTCTGATAAACAACGCGGCCATTGATTCTCCTCCCTCTGCGCCGCCGGAAGAGAATGGGCCGTTCGAGGACTACCCCGAGGCATCGTGGGACAAGGTGATGAACGTCAATCTTAAAGGCGTATATCTGTGTTGTCAGGTTTTTGGCGGCGCCATGGCGAAGGCTGGTAAGGGCTCTATCGTGAACGTGGCATCCATTTATGGCGTGGTCGCTCCTGACCAAAGCCTATACGAGTATCGTCGGCAACGGGGCGAAATCTTCTTTAAGCCAGCAGCGTATTCGGCTTCTAAATCAGGCATTCTCAATCTCACGCGCTACCTCGCTGTCTATTGGGCAAAGAAAAATGTGCGGGTCAACTCGCTCACCATTGCAGGCGTTTTTGATCAGCAGGAGCAAGCTTTTCTGGACGCTTACTGCGCCCGTATCCCAGTGGGGAGAATGGCGCGCGCAGAAGAATATAACGGTACCGTACTATTCTTGGCGAGCGCCGCTTCACACTATATGACCGGTTCTAACCTTGTCATCGACGGAGGCTGGACAGCAATATGAACCCGATATCGACATCCTCCGTCCTCACCAACTGGATTAACGGCAAAACTTCTGACGCCAAGGCGGATAACTGGCTAGAGAAGTTTAATCCACATACTGGCGAACTGCTTTATAATGCCTATGACTCCGCAGTGGCGGATACTCACGAGGCCATATCAGCAGCGCAGGAAGCATACGAAGGCTGGTCAGGCCTTACACCCATTCATCGGGGGCAAGTGCTCATGCAGATCGCAAGCGTTATGAGACAGAACGCAGATGCACTGGCAAATTGCATTGCGACAGAAACAGGAAAACCGCCGCGTGATGCAAAGGGTGAGATAAGCGCGGCTATCCTACAAGCGGAGTATTTTGCCGGAGAAGGAATGCGCCTCTATGGACGCTCATTGACTTCGGGCATGCCGGAAAAATATAGCCACACCATTAGGCAGCCCCTCGGGGTTGCCGGGCTTATTATCCCCGCCAACACACCCATGGCGAATATAGCCTGGAAAACATTTCCCGCTCTTATTTGTGGAAATACGGTGGTATTAAAGGCATCTGAAGATGCACCGCGGACCGCAAATTTATTTGCGGAGCTCACGAAAGCGGCAGGGCTGCCAGATGGTGTATTCAATGTTGTTCATGGTCGTGGTGAAATTGCAGGAGCCGCACTGGTAGAAGACCCTCGGGTCGCCGTCATCAGTTTTACAGGCTCTACAAATATAGGCAGGCTGATTGCCGAGAAGGCAGGGCGCCGACTCGCGCGCATATCATTAGAGTTGGGTGGAAAAAATCCTTTCATCGTGTGTGATGATGCTGATCTTGAGCGCGCGGTCGATTGGGCAGCACTCTCCGCTTTTAGCAATGCCGGACAACGCTGTGCCGCCGGCAGTAGGATACTGGTGTTTGGATCCATCTACGAAGCGTTTCGTGAACGTTTCGTGGCCAAGACGCGCGCCCTTACACTTGGGGTAGCAGACGGCTGCGATCTTGGTCCTCTTATCAATAGGCGTCAGCAAGAAAACATTCTCTCAGCCATAAAGCATGCAACGTCTGAGGGCGGGCGCATCTTATGCGGCGGCAATTCTCCTTCGGACTCTGCATTGGCGAATGGCTATTATGTCGAGCCAACCATTATCGACGAATTGCCGCTTACTGCGCAGCTCAGCAGCAAGGAGATTTTCGGACCGGTGGCAACCCTACACCGTGTAGAAAGCTTGGGCGAGGCACTGCGTCTCGCAAATGCCTCAGAATACGGACTCACCGCAGCGATACACACAAAAAGCGTCGACCGCGCCATGTGGTTTGCGCAGCGCATTAAGGCCGGTGTCGCCAACATTAATCTCGGCACTTACGGTAGCGAACCGCACATGCCCTTTGGTGGGTTTGGCTCTTCTGGAAATGGAACACGGGAGCCGGGAGTAGAAGCGTTAGACGTCTATTCAGAGATAAAAAATATCTCATTCCTGACCAGAAGCGAGCTAACCTAATGAGATCTGTTGCCCTCATACCTGCGCGTGCCGGGTCCCAACGGGTGCCCAACAAAAATATCAGAAACTTGTGCGGCCATCCCCTGCTTGCCTATACCATACAAGCGGCTCTAGAGAGCAACATCTTCGATGCCGTTATTTGCGCTACGGACAGCGCTGAGTATGCCGATATAGCCCGTCATTATGGAGCAGAGGTTCCTTTTCTGCGCCCACCTCAGATATCGGGCGATAAATCACCCGATATCGAATGGGTTGTTTGGATGCTCACGGCACTTGCAAAAGAAAAACCTGACTACGATGTTTTTAGCATTCTGCGCCCTACTAGCCCCTTGCGCCTTCCTGAAACAATACGCCGCGCGTGGGAGGCGTTCACGCGTGAAGAGGGAGTAGATTCTCTACGTGCGGTAGAAAAATGTGCGCAGCATCCAGGAAAAATGTGGGTGATTGATGGCAGCCGCATGCGTCCTCTACTACCCCACACCAACGGCACGACGCCCTGGCATAGCAGCCAATACGCGGCACTCCCACCAATTTACGTACAGAATGCCAGTCTTGAAATTGCCTGGAGCAGAACGGTGTTTGAGCAACATTCTATCGCGGGTGAGGTAGTTGTTCCCTTCATCAGCCAAGGGCTCGAGGGATTTGATATAAACACAGTTGAAGATTGGCTACTCATAGAGCATTATCTGGCAACTGGCGAAGCGCGCTTACCTGTTATTAGCACGCGTCCTTATCCTATAGAGAAGCAGTAGAAAATGGGCGATCAAGTCGGAATTGCAGTAGGTGGGACCCTCTACTACGTGCCTCTTAGCGAGTTTTCGCGCATTCGCGGGCTGGCTTTGCCAGAAACTACCAAAACAGCGCTATTCTCCACAGCCTGTCGAATCAACACATTATACATGATCGCCCGAGCGGGGTCGGGACATATCGGCAGCAGCTTCAGCAGTATCGACATCATGTCGTGGCTGCAACTCCATGAGCTGGGCCCAGCCGATCTCTTTTTCTCTTCAAAAGGACACGACGCCCCCGCCTATTACAGCACGCTCATTGCTATGGGGCATCTCAGTTTCGAGCGACTACATACACTGCGTCAGTACGGCGGCTTACCTGGCCACCCTGATATTTCTATTCCCAATATGATCACCAATACTGGTTCACTTGGTATGGGAATATCTAAGGCGAAAGGCATGATTTATGCCAACCGAAGACTCGGTAAGAACGGCAATGTGTTCGTACTAACCGGTGATGGCGAGCTGCAAGAGGGGCAGATCTGGGAATCCCTTGTTTCCGCTGCGAATCACGGCCTATCAGAGCTCACCGTCATCGTCGATCACAACAAACTACAATCCGATACGCTGGTCAGCAAAGTAAGCCATCTCGGCGACCTAGAGCAGAAGTTCGCCGCATTTGGTTGGCATACCGCAAGATGTGATGGGAACGATCTTCTCGCTCTGTCGCAGACCTTTGCGCAGCTAAAAGCTGAAACGAATAAACCGAAAGTCATTATCGCAGATACCATCAAGGGAAAAGGCGTCTCTTTTATGGAGCACACCGCCGTTGATTCTGACGTTGATTTTTATAAATTTCACAGCGGCGCTCCTACTGCTGATGCGTATGTTCGCGCTGCACAAGAGCTTATAAATACCGCGAATGCCGCATTTGAATCTGTTGGTGCCGCCCGCATTGAATTGGAAGCCGTTGTTCAGCCAGCTGCCGTTGCCGCAAAGAATGGCGAACGCTTAGTCGCGGCCTATTCTGAAGCGCTGCTCCAGCAGGCGAGAAGTAACTCCAACATCGTGGCGCTTGATGCGGATTTGATTCTTGATACCGGACTCATTCCATTCCAGAACGAGTTCCCCGATCGCTTTATTGAGTGCGGCATCGCAGAGCAGGATATGGTATCGCAAGCGGGCGGGATGGCATTGCGTGGATTGCTGCCGGTTGTGCACTCATTCGCTTGCTTCCTTTCTGCGCGGCCGAACGAACAAATCTACAATAACGCGACCGAGCATACAAAAATCGTCTATGTCGGTTCACTCGCCGGCGTAGTGCCCGCAGGCCCCGGCCACTCACACCAAGCCGTACGCGATATATCCGGACTGTCTGCCATTCCCGGCCTAACACTGGTTGAGCCGTCTTGCGCCGCAGAAGTGGCGCCTCTATTGGATTGGTGCCTGAACCATGCGCAAGGAAGCTCCTATTTACGACTCGTCAGCATCCCGTGTGACCTTCCCTACCAATTACCTGAAACATACAAAGTTCATGTGGGTCGCGGCGTGAGCTTATCTGAGGGGGAAAGTGCCACGCTCATTGCTTACGGACCTGTCTTATTGTCGGAAGCCATGAAAGCGGCGCAGATGCTAAGCGAGCAACACGGACTAAAAGTACGCGTCATCAATTTGCCATGGCTCAATTATATAGATTTTGCATGGCTGGCGAATGCGTTGGGAGCATGCGCCCATATCTTCTCTCTCGATAACCATTACCATATTGGCGGCCAAGGCGACCGTTTGGCTGATGGCTTTGCCTCTGGTGCAATACACGGAAAAATACTCCACCGTATTGCGCTCACCGATATACCCGCGTGTGGGGGTGCTACAGACGTGCTGGCGCATCATAGACTCAATGCTGAGGCGATTGCCCACAAAGTATTATCAGCACTGGCGGCCACTACACTCCATCAAGAGTCAGCGATCGCATGAATATCTACTTTCATATCGACGAATTGAATCGTGACGCGGTGGTGGCAAGTGCGTTGCAGAAGAAATGCGCCGCGCGTGGCCATACACTTATTTTTGGCAACCGCCTAAGCAATCGCCTGGTACCGTATTTTCGTAAGGCATTCGATATCATTATCATGCCGCGCCCACACATGCTCTATGATAACTGGGGCGATGCGTGGATGGAATGGGAGGCGAAGTTCGTGATGCTCTCGACGGAGAGTTTGGGCATTATCTGTAAAGACCATAAAGTGATGGCGCGGACGCTGCTTGAGCGCGACTACTTCGAGGGACAAAAGAAGTATGTAGCGCGTATCGATGCATTTTGTCTCTGGGGGCGCAAACAGTTGAGCGCTATTCAGGAATATGCCCAAGATATCGCCAATAAGTGCCATGTGGTGGGGCATCCACGCCAAGATACATTATGCAAGAATCTAAAAAGACCGGGGCGGTCTCAGTTGTCCACCGGCAAAAAGAATATCGGCATCATCACAAGAGCGGTAGCGCTGAATGACTATTTTGGACGCAGTGCGCTCGACGGGTTTTCGACCTTACTAGACGATCATTTCCAATATGAATATATTAACCAAAAAACCAACGAAAAACTACGCTCAAAGCGCGCTTCTTCACAACCACTGGAAACACTTGTCGTGCAGGCTATAGACGTGGAGAGCACGCTAAAGACTATCGACGCCCTACTGCGCGCTGGTCACGCCGTGCATCTTCGTGCGCACCCAAAAGAGAGGGTCGATTCCTGGCAAACACTCTTACACCGTAGCGGGTTAACCGCAGAAATTTGTGAGCCCAAGCAACCGATTGTTTCCTGGCTCCAAGGCTTAGACTATATCATTGGCCCTCCCTCTACTAGTTTTTATGACGCTGCGATGCTGGGGATCACGCCCATTAGTATCAGCGCGCTGAATTCTCATAGAAGTGGCCATATCGACGAGCTGTGGGAGGACAACAATCAGCTGATGCCTTATGTTTACAAGCCAGAATCAATAAAACAGCTTCTGGAGTATATAGACGGCGCAAAACAGATAGAGGCGTGTAACGAAATGAATCGTATCTTGAAGGAAGAGTCCGACTTCCCTGATTGTGCCGGATCTCTTGATCGGGTAATAGATGTTTGCACCTCTCTTGTTGCAAAGAAAGAATCACAATGGGCTTATTTGATGTCTTTTGTGGTTGCCCGGAAAATTTTTAACATACTGTGGAAACTACGGAGTATGTATATTAGGCGTACTGAGAATAGCGCGATGTTTGTGATTGATAAGAAAACGACTCGTTTCATCACTGCCCTCTCAGGAGAATAGAATGAGCCTTTTTAGGAAAGAGAACGTGCTCGTCACTGGCGCTGACGGCTTTATCGGCTCGCATCTCACGGAGTTACTGGTGCGCGAGGGCTACCGCGTGCGCGCCCTGTCGCAATACAACTCCTTCAATCACTGGGGATGGCTGGAAGATGTGGATTGCCGCAGCAACATTGAGGTCGTCAGCGGCGATATCCGTGATGCGCTCTATTGCCGAAAAATCACCAAAGACGTCGACATCGTCTTTCACCTCGCGGCGCTGATTGCGATTCCCTACTCCTATGTTGCGCCCGACAGCTATGTAGACACCAACATCCGCGGCACGCTGAACATCTGTCAGGCAGCGCTCGAGGCCGGCGTGAAGCGCGTTATCCATACCTCCACCAGCGAAGTGTATGGCACTGCAACCTATGTGCCCATCGACGAAAAACACCCGCTCCAGCCGCAGTCGCCCTACAGCGCCTCAAAAATTGGGGCGGATGCGATGGCCATGAGTTTCTATAACGCCTTCAAGCTCCCCGTCACCATCGCCCGTCCCTTTAATACCTACGGCCCCCGCCAATCTGCACGCGCGGTGATCCCTACCATCATCTCGCAAATCGCCGCCGGGAAAAAGCAGATTGCTCTGGGCGACACGCGGCCGACACGTGACTTTAACTATGTCGCGGATACCTGCCGTGGATTTCTTGAACTGGCGCACTGCGATGCGGCGATTGGCAAAACCGTCAACATCGGCTCGGACAGCGAAATCTCGGTGGGCGATACACTGGCGCTGATTCGCGAACTCATGCAAAGCGATGTGGAGTTCATCACGGAGGATGTGCGTCTACGGCCAGAGAGCTCCGAGGTCTTCCGCCTGTGGTGTGATAACCGCTATATCCGCGAACTCACCGGCTACGCACCAAAATATTCGCTGCGCGACGGGCTCAAGGCCACGATTGAATGGTTCACCCGCCCCGAGAACCTCGCCAAATACAAGGCGGAGATTTACAACATATGATAGACGGGCTGATTCGTTTCATCCGCGAGCAATACCGTA
>JBIIEL010000005.1:0-73365 GCA_044237845.1 Rickettsiales bacterium | reverse complement strand
AAGCCCCCGCCGAACCGCTGTTCGGCAAAGGTGCGCCTGTCCGCCTTGAACGCGTCACCTTCTCGCCAGTACGCTGCTCATAGAGACCATCACCCGTGCGGAACTCAGCTATGTTGTCGGCGGGAACAGCCGCTGTCTTACTTGTGACTTCATCGTTAATATTAATCTGTTCGTTTGCTGCGCTGGTGGTGTGCGCGCCGTCATTTCTACTCATCGCCGTAATGTTCGTGGGCGTCGCGTCAGGCGATGTAGCTAGAGTGAATGCCTGTTCACCAAAGAGACTCTGCATAATCTGTGGGGCGCGGGTTTCGGGCAGATGGAGTTGCGTGTGAGACTCATCTAAATTTCCGCTCAGTTCTTCTACGATCCCCGCACGTTCCTCGGCCGTCAGATTCCTTAGTCCTTCGGATGCGGCATGCATTGCGCGCTGCTCCGTTTCAGAACCCGGCTCTGCGATGATCGCAGCAACGACCATCAGCGATGTGTGGTGAACATGCGCATCAGAGCGCCAACGTACCATCTCTGGTGCGTGTGTAAGCAGTAGTTCTGCGTGCTGGTGCGCCTCGCTCGCAGAAGCGACCTTACCCATAGACGTTGAAAGATATTCTGCACGCTGCTGAGCGTTAAGATCATTACTGTTATCTGCTATCAGGGACAACAATCTCTGCGATGCATCCTTTGCGACTGACTTATCATCACATAATCTGACTATATCATCATATGTTTCTGCCTTCTGCGAGGCTGCTAAATGGCTCGCGTCTTCGTTTAATACTAAGCGTCCAAGCGCGGAGTTACTCTTTGCAAACCCCCATAATTTGCTCGCTAATGCAAATCTCTCTTCTGGGGTGCGCAACCGACTTAAGAAAAATTCCTGAGCAATTTCTGCGGCGTATGGCTGGCGTGCATATGTTTCAAAATTGCTTAAAGCCAAGTCTGGCTCCGCAGCAGCCGCTTTCCGGATCATTTTCTCCACCAAGGGGTGGTCAATACGATTAAATCGGTAGCTATCTGAGAACAGGTGCTCTGGAGCTACTGCAACGGCAGTGGTAAGAATTTTCTCGGCATAAGGCTGCGTGATGTAGCGGTTCGCATGCTCAAATGCCAGTCTAGGGTTTTCTCGAGCGGCCTCTGAGAAAATCTTCTCTGCCCATGGCGCACTCGGATTCTTAATGGCGCAATGATAGGCAACATTGGCATAATCCGTTCTTCCGGCAGCAGCGAAAGCTCTTTCTGCCCACGGCTGACCTACGATTTCATCCGCATACCTATGTACTATATCGTCTGGTGCCTGCATTAATGCAGTGGTAATGACTTTTTCTGCCCAGGGCTGATTGCTGAATTTATCAGCATGCTTAAGCGTTATTCCTCTATCACTCTGCGCTATTTTGGTGATGATTTTCTCTGCCCAAGGCTGATCGCTGAATTTATCAGCAACCGTTAGTGCGGCTTCTTGAGAGATGGCGGCTGCTTTGGTAACACTCTCTTCGGTTATAATATTTGCAATAATGCCTTCCGCCCAAGGCTGATCAGATAAAATATTTGCATATACAATCACTGCCTCGGGCTTGCGCGCCGAGACATCACGAAGTATCTCCTCAGCCCAAGGCCGACTTTTGTAGTAATCACTGTAACTTGCCGCTGCGTACGGTTCTTTTATTGCAGCATTGCGAATTATATCTTCTGCATACGGTTTTTCCCAAAAATGGCTTGCAAACTGTAGTGCTTTGGACGGGGCTTTATCGGCTGCATTACGAATCACCTCTTCCGCGTACGGCTTTTCAACGAAGCGATCTGCGTATTGCAACGCGCCCTCCGGTATCTTTTCCGCCGCCGAACGGATGACCTCTTCTGCATAGGGCTTCTCAACAATGCGATTTGCGTATTGCAAAACGGCGTTCGGTGTTTTTTCGGCAACTAGGCGTATCACATCTTCTGCGTAAGGTTTTTCAATAATTTGATTTACATGCTCCAGCACGCAGCTACGTGCGTAGTCGTTACCTTCATGAACAAGCTCTCGGATCAGTGATTCGGCCCAAGGCTTGTCAATATAATTTGCGGCATGCTGTAATGCCGGGCCGGGAGATTTTTTAGCGGCCTGACGAATGACATCTTCCGCATACGGCTCATTCACATAATACGAAGAAAACTGGAGCGCCGCATGTGCAGCTTTGAACGATGCCATCCGCAGGAGGCCTTCGGTATAGGGCTTTCCAAGAAACTTATTGGCATTCGCTAGTGCTATCCCTGGATTAACATCACACGCTGCACGAATAACGGTTCCGGCATAAGGTTTATCTATGAGCTTATCAATATGGTCGAAGAAGTTCTTGTCCCACGGGCCGGGGAATCCATCGACTAAGCATGCACCAATCCCTGAGACTTGTTGCTTTACAACGGTAGACTGCGCTGCCTGCAAAATAATCTCTGGGGTTGGTATCGTACCAATGCTGGTTTTGCCGAGTTCGCGGTAGAAGCTTTTAGCGAGATCTTTCTCATCCAGCACGCCTCGAATCTTCTTACGGTATTGATTTGCCTCTTGAGTAGCTTGCTCAATGGTCGCACGAGTCTCGGGTGTCACCTGAGAAGTTTCAGCAATGGCGCTGTTAATCTCAATCTTGTAGAGTCGGCTCTGCAGCTCTGTATCCCACTCCTGAAGCGCACCGAGATGCCATTTGGCGAGAGCATCTTGTACCATCTCTGGCGTCCATTCCTGCCCCAGAGAAACTGTAGTTGCTTGACCATCTGCATAGAGGGATGAGGGCATTTCAAACGCTCCCTCTTTCCCGGCATTGACGTGGTCACGCACGAAGCGAGACAACGTCTGATTGAGCGCGTCTTTTGTCTGAGAACTGCCGCCATCCTGTGCGCCGTAGGGGCGTGCAGGCACCAGAATCGTTTCGCCCTGTGCATTACGGAAGGGCTTAAGCAATTGGCGCATCAGCGGATAGCGCGCTTCGGGGTCATTCTTGCTGACGACATAGGCGACGAGTGTGCCTTGCTCAATGTCGGCGGGGACGTAGCGGAAATTAACCCCGTCCTCCGCCATGCAGGATCGCCAATGCTGGCCACTCGACATTTCGCCGATCTTCTGGGGGTCGCGGGAGACGACGACCATCAGGGATTCTGGGTTGTAACTATCGGCTGCAAGAGGCTTGCCGCCAATGATGGTGCTGCCATCCTGCAGTGCATTACCATCCACCAGCTTGGGAGCGTCTTTACGCGAGTTCTCTACCTGAAAATCATCAAGCAACGCCCATTGGTTGCGCGCTTCCAAGAACGCGCCGATTTTTTGCCCTGGCTCCCACGGGTCTTTGCCCGGCTTCGGGTTTGGGTTCAATGTTTGCAGCTTAGCGGGGTCTGATGGGTCACGTCGCACTTGGCGCTCGTTGATGTCGCGCCCAGCGCGCCGTCGCTCAGGTGCGAGTTCACCTTTCTCAACCAGTGCATCCTCTGCCACCTTTGTTTGGCTGTAGTTCTGCACCGCCTGCGTGTTGTGCGCGGCCAGAAAATCATCAATCCGGCTTTCCATCGAACGCCCTTCGCCGGAGAGGGGGAGGAAAATTTCGTTACTGCCTTCGGTGAAGAGATTATCCCATTGTGCCTGTGTATTGCGGCTCTCGGCGGCATCGGCGAATTTCTTGCGTGATTCTTCCGAAAGCTTGTCAGAGATTCTTTCAGCAGCTTTTTGCAGTTCGGTTGGCGACATGCGCGCGAGATCATCGCCGTTGATTTTTGAGACATCGGCCCCCCTGCTGATGGCGACAGCAAAATAATCCTGCAGTGCCTGCTCATTCGCCAGCGGGAAGCCTTGATGCGCCTGCTTGAACTCCGCTACGAGCCTGCCCAGCACCGCATCGTAATGCGCCTGATCCTGTGCGAGATAGGCAGCATTATGGGTTGGTACATTCTGCTGATTCGCCTTGAACTCGGCAACTTTAATCGCCTCGATCGGTTTTGCAGGCAGCCCACCCTCCACAGAAGTCGAGCTCGTGTTTCTGGTTGGTAGCCCCGTACGTCGTGAGCGCGTTACACCCGACTTCTCACCATCGCGGAATTCGTAGAGAGAGCCGTCGCCGCCCGTCCCGTGTGTGGGGTCTGCATCCTTTGTGCCCGTCGTGAGATGCTGGTTAGCTCCATCCGGCACGTTGGCGGTGCTGGTGTGACTTGTAGCAGCCTCGCTTGAAGGAACAACAAATGGCTCGTAGTTCAGGTTTTGGGTGAGGATGGTCTGGCGTAGCTTATTCATACCCAGAGCTCGCATAACTCTGTTTGGCGGATTGAGCATATCCAGCTTCACCGCCAGCACCTCCGACACCAAGCTTTGCATTTTCTCCGGCAGCGTATTGCGCCACTCCAGAAACTCACGGTACGCATCCTGCTGGGCCTGCGAGCTAGACCCCCTGGCGACAATTTTCTCAGCAATAGCATGGATACGCGGCCCGTTGGTTATGGCTTCGGTTATACTAATATCGGCAGGAATTATAGAGACAAGGCTACGCGCATATTCGGGT
Source organism: Rickettsiales bacterium (assembly GCA_044237845.1). Classification (GTDB taxonomy): domain Bacteria; phylum Pseudomonadota; class Alphaproteobacteria; order Rickettsiales; family UBA3002; genus QFOX01. The sequence continues at coordinate 68,854 of JBIIEL010000005.1, read as the reverse complement.
TCGAAGAGCGCTGCTTTAAGGATGACATCTCTTGTCCAGAGTTGATCTTTGTATCGATCTGCATATTGTAACGCCGCCTTGGGGTCTTTTATTGCCGCTTTGCGTATGATTTCCTCTGCCCATGGCTGCTCTATGTATTTATCAGCATTCTCCAATGCTGCTGATGGGTGTTTACTTGCTGCTGTGCGTACGACGGCCTCCGCATGGGGCTGGTCTTTGTAGCGATCTACATATCGTAACGCCGCAATTGGATTTTTCTCTGCTGCCGTTGAGACGTAGCCATCCCCGAGGTCGCTGAATCGATCTGCATACATTAACACCCATCCTGGATGCGTTTCTTGCGCTGTAAAGATCATTTGGGGGTCTTCACCATGAAGTTGATCAACATAGTGTAGAGCTTCCTTTTTCCACGGACCTGGCATATCCTCTGCCAACCACTTATTCAGCCCGTTAACTTGCGCGGTAACGATGGTTGATTGCGCAGCCTTTATACACTGTCCAACTTCTGGCAGATTGCCGATGCTTGATTTTGCGGTGGCACGGTAAAACGTCTTGGCTAGCGTTTTCGGATCCATCGTGCTGCGGATTTTCCTGGAATAATAATCCACCTCTTTTTCAGCAACTGTGATCTCTTCAGCTGTTTTCTTCCAGGTATCCTCTTCTTTAGGGTTACCTGAATCATATAAGGGAGGCGATGTTGTATTATCTAATAGCATCTGCTGCCTGGTTCGCAGCTCTGTATTCCATTCCTTCAGTGCACCCATATGCCAATCGGCCATTGCCTTGGTTACATTTTCCTGCGTCCATGCCTCGCCGAGGGATACGGTAGTGGCCTGCGCATCGGCATAGAGCGATTTCGGCATTTTAAATTTACCGGTCTTGCCGTCATTCACTTGGTCACGCACGAAGGCGTTTAGGGTTTGGTTCAACGCATCTTTAATACCGGAACTACCGCCACTTTCTGTCCCATACACTCTGGCGGGCACCAGAATCGTTTCGCCTTTTGCGTTGCGGAACGGCTTCAACAACTGCCGCATCAGCGGATAGCGCGCTTCGGGGTCATTCTTGCTCACCACATAGGCGACGAGTGTGCCTTGCTCAATATCGGCAGGGACGAAGTGGAAGTTCTCCCCACCTTCTCGCATACAAGATTGCCAATGCTGGCCGCTCGACATTTCACCGATCTTCTGTGGGTCGCGTGAGATGACGACCGTCAGCGATTCCGGGGCGTAGTTATCGGCCGCAAGAGGCTTGCCGCCAATGATTGTGCTGCCATCCTGCAGTGCGTTACCATCCGCCACTTTGGGTGTAACGGCGCGGGAATTTTCCACCTGAAAATCATCGAGCAGTGCCCATTGATTGCGCGCCTCAAGAAACGCTCCGATTTTTTGCCCAGGCTCCCACGCATCTTTGCCCGGCTTAGGGTTGGGGTTCAGCGTTTGCAGTTTGGCGGGGTCAGCCGGGTCGCGACGCACTTGGCGCTCGTTGATGTCGCGCCCCGCACGGCGGCGCTCAGTGGCGAGTTCGCCTTTATCAACCAGCGCATCCTCTGCCGCCTTGGCTTGGCTGTAGTTCTGCTCCGCCTGCGTGTTGTGCGCGGCCAGAAAATCATCAATCTGGCTTCCCATCGAACGCCCTTCGCCAGAGAGAGGGAGGTAAATCTGATCGCTACCATTAGTGAAAAGGTTATCCCATTGCGCCTGCGCACTGCGGCGCGCTGCGGCATCCGAAAACTTCTTGCGAGATTCCTTGGAAAGCTTGTCGGGGATCTGCTCAGCGGCCTTTTGAAGTTCGGTTTGCGACATACGCGCGAGGTCATCGCCATTCATTTGCGATACATCGGCACCCTTGCTGATGGCCACTGCGAAATAGTCATGCAGCGCCTTCTCATTCGCTGCCGTGAATTCCGGATGCGCCTGCTTGAACTCCGCTACGAGCCTGCCCAGCACCGCATCGTAATGCGCCTGATCCTGCGCGAGATAGGCAGTATTATGGGTGGGCACATTCTGCTGATTCGCCTTGAATTCAGCAGCTTTAATCGCCTCGATGGGTTTTGCAGGCAGCCCACCCTCCACAGAGGTCGAGCTCGTGTTTCTGGTTGGTAGCCCCGTACGTCGTGAGCGCGTTACACCCGACTTCTCTCCATCGCGGAACTCATAGAGAGAGCCTTCTCCACTCGTGGGATGCTCAGGAACTCCAGCATATAGTTTGTTAGCGCCTTCCTGGAACGTACGAATTGATGCCGCCACCGGTGCCATGCGTGGATCGTGCGCGGCGATGATTTTTGCGGTTTCTGCTAAGAATCGAGATTCACGTTCTGCTAGCACATCCGCTGTAGGGACAGGGGTTGAGATGCCCAGACGCTTTGCCATCTCATTCAATCTCTCTGGCATATAATCGACAATCGTCAATGGGGCGGAATGGGAACTCAGCTGCTCGCGGACATCAAGGGGTATGGAAACGTCGCTTTTTAGCGCTTTCAGAAGTTTCTCCCCCGTAGTGCCAAGATTCGAGAGTACAGCGCCAACACTTTCACCCAGTGGGATCGAGTAGTAACTCTCTTGGTAAGGCAGCCCCGAATCGAAGCGTCGCTGATGCTGCATATTGAAGATCGCGTTATCCAAATTCTGAATTAATTTCTGCGTCTGGATGGGATCATTCTCACAGATCGTCTGCACATAATTATGAACAACCTGTTTTAGCATTTTTGATGTAGCATTCTCAGTGGCAACTTTATCGCCATACCTGATCCGACTAACAAATTTCTCCAGCGGCGATTTCAAATGCTTCCGAGCAGTAAAATCTAACTTTGAATCGTTTCCAGCGATAGTATCCACCAAGCCATCCAAAACAGCGAGTTGAACAGGAAGTACTCTCGGGTTATCTAACAAAATATGCAGTTCTGTTAATTTTTGGTCTGCCCTGAACATGTCGGTTGGATTATCCAGCAGAACATTCTGCGCGAGTTTTGTTGCCTCACTCAGTTGGACTTTTGCTGCATCTGGTACGTCCCCATCTTTAACCATGCGGGTGAGCAAGGTTCGTGCATACATTACACGCGTGTATATTGGCGCGTGTTCAAATGTATGCACCAGCACCTTTTTCGCACGTTCCGTAAGAATTTTTGCATCTTCTGGTGGTAATTGGGGGGATAAATCAAACAAGATTGTATTAATAACATCTTCAATATAGTTATGAGCTAGTTTTTTGTCAGCAAGATGATCAATCTGATCAAGAAATGCGGTGGCTGCACGATGTTGTGTGGGCACATCTTCTGACCTCATGGTATCATGAATTAGCCACGTACGGCTAATGCGCGCTTTCTGAGAAAAACCAATGTTCTCGATAGCTTCTACTAGTTTATTCTGGCCAAACCGGTGAAGTTCGCGATACCCGTTTATATTATCGATAATGATATTCGCACCAACGGTTCTCATTGGCTCTTTTTTCGCTATATCTAGATCGTATCTATCTGCAGCGGCAATGCGTTTATGCGCGGTGGGAAGCTCTCTTACATATTCTCCCCATAGTGAGGCTGCCTCTTTGTTATCGATCATGAGATTATCAAGATTCTTAACCATGCTTTCACAAGTCTTGATGCGCTCTTCAAGTGGGCGCGTCGCCAGATATTCTTTGAGTAACTCTGGGTTTCCATCCTGCAATGCTCTGCCAATGGCTTTGGTGTAACCATCAATGCCGGGAGATTTCACAACTTCAAGAACCAGGCTTGGGTCTGGTAGTGCTCCGAAGGTCGTTTTACGTAATTCTCTGAAAAATATTTTTCCAAGCTCAACTGGATCCTGCAGCGCGGCAATTTTCCTTTTGTAGAATGCTGCTTCCCTTTCTGCTTTCTGCACAACGTCAGCAGTCAGAGGCGTCTTCTCTGCGTAATTCGTTCCTTCCGGGTCCGCTTTGGCGCGGGCGAGGAGGGATAGCCGATTGCCTAACTCAAGCGTCCACTCTTCCACTGCACTGTTATGGAAGGCGATCAACCCCTTCTGAATGTCTTCTGCACTCCAACTCGCGCCTATCTTGACGACAGTCGCCTGACCGTCTTCATAGAGCTGTGAGTCCATCTTAAATGTACCAGATGCATTGCCGCTCACTTTCTCGCGCAGGAAACTATTCAACGTTTCGCTTAAAGCATTGCGGGTAAAAGAGTTGCCACCCCCATATGCACCATAAGGATTACCAGGAATGAGAACGGTTTTTCCAGTTTCCGCATTGTGGAAGGGCTTCAACAGCTGCCGCATTAATGGATACCGGGCTTCGGGGTCATTCTTGCTGACGACGTAGGCTACAAGTGACCCGGCCTTAATATCATGCGGTACATAATGAAAATTAACTCCGCCCTCAGCCATGCAGGACTGCCAGTGCTGCCCGCTCGACATCTCACCTATCTTTTGTGGGTCGCGTGAGATGACGACCATCAAGGATTCTGGAGCATAGCTATCGGCGGGCTCAAAATTACCCGTTGCCAATTGTGCAATGCTGGCCGCTTTGGTGCCCGTGCTGACCGCCGCGCCCTTACGTGAATTCTCCACCTGAAAATCATCGAGCAGCGCCCATTCATTCCGTGCTTCGAGAAATTTGCCGAGCTTCTGGTCGACTTCCCATTGCTGCTTTTTTGGATTGAACGTTTGGAGTTTTGCCGCATCATCTGGGTCGCGCCGTATCTGGCGCTGGTTGATGTCACGGCCTGCCATGCGCCGTTGATCTTCTAACGTACCCGCTTCCACCAGCTTATCTTCTGCAGCAACCGCCTGCGCATAGGCATCCACCGCTTGTGCGTTGTGCTTCTCGATGAGCGCGGCGATGCCATCATCCACCGATTTAGCATCCACAACCGAAAGCGGCAGGATGATTTCATTGCCGCCGTTCTTGAATAGATTTTCCCATCGCGCTTCGGGCTTGCGGCGAGCAGCGGCTTCCGCGAACTCTTTGCGCGCCTCCGCCGAAAGTTTGTCGGGCAGACTCTGCGCTGCTTTCTCTATCTCTTGCACCGACATCTTCGCTAGCGCAGGCGCATCAATCGCTGAGATTTTAGTGCCTTTAGTAATGGCGGTCGCAAAATAATCCCGCAGGGCAGCTTGCCTCTCTACCGAAGGGGGCGCAGGAAATTTCTCGTTAAACTGCGCCACGATCCGATCGAGCAGCGCGTCATAATGCTTCTGATCAAGCGCGAGATAGGATGCGACATTCTCATGTGGCACGTTAGCGACCTATCTTCTTAGAGGTATCTGCATCCTTCACCGCGTCGGTATAGCGGGTCGGGTCGAGAGCAAGGGTCAGCAAGGCATCGGACGTGTGCGTTTCTGACAGAAACATAAGCTGCGCATAAATATCATCCGCCGCGCTTGATAAATTATAGGAATTGCCAAGCGTCGTATGGCCGTTCGGTAAAGTCAGTTTCCACGGAACCGATATCATAAACGCGGCAATTCCTGGTTCCTCTCGGAGGGCCTCCGCTGCTTTCAGCATAGCGCCGAGTGTCATCTCCTGTGCGGTAAACAGTGTATTTACACGCTTGCCCACGGCTTCGCGTTGTTCCTTGGGGTTCATGTGGTCGCCTCCTGCGCCGTTACCCAGCGCTTTCATGGTTTGCTACTCCCCTCATCTTACCGATAAAAGTTTAAGGAATTGTTAATGGCGGGGCTTTATCCTCGGAGGGATTGGGGAGATTGCGCACACGGCTTCCCCTTCCTCACGATCAAACACCAGAATAGTGAACTAGCGCCTAAGTTCATAGACTTCCCCCATTAAATAGCCGCATTGCGTCCTCAGGTATGGGACTGTTTGACCGAAAGCGCCGGGTTTTCAACGCGGCTCGCTTCCGCACCTTTCGCTTCGCTTTCGGCTTGTGCAGCTCCGCCCCACCGGGTGGCGCGCTAAAGCGCGACGTGTGAAACCCCGGCTGATGCTTCCGGTCTTTTTTGTCCCATGAGGTCGCACAAAGCGGCCCCAAGCAAAAAAGAGGAAGCCATGAAACAAGAACGATTCGACATTCACCAGCATATCACCAACCAGATTATCAGCGTCATCGAACGCGGTGCCGGAGATTTTCAACTACCTTGGCATCGTGGCGACAGCGCCATCATGCGTTCCGCCAACATCGCCTCGAAGAAAGCATATCGCGGCGTGAATATCGTTGCCCTTTGGGCCGCAGCCGAAGATCGCTGCTTCACCTCCGGTCTTTGGGGAACCTACCGTCAATGGGCCGAAGCAGGCGCACAAGTCCGCAAAGGCGAAAAATCTGCCTACGTTGTCTTCTACAAGGAACTCGAATACGGCGCATCCGAAGACGATGGCGAACCAGAATCCAAAACCCGTCTATTTGCACGGGCAACCCCGGTCTTTGCCGCCGAGCAGGTAGATGGCTACACGCTCCCCGTGCCGGTCGTTACCGATCCGATGGAACCCATAGAGGCTGCCGATGCATTCGTCACTGCAACCGGCGCATCCATCGAGCATGGTGGCACACGTGCCTTTTATCGGCCTTCGACCGACAGCATCCAGCTACCACCACAGGAGGCATTTCTTGGCACTGCAACCAGCACTGCTCAGGAGTCCTATTACTCCACGCTCCTGCACGAGCTGACGCATTGGACCTCCGCTTCCCATCGTTGCGACCGCCAGCTTGGCAAACGGTTTGGCGATCAGGCCTATGCGATGGAAGAACTGGTGGCCGAGTTGGGTGCCGCGTTCCTCTGTGCCAAATTGGGCATTACCGTCGATCCTCGTGCGGATCACGCGCAGTATCTCGCCTCCTGGCTCAATGTCCTTAAAGCTGACAAGCGCGCCATCTTCACGGCAGCCAGTGCTGCGAGCAAGGCAACTGACTACTTACAGCGGTTGGCAGTCAAAGAATTTGCAGCAGAAACAATTGGCTGAAAGGGCGGGGCTGATTTTTTACACATTTACTTACACATACACATTTTTTAGTTGACTTTATGTATGTAAATCAGTAGTTTTTAATACACTAAACCCGAACCTAAATCTGGTGCGTCTGCCAATTCCGCCACATGCGCGTTCCACGGGCACTTATAACGGCGGGGGCAGATTTCGCAAGCGAATCCCGCGCGGCACGAAAAACCCCCGCCTGTTGCCAGACGGGGGCCATCTCTCGCACAGAGAATTCGGTTACGCGCTACGGATATTGCCCTTGAGCGCTTTTACGGCCTCAAGTGCCGCCGCCTTAGGGTCGGGCGATATGAACGAATGTTCGGTATTCATGACCACAGCATTCTTGGTGAAGAGGTCGAGTGCCGCCTGCTGATTGAACGCGGGATCATCCATCCGGTTCAGGCCGATATTCAGCGGTAGGCTTTCCGGCATTCCCTCATACGACGGATGCACCATACCCGTCTTTTTACCCGCACGGTAGGCATCGCGCTGCTGCTTTGTTTTGAGCGCCATGTCCATAATCACTCTGTTGATGTTCTCTTTCGTATCATCGCCCAGAGACGTTGCCAGCGTTGCCAATGCTTGCTTGGCGGCCTCGCATTTGGGGCCACAGTCGATCTTTCGGGATTCATAGGACAGCGCAATCAGATAGTCCAGACACGCGGCGGATTTGGGGCCTTTGCATTTTACCAGCTCGTTGAAAACACCTTCACTCCACCATTTCGATGCCAAGCCGGTGACAGACCCATCCTTGGTAGTCACTGAAATCATAAACTCCCCGGCAAGAAATGCGTCATCGAGTTTTTTGAAGAATGCCTTCTTCATCGCATCTGTGGTGGCTTCCGTAATTTTTGGAAGATCTGCGGATTGGGTTTTCTGGGTGGAGGCCGGGGTATTCTGCGCGGCGGCGGGGGTATATTTCGGCTGCGGAGTTGCCGACGGGCGCTTGCCAGCTGTCTCGCGCTGGACAATCTCAATCAGGTCGAAAAATCGCTGCCAGGGCTCAAGGTCATCGCCAGTATTTTTGCTACAGATGGTAGGCGCCAAGTCTGCTAGCACGTTTTGTGCGCCAATGGCATCCACGGTATATTTTCCGTCTTTTTTCTCTACGGCGCCATTTTTAAAGATGATGAGGGATTCAAAGAGATCTACAGCGTATTTGTTGGTTGCCAAGCTTGTGAGATCGTTCTTAGTCCAGCTTTTCCAGTTCAAACTGGAGAGGTCTACGGTATGGCTTGAGCCCGTACGTATAAGATCTGGAAGAATGGTTGTAAAATAAAACTTAAAATCATCGACCATTCCTGCGTATTTTGCGTATCGGCCTGGCATGGCTATTCTCCCTGTGCGTATTCGTTACAGAGAGTCTAGCAAATGGAGCGTTACTGTGTGTGACAGTTTTGTGAAGATTGATAAGTGATTCATATTTAATATGAATCTAGCCTATTGCATTACCCTTGCCCTGTGAATTATCCTTCGGCGCTCGCTGTGCTTTCGCCATGCTTGGTAAATAGCCCAAATCCTGCTTGCCTATTTCATCTTCAGGCAGGTTATCATTCTTTACTAAAGGATTTTTCATCTCACCAAACGTGGTTTGGTACTCTGCTAGTGGAGCATGCGCTCTATCCTTGGAATCAACCGCAGACTTCTCCCCTGCATGGATACCTTCTTTTTTCTTGTCACGTAGACGCTTAGTTTCCTGCTCCCGCTTTTCTGCCTCCACTCTCGCATCATGCGCCACTTTCTCGCTTTCCGTATCGCCTTTTTGATGGGCTTTGGTCTCCGTTTCACCAAAATGATCTTTATCCAAACCCGCTTTTTTCTCTTCGCAGGCCAGCCACTCTGCTGAGTCCTTTTTATGCTTCTTCTGCTCTTCTTCGATAGCGGCGCGATCCTCTTCATATTTTTTATCGCCATAGCCATGTTCTTTTAACCAGCTATATGCCTCTTTCGCCTTGCGCTCGTAAGCTTCTGCACGCGCTTCCGCACTCATCTCGCCCTGTTCGATGTGCTCTTTCAGGTCGCCCTCACCTTTGGCAATAGCGAATGCGGTGTTGAGCTCGGCTATGAGCGCTGTCACTTGCGAAACGCTGGTGGCCTTGCCAATTTTCTCCATCAGCTTAGCAATTCGCGGATCACCCTGCAGCTCCGCCGGAATCTCAGCCAACGCAGCCTGCTTAAGATTCTCCAGCTCTGCGGCTTCATCGACCTTGGACTTGAAGTTCGTGGCGCGGCTGCGCAGCGATGCATCCTGCCCCGGCCAATCCAGCGGTTTGCCGACGAACGCAAGTTGCTCCGCCACGCCTTCTGGTAATGTAAACTCTGTGCTCACTCTGTGCCTCTGTTGTTCGCGTTTTGGTTTGCGCGGTCGGGGATCTTTCCATCCGGGGGACGTCGTCCTCGTTACTTTCAGTTATACAGGGCGTGGGTTAATTTAACGTTAACATGGTAAAGATTTTTGCAACTTTTTTTCGTCATCAATAATTAATATAATCGGATAAACTTTTATCCATTTTATCTGTTGATGGAATTATCAATCTATTGCTTATGTTCATTATTTTATTCTATTATCCACAGCAAAATGCCGCTCAGAGCGCCCTTGTCAAATGCGAAAAATACTCGCCATCAAAGGCTCTTTATCATTAATTTCTGCGCAGATTTCCTGAGCCTTTTCTGCCCCCAAAATCCAGCCCCAGCCACGTCCCTTACCGCTTCGCCCACCCCTCGAAAACACACTCTATGGTTGCATCATATCCCTATAATAAAAACTTTTTAGTTGTATTTTCCCGATGGGAACATATACTAATAGTTGTTAATATTTACCTTATTGCGCAATCTAAGGTTGATTAGGGGATGCCGTGATGCCCAAAAAACAAATACAACCAGTCGCCGCCACGCCGAACACGCAAGCGCTCACCCGTGTTTACGCCTGGTTCTCCGCCATCGAGCAGGAGGATATGGCGCTGCTCGAGGACCTCCTCGCCCATGGCGTACCGGTCGATGTGTCTCACCCCCTCCGTCATACCTCTGCGTTGATGGAGGCTGCTCGCCGGGGTCGCGCCCGCACGGTGGAATGGTTACTCGTACATGGTGCGGCCCCGGCCTTTTTATGTGGCATGCCACTGGGCACCCCGTTGCATAGCGCACTGCGCCGGCGCCACTGGGCCATCGCCCACCGCCTCCTCGCCGCCATGGAGAACGCCGCGGTGATGGATGGCTATGGCCGCACGCCGCTGCATATTCTCTGCATGGAGGCGGAGTCGCACGAGCGTTCCATCACCGTGCCGCTGGCCGAGGCGATTCTGCAGAAAAAATGCCCGCTCGATGCGCTCGACCACGAAGGCATCACCGCGCTGCATCACTGCGTGATTAACGATGCGGCAGATATGGCGCGGCTGCTCCTCAGAAATGGGGCGAATGCCAACACGCTGATTCCGGATAGTTGGGTGAGCCCGCTCGCCATCGCCGCGCTGGAGAAAAACAGACCCATGGCGCGGCTGCTGATGGAATACGGCGCCAACCCGCAGCTCACCACCCGCGAAGGCTCCTCCCCCGCCACCCTCTGGCCGGCGATTCTTGCCTAAAAATCCCGTTGCGCCCTGCGTGGGCAGCGTCTAAACACGCGCCATGACACACACACACCGCATGAGCGTGCTCCCCGCGCAATACGACCAGACCGCCACCGAGAAAAAATGGCAGCGCCATTGGGTGGAGCAGAAAACCTATGCGTGGGACGCCGCAGAATCGCGCGAGAATTCCTACGTCATCGACACCCCGCCACCGACCGTATCCGGCACGCTGCATATGGGGCATGTGTTCAGCTACACGCAGGCGGATTTCATCGCCCGCTTCCAGCGCATGGCGGGCAAGAACGTCTTCTACCCCATGGGGTTCGACGATAACGGCCTGCCCACCGAGCGCCTCGTCGAGAAAACCAAGAAAATCCGCGCGGCGGATATGACCCGCGAAGCCTTCATCGCCGAGTGCCTTGGCGTGAGCGAAGAAGCCCGCAAAGAATTCCGTACCCTGTTCGAGTCCATCGCGCTTAGCGTCGACTGGGCGCAGGAATACCACACCATCAGCGATGACAGCCGCCGCCTCAGCCAGCTTTCCTTCCTCGACCTCGTGAACAAAGGCCATTGCTACCGCAGCGAACGCCCGTTCTATTGGGACCCGGTCGACCAGACCGCCATCGCCAGCGCGGAGATTGAAGACAAGGAACTGCCCAGCTTCGCGAATGACATCATCTTCACCGCCGAGGGTACGCCGCTCACCATCATGACCACGCGGCCGGAGCTACTGCCCGCGTGCGTTGCGCTGTTCTGCCATCCGGAAGACGCGCGCTACACCCATCTCCACGGCAAAAACGCCGAGGTGCCGCTGTTTGGTTTCTCCGTGCCCATCCTCACCGATGTCACCGTCGACCCCGAAAAAGGCACCGGCCTCATGATGTGCTGTACCTTCGGCGACGATGCCGACATCCTGAAATGGCAAAAGCACCAACTGCCTACACGCGTGGTCATCAACAAATTCGGGCGCATCGACCTCGCCGCCGCATTGGCCGGAGGGAAATATGAACCCGGCTTCCATTGGCCAGAGGCACTCGCCACCGCACTCAATGGCAAAAAAGTCAGCAATGCCGACCCCAAACATCCCGGCGCACGGCAGATCATTCTGGAGTTGCTGAAAGAAGCCGGTGTGCTGGTCAAGCAAACCGCCATCACCCACGCCGTGAAATGCGCCGAGCGTTCCGGCGCGCCGCTCGAAATTCTGCCGACGCATCAGTGGTTCGTCAAAGTTGCCGACAAAAAAGAGGCGCTCACCGCCAAAGCGCGCGAATGCGCGTGGAATCCGGATTGGATGCGCCTGCGCATCGAGCAATGGATCGACGGTCTGAACCAAGACTGGTGCATCAGCCGCCAGCGCTATTTCGGTGTGCCGTTTCCGGTGTGGTACTCGCTGCGCGAGGGCGAAAAGGGCAAAGCGATTTACGCCGCCGCCGATCAACTCCCCGTCAACCCGCTGGTCGATTTACCGAAGGGCTACACACGCGAAGAAGTGATCGCCGATGCCGACGTCATGGACACTTGGGCGACGTCGTCCATCAGCCCGCAGCTTTCTGCACACGGCATCAACGCCGAAACGGCGGCAGATAAAAACCGCTTCGCCAAGCTCTACCCCGCGGATCTGCGGCCGCAAGCGCACGAGATTATCCGCACCTGGGCTTTCTATACGATTGTTAAGTCGCACCTCCACAGCAACAGCATTCCATGGAAAAATCTCATGATCTCCGGCTGGTGCCTCGCTGAGGATAAGTCGAAGATGAGCAAGTCGAAGGGCAATGTCATCACCCCCACCGCGCTGATCGAGGAGCGCGGGACGGACGCGGTGCGCTACTGGGCGGCGACCTCGCGCCTTGGGCAAGATACCGCCTTCTCGCCCGACCTGCTCAAGATCGGTAAAAAGCTCGTCGGCAAGCTGTGGAACGCGACGCAATTCGCCGCGATTCATTTGAACAAGCTCGAATCCGCACCCGCAAGCGCCGCTGCCGACATGGCGTCCGGCGCCGTCAGCGAAGTCATCGACCGCTGGATTCTCTCGCGCCTCGCGCAAACGGTTTCCGCCGCGACGGAGGCCTTCAACCGCTACGAATACGCCGATGCGCTGGATGCGACCAACAACTTCTTCTGGGCAGATTTCTGCGACAATTATCTCGAGCTCATCAAGAAGCGCGTCTATAACGAAGACGGCAGCTTCACCCCCGCCCAGCAGCAATCTGCCGTGCGCGCGCTCTATCACTGCCTCGATGGCATCCTGAAGCTCTACGCCCCCATCGTGCCGCATGTGACGGAAGAACTCTACAGCCACATCTTCGCCGATGCCTACGCCGCCGCTGGCTCCCTCCACGCACGCGGCATGTGGGTGAAGGCGGCGGAATATGTCGTGGATGACGCCGCGCTCGCCATGGGTGCGGAGGCGCTTGCCGTCCTCGCCCGCATCCGCGCGGAGAAATCCTCGACCAACCGCTCCATCAAATTCCCGATTGAGATGCTGCGTATCCCCGCCACCACGCCAACGCCCGCCTTATGGATGGGCGACGTCGCCGGTGCAGGTAACGTGCGCGCGTGGGAAGCGTCTACCAGCGTTGAGGCCGAAACCATCGCCATCACCTTCGCCGCCGAGGCGGATGCCGCTTAGCTACACACTCCGTCATTGCGAGGCCAAAGGCCGGGCAATCCAGCGTCGCGCGTCTGCGCGACAGTATTTTTCTTAAGGGGTCTGGATTGCTTCGTCGTTTCACTCCTCGCAATGACGGAGTGTGTGACGCCCCGCCCATGCAATGGGCAAAAAAGAAGGTGCTGATGTTGCCACCAGCACCCCAAGCACTTCTCGCACAGAGAAACTTGTACTATCCGACCGGAGCCAGACGTATCTTCATGGTCTTATCCTACCCCATTTCAGGGGGGAGAAGTGTGACGGTTTTGTGAAGATTTCGGTTGCACCCCCAGCCACTTACCCTTAAAAGGGGGGCGGTTTTGGCGAGGCCAGAACCCCACAAAAACGACCAAAAACCCCATAAGAGGCAAGCATGGCAACCGAAAAAAACCAGAATATTCAAGATGTTTTCCTGAACACCCTGCGCAAGGAGAAGGTGCCGGTGACGGTATTCCTCACCAGCGGCGTCAAGCTTCAGGGAAATATAAGCGGATTCGATAATTTCTGCGTCGTACTGCGTCGCAGCCCGCAAGTGCAGCTGGTTTACAAGCACGCGATTGCCACCATCGTCCCAAGCACCAACATCAGCCTCTATAAGGGCGAAGATGAAGGCGACGTAGCGGCGACGGATGCTGCCGCCCCCACTGCGTAGCGCTTGAGGGCATCTCTAGTAACTCATTTTGGCAAAAAAGCGCGCGGCGATGGATACCGAGAAAAATCCAGTGTACATCTTAGTACATGATTTTTTGAGGAGGCTCCATCGCAAGCAGATTTGAAGCCAAAATGAGTTACTAGAGATGCCCTTGAACAAAACCCTCGTTCTCCACCCCGTTATTACCAGCCGCGAGAAAGCGGAGCGTTCACTGCATGCCTCGCTCGAGGAAGCGGTCGGCCTCGCCCACGCCATCGCGCTGGATGTCGTGCATGCCGCGATTGTGCGCCTGCAACGCATCACCCCCGCCACCTATATCGGCAGCGGCAAAGTGGCGGAGCTCGCCGAGCTGATCGAACAGAACGAGATCACCCTCGCGGTGGTGGATTGTGCGCTGACGCCGGTGCAACAACGCAACCTCGAAACCGCCTTCGGCTGCAAAGTCATCGACCGCACGGCACTCATCCTCGAAATCTTCGGTGCCCGCGCCCGCACGGCGGAGGGGAAATTGCAGGTGGAGCTCGCCTCCCTCACCTATCAGAAATCGCGCCTCGTGCGTAGCTGGACGCACCTCGAACGGCAGCGCGGCGGCTTCGGATTCCTGGGCGGCCCCGGCGAGTCGCAGATCGAGCTTGATCGCCGCATGATCGGCGACCGCATCATCAAAATCAAAAAGCAACTCGCCGACGTGGTGCGCACCCGCACCCTCCACCGCGCCACGCGGCGCGACGTGCCCTATCCGCTCATTGCCCTCGTCGGCTACACCAACGCTGGAAAATCCACCCTGTTCAACCGCCTCACGAATGCGCAGGTCGTGGGGCAGGACATGCTGTTCGCCACGCTCGACCCGACGATTCGGGAAGCTACGCTTCCATCGGGATTGAAGGTGCTTCTCAGCGACACGGTTGGCTTCATCAGCAATCTGCCGACGGAGCTGGTCGCCGCGTTTCGCGCCACGCTCGAGGAAGTCCTCTCCGCCGATATTCTGCTGCATGTGCGCGACATCGCGCATGAGGACAGCACCGCGCAAGCGCAGGATGTCAATGCGGTGCTGAAGAGTTTGTTCGGGAAAGACGTGGTGCTCTCGCCTATTTGGAGAGATGATGGTGCGAAAATAGCGGGTTCCGAGAACCGGAGCGCAAGCGTACATCTAAGTACGTGCGCACCGGAAGCCCAGGAATTGGCTATTTGCAGCCCATCAGAATCCAAATACATGGTCGAGGTGCACAACAAAATCGACCAATGGGAAGCCGATCACCGCGAGCATTACGCCGCGCCGGCGGGGGCGATCCCCCTATCCGCCATCACGGGCGAGGGCTGCGATGCCCTGCTCGCCTTACTCGATGAAAGCCTATCGCAAAAACTGCTCGGCAGTTACAATTTCACCCTTCCCACCAGCGATGGCCGCGCGATTGCATGGCTGCATGCGCATGGTCAGGTGGCGAGTCAGCGCATGGAAGAAAATGACGAAGCCCGCGCTACTTATCAGGTGCGCCTCAGCCCCGCCAACGCCTCACGTTTCGCGCGCGAATTTGGGTATTAAAAAAACCCGGCGCAGCATCGCTGGCCGGGTTTTTTGTTGCGTTAGAAATTGCTTAACGTGCGTGACCCGCGAGCAGACCACCACCCACCAGGCCAAGCCCCGCAAGGCCTTCGAGCAGGCGAGTGTAACCGCCGCGTGGCTCGCCCTCTTTATCCTTACCGCGTGCGAGCGCATCAATCGTCATCACCGCACCGATACCCATGCTACCCCCACGAATCAGGAGGTCTTTATTGCTGGTCACCACACGCGCTTCTTTGCTGAACACGTTAAATTTGTTCAGGTTATGTTTAGCCGTGAAGCCCATGCCTTCGACTTTGGCCATACCGAACATGTGATCCATGGTGGATTTCACTTTGCCAACAGCCTTGGTCGCCGCTTCATGTGATGTTTTCAGGGTCTCAGGAAGCTTAACTTCTGCACCCGTCGCATCTTTCAGAACTTCTTTACCAGAAACAACGCCTTCAAGTTTGGTTGCCGCTTCGTTATAAGCCTTCTTTGCTGCGGTAAACGCTTCATCTGTTATGTCGCCATTTTTTTTCACCCAGCCGTCTTTGCCAAGGTCTGCGATCTTAGCGAGTTCTGTTTTTGTATCCCTAGCCGGGTTATACAGTTTCGCAAACTCGGGGTTATTTTTGCTCACGCTTTCCAATTCCACGAGCAATTTCTGCCGTGCATCCTTCATCGCCTTCACGGATTCGCCGTTTTTATCAGCAAATTTACCCCACGAAAGGCGATTTTTCACGCTTTCTGCATAATCTAGAATGTTCAAATCGCTCATACTGCTCTCACGAAAGAATGTTTTACTGTCCTAATCTAGCACAACAATACGGAGAGAAGTGTGACAGTTTCGTGAAGATTTCACCCCGACCGGAGGGGGATAAACCCCCTATCCGATTGATTTTTCTAATTATCGAACAAATTCGCCTCAGCGGCGCGGCGGCGGATGAGGCCGGGGAGCTTGCGTCCACCGGCCCAGACATAGCGCATCATCTCTCGCGGCACGGCGTCATATTCCCCGCGATTGAGCACGCGCCGCAGGGTGGAGCGTTGCAGCACGCCACCGCCGAGATTGAAGGTAAAACTCACCAGCGCGTCGCACTGGTTTTGCGTGAGTGGCGCGGTGATAAACTTCGCAACCGCTTGCTCGGCCACGGCCACATCCTGCCGCAGCAACGCACGCGCGGCGACCTCGCTCAGCGGCTCAGCGAAACACTCGCCCGCACGAATGAGATGCCCATAACCAATCGTCGGCAGCCCCGCCGCGTCGCGATATACCGTCGCGCTGAACCCCTCATACTCACAGATGAGGGCGATGCCATTTTCCGACGCGCGCATCATCGCTTCGCCTTCCCCATCGCGCGTTGACCGAACCAGAAGGCAATCACCGCCGAGAAAATAGCAATGTCTTCTTCCGTCCACAGCGCGACAAGGGCTTGCGGCGCGTTCAGCGCGCTTTGCCACGGCAGCGCAGCATCCATCAGCAGGTGAAACTGCGCGCATTTCACCAGAAAATAGAGGCCAAAAAATGCATAGGTAATCACCGGGCGCACGGTGCCTGCCAGCGCATCCACCCAGTGAATCCCGGTTAGGTTATCCTTCAGCCGTTCGTTGAGTGCTGTCTGCTCTGCCATCGCCGTCGCCGCACGTTCGCGGTCATAGTCCATTTGCAGTTTCAGCAGAGTGATCTCATGCGCGCGGTCTTTCGCATCGCGAAACAGTTTAAATACGTCCGGCACCGCGCTCGAAATGAATCCGAGCAACGCACTAAATAAGGCAATCATAGCGCCCTCTATTTATGAAAATACGACGTGATGATATTCACCATCTCAAGCAGCACGGCACCAATCGCCGCCGCGAGCGCCATAGACGCCGCATAGGCTCCGCGGCCGCGATTCATGATCGCCGTCAGTTCGTCGATTTTTTGTTCCAGGCCGTTAAAGCGGCGCTGCGTGGTGTCGTTATTCAGTTTCTGCTGCTCGCGTAGCCCCAGCACCTGCTCCTGAATCACGGCAATTTTAATCGCATTCTCGTTCTCTGGCATGGCGCTACACACTCGTCACCGTTTCCCACGCGCCGGCCGTGCGCAGGCACAGCTTGTTCAACGTGGTGTCATACACCATCAACCCCGCGGCGGGGCTGCTGATAGCATTCTTCTGTGTCGTTGTCATACGCGGAAACAGCATGCCCTGCGTGGTCGAGGCTACCTCGATTTTGGCGGAGGCGTCGGGCGCGTTTGTGCCCACCGAGGCCACACCATCGACCACCGCGTCACCGGTTGCGTGGAAGTTCACGCCATTCACATCGCTCGCGCTTTGAGCGACCCATGCCGTGCCGCTCCACTCATAATATTGCGACTCATCGCGCACCCACAACCGTGTGCCCGTAGCAGGGGTAATGAATCGCCAGACCTGTTCGAAATAGGCGATCTTGTTTACCTGTCCCACCCACGCGCCGGTCGGGCTCGCCGCCACAATATACACCGCACCTGCCGCAGGAGAGCCCGGCGGTGTGGCGAGATCCTTATCGATCACCGCGCCGGAAATCAGCGCATCGAGGCAGACCAATGCCTCGTTGATGGTGACTTCTTTTTGCGCCTGCGATGCTTCAAGCAACGTCATGCCAAGATTGCTGGTATTCGTCATAGATTCCTCGTAATGGGGGTGATAAAGATGCTTCAAATAAATGAATAAGGAGGGCGCATGCCGACGCTGGAACAGATTTGGTCACAAATTAACGCGCTGCCGCACCGCTATATTTTCTACACCAAAAAAGAGATCAACTATCTGCCGCAGATCCTCGGTGAGGGTGAGAAGATTCTCGCGCTCACCTCAGGCTTCATGCAAAACCGCACATGGCTCGCTGTGTGTACGGATCGACGGATTTTGTTCCTCGATCGCGGCATGTTCTTCGGCCTGCGTCAGGTGCAGATCAACCTCGACCGCTTGCAGACGATTGAATCCGACACCGGCCTCTGCTTCGGCACCATTCGCGTGGCGGATGCAGGCTCATCGATGGCGATTGGCATGGTGCTGAAGCCTTCCGTCGCGCCGTTTGTGCGCACGGTTCAGGACGCCATGGACCACTATAAACGTACCATGGTGCACGACCTTGCCCGTGCCAGTAGCAATGCACTCAGCAGCGCAGCCCCTGCAGCTACTGCCAACAAAACTGCATTCGTGGGGGAGCTTGAAAGCCTCGCCAAGTTGAAAGCTGATGGACATCTCAGCGACGCCGAATACGCCGCCGCGAAGGCGAAGCTACTAGGACACTAGCACCGTCTCCTGCGCGATATTACCAACACCCACCAGCGCAGAAACCTGCGCTACAGCGATGGTAATGCTGCTCGGCGCAGCACCGAAATCACTCAGCTGATCCGCCGTGCTATACACCACGTTGGGGCTCGTTACACGCCAGCCGCGCTTCTTCTCGCTGCCATCGTAAATCGCGACGTCGTATTCCTCGCTCGCCTCACGCAGCGGCACGTCAACATAATCATGCAGCCCTCCTTCCACGCGTGTGCGGCGTACCCAGCCTATGGTTACATCGCCTCCGCTGCCGCGCACAGCGCGGAGATGCACCGGCGAAAGCGGCTTCAAACTATTGCCCTGAATCGTTACTGTCGTATCCACGCCCTGACTCATCACATCGCCAAACGTCACACCGCGCAATTGCCATTGCTGGCCGCGTGTGCTCGCCGCCACGGTGATGGTCTGCACCGCTTCATTGAGCAGCACAAAACGCTCGCCGAGTGCATGGCTTACCACTTGCGCCTCCGTGCCCAAACGCCCCCGCAGAAGTCCGCTGAGACGATAAACGCCTGCACTCAGCACCGTCGCATTCGCGAACTGAATCACCTCATTCCCGATAACCGCGATATTCGAACCATTCAGCAGCGCTGGTTCCGTCGCGTTCGCAAGCGGCGCATCACCGAGGATCGCCACATCCACCGTGCTCACACGGTCGAACCGCTGCGTCACCCCCGCCGCGAGTACGCTCACCGTCGTGCCCATAATCGCGGGCGTCGAAATATCGATCAACTTACTATCATTCCCCCCTGCATTGAGCTGCAGAATGCTCGCGCCCGTCCAGCCCTGCGATAATCCGCACGCCGCCACATGTAATGTGAGCGCCGAAGCATCGTCGTTCGGTAGCGCCGGAATATCGAGCAGCTCATAGCGCGTCACCGGATTAGGTATAATAACTGCACCATCCGCCCCCGCTACAGGGGAGATATACCCATCCCATACCTCCGCTGCGTCGATAACACCGCTCACGCGCACCACGCCGGGACGGCCAATCTGAACTTTGCTCACACGAATCCGATGTGTGATGTTCTCATCCTGTAACTCCAGCAGATCGCCCGGCTCCAGCGCCGCATAGGCAATCGGCAATTGCAGTGTCACGCTGCTACGCTCCGCCCAACGGTTGGTGAGCTGCGCCTCGGCAATCGCCCGTGCATGTGCTTGCGAAAGTACAAGACTCATCCCAAGCGTCACCGTATCCGTTGCACTTTGCGTGCTGCGGCTCGCGCTTTGTACATTGGTTTCGTAGCGCTGGAGACGGTTTAGGAACTGCACTTCCACACGATCCGGCAACACCAGATCTTCCTTGCGTTCCACGACATAGGAAACTTCCTGCTCGCCAAATTTCTTGGGGATACATACGTTGGTGTCCACAGTCATGTCGACACTCGCATCGCGCGGAAGTAGCACCAGTTTACCCGCGCTCTCCTTCACCGTAAAAAAATATGCCTGCGCCAATTGCTCGATTGCCCCACGCGCAGAAACACGTTCATGCAGCACGAATCCATCAAGAATTGCCTGCACCGCACTTCCATCGAGCTGATCGCCGGTTAGCCCCGCGCGAGCGACAATCTCTTCAATCACTCCGGCGACATGGCTCGCACCGAGTTTGCCTTGCACCCAATGGCCGGTGACCCAGTTGCCGCCATCGCTCCATACCTGCAGCAAATCCGGCCAATAGGGGTAAGGCCGCGCATCCCATGTCCAGAGAAATTTCTGCGCGACCATGCCGCTGCCTGCCCATTCGAGCTCCGTTGCGGCAATCGCCGCGCGTTGCGCCATGAAGTCCACCCGCCCGCGTGAGAAGCGCGGGAATGCGCTCGCCGAAGTCGAGTTATCAACAAACACGTTCGGCTCATTGGCGCAGCCATCCACACTGGCGAAACCATATTCGGTGAACCAGATCGGCTTGCTCGCGGGCACCCACGCGGTGGTCGAGCTATCCGGGTTCGTGTGCGTATTGTTCCACCACCAGTCGATATTTTTCCACGCATAGGCGGGCGAGAGCGTCGCCTGCGTCGTGCGCGCCGGGTCGGTGTAATACCAGTCATACCCCTCGCCGGAGTGCCATCCGTTGCGGAGCGCGGGCACATCATAACCCGTTTGCACCGCGTCGCTGAGCGGGAAATAGGCATCAATCCCCACCATATCAATCGAGGCCGACGCCCAGAGCGGATCAAGATGATGCCAGCCGCCATCCGTGTGATGATACTCGCTCCAATCCGCCGCGTAGGTAATTTTTACGCTACTGCCAAGAATGGTTTTCACCCCATGCGCTACGTTAAACCGTGCTCGCGCCTGCTGCCAGTTTACGTTGCGCTGCTCGTGGCCGCTTTGGCTGGCCACGATATCGGTCGCATATTCCGGCCCGCCCGACGATCCATAACTGATGTCGGCCGGGAATTGTGTTTCTACAAATCCCATAGTTTCTTCCTGCGATTGGGGTGATAAAAAAGAAGGCCGCATTGCTGCGGCCTTGGTGTCTCATTCAAAAAAGGGAAGAATCGCTAGTTCAGCGAATTCTGCATCTGCGCTGCCGCGGCGCGGCGCGAGGTTTCATTGCTCACGAACGAGCCTTGTGATTTGCTCGCCAGATTCGCGGCGAAATTCGAGGTCGATTCCGGCCCCGCCATCACCAGGCTCTGCGGAGAGATAAGCCCGCGGTTCAGAGCCTCCGCCTGCCTGTCTGCGCCCATCAGCATGTCCGGCATGTTTGCCATCACGGTATTTTGCCCTGCTTCGTCGAGCTTATGGAAGGGCTGCTTGTTTTGCTTTTTAAAGTCGGCCTGCCATTTTTCGTCCTGCGCCACGCGAAGCAACACAATGTCCTGCGCGGTAATGGGCTCACCCGCCGCCAGCTTGGCGTCGATATGCTCCACCATGTCATGCACCATCAGCACGTCTTTATCAAAAATGCTGCTCGCCATACCGCCCGCGACTGCACCACCGAGATGCAGCGCACCTTTCGCGAGGCCGTTCGTAATACCACCTGCGAATGGCAACCAACCAACAGCTGAAGCACCAACAGAGGAGAATGCAGCCATACGATTGCCGCTTTTCTTTTCAGCGACTACCTTATCAATTGCGCCTTTAATCATCGGATTGACTTGCGCCGCGAGCTCAAGGTCTTTTACATTCACCGACTCCGGAGAAATACCCAGCTGTGCTGCGATTTGTGGCGCATAATATTGCGCCAACACTTCTTTTTGTTTTTTCTCGACGACATTGTTTCGACGACGATCAATCACATATGAAATGCCTGCACCAACCACCGGAATAAAGCCTACCGCCAAGGTTGCCACGAACAACGCCTTTGTTACCCACGAGCCGCGCGCTTTCTCCATCATACCGCGCAAGCTGCGGTCAACAGAAGTTGTCGCGACGTGCGAACTCGTCACGGTCTGATATTTTGGTGTTGCTGTTGCAGTTGCTGCCATTACATTTCCTCACTATCATTCTACCAGCTTGTAAGGAAAATAGTGTGAAGGTTTTATGACAATCGCATCGTTTCATTAGCGAAAAAGGCTTAAGAAAACGATGGCACATCCGAAGGCGGCGAAGCTGCAGCCAAGCCATGTATCAATAAAATCAATGGGTTAAGCGGAAACAGCTTTCTGCTGCGTGGCCACGGTGCCCTGATGATGGGCGTCCTTGGCGTGGATAGCCATTTGAGGCTTACCCGCTTCATAGTGCGCCTCATGCTGCATCGGTTTGATTGCGGGTTTATCAGCCACCGGAGCCGCATCTGCCACTACGGCAGCAGCAGCTTTCTGTTTATCTGCAACTTCCGTTGCCAGCGCCATAAACTGGGCTTCGTTCGCGATCAACTTCATCGTCTCACGCGTGCTCAGATTCTTGGCAACAATCGCCTCAGCCACTGGTGCCGCAAGTTTGTTATAGTAACCACCATGCGTCGCCACCGAAGGCACCGTCGCCACCAGCTGACGCACGGCCTCCACTTTCTGGTCTGCGGGCAGAACTGCCTGCCCCGCATCCGCCAGCTTCAGGTTGGCGTAAGAATTGAGCACCGGACTCTCGCTTACCAGCATTTTGCCGACCATCGGCAAGCTCATCTGCACCGCCATTGCGCCATAACCGCCCGCCATCCCGTGCAGGGACGAGAACATAACGCCATTCAGTACATCACCCCCAACATTCGCAGCAGTGCCCAGCGCACGGTTCGTTTTTTTCGAGGCGTAGCTCTTGCGGATATTCACAGCAATCGGGTGGTCGGCGCCGATATCCGCTTCAATGTCTTTGATGGTATTTTTCGCCGCACGGTTTTCTTTTTTCGAGGCCAACAGCGTTGCACCAACGGCAGCGGTCGTCCCCACCGCCACGATGCCCGCGAACAGCGACATCCCGCCGACGCTTCTCTTGAGCGATGACGCGAGGCCGCTGAGATTCTTACCACGCATGCCATCAAGCCATTTCCAGCTCGGCAGTTTATGCGTCAGATTCTCTAGCCCTTTGCCAATACCGGCCGTGTTGTCGATCGCCGCGATGCTACGCTTCAGGCCGTTTCCAATCGGTGTTGCCACCTTATTCACCTGCGTTATAATTTTTTCTCCCGCGCGCGCGCCGGATTTTTGCAATGCGGCCTCTTTCAGTGCCGATACTTCCGCCATCGCGGCATCATACTTTTCGCAGCTTGCGCTTTCGACGTAGCTCTTAATTGCCTTCTTGCGTTCGTCAACGTTATTAAACCATTTGATCGGGTTCCATGAGAACTCCGCTTTCGGCACGGAGGCGCGCGCCTCCTTAAAGAACTTCGCGGCCTTGGCGTGCTTGGCGACTTCGGCCTTGTAATTGGCAGGATAGTGGCGGAAATCCTTTATCTTCGTTTGAGAAAGCGCATCCACCCACCCGACGGTGAATGACTTGATCTTCGTATAGAGGTTCAGCTTCCCTGCACGTGCCGCCGCGCCTGCAGCCAGACCACCCACAGCGCCACCGATGAAATGCCACTGAAACGGCACGTCACCGAGGAAGCTCACGCGCTTCAGCCCTTTGATCGTTTTATCGGTCGACGTCGTTTGGTTATTCAGCGCCGCGACTTCTTTTGCGGTCGCCATGCGGCTGTCGCTCTTTGCCTCGCGCATCGCCTTGCCAGCAAGCTCCTTGCTGACAGGATTCGAAGCGCCCAACTTCCCTAAGGAAGGCGCAACGTTATAGGGTGCAAAATTCTGTGTATCGATACTCATACCCCTAGAATAGCAAATTTTTACGGGGAGAAGTGTGAAGCTTTTGTGACAATCGATAGGTGGTCTTGGCGAGCGTAGCGAGGCTTAGACTACCATCGTCCCCGCCCCGTCATGCGACGGGGTAAACTCCGGCGGGGATGCATCTTCCTGTTTTTCTTATGAAAAACTAGCTATTCAATATAACTCTCGCTGCCTTTGGCATGGCGCTGCTTCTCGTGGCGGTCACGGTGGCTCATGTGGCCGCCTTCCGCCCGATCAGCATATTCCTTCGTATGGTGCTTCATGATGTCGGGGCGCTTGCGCTCTTCGTCATCACCACCATTTTCCCCATCCTGCATCGCGGCGAATTTCTCGTGGCCTTTCGCCAGCACCGTCCCAAAATGTGTCTTATCGCCAAGAATCGTCGGCACCGCCCAGTTGGCAATTTTTTGCTCGATACCGTTGGCCTGCAGCATAGTGCCCGATGAACCAACAGCGGCCTCGCCTTTATGGGAAATCGCCTCTGCAGCCTCGTTAAATTGGCGCAACTCGCTGCTGGCGAGCGTCTTCTTCAGCGTTTCTTCCGGCTGGCTGGTAATTCCCATCACCGCATCCGCGAGCAAGCGCTGTTTTACGGTTTTAATCGCCTCACGGCGTTCTTTTATTTCATCGGCCTCCATGCCAGCCTCACGCAGCACCTCATCGGGCGCAATCGCAACCAGCAGGTTTTTGCGATCTCCCTCAAGCGCTTTCAGCGCTGCCTTGAAGTCATCGCGCGTGAAGGCCTTATCCTTATAATACTCATTCGGGTCACCGTGAACCTGGTTTTCGTGCTTCGGCGCATCCTGCTTGATCAGCAATTCAACTTCATGCGCGCTGATAATCGCACGCCCATGATTTTTAATCACCTTACCCTCACCCACCAGACGCACCAGCGAGAGCACATTCATATCGCCGTTGCGAATCGCATGCGCGATGGGCTTGGCAATCGCCACGAGGTCTTCTTTCAGCGCCTCACGAATCTCCGTATGATCCGGGCTGATATCGGACATGTCCTTCTGGTGCTGGATGAATATCTGCATCACATACTGCTCGAGCTGACATTCCTCCTGACGCTTTTTGGGATTCTGGAATGTCTTCGGCAGTACAAAGCTCTTGGCCTTCGGATTGCTCGTCACCTGTGCATCCAGCTCGCGAATCATTTCGTAGGCCGAGTAGGGCTGCAAGGTCAGCTCGAGTTTGCGCTCATTCGAACGCTTCACGCGATCGGCGATCGGCCCGGTACTGATATTGGCCAGATTGCCAACCATGCCCTTTAATTCTCCAACACCCTCACCGGCTTCTTCTTTTGCCTTTTCCGCTGCCTTATCCTGCGCGATACGTGCGTTTATCTCTTTTAGCTTATCGCCTTGCCACATACCCGTCAGGCGCTTCACATCGAACAACAAGTTGGTACCGGCATTGATGCCAAGATCGACCACTGAACCAAATTTTTTCACCTGCGCGATGCGCGCCAAGCGCTTGCGGTGTGCATAAATCACTTCATTATCCGTCGCCATCACCGCATTAAGGATGCCGATAGAGTGCTTGCCTTTAATATCATCGAGCACGGGCGCTAAATCATGCACCATTTGCTTCTTTTCTTTGCGTTCATCCGAGAACGCCTTAAAGATAGGGCTAATAAATTTACCGGATTTAAGCGCGGCCGCCACGCCGAACGTTGTTACTGCCGCCGTGCGGTTGAGCGCGGCACCATCCTTGACCATCCCTGCTTTTTCACCAAGCGCTCTGGTGATGCTGTCAATCTTTGGCGCAAGCGACTTTGTCGCATAGTTCGCACCCACGTTGTAGATAGAGTCAAAATACGCCGCAAGCCCGGCATCCACCTCAAACATGCCCAATATCTTGGTCGTCTTGCCAAGTTCGGCCTGACTCATGGCATTGGAACTCTTTTTAAACGCGTCATCGGCCAAACGGCTGACCTCGCGCTTATCGACGATGTCATCGTCCTCAGCGTCGTCATGGTCATATCGATCGTTTTTGCGAGCCATATAATAGTCCTTCACCATGCACTATACGTCATTTCGCAGGGGAGAAGTATGACAGTTTTGTGAAGATTTTGTCTTTTTAGGGGGTGAATTGTCATAAAAGCTTCACACTTCTTACCCCGGGAATTTGTTATATTGGGCCAAATAGGAGTATTTTTATGGCCGATATTGACGCAGACGATATCCTTTCGGGGCTAAAGAAGCTGTTCAAAGAGGTACTTCCCGGGCTCATTGGAAACGGAGCCAATACAGTCATGTCGTGGTTCTCTGGGCCGGTGGGGTGGCTCCTTAACATCTTCGGCATTGGCGATGAACTAAAAAAAACGGTCACCGAGAATCTCGAGACCATGACCAACAAAGCCCTAGAGACGGCAGCTCCCGACCTCGGCACTGCAAGAAAAACAGTGACTGCGAATCTCGACCTGAATAAAGTCTTTAAACCCATTACTAAAGCGGTGGGATTAGATGATGCCGCCGCGGCAAGTATCCAAGCAATCTGTGCGGATGTTACCACTCCTTTCTTGGCACAAGGGATTCCGCCGCTCGATGAGGGTCTACCCTCCGCTGGGCAGGATGCAGGTAAAAAAATACGTGAGGCTATTATCGCAAAAGTCGCAGCCCTCCTCACGGCGAGAGATGCAAAGCTTCCTGCAGACCAGCGCCTCAGCACCACGCAACGCGCTCAGATTGCTGACGCCGTTGCCACGCAAGTGAGTGGGCTCGCGCAGGAACCAGAGGGCGGATACGACCTCGCCAAGCCGCCAACCACAGGCATCGCCGGCATGCTCATGGGCCTCCAACTAAAAGCGGGGGCTAAAGATTTCAAAGAGGGAAGCCTAAAATCCACAGATATTGGGCTGATGATTGACCTCAACGCACTGTCGGTGGATATCGCAAAAATCAAAGCACCATCACTCCCTAACACCACGGGCGGAAACGACGTCGCCAACACTACCACGCCCCCAGGCGGAAAAACCAAAA
The DNA here is from genome assembly GCA_044237845.1 of Rickettsiales bacterium. GTDB lineage: Bacteria > Pseudomonadota > Alphaproteobacteria > Rickettsiales > UBA3002 > QFOX01. Next base: position 42,029 of record JBIIEL010000005.1, on the reverse strand, counting down.
CAAACACGCAGGGTGTCTAGGCAACCATGAACACAACCCCCAACTCCTTCAACGAACAAATCGACTGGGAAGCCCTCTATGGCGACCTTGCGGCGCATGGGCAGGGGCTGTCGGAAGCGAAGCAGAAAGAGTTGCGCGAAACCTGTGAGGAAGACCTCAACAACCACAACCCCTATAAACTAATTAGCGGCAGCTTTGGTGCAAAAATAACGAATGGTTTGTATAGGTTTCTCGCATTTATTCAGAATCTGTTTACTGGCAAAAGCGTTGCTGTAATGGATCGCGTGTCGAATGCGGCTGATCGCGCTGGAAAACTGGGCGATCTAGACGCGCTCAATAAGGCAACGATCAGTATTTATCAGCGTCTGATACAAAGTGGCTTCTCGCAAGACGTCGCCGAGCTAGTCAGTGGACAATCGACCGACGGAAGCCCGCAAGAAATGAGTAAAGGCATTTATCGCCAGCTCCGTGGCGATATTGATCTTCCTCTCAGCACGACCTCTAGCCTCAACCGAGTGCAAGGTGGCGATCATGTCACAGAAACTACGCCCCCATTGCCACAAAGCATGGCCGTCAATAAATCCAACATTGACGCGCGCACTCCTTCCGCCTAAGTAGTGGCGATGCGCTCGACTCATAAATTTCATGCCATTGCGATTACGGTCATTTGTGCCTCTATCACAGGCATCTTTTTCCTGCTCAAACCGGCTGAGCAACTACCGGTTGACAATACCCTGCTCGGCGATCGCTATATTGAAATCTACAGCGCCACGTGGGGCGAAGCCTGCAACGAGTATATTCAGGCGGAAATCACAGCACGCCAATCAAAACCAGTTGAAAAAAATGAAAAAGGTGAGATCGTTCAAAAACCTCTCCCTGTACTAGTAGAAAAAGATAACGTGCTCTCTAAAATTAGCGCCTTTTGCACAGGAAAACTTACTTGCGAACTCACTCCAACCAGTGCCTCCCTGGAAGTCGAGCCTATGAAATCATGCCTTAAAAAACTCGACATACGTTATCGTTGTTTTGCCATTGATAGCCTCAAGACGGTCTCGATAAATCAGGCTGAAACCTTTAAAATTGATTGTAACGATAATGCAGCTGCCGCCACTCCTTCAGCAACTCCTCAACAGTAAGTCCGGAATTATTAAGCTCACCGCCTTCGCGGTTGCACTTCTGCTACTGCTTCTGGTTTTTGCTTTCAGCAACTCGCAAAAACCCGATCTTATTGTGCTACCACCTGTTGTGGAAGAAGTCGCAAAACCTGTCCCTCCGGCACCGCCGAACGTGGATAATTCAAAAATCATTCTCGAGCTTTTTAATCCGTCGGATGAGTCGCTGACGCATCAACAGAATGAGACTTCTTATAGCCAGCAGATCGAGCAAACACTGACCGTGACCTTCGTGCTCACCAAATGCCAGGCGCTTAGCCAAGACGATTATGCCAACATTTTCCGCGCACTGATTATCTATGCCCAACAGGTAAAACTCGCCCCGGATGCCGCGGGAGCAGAAGCCCGTGTACGTGAAATTGCTGAGTCCTCAAATGCGAGCTATTCGCTAGTATATAGCCGGACTTCTTGTGAAGATCCGCAACTCACCCCCCTCGCGACCGAAGTGGTTGAGTGGGCAGACCGGATGTTTAAACTAAACTAACCACACCGCTCGATTCAAGACGCAGCTGCAGGCGCTTGATTTCCCCGGGCTGAATAATTTCACGGTATTGTGTCACGAATGCCGTGCACTGAAGATACTGCTCTGGTCGAATACTAATCTCAAAATTCCCCGAAACATCGCCCACCGCCAAATCATAAAGACGTGTCGCTGCAAATTCATCCGTCGCCAGCACGTCGCATTCCACCACACAGCGGCGCTCAGAAACGCCATGACTCACGAGCCAGCCATCGCCTGCGATAGCCGTGTTATCATGCAGTCGCTGGGTGATATCCAGCCGCGAAATCGTTACCCCGCGCAACACATGAAATTGCCCGGGGCTGCTTCCGTCTTCTACCTTCAGTGTAAGGCCATCACTCTTCAAAACGCTCATTTATACCTCCACCACAATAGCGATCACACGCAGTGTGCCGCGCAGAGCATTACCCTCTTCCTCCAGCGTAACCGACGCACGATCAACGCGCAGCACCACCTGCTCAAAGTCTGAAATGGTGAGTGTGCCGAGATGGAGCAGCGCATAGATCCGGTCCATGATATCAAGCGCCTGTTTATGCCCGTTCGCTGCCGTCCAGATGTGAATGTCAAGTTGGCACTCTGTCACCAGCATGCCTTCGGTGGGCTGCACGTGCTGCACCCCGTCACCAATCACGATATAGGGAAATTGGCTATGCTGCGGCACAGCGCTAAACACGGATACGGCCAGCGCTTCCGCGAGAGTATTGTCATTCTTAAGCAGGTTATACACCGCCTGATGTGCGGCACGCGTGGCAAAAATAGTCATACATTCTCCTCATAGGTCAGCAGGTGCAGCAGCTCGCCGTCCTCATGTCTGGCATGGATATACAGCACATGATTCTTCCATCTGATGCGCATATCCTCCATGATGTCACTGCGATAGCGGATGGTAACACGATAGCCCGCGCGGGCATTGCGCCGCTCTGCGAAAAGCGACTCACGCGCCACCCCTAGCATTGGGGTTACTCCGGCGAACATGGTCGCATGGATTCTCCATCCGCCGAGGGTGCCGCCAAACCCATCTTCTGCAAACTCTGGCACGTCAATCGTCACCCGCTCGCGAAGCTTTGATGAAACGCTGCTCATAGCATTACCCGACGAAACGGTTGATAGAGATTGAGGGACTGCACCGGGATCGGCGCGCTGCCATCACGGCTTTCGGTAATCACAGCCACATGGTGAAGAGTCCCCTGGCTAATCGGCGCGGGCACGACAGATACCGATGCAAACGACGAAGCGGCATAGGTGATTTTCAATTTCTCAATCAGCGGCGCGTTGACAAAAAGCACGCGGAATCCATCGACACTGAGCCGATAATTCGCCGCTGCCATGGTCGTCGTCGTGCCCGCTTCGTTGGTGAGGGTGATACTGCTGATGGTCGTCGCCGGGCCAAAGGGCAGCGACACCTCTGATTCTAGTGGGTTCGCCAAGGTGTATTCCCAGGTCTGCGGCAGCAGCGCCGCGCGCAGATAGGTTTCCGCCGCATAGCGCGCCGAGGCAATCGCGCTGGTAATCGCGACATCATCGGCGCTATGCTCAATGCGCAAAAAGGCCTTGGCCTGTGTCAGCGTCACTGGCTCAGAGGTGGGTGCCGTCAAAAGCCGCACGGCAGAGGAACGATCGTTACTCATAAGTTCTCCGGGAAAAGGGTGGAATAACGGCAGCACCGTCGCGTATTTCAGGCGAATCAGCGCGGCAATTTCAGGGATAGTGAGATGTGTGGCGGAATGAATCACGCGCAGCACGCCCCCGCCCCGCCACAGAACAGGGCGGTAGAGATAGACATGCATAAGGGAATCTGCCTGTTAAATCTTGCTACACTGTAGTAGAGATTTAGTCGTCTTTATCGTTGGCTTGTTTGCTGAGCTTAGCCGCAACACGCACGGCATTATCGGCATCGGGAATGTCGAGCATGCCTTCATGGTTGAAGCCATAGTCACGTTCCATGCGTAGGCGCACCTCGGCGGTAGGCTCACCCGCGCCGCTTTCGATGACCACGCCATACTCCTCAGGATAGAACGTACCCTGCTGTTGCGCTTCCATGAATTCCTTGAGTTTATCCGCCCGCACACCGACATAGGCATAAATGGGGGTGCCATCCGGCGAATCGCCACGCACCAGCAGTACGCAGACGGTCTTTTCCGCAAGGATTTTTTCTGAACGGCTGAATTCGCTCACGGGCACTCCATGTTATAACAAACCTACAGGCCGCAGCCGACAAAGGTCAACCGCAAGTCCGGCAATTAGGGCTATTTTACACTATTTTTGAGCAGCATGTGGCAAATAATTGCCTCATTTCGCATAAAACAGGGCGGTTTCTGGCCAAATAGATGGGTGGGAGATGCCAAAAGACATCCCCCACCCTTCACTGCCGCCTGTGTCGCATGCTGGTGGGGTGGAGCACAAACAGCTGCGGGCGCAATGAATCAAGAGCAAGAAAATGGTAAAGCGAGGCCAGCAGGCCTCGCCAGCCATGAGCCCGCGAAGCGGCGCACCATGGCGATTTCAGGAGAAATGGCCGGGTGCAAACTAGATAAGCTTCAGAAGCTTAATCGCATCCGTGTTCACCACTTTGCCGCCGACGCGTTTGGTGGTGTAGAATTTCACGAACGGTTTCGCCGTGAACGGATCACGCAGCGTGCGGATGCCGACGCGGTCGACAATCAGATACGCGCGTTTGAAATCACCAACCGCGACCGAAAGCGAGTTCGCTGCTGGGGTAGGCATATCCGCCGCGAGAGCGACCGGCACGCCAAGCAGGGTGTCCGGGGTGCCTGCCGAGAGGCCCGGCTGCCACAGATACTGGTTGGTGGTCGCTTCTTTCAGCAAGCGCACGGCCTGAACCGTGGTACGGTGCATGAGGAAGCTGGCGCGACGCGCATATTCGTCTTTCAGCGAGAAATAGAGCTGCACCAGGCTATCCGCCGTAATCGCACCGGAGGCCCCGGTAGTCAGCTGTTGCACCTGGCCAAACGTGGTACCTGCCGCATAGGTCAGGATACCTTTTGGTTTCGTGGTGCCGTCGCCGCTGATGAAGGCGGTGGCTTCAAGGCGCGCCATTTTATCGGCGACTTTTTCAGCAATCCATTGCTCAATGTCGATACTCGAATCGTCGATGAGTTTCTGCGTCGCCTGCGGCTGCGCATACATCTCGAACGTGTCGATACTGTTGCGGCCGATGGTTGCCGACGTGGTTTCCGCACTGCGGACGGTGGTTTCATCGCCCCATGCGGCGTCCATGTCGGTGGTGTCCTCAATGAGGTCGAGCGAGTCCGACGAAATGGTTTCAACGCTGGCGAGTGCGCGCATCGGCGAGCTTTCGTTCACAATCCGCACGATGGTGTCGGACATCTGGTTCGGCACGAGGAAGCCACCGTTGGCGTCGATGCCGACGGAGAGGGCTTTGGTTTGCAGGGCCTCGAGCGCACCGTCGGTGCCCTTACGCAGGTAGCTGCAGAACGCGGCTTTATATTCCGAGCCATCTTCCCCGCGATAGCCGAGGTTCGCCATTTCGCGGCCGGGGCGCGCAGCCACAGTTTCGATACGGTCGAGGCGGCGTTTCTGCTGGTCGATCGCATCGTTGATTTTGGTGAGATGCTCGTTATAGAGCGGGTCGGCATAGCCTTTGCGCTCCAGGTCGTTGAGACGTGCATCGTTGACTTGCTTAAACTGTTCCCACGCGTTGCCGAGCGAATGCAGTCTTTCGGTTGCTTCTTGTATAGTCATCGTTTTTCCTTATGATGGTGGTTGATAGAAGTAGTGGAGAAAAAAGAAGTGCTTGGCCAAAATGCTGCCCCGCACAAATGGTTAATGAAATAGCTTAAAATTTTAACTTGTTTTAACAAACGGCTCTGGTATACTTCCCTTAAGTTAACGATTCCCCAGCCCAGAAAGCTGGGGATAAGTGTAACGAAGGGGAGAAATCCTGTTGCATACGGGGTTTCACCTACGCAAAATCCGCCGCTTGGTTTCATGGGGCAGCCCGTAAACCGCGCAACAGGCAAGGCAGGGTAAAATGCAGGAATTCGCAGTCGCTTTCGGACGGGTCACGCGCGCAGCAGTTGCCGCTAATCCCGAACTTAAAAACAACGTGAACGACCTGCTCGCACGCGCCTATTTCAACATTCACGGCACACCGCTTACCGCCGCCGACCCGCAATGGGTAGCCGCCATGAGCGGTGCGGCACTCCAACTCTGCCTTGATCCGCGCGTGGTGGATATGCCTACCCGCACCATCGTGCAGCTGTTTGAAAACGTGGTGCGCATCAGCGAGGAACATCAACGCGAAGCCCGCCGCCATGCCGCCATGGCCAGCAACGTCTTCTATCTGAAAGAAACCGCGCTGGATGCCCTCACTGGCATCACGGCCTTTGCACATGCCAGCCCGCGTGTGGCCGGTGGCTTTACCGTCAATGGCCGTGTCGAGAATACCCCGCCACTGCCGGATTCGCTGATTTAGATACTGTTTAGGAAACGCCTAGAATACGCCGAGCCACTGCCTCAAACGCAGCCATTCGTTGCGCAACCTCGTCCGATCCAAGATCAAAGAATTTGGTCCAAACCAGTGCAATAGTCGCAGCAACGGTTTCTTGCGAAACATGCTGAAGATGCTTCAGCGCCTGCGTAAGTGCCTCTGCTTCAGAGATGTATTCATCCATCGCGCACGCATAGTCGCCAACGCAATCAGCAACTCCAACGAGACATCCCAAAAACTGTACTGCAGCTCAGTGTAGCAAGAATCCGACCCGTCCATGTCTAATGGAGCAACGCGCGTGTGGCCTGTTCCATCGCACGCACGAGCGCCACCATTTCCGTATCCACGGCTTTCACCACGGTCACCTGCGCGGCTTCGTTGGCGGGGAAGGTGACGAGGCTCACCTCCCACAGTTCCACTTCGAGCAGGGTACGGATGCCGGTTTCGCGGTTGCGGGTTGCGCGCTTCACGCTATAGCCGATGCTGAGGCCGCGAATCACCCCGGCCTTGAGCAGCGCATGCGCCTCCCGCGCGCGGGCGACTTCCATCAGCAACCGCCCGCGAATATAGAGCCCGTGCTTGTCCTCAAACAGCGCCTCGATGGTGCCGATGGGTTCCTCCCACTGATGCTGCCAGAGCAGTTGCACCGGTTGGCTGCGCGTTTTCAAACTCGCCTTGAATGCGCCGGGTGCCACGACATCCTGCTGGTTATCCACCACGCCGAACACACTCGCATAGCCTGCAAAACTGCCGTCTGCGGCGAGTGATTTCAGTTCAAGCGTATAGGATTTTTGGGTGCGCGCGCCATGCGCGGCTTTGTTGTCGATCGGTGGATTAGATGCCATTGCTGATTCCCAGAAGTTTGCGTTTTTCATCGGCGGTGAGGAAGTCGGCCTTGCTGATGCGCTCCCAATACGCGTCGCGTTTTTCGGCGAGGATGGGGATGGCATCTTGGTCGAGGCTAAGCGAGAGGTCGCTGGCGAACATCGGCACCAGCCAGTTATTGAGCGCGTCGGTCACGCTGGTGAGCAGCGGCAGAATCGTCTGCTCCCACAGCGCGAGGCGCGCTTCCTTGAGGTTCGCATAGGTATTATCGCCCGGAATGCCGAGCAGTTGCGGTGCCATACCGAACGCGAGAGCAATGTCGCGCGCGCTCGAATGTTTGATGCCGATATAATCCATATCGCGTGGCGAGAGGCTCATCTCTTTCCATTCGAGGCCACCTTCAAGCAGCAGCGGCCGCCCAGCGTTGATGGCTCCGGCGAATTGTTCATCGAGCTGCGTTTTAAGGCGCTTATACTGCGCCTCCGTCAGTGTGCCGTTATTGCCCTCGCCCGCTTTGACCAGCAGCGCACCCGAAGGCCGCGCGCCGTTTTGCAGCAGCGCCTGGTTCCACGCGCCGCACTGGTTATGCTGGTCGATACTATAAGCCGCGGCCTCCACCGGCGACATGCCGTACCAGTCATCGAGTGGGTGGAAGGTTTTGAGATGCAGGATGCGCGACTGCCCCGTAATCGCATCGACGGGGATATCCATCGCGCGGTCATCAATGCTGTAGCGATAGGCTTTCGGAATGCCCCCCTGCCCCGGAATAATCGACACGCGATCAGGCCTCAGCACATGCAGCTCCAGCGGCGGCGCGCCTTTGGGGCCTATCGCGTGGAGATAGCTATTCCCCGCAATCAGGCGATGGGCATAGAGCGCCTCGCAGAGTTCAGTGCCGCCTTGCAGTGGGTTCGGCGTATTGAGCAGCGCGAGCAACGGGTGCGATTCCAGCATCCGGCTGCTGCGGGCACGGCGTTCCTCCAGCTTCCACGGCACCGAGGCCGCGGCCGTCGCAATCATCGAGACCGCGCGGTGCGCAATCACGTTGCGGCGATAGCCCTCATCCGCAAACTTGCTGATGTCGCGGCGCATCCACACCGCTTGCGCAGCGGGGATCATGAACGCGGTCGTCGCCGAGTAGGATTTTTCCTGCAGTGGAGCCGCCGCGCGTGCACGGCCAAGCCACGAAGTCAAACGTGCCATACGAATATCCTTGAGATGAAGGTGGGGGAAAGGAGAGAGAACGCAAAAAGCGGTCACCCCGGCGAATGCCGGGGTCTCTCGCCTAAAAGAAAAAACTGAAGCGGGATGCCGTGGTAAACACGGCATGACACCCGGTGGAGTGAATATATAAACGCGGTTGTCGCCCCGTGTTCACCACGGGGCCCCGCTTCTTTTTAACAAACCATGGACGATGTCATTTAGTATGACAAAAAGAACCGTAAGTAGCGGGCAAATTCAAACTGCCTCACTCACACGAATTCCATTCTATATTTACGCTTATACCCCCCTCCCATTTCACCGGGAAGGGGGGTCATGCATTTTTTTGAAAAAACTTTTGGGGTGAGGGTTTAGTTACGCCACACCGCCGTTACCATCAGCGCCCTTTTGCCGGAGCGATGTTATTCGCACGCTGAATAGCCGCACCGACTTCATTGGCATCAAATTTTCCATCCGCACAATGGTTGGTAACGTACGCGCGCAGATTATTGAACTGCTTCGCCTCTTCTGCACTCAACCCATCAGCCAATGCTCGTTGAGCAGCGTTGCGTACAGCCTCCATAAGGCTTTCACTCCCTGGAATTATCCTGGTTGTCAGCTTATCACCTAGCCCTTGTGAGACTTTTATGGAGTGATCTTCAAACTCGACGCTGCGTACCGAACCGTCTTTACTCGATGTAGTTTTTATTTCGGGATTCGTTGTAACGAGAACTTTTTGATCATCCACTACCTTTGTTTCTTCTTTTACAAAATAGTCAGAGTAACTGTCGCGGAGGCCAGTCTCACTCAATGTAGCTCTCTTTGGAGGCACAGAACTCTTTTGTGGGGGCTGCGGACTCATAACTCTCTCCTCTATTTTTCGATAACAAATGTGACACTCTCACATAAGCCATCATACCCCCCCCGGTTAATTTTTCGTTAATATTTTACGATTTTTACCATTTTTTTGAAAAAAGTTATGAAACGAGGCTTCCAGAGCCTGTCACCCCCCGCTCGCGGGGGGTCGAATTTGCTCCTATAGCAAATTCGCGGGGGTGGGTCCGCTATTTTCACATCACACCGCCACCCCCTCGAATCCGCAGAAGAAGCGGATTCGGTCCCCCGCCAGCGGGGGACGAAGACGCACCACCCCTCATACACTCCGCACACTCGGCCCAGTGCGGCTGGCGCGCACGCGCACCCAGTTGAGATACTGGCTCACCGCGTCCACCTGGTCGTCATGCGCGCTGTCGGGGAAGCTGAAAAATTCTGCCTCGAACGCCGCGAGCCACGGCGCGGCGGTGGGCAGCGCCAGCTTGCCCGCCTCCATCAGCGGCGTCACCCGGGCGAGGCGTGTGAGCTTGTCCTCACTCGGCATCACCGCCATCAGCGCGAGGTCGGTTTCCTGCCGCAGATCCTGCAGCAGCGATTGCCCGCTCGCTTTGTCCTCCATCAGCACCGTCGCCGCCTCGAACCGCGCGGCGTGGCTGATAATCAGCCGCTTCAGCGCCGGATATTCGAGCCGTACCAGTTGCATGTCGAGCAAATGATGCACGCCCTCCACCTCCACAAACGTCGCGCAGGCGCTCGCGTCATGCGCCGCACCGGCTTTGATCGCAGTGTCCCACGACTGCACCACGTTCTCGCGCCCGCGCACGGCATCCAGCTTAAACCGCGCAAACCATTCCGGGCGGATGAGATTCCCCACCACCCGCACTGGCGCTTGCTGATATTGCGCGTTGAAATTCGCGCTGCCGAGTTCGCGCTGCGTGCGCTCAAGCAGCGCCAGCGGCTCCCGCGCCGGGTGCAACGCCTCGCCCTGTTCCCGCACAAAAACTTTCGCCCCCACACGCAGCGTGGTTGGCGCGGGCGCAATCGCAGGCAGGCAGAGATGTTCCCACCCGCCTTTCTCAAGCAAATAGCCCGAGAGATCCTCGGCATGCAGGCGTTGCATCACCACCACAATCGCGCCGCGCTGCTTGTCGTCGAGGCGCGTCACGAACGTATGGTCGAACCACTGATTCACCGCCTCGCGCTGGGTGCGGTGGTTGGCTTGCAGCGGGTTAATCGGGTCATCCACAATCAGGATATTCCCACCCTCGCCGATCGCCGCGCCGCCGACCGAAACCGCGAGCCGATGCCCGCGCGCCGTGGTCACGAACTTGTCCTTCTCGTTCTGGTCGCGCGAGAGGCGCGTGGCCGCAAACACGCGCTGATACCATGGCGATTCCATCACCACCCGGCAATCGGTCGAATGCTTGGTGGCGAGCGACTGCGCGTAGCTCGCGGCCATAATCCGCGCGGCGGGGTCGTGCCCCAGCAGCCATGCGGGCCACGCCACCGAGATCATCGTCGATTTCAACATGCGCGGCGGCAGGTTAATGACGAGCCGCGTCACCTCGCCGCGCGCACAGGCAGCCAAATACTCCGCAATCGCCTCAATATGCCAGTTATTACAATAGCTTACACCGGGCGATACGGTCGCCATCACCCGCCGCAGGAACAGCGTAAAATGCTGGCGGCTGGCGGCGTCGAAATGGGTGCGCGCGGCGGCGAGTAGCCGTAAATCATCGGTCATCCGTTTGAACCTCTTGTATTTTATCGGCGTGGTGGTTATAGTTGCCTCAGCCAGCGTTTCTTGCGTCATCGCCCGAATCGCTTTTGCGATTATAGGGCGATCCAGCGTGAAGATGGATTCCCCTATAGTTTGCTGAAGCAAACTCGGGGAATAACGGCCTGAAGCGCGGAACCGACTACACCACGAGCTTGTTTCATGGAAGAAAAACGCCGTAATTTCGTCGATCAGATCATCGCCAAAAAAGGGCATCTGATTCACAAGTTGAAAGCGAAAGACACCACCGGGCGGTGGGCGTATTATTTCGTGCTGGTCGAAGCCCCGCGCGAGGCGGCGTTCCTCAAGGCCATCGAGGGCGATGGCACCATCGACCTCGAAGATTTCGGCAAAGTCGTCGCCTCCTGCTATGGCGAAGAACCCACGCAGGAAGTCAAAAACTACCTCAAGGAAAAATACGGGTTTGACGTTTAATCCGTCCTCCCCTCTGCCATCCACGCCTTCAGCAGTTTCATCTCCTCCGGCGTAATGGCGGCGAGCGCGGCGGCGGCTTGCGCGTCCTCCTCCTCCGCACATTCGGGCAGCGCGGCCAGCGCAGCGACCAGCTTCTGCACGCTCACCACCATGCTTTGCTTCGCGCCGAACAGCTTCTCCCACGCCTCGCCCGCGCAATGCTCGGGGTTGGCGAGGCCGCGTTCCAGCTCGGCCAGCATCTGTTCGATCAGCGCGCGGGCATGCGCAATCGCCCGTCGCGAAGCTTCGGGCGCATAATGGGTGCGTTTGGACATGAACTCAGGGGGCGGGGGTGGGGTGCGGCTATCTTTAGCCTATCATTTCGCACCCTACCCTACTTGGCCGCTACCAGGAAGCCCCCTCCCCTGAAAAAATAGGGGTTGATGGTATTCATGCAATACATTAATACAACTTAAGATTGCATTACTATTCATCAGCAAAATGAGAAAATTCATTTAGCTTATTGTTTTTTCAAAGTTGTTTTTCGTTATCTTTTTTGCCAACCACGAAAGGGATCGTCAATGGATACAACCTCAAGTAATAATCGTCCGGCATGTTTCAACCATCCTTATTACCACTCTGGCAGCATTGGTTCCTTCGCCGACCACGAGCCTTGCCTGTGGCGCGCAGTCATCACTCAGGCGCTGATGGACGCGGCGAGCAGGTCGCGCAAGTCCGAGCTCCGCCGCACCCGTAACAACGCGCTGCGCTGGCTGCTTGATGACTCCTCAGATTTTGAATTGGTCTGCGACAATGCGGGGCTCGACCCGGATTATGTGCGCAGCCGTGCCCGCCTCGCGCTGGCGCGGGGGTTCGAGTGGCGACTGCCGGTTGGCCAAGGCTGGCGCACACAAGCCCGCCGTCAGGCATCACCGACGAAACACTAGCCCCCCTTCCCCTTCTTTACAGGAATCACTTATGGCCTTCTCAACTCAGCGTGGGCGGCCGCGCAAATCCATGAACGACAACGACCCCGGCACGCCAGAGCTGCGGCTCAAGCATGCGCTGCGCCTCACGGCCGAGCCGATCGACCTCTGCCTTGAGAAAAATCTCATCACCCGCGAGATGCATTGGTGCGGGCTGCATCTACGATGGCTCTACACCCTGCGTTACGGCGCCCCGAGCCTGACCCGCAACTATGCCGACCGCACGGATCAGAGCCTTCCGCCGCCTGGCGAGGACGACCCTACCTGGCGCGCGATGCGAGAGCAGGAATATCACGAGGCTATCGCCATACTCAAGGCAAACCGGCGCTATGAATGCGTGATGCGGCTGGCCATTTTCAACGAGCATCCGGCATTTCTCAACCCTGTCCTGCGCGCGCGCCTGCTTCAGGAGCCCGCCCTTGCCCACCAGCTTGCCTTTGCCCACAACCATCTGCGCGAGGGGCTCACCCTTCTCACCCAGCATTGGCGACGCTAGGCACTGTTCTTGCGCTATTCGCGCAACAATAGTTAAAATACCACCCAAAAAATTCTCAACCCCTTTGCAAAATGCTGGCGCTTATGGTATGGTGTGCCTAGCTGGGATGGCTAGCAAAACAGGTGCGTGCATAATAGCCGCTCCACACAAATGGGAGAAGTGTTCTATGAAACAATTTGCAAAATCTTTTTTGAATAATGAATCCGGCGCAACCGCGATCGAATATGGCCTCATCGCCGCGTTGATTGCTGTTGCGATTATTGGAGTTGTTAACACGCTTGGCCAAGAGCTCAACTCTACTTTTGACAATGTCGCTACTGGCCTCAACCCATAAGGGTTCCTGCTAAAAATTTTATTACATACGCTGTAATATCGTATAATATGAGATGGCTCGGGGGTTATTCCCCGAGCCATTTTCAATAAAACCCCAAAAGGATTGGCTATGGCAAACTACATAAAAGCGCTGCTGCGGAACAGCCGCGGCGCCACTTCTATTGAGTACGCGCTCATCGCTGGCTTCCTTTCCATCATGATTGTTGCTGGTGCAATGGCAATCGGCAACCAAACGGCCAACAGCTTCAGCAACGTGACTAACGGGTTTAACGCCACGCCATAAACGCAATGTCTAACACCCGCTACTTCAGCTGATCCACCGCCTGTAACAACTGCCGTTGCGTTTCTTGCGGCGATGCAGGAAGCGCTTTTAGCAATTGCTTGGCCTGTGGTGAATTACTCTGGTTCAACTGCGAGAGCGATGTTGCCGCCTGATTGTAATATGCACGCGCACGCGCCGGATCCGCCTGAATGCCACCCCCACCTTTGCGATACACATCCCCCAGCGAGATTTGCGACAGCACCCCAAAACCATCCGGCTGCTGCGCCCCTTTGGTCAGCCATGGTAACGCCTGCGACGTACCACCCTGCGCGAGGTAATGCTGGCTGATGCTGAAATTATCCATCGCCTTCTGAAAGCGCTGTGAGGCATCGCCGCCCGCAAACCATTGGTCCGGCCCCGCGCGCATCATTTGCGTCAGCTGGTCCGAGGAACTGGCATAACCCGAAATCTTTTTCTGCACACTCCGCCCAAATGCGTCGACGCTCGCAAGATCCATCTTGCCGGTAGACTTGCCACCGAACAGATTTTCTGTCCAATGCAGCCAACCGCCTACCGTTTCTGCAACCTTGGTTATCCCATTCACCCCATAGTCGATGCCTTTGCAGAGGGGCTCGGCTACCGAGCGCCCAATGGTCGTCGAAAGACTATAACAACGCTGGTTGAAGGATTGCATATGGTCGAGCAGCTGTCCGCCAACGCCGGTATAATACAACACCCCACAGATGATAATAATGCCACCTAACCCAAGCCCACCCGTTGCCTTACGCGCCATAGCGGATTCCTCTTTTGTCCAGCTCAATCCTAGCAAATCCCTGCTTATGAAACAAGGAAACACTCGCATTGCTTTCGCATTCCCGCCTGTTATAAGCCGCATAGTGACTCAAACGCGCACAGGGCGGCACCTATGAAGATTACACAAAAAATGATCATCGGCAAAGAAGAATGGTGCGAGTTGCCGGAGCTGCATTTGTCCGCCGTAAAAGCGCGGATCGACTCGGGCGCACGCACCAGCGCGCTGCATGCGGATAACATCCATATCTACACCGCGCGCGGCGAGAAATGGGTGCGCTTCGACATCAACCCCATCCAGAAAGACCGTAAAATCACCGTGCATTGCAAAGCACGGCTGGTGGATGAACGCGACGTCAAATCCTCCTCCGGCCACACCGAGCGGCGGCCCGTCATCGAAACCCCCATTCGCATCGGCAACGTCACGCAGAACATCCAGCTCACCCTGACGAACCGCGATGCGCTGGGCTACCGCATGCTGCTCGGGCGCGAGGCAATGCAGGGGCGCATGCTCATCGACCCGGAAAAATCCTTCACGCAAGGCATGCTGTCGGACATCGAGGCGCGCCATTTCTACCGCGAGGTGGCAACCGAAAGCGACGGCGGCCTCAAGATCGCGGTGCTGGCGTCCGACCGCGAGCTCTACTCCAACAAACGCATCATGGATGCCGGGCGCGAGCGCGGCCACACCATGCGCTTCATCAACATCCAGCATTGCTACATGAATATCAGCACGGACGAGCCGGAGATCCATTACCGTGGCGGTGAAATCCTCAGCCAGTTCGATGCTGTCATCCCCCGCATTCGCCCCGCCGCCACGTTTTATGGCTGCGCCGTGCTCCGCCAGTTCGAAATTTCTGGCGCCTATTGTTTAAACGGCGCGGTGGGCATCACCCGCTCGCGCGACAAGCTGCGCACCTTGCAAATGCTGGCGCAAAAATCCATCCCCATGCCCAACACCTCCTTCGCCAACTCGCCGCTCGAAACCTCGGAGCTGATTAAAATGGTCGGCGGCGCGCCGGTGGTCATCAAACTGCTCGAGGGCACGCAAGGCGTCGGCGTGGTGCTGGCCGATACCACCAACGCGGCGGAATCCATCATCAACGCCTTCAAATCGCTCAAGGCGAATATCCTTGTGCAGGAATTCGTGAAAGAGGCGGAGGGCAAAGACATTCGCTGTTTCGTGATTGATGATAAAGTCGTCGCCACCATGCAGCGCGTCGCCCCAGCGGGCGATTTCCGCGCGAACATCCATCGCGGCGGTTCGGCGACAGAAATCAAAATCACGGCGGAAGAGCGTAAAATTGCGATTCAATCGGCGAAAATCGTCGGCCTCAAAGTCGCGGGGGTGGATATTATCCGCTCCGCCTCCGGCCCCAAAGTGCTCGAAATCAATTCCAGCCCGGGGCTCGAAGGCATCGAATCCACCACCGGCCTCGACATCGCCGGGCAGATGATCGAAGCCATCGAACGCACCGTCGCGAAGAAGAAGGGCTAGCAGGAGAGTTTCTCTCTCTGGGCTTCCATCAGTAAAACACCTCGCCACGCACTCAGCCCCGCTCCCCCCTCCTCGTTTGTCATGCCAGACGCCGTTTTTCCCGGTTTGCTTGCAAACCGCTGGAAAAGCGCGCGATGTGGCATCCAGTCTCCTTAAGGATACTACTACGCCGCAGACGAGGTGCGCTGGATACCAGCTTTCGCTGGTATGACAATAGCTTACAAATCTTCACAAAACTGTCACACAACTCCCCGCGCGCACGTGTAGAATAAGGGCATGGACGAGAACAAACAGAACCAGCCTGTCATGCCGCCACAGCCGGAGCCGAAGCGCCGGAGCCTACTTGGTACCTTCACATTAAGTGCAGGACTATATGCTGCCGTCAGTTCTGTTTGGAATTATATCAAACTGCGCCGGAATCCTGCCACAACTGAAATCAAACTGTTTGATGTGCTGAATAGTAGAGGGATTGCACTGGCAACAGTTTTTGGTGTTGCTTCGGTTCTTCTGAAGATTGATCGTTTGTTTGAAGAACAAAAAGCAACTCCGCCAACTCCACCCACACCCCCCACCCCACCCGCTTTCGGTGAGCGCCCGAACGGCCTCGGCCTCGCCACCATCCCGCAGATTCTCGACATCCTCGCCGCGCAGGGCGACATCACCGCCGAGCAACACACCAAAATCCTCGCCGACATTAAAGGCGGCCGCAAAGGCTTCGCCGCGCAAATGGCAGTGGAAGACGGTTTCACCACCGCCGAGAAAGCCGACGCAGCTCTCGCCCAGCAAGGCATGATGAAGGCCGAAGCCGCCGTAACGGACATGGATACACTACTGCACTGGGACAAAACCTCATCATACACTGCACTTATGGCGTTAGCGCCCCCCTATTGGTTGAAACCAAATTGGGGCAATAACGGCATTAATCCTACCACTGCCAACCCAAGCCGCGTGGATGGAATTTCTGCCGCGGCGAATGCGGCACAGAATATTGCCCTGATTGCAATTCAACACCCTGATGATGAGGCATTGATTAAAAAACTCCAAGAAGGCGTTATTGCTGCGGCAAACCTTGCGCGTGGAATCACCAATGGCGATTCGGGTGTTACGCCGCTGGCAAAAATGTCTGCCGTGTGGCAGCAGACTATGAACGATGCGCTGTCTGCTGCCGCCGCTGCACACCCGAAGATGGTGATAGATGCCAACGGCAAACCCATCAACGTGCAAGACTTCATCGCCGCCCGTGGCGCCGAGATTTCCGCTGCCGTCGCCGAGACGCTGCGCAACCCGCCATCGCAAGGCAAAGGCAACGCGCGCTAGTCGGAGAACGAGAGACCCAAGCAAGAAATAGGCCCGGGCTTCCAGAGCCGTCATTCCCGCGTAGGCGGGAATCTTAAAAGAGAAGATGCCCGCCTACGCGGGCATGACGCGTGGAGAGACCGAGCCACCCCTCCAGCGCCCATTCCCGTATTCGCGCATTCGCCTGTTCCCACTTATCCCCTACCCATTTTCCCGCTTGCACTCCGCGTCCTCGGCGCTATGGTTCTCGTCCCATTAAAAACAATACGGAGCATCTTCATGCGTCAGTTCCTCCTCGTTACGGCAAGCCTTGCAGCCCTCAGCCTCGCCCCGGCGGCGTTCGCCACCCCGGCGGAAGATGCGGCTTACAACAAAGACGACAAGCCCATCATGAGTAGCTTCGGCAACTGCGTGCGCACCAAGTGGGATGGCGATAAGGACGTCTGTGCGCCAGAAGCGCCAAAGCCCGCGCCGAAGCCTGTTGCGGTAATTCCAGCGCCAGCCACGGTTTCTATCGCGAACATCTCGCAGGAACAGCGCAGCGTGTATTTTGATTTCAACAGCGCGAAGCTGACGGGCGAAGGCGTGGCCAAGCTCGACCAATTGGTCAGCGTCATCAACAAATCGTCCGAAATTTCGGAAGTGCGCATCCATGGCTATACCGACCAGTTCGGCAGTGCTTCCTATAACGATGCGTTGGCAGAAAAACGCGCCAAAGCCGTGCGTGACTATCTCGACAGAAAGACCGAGACCAAAGTAAGCCAGGGCGACATTCGCGGCCTCGGTAAAGCGGAGTCGGATGCCGCGTGTGACGGTAAAGCGCGCAAAGCAAAGATCGCCTGCATGGCTACCCAGCGCCGTGTCGAAGTGGAATTCAAAGCAAAAGAATAATCAGGCACGACTCGCAGAAACCAAAAGGGCGCCTCCGGGCGCCCTTTTTTTATGCCGTCAACTGAGAAAACTCCGTCATTACGAGGCCTTCAGGCCTAAGTAATCCAGCGTCGCGCGTCTGCGCGACAGTATTGCCTTAAGGGGATCTGGATTGGTTGGCCTTTGGCCCCCTTCGGGACGCTTCGCTCGCAATGATGGAATATGTTGGAAACGCTATGCACTCGCGGCAGCGGCGAGCTTCTCGTCATGCGCGGCCTTGCGTTCAGGCATCGCGTGCGCCACGTCCTTCGCGTGGGTGATGTGGTGCTCCGGCTGCTTAGCCGTATCCACCAACTCGCCTTTTTCATTCACTGCCAGCGTCGAATGCTCCTGCTTCTTGGCCGATGCCACTTCCGCACCCTCCACCTGCACATCCATCTCCACATCCGCATGCGTATGCTGCTTCGCAGCCTTGTGGGCGACCTTTATTTCGCGCGCTTCTTCTTTTGCTTTTTCTAGAGTGCCTTTGTGGCTAATAACTTCTTCCACCACCGTTCCATCCGGCAATGTATGTTTTACTTTCTGAGCCCCCCCGAAGAGCCCCTGCATCAGATTCTCGACTTGGAAAGAGATGGAGCTGAAAGCGTACCATGGAGCGCCCGGGTCATTATTTTTATATTTTGTTTTGATACTATTACGTAAGAACGCAATACGAAACATCATGAGACCACCAAAGTTCGAATAGCCACTCTTCTCATCCAATGAGAAGAGAAGTGGCACCGAACTCGCCAATGATATTAATGACGTCCATAAATAGCTTTGATTAAAGGAATATTCTTTCAGTCCGGCTTTTGCACCTTTGTCAAACTTAGTCACACCGCGCCATGATCCCAGTGTTGAACAACACCCAATCAGGAAATAAGCCAGCCCGAGCATTTGTCGCTTATGCTGACCCCATTCCGGGAACCACAACGCCTGCTTGATACGTTCGCCCACATATTGCATCGGATGGTTCGCACGCTTGATTGCCATGCGTTCAATTTCTTCATCACTCTCTTTTTTCTCTGGGATTAAGGCACTCAGTGACCAGGCAACCAGCCCCAAAAATGTAGAACGTGTCTGCCAACGATTAGAAAGATTGACTTTTTCACGCGCCACACCTTCACTATGCATTTGGCGTGCATATTCACGCTCTGTCGCGCCCTTCATATCGGTCACGCGGTCTTTAATATTCTTAATCGCATTGCCCTTGAACAAGCCTTTTAAGTCGAGGTCTTTTGGCTTCGCACCTTCGGCCACGCCCTTAAACACCGTCTTAATTGGTTCCCATACCCAATTGATGGGATTCTTGGGATTTTGAATCAGGTTACCTTCACGCAGGCTCGATTTGAACATGGCAATTTCAGTCGCCACATGCGCAACGCCGAGAATATTGGAGGAGTTATTCACGATTGGCGCAGGCAGCGCCTTCACGGTCGATAGTCTTACTTTGTCTGATGTTTTGCGCATCCAGCGCATACCGCTGGCAATGGGCTCCGGCATCGTCACGCCTAGAAACTTCACCGGCGCGCGTTCGTTTTTCTTCTGGGCGGCTTCGGCGGTTTCAGCGACGGCGGCCTCAGGCGCTGCTGCCTGTTCATGCACCAATCCTTCCGGCTGTTTCACTGGCGCGCGGGTGAGATGCGTCGCCGCCTCGCCATGCATGTCCCCATGCGGCGCTGCGTGCGCGTCGCGCTCCGTGGTCGGAGCGGTATCCATCTCGGTGCTGCTATTCATACCCTTACATCATGGCACAGAATTGTTACAAACAGATGACAACGCGGGCTTTTTTTAACGATTTTTAAAGGTTTTTACCCGCAAAACGGGGTCTAACCGAAAAACGGCCTGCCGTGTGTGACAGTTTTATGAAGATTTCAGCATTTGCATGCATTTTTACGCATGCAGCAAGATATCTAACCCGGCTGTGTGGCACGCATCGATGGCCGCTCGGCAAACGATTCGAGGAAGTTCACCAGCGTCGGGAAATCCGCCCGCCAGGCGAGCGTCGGATGGCGGAAATCGAGATAGGCGAGCGCGCAGGCGACATTAATATGCGCCAGCGTCACCGTACGATGCGTGAGCAGCGGGTTGACAGCTATCACCGCCAAGGTCCGTAAGATAGCTTCCTTCCGCCGGGCGATCCAATCCGGCCATTGCTCGGCAGTCGCACGGCGGGTCTGAATCACCCACTCCACCGCCAGATCCATCACCCCATCGGCCAGTGCGGCGAGCGCCAGCACCTCGAACCGCGCAGCGCCTTCGGGAATCAGCCGCGACGCGGTCGAAACACTATCAAGATATTCGGTGATGATGCTGCTATCGCAAAGCGCAACGCCATCATCCGTCAGCAGTGCGGGCACTTTGCCGAGTGGGTTCACCGCGAGCAACTCCGGCGGGTTCTCCAGCGAGTTGACCATGATCTCCTCGCAACGCAGCGCCTTTTCGCGCAACACCACCCGGCATTTGCGCGCATAGGGTGAATTGACGGAGCCGAACAGTTTCATGTTAGCCGCGCTTGGCTTTGCGACGCGCGTTGATGATATAACCCACCACCACCAGCGCGACAAAAACCAGAATGCCGAGCTTAATCATCGGCATATATTTCGCAGCGAGCGCTTCGTTTTTACCAATGTAATAGCCAATCGCCAGCAGCGTCGCCATCCATATAGCGCCCCCGGCGCTTGTGTAGATGAAGAATTTTTTCAGATCCATCTTCGCGAGGCCAGCGGGGAAGGAAATAAAATGGCGCAACCCCGGAATCAGCCGCCCCGTGAAGGTTGAGACCGCCCCATGCTTGTTAAAAAAATTCTCCAGCTTCACCAGTTTTTCCGGCGTCATGAAGAAATATCGCCCGTAGCGCAGAAAAAGCCCGCGACCGAAACGTTTGGCAATCCAGTAGTTGAGATAAGCACCGCCGACCGTACCGATAACGCTCGCAATAAACACGCTCATCAGGTCCATCTTGCCTTGCTGCACCAGATAGCCCGCCGGAATCATCGTGATTTCAGAGGGGATCGGCAGAAACGTCGATTCCAAAAACGTCATGATAAAAATGCCGAGCACCCCAAGATGCTCCACCAGCGCGACAAGCGCCTGAACGAGACTATCAAACCAGGCATAGATTTTTTCCAAAGCACTCTCCTACATCACGCATATGATAGTCACACGCCGTTAACATAGAAGATAAAAGACGGGTTTCAAGTGACTTAATGCACGGCGACTTCAGCCTCGGCCTGTGGCGCGCGGGCGGTGCCAAAATGCTCCACCTGCGTCACGAGCGCCTTACGAATGGACTCGCGCGAACCACCGATTTCCGGCCGCTTCGCAAGGAACCCCGCCACCTCCTCCACCAGCGCACCCCGCTTCGCACCCGGCTGCGCAGCAATCGCCTCCGCCGCCATCGCTTCCACCTTGCGCTGCTCGTCGGCGCTGAGTTTGCCCGCCGCGTTCGATTTATCTTTGTTGGAAATAGCCGCGAGTAAATCCGAGAATATATAGGAACCCGTGCTCACGGCCGCCCATTTCCAATCTTTTGTATCCGCGCCGGGCTTGCGGTACTTTTGGTAGGTCTCAAGCGCCATCATCGATTCTGTCAGCAGCGATCCATAACCAAAAATCCGCAGCGGCTTTTCGCGAATCCAATCGATGATGCCTTTCGACTTATGCGAGTCACTTTCTCTAGGTTCCTTGCTTTTTTCTGGTACCAGAATCGATGCGCCTTTAATCACTAATGAGCTGATGCCATAATACATGCGCCCCGTTTGCGTGCGGTCAGCGCGAAAATCATTGATCCCGGAAATCAAAAACCCAATCGCCCCAAGAAAATAGGCATAAAGAGTATTTTGTGCAGCGTGCTTATAGAGATAATCGCGCACGCCAGGCTTGCGTTCCTTTTTATCAACCAAATCAAGTTCGGAGTTTTCGGGAAGTGCTCCCATTTTTTGCTTCAGAAAAGAAGCTGTCTGCTCTTCTACGTCCTGCAATTTCTGTTCTGGTTTTACACCGCCGAATAGTAATAAATTCAGGCCACCGAATAGATATAATATGCCGCCAAACAACATGGCATTATCCGGCGCAGCGGAATCACGTTTAGTGCGTTTTAAAAGCCCTCGCGCCAAAAAGCCCACATCCCCAATCAGGTTCAGCAGGCCGGCGAGTTGTAGGCTATTTTTACGCAGAAATCCACCCGCGCCAGATTGCTCCTGGCGCGGCATATCCGACGGGGTTTCCGTCGGCGGAAGCTGATTTTCCGTACGATTCTCCATCCTTCCATTCTACCTGAGCGGATGCAGCAAATCCACGCGGGAAGTGTGAAGTTTTTGTGACAATGATTTTCTAAGTTACTGATAAATAGTCAGGAAATTTCCTGCGCCACCACTGCCACCACCGCACGCAGCACCTCCTGCAACGAAGCGGCCTTCGCGTCGTCATAGGCGAAGGGGTATTGTTCCTGCATGTAATTCACCTGCGAAAGCTCCAGCTGAATCGTCTGAATCCCCGCCGCCGGGTTGCCATATTGGCGCGTGATATAGCCACCCTTGAACCGGCCGTTGAGCACGGCAGAGTAGGCGCTGCGCTCCGCCACTTCCATCACCCGCGCGGTGAGTTCTGCGCTCGCCGAAGCGCCATCCGCCGTACCGAAATTGAGGTCGGGCAACTGCCCCTCAAACAGCAGCGGCACGCGGCTCGCAATCGAATGCACATCAAAAACGCACTTCGTGCGCACACCACTTTGCTCCGAAATCCACTGCGTAATACACGCATGATACGGCTTCCAATACTGCTCCACCCGCGCGGCGACTTCTGCCGCATCCGGTGCCGCGCCCACATACAGCGGCGAGCCATCAAAGCGCATCGTCGGCACCAGCCCGGTGGTGAATTTACCCGGGTAAAGCGAGGTATCATCCGGCGCGCGGTTGAGGTCGACCACATAGCGCGAATGCGTCGCCACCAACAGATGCGCCCCCATCCCCCGCACGAAATCATAGAGCCTATCCACATGCCAATCCGTATCGGGAAGTTGCTTGGCCTCCGGCGTAAGCCGCGCTAGGATGCTCTCGGGCACAAAGGTTCCGCAATGCGGCACACTGATGAGTAGCGGGATCGTGCCCGGAAAATAACGATACGGTTCCATGCGCGCATGCTAACGCGCATGTGCCCGAGATGCAAGACGAGGAACCTATGGCACAGCCGAAAGAAAGAACCGCCACCCACGCCCCCATCCGTGCGGCGCATGGCACGAAGCTCACCGCAAAAAGCTGGCTCACCGAAGCCCCCTTGCGCATGCTGATGAACAACCTCGACCCCGAAGTCGCCGAGAACCCCGACGCGCTGGTCGTCTATGGCGGCATCGGCAAAGCCGCGCGCAACTGGGAGTGTTACGAGAAAATCGTCAGCACCCTCACCGCGCTGGAGAAAGACGAAACGCTCCTCATCCAATCCGGCAAACCCGTCGGCGTCTTCAAAACGCACGAGAACGCACCGCGCGTGCTGCTCGCCAACTCCAACCTCGTGCCGCACTGGGCGACGTGGGAACATTTCCGCGAGCTCGACCAGAAAGGCCTCGCCATGTACGGCCAAATGACCGCCGGTTCGTGGATCTATATCGGCAGCCAAGGCATCGTGCAGGGCACCTATGAAACCTTCGTCGAGATGGGTCGGCAGCATTTCGGCGGTGACCTCGCGGGCAAATGGATTCTCACCGGCGGCCTCGGCGGCATGGGCGGTGCGCAGCCGCTCGCGGCCACCATGGCGGGTGCCAGTATGCTCGCGGTGGAGTGCGACGTGACTCGCATCGAGATGCGCCTCAAAACCCGCTATCTCGACAAAATGGCGACGACGATCGACGAAGCACTCGCCCTCATTAAAACATCGAAGACGCCCATCAGCGTCGGACTCCTCGGCAACGCGGCGGAGGTCTTCCCGGAACTCGTGAAGCGTGGCATCCGCCCCGACATGGTGACGGACCAAACCAGCGCGCATGACCCGCTCAACGGCTATCTGCCCATCGGCATGAGCGTCGCGGAGGCAAAAGCACTACGCAGCAAAAACCCCGACGAAGTCATCCGCCGCGCCAAGGCCAGCATGGCCGAGCAGGTCCGCGCGATGCTCGCCTTCCACGCGATGGGCATCCCCACCGTCGATTATGGCAACAACATCCGCCAGGTCGCGAAGGACGAAGGCGTCGCCAACGCGTTTGATTTCCCCGGCTTCGTGCCCGCTTACATTCGCCCGCTGTTTTGCCGCGGCATTGGCCCGTTCCGCTGGGCGGCGCTCTCGGGCGACCCGCAGGATATCTACAAAACGGATGCGAAAGTGAAGGAGCTGATTCCGGATAATCCGCATCTGCACCACTGGCTCGACATGGCGCGGGAGCGGATTCAGTTCCAAGGCCTGCCCGCGCGCATTTGCTGGGTTGGCCTCGGCGACCGCGCACGCCTCGGCCTCGCCTTCAACGAGATGGTGAAAAACGGCGAGCTCAGCGCCCCCGTCGTCATCGGCCGCGATCATCTGGATAGCGGCTCCGTCGCCAGCCCCAACCGCGAGACCGAAGCGATGAAGGACGGCTCCGACGCGGTGTCGGACTGGCCGCTGCTCAACGCCCTGCTCAACACCGCCAGCGGCGCCACCTGGGTCAGCCTCCACCACGGCGGCGGCGTCGGCATGGGCTTCTCGCAACATTCCGGCATGGTCATCGTCGCCGATGGAACGGACGACGCCGCGAAACGGCTCGAGCGCGTCCTCACCAACGACCCCGCCACCGGCGTCATGCGCCACGCGGATGCGGGCTACGACATCGCAATCGACTGCGCGAAAGAAAAAGGGCTTAAATTGCCGATGCTTCCCTAAGTATCAATCCCATGAAAGCCTTTCACCCCGGCTTCATGCCGGGGTCTGCGCCTTCCTTAAACCGTGCGGCTGTTATCTCCCGTCCGCACGTCGGATACATTCGCGGGAGAATGGTTCGAAGCATGGCTGGCCTCTACTGGCGGCGCGATGCCTTTTTCCTTCAGAAATTTTTGCATCTCTTTGCGCAACTCGTTGACATCCACCTTATGGTCGCCATTTCCACCATTTTCTTTGGCATCGAGATGATCCAGCGGGTCACTGGTAATCCAATCCTTGCGCGTGATCATCTTTTCAAGCTCATCCGCCTGAATCATTTTGTCCTTCTTACCACCAACGCCGTCCGTCAGCGCTGCTACTTTCGCCACCAGCTTGGGGTCGGTTTTTTTCAACTCATTGACCAGCATAATCAGCTTTTGGTCTTCGCGAAGTTCAAGTTTGTCGTTAACATGGTCGCCTGCAGAAATCGCCTGCGCAGCAACGACGGTTGTTAACAGCGCAACGCCAATAGGCGATGCGGAGGCTGCTACAGTAGCTATTTCCCCAGCTACCATGCCTATAGACGCAGCGGATGGCAGACTATTAAAACTAATAGTATCGAATTTAACTATTTCCGAACCAAATGTCGGCTTTTGGTCATCTTTTTTCGGTAGCCCGGTTTCGCCCGGCGTCCATTCTACGTTCACCGATTTTGCACTTTTACCGGGGTTGTTATTGCTGCTCATGTTCTGCTCCTATTTGTTTGGTTGTGTTTCATTGCCTTCACATAAGCCATCATACCCCCCCCCCCGGTTAATTTTTCGTTAATATTTTACGATTTTTACGATTTTTTTAAAAAAACTTTGGGTGGTGGGGTAAAAATGCGCGGGTTTGTGCGCTAACCTCTCCACCCGTCATCCCCGCGAAGGCGGGGATCTTCGTGTGCACGGCAAGATTCCCGCCTTCGCGGGAATGACGGAATCTTTACCTACGCCACGGAACCTCCGCTTCGATTTTCCGTACCCCCAATTAATCCTTGACGTGCGGGTTTTTCGGGGGTACAAATAATACCATGCATATTGAATTCAGCCCGGCGAAAAATCAGGCTAATATCGCTAAGCACGGCATGGAGCTTGGGCGTGCCGCTCTGTTTTTGTGGGAAAGCGCCCTCATCCTCGCGGATACCCGCAAAGATTATGGTGAGCCGCGATTCATCGCACGCGGGTTGATCGGCAACCGCCTGCATGTGTTGATTTTCACCCATCGCGGCGATGCCTTGCGGATTATTTCCCTACGAAAAGCCAACGCAAAAGAACGAGGAAGCTATGAAAAAGAAAAATAACGATACACGGACAGTTGAGGAAGATAACATCGCGCAACTGCCGAAAGACTTCCTGAAAAACGCCCGTCCCGCGGCGGAAGTGCTGGGCGAACTTTTTGGCAAAAAGAAAGCCGCGGCGTTTCTCGAAGAAAACCGCGCCGAGGTCGCCAAGCGCGGCAGGCCACGCAAAGAAAACAAAAAGCGCGAGATCAAACTGCGGATCGACCCGGACGTGCTCGATGCCTTCAAAGCATCCGGCAAAGGCTGGCAAACACAGATCAATAATGTGCTACGCGAGCATATGCCGCTCTAATCGCGCGAAGGAAAAAGCGCATAAATTTTTTGTCATGCCAGCGAAGGCTGGCATCCAGTCATTTTATTTGCGCTTCGCGCGCTGGATGCCAAATCAAGTTTGGCATGACAAGAATAAAACGCACCACCTACCCCAACAACTCCCCGCTCACCACCAGCCCATGCACGGCTTCGATATCGGGGCCGATGAAGCGGTCTTGCTGCATATAGCTCACGCGGCGGCGGATTTTCGCTTTCACCGCCTCAAGCCGCGCGGAGGTTTTGAGCGGCGCCAACATATCCAGCGCCTGCGCGGCGATCAGCAGCTCGATGGCGAGCACATAGCGCAGCTTCGCCGCAATTTGCAGCGCCTTCAGCCCCGCGCCCGGGCCCATGCTCACATGGTCTTCCTGGTCGTTATTGGTCGGAATCGAATCCACACTCGCCGGGAAGCTGAGGGATTTGCACTCGCTGGCGAGCGCGGCCGCGGTCACCTGCACCATCATGAAGCCGGAATTCAGCCCGCCATTCTCGATGAGAAACGTGGGCAGGCCGCTCTTCTCCGTGCGCATCGCGGTGTTGACGCGCCGCTCGGAAATCGTTGCCAGCGTGGTCAGCGCCATCGCCAGCTTGTCGCACACCCGCGCGGGGTAAATGGCGTGGAAGTTGCCGCCATGGATCACCAGTTCGCGCTCCGGAAACAGCAGCGGATTGTCCGACGTGTTGTTGATCTCGCGCTCGATGATGCGCTTGGTGTCGGCCAATTCATCCCACACCATGCCATGCACCTGCGGCGCGCAACGCAGCGAATAACTATCCTGCACGCGCCCGCAATCGTGATGGCTTTCCGAGATTTCCGTTTTGCCGCCAATCCATTCAAAAATCGCGCGCCCACAGGCAAACGTCCCCTCCTGCCGCTGTTCACGCAGCAGCGGTTCGTCGGTCATATGGTGCGAGCCGCGCAGCGCCTCGATGCTCATGGCGGTGGCGAGGTTCGCCGTCGCCAGAATCTGGTTGGTCTCGTGCCACAGCGTCACCGCCAGCGCCGCCGTCAGCTGCGTACCGTTGATAAGGCACAGCCCTTCCTTCGGCCCCAGCGCGATCGGTTTCAGCCCCGCTTTTTTCAAAGCATCGGCAGCACTCATCCGCACAAAACCATTCTCACCCGGTAGCGTGCATTCCCCCTCGCCCAGCGTCGCGAGCACGGCGTGCGATGTCGGCGCGAGGTCGCCGCTTGCACCCACCGAACCACGCGCGGGCACGGCGGCGAGGATGCCCGCTTCGAGCATCTTCGCAATCGCTTTGAGTTTGGCAAGCGCAAGGCCTCGATGGCCACGGCACACCGAGTTGAGCAGAATGATCCACAGCATCAGCACCGTGTCGCGCGGCAGTTCCTCGCCCACGCCCACCGCGTGGCTGCGGATGATATTATGCTGCAGCGTTTCGATCTGGCTTTCGTCGATGCGCGTTTTGGCGAAATAGCCAAAGCCCGTGTTCATGCCGTAAACCGTGTCGCCGCTGGTGGCGAGGGTGTGTACGAATTTTTCCGCCGCGCTCACCCGCGCTTCCACTTCGGGGGTGAAATGGATGCGAATCTTCGCCGCCGGATCAAGCGCCGCGCGCGAAAACGCATAGAGGGTTTCGATCGTCAGGTTCTCACCGCTTAACGTAATCTCGTACATGTTATTCCTTCGCCATAACTAGTTCACCATTTTTCACCACGCCTGCGCACGGGTTGAAGCCGACGTGATACGCCAGCTCCGCCGGATGCGCAATATCCCACAGCGCGATATCCGCCACCTTGCCCACCGCGAGCGTGCCAATCTCTGTTTGCATACCGAGCGCCGCCGACGCGTGGCGCGTCACGCCTGCCAGCGCCTCCTCCGGCGTCATGCCAAACAACGTGCAGCCCATATGCAGCATCAGCAGCAGGCTCGTCACCGGCGAGGTGCCGGGGTTACAATCGGAGGCAAGCGCCATGCGAACGCCATGCTGGCGCAGCCATTCCATCGGCGGCTTCTGCGTTTCCTTCAGCACATAAAACGCGCCGGGCAGCAGCACCGCCACCGTGCCCGAGGCTGCCATGGCGCGTGCGCCCTCCTCGCTGAGATATTCCAGATGATCCGCCGAAAGCGCGCCGTAACGCGCCGCGAGCGCCGCCCCGCCTTGGTCAGAAAGCTGCTCCGCATGCAGCTTCACTGGCAAACCAAGCGCTTTTGCCGCCTCGAACAGTCGCGTGATTTGCGCTGGGCTAAAGCCGATATTCTCGCAAAAACCATCAACGGCATCGACAAGCCCATCCCGTACCAGTGCCGGAAGCATCTGATTACAAAGATGGTTAATATACCCATCCGCATCACCTGCGAATTCCGGCGGCAACGCATGTGCACCCAAAAATGTCGTCGCCACCCGCACCTGATATGCTTCGCCTAAACGTCGCGCCACGCGCAGCATTTTCGCCTCGCTCGCCAGATCCAGCCCATAGCCGGATTTGATTTCGATCGTCGTCACACCCTCCGCAAGAAAACTCTCAAGCCGCCGCGCACTCACTGCAAACAACGCCTCTTCACTCGCAGCACGTGTCGCCCGCACCGTCGACAAAATACCGCCACCCGCCTTGGCAATGTCGGCATAGCTCGCGCCCTTCAAGCGCTGCTCATATTCCTCTGCGCGATTGCCCGCATAAACAAGGTGCGTATGGCAATCGATCAGCCCCGGCGTCGCCCAGAGGCCGCCGGCCTCGTGGCGTTCTTTTGCGGTGGCCACCATCGCCAGCGGCATCTCCGCCAGCGCGCCTACCCATGCAATCCGCCCGTCGCGGATGCCGATCGCGCCGTCACGTACCATGCCATAGCCCGCGGCGTCCGCCATCGTGGCGAGATGGACGTTGATGATCAGCAAGTCGAACGGGTTTTGGTTGTTTGGCAACTTCTTCTCCGGTAGTAATCTTTTCAATTGTCATTCCCGCGAAAGCGGGAATCTCCTTAAAGAGAATCCCTGCTTTCGCAGGGATGACAAAGAAGATGCTATACTAACGGAGACAGATTGCCATGCAATGGGAAAGACCCACCACGCTCTATGCCCGTAAGGCCCTCACCACCGAGGGATGGCAGGACGACGTGACCATCACCCTCGCCGCAGATGGTCGGATTGCCTCGATTACGCCGAATACCGTCATGCCCGCAGGCGCAGCCTGCGACCTCCTCCTCCCCGGCATGAACAACGTGCATTCGCATGTGTTTCAACGCGCGATGGTGGGGCTGACGGAAATCGCCTCCGGCGAAGGCCGCGACAATTTCTGGAGCTGGCGCGAGGTGATGTACGAATTCACCCGCACCCTCACGCCGGAGAGTATCGAGGCCACGGCGCGCGCGCTCTATATCGATCTGCTGAAGAACGGCTATACCGGCGTCGGTGAATTCCACTACATGCATCACGATGCAAACGGCGCCCCCTACCGCGACCCGGCGGAGCTATCGCACCGCATTATCGCCGCGTCGGAGGCGACGGGCATTCACCTCACCCATCTGCCGGTGATGTACGAGACCGCGAATTTCGGCGGCGTGCCTGCCCATGCCGGGCAGCAGCGTTTTGTGCACACGGTGGATCGTTACCTCGCGCTGATGGAATCGCTCGTGGCGACCTATAAAAACAGCGCCGTGCGTTTTGGCGTCGCGCCGCACTCGCTGCGCGCGGTGATGCCGGAATCACTGGCAACGATTGTGAATGCTCTGCCGAGCCTCGGCCTCGGCGATTGCCCCATCCATATGCATATCGCCGAGCAGGTGAAAGAGGTGGAGGATTGCCTCGCTTGGTGTCGCAAACGCCCAATGGAATGGCTAATGGAAAATCAAGCCGTCGATGCGCGCTGGTGCCTTGTACACTCCACGCATTTAGTGGCGGAGGAAGTGGCGCTGCTCGCCCGCTCACGCGCCGTGGCGGGCTTATGCCCCACTACGGAAGCGAACCTTGGCGACGGTATTTTCCCCGCGCAGGATTACCTCGCACAGAACGGTCGCTTCGGCGTCGGCACGGATAGTCAGGTCTGCGTCTCGCCCTGGCAGGAGCTGCGCCAGCTCGAATATGCGCAGCGACTCATCACGCGTTCGCGCAACGTGCTGCACACGGCAGAAACGCCATCCGTTGGCCGCACCCTCTTCACCCGCGCGGCGGCTGGCGGCGCGCAGGCGCTGGGGATTGATGGCGGCGCACTCGCGATCGGAAAACGCGCGGATATCCTCGTCATTTCCCTCGCCCATCCGCTCCTCGGCGAGCGGCAGGACGACGCGATTCTCGACACGCTCATCTTCGCGCTTGAGCCGAAAATTACGGATGTGTTCGTGGCCGGAAACCACGTCATTAAAGACGGTCAGCACCCGCTCGACAAGTAATAACCCGCGATATTTCGCTATATTCTCGCCCGAGTTTAACGTATCCTCTCCGCTCAACGCAGGAGCCTATGACCATTTTTACCAAGGTACGCGAAACGCTCAACGCCCTCCCCGTCGCCACAATTGCGAACAAGGTGGTGGCATCCGTCATGGCGGGGAATGTGACCATCACCGCCGCACCGACGGGCAGCGGTAAGTCGATGATGCTGCCGGCGATGCTGGCGGACGCGACAGAGGAACAGGTGGTGGTGCTGGTGCCGCGCCGCTTTCTGGCGACGGATGCCGCGAGCAATGTCGCGCAGATGGCCGAATGCGCCGTGGGTAGCGATGTCGGGTTTGCCGTCGGCAAAATGGCGGGCGAGCATTCGCAGTTTTCCGAGAAGACAAAACTCCTCTTTGTCACCTATGGCTATGCCATCAGCTCCGGCCTCATCAACACCGCGAAAAATATCGCGCTGGATGAAGTGCATGAAGCGGCGGAGGATATCTCCCTCGCCCGCGCGATTCTGCACGAACGCAAGAAGAACGACCCCAGCCTGCACCTGCTCGAGATGAGCGCGACCATCGACGCCAAGCGCCAGGCCGGCTATTGGAGCGACGTCGCCAAGACGCATATCGAAACCGTTGAGGGCCAAACGCTCCCCTGCGAAGTGCGCCGCCAGACGCCTGGCAAAGATGGCAAAACCATCGCCAGCACGGTGACGGATCTGCTGACAAAAGAGAGCCGCAATGGCATCGCCGTGTTCTGCCCCGGCATCAAAGAGGTGGAACGCGCGGTCGAAGAAATCCGCGAGATGGTGAAGAGCAAGGACATCCCCAATGTCGAGGTGGTGCAGATCTATGGCGGCACTCCAGCGGATGAGCGTGCGAAGGCGCGCGCCACACCGAAACCGGGGTGGAAAAAAGTGATCGTCGGCACCAACGTGATTGAATCCGGTGTCAATTTGCGCTGGGTGGATGCGGGCGTGTCCGACGGGTTTGGTAAAATCCCTTACGACCGCCCCGACACTGGCGCCGCAGCGCTGATACTCGAGAATCTGCCGCAATGGCGCGTGGTGCAGCAGCAAGGGCGCATCAACCGCGACGCGGTGGCGACAGGCTTTGCTTCCGGCATTTTCATCCTGCATTCCAACGAGGCGATGGAGCACCGCGCGCATCAGGCCACGCCGGAGCTGGAACGCTGTTCGCTGACGCAGTTTGCCTTCCACGCCGCCAGCCTTGGCTACACGCCTGACACGCTGCATGTGGATGCGCGAATTGAGCCCTCGCGGTGGTGCGAGGCGAAGGCAGACCTCATGCGCCTCGGCCTCATCCACGAGGATTGGTCGCTCACTAAAGACGGAAAATATGTCGCGAAGTTGCCTCTCTCGCCAGAAACCGGGGCGATGTTGTGCGAGGCGCATCGCATGGATGTGATGGCACTGCGCTCGGATGATGCGGCGCTCAAAAACCGCCCCAAACTCTTGCCGGATGCGATTATCCTCGCCGCACTGGCCGAGCAAGGTGGCCTGCACGAGAACTACACGCGCAGCCACGGGCTGGATGGCAAATCCGACATCCATGGCGGCTCCGACCTCATCGACGGCCTCAAAGCCTATCTGCGACTGGAATCCACCCCCGCCGCGCAGATGGTCGCCCGCACAGCGGAAACGCTTGCTTCCGGCAATGAACAAAAAATTTCCTGGCTTGATTCCGCGCGCGCAGCACTCAAGGAACAATGCAAAGAACTCAACGTTGATTATAACGGCTTCTGCGACGCGATGTTGCTCGTCGGCGAAATCCGCGAACGGCAAAAAGACAAAAAAGCCATCGAAGTGGATGACGAGCGGGAGTTCGATGCCGGGCGCTATAACGCGCTCAAACAGATCATTCTGAACGGCAGCGCCAACCGGCTTTTTCAGCTGGAAGAAAGCGGCGACGAAAAACCCACCTACCGCGACCTGCTGCGCGATTATGACCGCAAAAAAAGCGACAAGGGCAACCGCTTTGGCGACTACCCCATCTCCGGGTTCTCTGCCTTAAAGGACACACAAAAAACGGCGCTCACGCCGTTCATGCTGGGCAAGCTGCGCGAGTTTCTCGTGAAAAAAAGTTCGGGCGCGCAGGAGCCAGTTTTAGTGATCAACCAGGCCACCTCCGTCCCTGCGGAGGTCTTCCTCACCTGGGCGGCGGAACACGAACCACCGCTGCTCAGCAATGCAAAAATATCGAAGGAGAATGTCTTCACCGCACGCTATGCCGAGCGCGCGAACTTCGCTATTACTCTCACCAAGCGCACGCAGGATATTGCTGAGAACATTGTGGCCAATAGCGCCGACAACTGGGCGAATATCGAGAACACTAGCGAAAACTGGGCAGGTGATGCGCTAAAAAAACAAAAGAAATTGGAAAGATAGAAACCCTCTAACCCTCACTCACCTTACTTTCAAGATCCACCCAGCGGGCGAGGCTGGTTTCGAGCACTGCCTGTTTGCTGGTGAGGGTGCGCAGAGTTTTGTCAAACTTCTCAGGCTCCTGCGCATAGAGGTTTGGGTTGTCGAGCACCGCGAGCAGCGTTTTGATTTCGCCCTCCAGTGTGGCGATACGCTCTGGCAACTGCTTGAGTTCGTGCAGCTGATTAAACCCCAGCTTCGTTTTGGCAGGCGCTTCTTTCTCCGGCACCGCCGCGGCTTTTACTACTGCTTTGCTAGCGGATTTTGTGGGCAGCTTTCCCGCCTTCGCGGCGAGGTAATCGCTATAGCCGCCGATATGGTTTTCAATCACCGCCTTGCCTTCGAACGCCATCACTTCCGTCACCGTGCGGTCGAGAAAATCGCGGTCATGGCTGACAATAATCAGCGTGCCGCTGTAGGAAGCGAGAATGTCCTGCAGCATGTCGAGCGTTTCCATGTCGAGATCGTTGGTCGGCTCATCGAGGATCATCAGGTTGCCGGGATTGATGAGAGTGCGTGCCAGCATCAGCCGGTTCTGCATGCCGCCGGAAAGTGTGCCCACCTCGTCGCGCGCGCGCTTGGGGTCGAACATGAAACTCTTGAGGTATGCCGCCACATGGCGCGGCCGTTTGAGGTCGCCGCCGAGATAGACATAATCGCCATTGGGCGCCAGCGTGCGCCATAGCGAGTTGCGCGGATCGAGCGCGGCGCGGTGCTGGTCGAAATAGGCAATCTCGATTTTTTTGCTGCGCGAGATGAACCCGCTATCGGCCTCCAGTTCGCCCATCAGAAGCTTGAGGAAGGTCGATTTTCCGGAGCCGTTGCGCCCTAAAATGCCAATACGGTCGCCCTTCAGAATCCGCAGCGAAAAATCATCGAGAATCGGAATGCGCTTGCCCTCGCGCGCAAAATTTTTGCTGACATGTTTAAACTCCGCGACGATTTTCGAAGCAGCCGTCGTCGCCAGCGCATCCAGCTCGATCTTCTTGGTTTTCTGCGCGTAGGCCGCTTTATCCGCCCGCAATTTCTCGCGCAGGCGACGCAGCTCATTCATGCGCCGCTGGTTGCGTTTGCGCCGCGCGGTGACACCGCCTTGCGTCCAGTCGATCTCCAGTTCAAGCTTCTTGCCCATGTTGTGAATCGTGCGCGCTTCCTGCTCTAAAATCTGCGCCGCCCAATCATCGAAGCCCTGATAACCAACCGGGCAAATGCGCACCGTGCCTTGCTCGATCCAGAACACGCGGCTGGTGAAATTGCTAAGGAAGGTGCGGTCATGGCTCACGCAGATCACTGCGCTGCGGCTGCGGGCGAGATATTGCTCCAGCCACTGAATCGCTTCGAGGTCGAGATGGTTGGTCGGCTCGTCGAGCAGCAGGATATCCGGCTCGTCGACCAGCGCTTGCGCCAGTGCGGCGCGGCGCAATTGCCCACCGGAGAGATGCCCCATCAGCGCCTCGGGGTCGAGGTCGAGCGGCTGCAACACCTTATCCGCGCGGTAGGAAAGCTCGGCTTCTTCCGTGTTCGTGGCCGGGAACCCGTGCATCACAAAATCACGCACGGTTTGCGTCGGCGTAAAATCCACCATCTGCGCGAGATACCCAATGCGAATGCCCGGCAACACGAAGCGCGCACCGGAATCCACCTCAAGCTCCTGTATAATCAGCCGCATTAGCGTGGTTTTCCCTGCCCCGTTGCGCCCGATCAGGCAGACTTTGTCGCCCTCGTAAATATGCAGGTTCACCCCTTCAAACAACAGGCGGTTACCCATGGTCATATAGATGGAATCAAGGCTGAGAAGCAGGCGCGCGGTCATGATGCAGGGCTCATAGCGTAACGCTGTCGCCCACGCAAGGTATGCTCTTACGCATGCTATATATGCATCATGGCGCGATAGAATGTGAGCGGGGGTCGCCGCGGAACAAAAACCGCTGGAAATCGTTTAGCCGCGCGCGGTAGCATGGCGGCAGTCATAGCGCGGAGTGGGTTGATGCAGTTTACCGTTCTTCAGGAATTACGGCTGTTATGGAAGGCGCATCAGCGCGTGGGCCTCACCGGGAAAATGTGCCTCTACTCCATCGAGGGCACCACGCCCTGGCCATCAAAAACATCGAGGCTGAAATTCTGGTTCGGGCCGGATGAGATCGATCAGGCCGCCACGTTTTTTATTCAGCATTATAATAACGGTAACTTCCCTTATACACCGCTGCTGCTGAACCCCATCGTGCATCAGCAAGTGAGTGAAACCGAATACACACCGCTTGGCTCTGGCATTCTGTGGGCGACGGCGCTTGGCATCAAGCAGGTGGCGGATGATAAACTCGCGCGCATCAAAAGCGGCGGCGCGGCGGCAAGTTATGTGGCGAGAGCAGAGAATTTGCATTCTGGCTTAAAAATTGTGGGCTTCTCGCCCGTACCGCTGGCGGTGGATGCGCGCGGTGCAGCCCAAGGCGGCGAAGCTCTCTACAGTCTCGCGGATATCAAGGGCGAAGAATTCTGGCCATATTACTTGCTTTCAGGCGCGACCTATCCGTCGAACGTGGGCGGCTATGTCACCGCCCCGCTCGCCGAACTTTTCCCCGGTGCGGAAGCGGAAACAGCGGAGGATGCCGCGCTTGATGCCATCCTCACCGCGCACACCGTGCAGACTAAAACCATCGAAGAAGCCGCCACCTGTTGGGATCGCTACGACCGCCACCCCACGCTCTACACCCGCTTCGGCAACAACGTAGCGAAGCTCGACGAGAACTTGAAATTCTACCAATACTGCGCGCGCGACTTTGAACTGTTCGATGCAATCGGCCCCGCCAGCATGAAGGCCGTTTCCAAAAATGAAGGCTTCGGGTTTCTCGTACACGGGTTGATTCCGCGCGGCAGCATTGTACTGCTTGCGGGCACCGGCGGCACAGGAAAAAGCTCCATCGCGCACAAGCTCTGCTGCCTCGCGGCAACGGACTGGCGCGACGACGAACAGCCGCTCTGGCTCGGCCAACCGCTCAACAAAGAACTGAGCAAAGGCATTTGTGTCTATTTCTCCGGCGAAGACGGCCCCGCCATCATCAACGCCCGTAACGAGATTTTCGACCCTGAACAGCGCGCGAATCGCCTCATGTTCCAGCGCAACCATTTCGTTTCGGCGGATGGTGGGGAAATCACCTTCGC
Source organism: Rickettsiales bacterium (assembly GCA_044237845.1). GTDB lineage: Bacteria > Pseudomonadota > Alphaproteobacteria > Rickettsiales > UBA3002 > QFOX01. Next base: position 5,807 of record JBIIEL010000005.1, on the reverse strand, counting down.
GGAATTTCTAAACCGCCTGCGCCAGATGCCAGAAGTGCCGCTGCTGGTGGTCGACCCGGCGCGTAAATATCTTACCGGGGATGAAGACGATGCCGCCGTCGTCAGCGAATTCTTCGAAGCCATCGAGCGGTTCGCGCATGAGCGCAACACCGCCGTGATTGTGGTGCACCATCTCAGCAAGGGCGCCAAACCCAAAAGCGCGCGCGATGTGCTGGATGAACTGCGCGGCTCGCAGGTGTTTATCGATCGCCCACGCGTCGTCATCGGCATGTTCCGCGAAGGGCCAAAGACCGTCGTCGGCCTCGCCAAGTGCAACATTCCCCCCAGCCTCGGCATGGTGACGGTGGAGCGCGTGTTCGCCCATAACCCCAAAACGCTCGACCTCACCCAGCTTCCCGGCAAAGACGGCGTGCGCGACCCCTATCAGGTCGCTGCGGAAGACGAGGAATAGCACAGGCACTGTTAACTAGTTCTGGTCTGCTTGGATTTTGAGTGGTTTTTGCGCGAAAATGAGGAGATGACTTGCAGGAATAGCCGTCCTATTTCAAAAATCAGCTTCTTATTTGCAGCCCAAAAGCACCAAAAGACGAGCGGGCAAGAACTAGCTAACAGTGCCTAAGCGTGTCATTATCGCCACTTGACGCTGCCGCTGAGAAAGCGCAAGTTGAATAATGTTACACAAATCATAGGATGACATATGACCCGTGGCGGAGCAAGAAAAGGCGCAGGCAGGCCGAAGACCCGTAAAGAACCCACCAAAGTGCTGCGCGTGCCGCTGAGCCTGGTGGCAGAGTTCAAAGAATATACCGGGATGGAGCGCTTCAAGCTGCCGCTCTATTCCAGCCGCGTGCAGGCGGGCTACCCCATGCCGGCGGACGAACATGTCGATGAACGGGTGGATCTACACTCCTATCTGGTGGATGACCCCTCGGAGACATTCCTCGTGCATGCGACGGGAGACTCGATGATCGACGCCGGCATCCCCGATGGCACCTTGCTGGTGGTGAACCGTAAATTAAAGCCCAGCAACGGCAAAGTCGTCGTCGCGGCGATGGATGGGCAGGTAACGGTCAAATACCTCATCATGAAAAAGGGTAAACCCTATCTCATGCCCGCTAATCCTGCATTCGACGAGATCCCGATCGACGCCGAAACCGGCGTCACCATCTGGGGTGTGGTCACCAAATCCATCCAGTCTCACTAGTGCGCGCTGTGGATTGATTAAATAATAAATTGACTTCTCAAGAAAATCCTCTACGAAGAGCGCTGAGTATTCTCTACATTCTTTGCATATGCCGGCTGCATTTAACACTTACTAGCAGCGTATCTACCGATACATAACGATCCACCCAGGTTGATCTCGACAGCGTTTGATTTAAGAATAGCCGATCACGTATTCGGACGGAAATTCTCAAAAAACGTGGCTCATTCCGGGCTACGTCAACGCCTCGCGGTCCACTGCGGACCACGATTTATGTCTAGGAGACAACAATGGCTAACGGTACTGTAAAATGGTTCAACCCAACTAAAGGCTTCGGCTTCATCCAACCTGATCAAGGTGGCACCGATGTGTTCGTACACATCAGCGCGCTCGAAAAAGCGGGCCTGCGCTCGCTCGATGAAGGCCAGAAAGTCAGCTACGAGCTCGTGACCGATAAGGGCAAGACCTCGGCTGGCAATCTGAAGCTCGCTGCTTAATTTCAGCGTCTTCACGTTCAAAGCATAACTAACGCCGCCCCCGCCGTTTACGGTTGGGGGCGGTTGTTTATCCTCCTCCGCCTTCTTGGATGAGTTTCGAAAAAAGCGTTCACCTAATACGCTGATTTCGCGCCGCGCAAGCGAGCGAAACCGAAAATTCCCCTCGGGACGTTTTCGACACCGACAGTTCTGCTCATGAAGCATAGACTACGATCGTCCCTCCTGAAGTTATATCAGGCAGTTTTCAACGCTAGTACTTGACGCATCCACGCCGCATGGCTGGATCAGCGAATGTTGAATTATCTCGTGCGACGATTTCATACGTTAAACGCACACAACATTCACTTGAAGGAACACCCATGGAAAATTTTAGCACACTCGGCCTGCCAGACTATCTGATGCAAGCCCTGAACTATATGAAGTTCACCACCCCCACGCCGATTCAGGCCGCCGCCATTCCGCCGGCGCTTGAGGGTAAAGATATTCTCGGCTCCGCGCAAACCGGCACCGGCAAAACCGGCGCGTTTGGCATTCCGCTGATCGCCCAATTGCTCAATACCAGCCGCGGCACCGCACTGGTGATGACCCCCACGCGCGAACTCGCAGTGCAGGTGATGACCATGCTCGAACAACTGCTCGGCGCAGATAGCGGCATTCACACCGCGCTGCTCATCGGCGGCGAGTCGATGCCGAAGCAATTCTCGCAACTGCGCGCGCGTCCACGTTTGATGGTTGGCACGCCCGGCCGTATCAACGATCACCTCACGCGCGGTACGCTGAAGCTGACGGACGCAAACTTCCTCGTACTCGATGAAACCGATCGCATGCTCGACATGGGTTTCGGCATCCAGATCGACGCGATTGTAAAACATATGCCTGCTAAGCGCCAAACGCTGATGTTCTCGGCGACTTTCCCGGCGAACATTGTAAAAATGTCGGAAAAATACATGAGCGACCCGGTGCGTGTTTCGGTCGGTGATAACAACACGCCCATCGCGAAAATCAAACAGGAAGTCATCATGGTGAAGGATGCGGATAAATACGACCAGTTGCTGGTGCAGTTGCAGCAGCGCGAGGGCAGTATTCTCGTGTTCGTGCAAACCAAATTCGGCGCGGAGAAAATGGCGAAGAAGCTGCGCGCGCTGAATCACCGTGCAGATACCATCCACGGCAACCTCAACCAGCGCCAGCGCGAACGCGTGATTGCGGATTTCCGTGCGCAAAAATGCCGGGTGCTGGTGGCGACGGATATTGCTGCGCGTGGCCTCGATATTCCGCATATCGAGCATGTGATCAACTACGACATGCCGCAATGCCCGGAAGATTACATCCACCGCATCGGTCGCACGGGGCGTAATGGCAAGGAAGGCGAAGCCGTCAACCTGCTCACCGGCCGCGATAACGGCAAATGGAAAGCGATCCAGCGCCTGCTCAACCCCGGCCAGAAAATCGAGGGCGAGAAATTCGGCGACAAACCACGCTCCTACGCCAACGCAAAAAAGAAACGCTTCGGCGGCAACAAATTCCGCTCCGGCAAACGGCCACACGGCGCAGCAGGCCAGAAAAAAGCGGCCTAAGGCACATGCATCAAAGGGCTGTCCAATGGGCAGCCCTTTTTGATGACTGGCTGGATTAATATCTGCACATCAGATACAACGCCCCCATGACGCAACATAAAAACATCGCCATCATTGGTGCCGGGCCCAGCGGGTTAATGGCCGCAGAAATTCTGGCCAATGCGGGGCATCGCGTCACCATCTATGACCGCATGGCGAGCCCTGCGCGCAAGTTTCTACTCGCCGGTCGAGGCGGCCTCAACCTCACCCACAGCGAACCGCTGGATGCATTCCTCGCGCGCTACGGCGCGGCGGAACCCTGGCTTTCCTCCGCCATTCGCGCCTTTCCACCGGATGCCTTGCGCGCTTGGTGCGAGGGGCTTGGCGAACCCACCTTTGTCGGCAGCAGTGGCCGCGTTTTTCCGCGCAGCATGAAGGCCGCCGGCTTGTTACGTGCATGGCTCCGCCGACTCGAAGCGCTCGGCGTGCAGTATGCCCCCCGCCATCATTGGCACGGCTGGGAGGGCGATGCGCTCCGCTTCACCGGCCCCACAAACGAAGCGCTCTGGGCGCGCCCAGACGCCACCCTCCTCGCCCTCGGCGGCGCCTCATGGCCGCGCCTCGGCTCAGATGGCAGCTGGAACAACATCCTCGCCGCTTGCGGGGTCGAGGTCGCGCCGCTACGCCCCTCCAACTGCGGTTTCATTGTGCCCTGGTCGCCCTATTTCAGCAGCCATTTCGCCGGGCAGCCGCTGAAGCCCGTCACCCTCACCCACGAAACCTTCTCGCGTCAGGGCGAGACGATGATTACCGCACACGGCATCGAAGGCGGCGCGGTATATGCCCTCTCCGCCCCCCTGCGCGAGGCCATCGCCGCACATGGGCACGCCCTGCTGCAGCTCGATTTGCGCCCCACACTCACCCATGCGGCGCTCACACAAAAACTCAGCACCCCACGCGCCAATAAGTCGCTCAGCACCTATCTGCGCAGCCGCGGCTTCGCACCTATTGCCATTGCTCTGCTGCGCGAAGTTACCGCACCTGAATCCCTTACCAAAGCAACGCCTGCCGAACTTGCTGCATGTCTTAAATCTCTCCCTATTCGTCTCACCGCCACTACTGGGCTTGCACGTGCTATCTCCACCGCAGGCGGCATCACGCGCGAGGCGGTGGATGACACTTTCATGCTGCGGCAGAAACCCGGCGTGTTCGCTGCGGGTGAGATGCTCGATTGGGAAGCCCCCACTGGCGGCTATTTACTCCAAGCCTGCTTCAGCACCGGCATCGCCGCCGCACACGGCATCCTGCGCTATTGCAGCGCGCCGTAACTCTGCCTATAGTGTCGCTCGAACGAGGAACCTATGCCCTACGAAGACCCCATCGAAGCTGCCCTGCGCGCCCTGACTGATGTCGAGTGGCGCAAGCGCAAAGACGTGCTCGAGGCGCGCATCAACCACACGCATATGGTTGGCATCCAGGAAGCGCTCGGCGACCACAACATCCCCGTGCATGGCGAGGTCAGCACCGCGCGCAGCGGCCGCTACATCGCCACCGTCAGCGCTACAGAGACCGCCAAAATCCTGAAAGCCGTTCAAGTTACCAAAACCGAAGTCAAGCCGAACCGCCGTAAATCGCATTCGTAGCACAATTAGAATCCAGCAATGCGCTCCGCGAGAATATGTTCAAACGGCGCGTGGGTTTTATAGAAATCATGCCCTGCTCCAGAAAATACTGTATGCGCATCTGAGTATGTCTCATGCCAGTCGGAGGATGGGCGATTACTGTCTAATTCTCCCCAATAGAGCTGGCTCGGAATGGAAAGACCTGCCGTTTCAAAACGCAATCTGGTAGATGAAATACACACGAGCGCACTGAGTAAGACACTATCGACTGCCGCTTTCCATAAAACCGTCCCACCTGCGCTGAACCCCACACCAATCCATCCGCGCTCAGACAGAACATTAAGCCTTCGCCATGCGATATCTATACCACCCTTGTCAAAAAGATGTCGGTGTAGATCTTCCCCTTTCAACCCCACGCCATCACTGAGCTCCGCGAGCGGCATGTAGCAGTAGCTCTGCCCCTGAACCATACGCTGAAACAAGGTATCATGAGTAGCGGGATAATTAAAAATATCGGGTACGATAAGCAGCTTTTTCATGGCCATGCCTTACTCAACAATAATACCAACGCAACGGCTAAATGCGCAACTCAATGGAGCACTGCGCAGCATACCCAAGCGTATGAAGGGCTTTAAGAGTGTTCGCACAAGAAAAATGTCTTTTAGTTGACATCCGCCACATATTCCCATAGCAAAAGCACCCTATCGTGGAGGGGTGGTCGAGTGGTCAATGGCAGCGGACTGTAAATCCGCCCTCTTAGGAGTTCGAAGGTTCAAATCCTTCCCCCTCCACCAGTTACCCTTCCAGGGCCTTCCCAGCGAATTCACAAGTTGCCAAAAACGCCTGGATTTCCCTCACTAAATGTCCATATCCGTCCACGCAGATGTGGCCCCAGCCGCGTGGGGTTGTGGTAGGGGTGGTTCGTGTGGGG
>JBIIEL010000032.1:0-24116 GCA_044237845.1 Rickettsiales bacterium | reverse complement strand
CCCCAGCCGCGAACATTTGTGGTAACATTCGTTCCTATACCCCCAATCTGAAGTACCCCCTTTTCGCTTATACCCCCAAAACCAGCTTCATGACGCATGGCCTTCGTTACAGCCCGAAATTGGGCCTGTCCGCGTGAGTTCAATGCAGTCCACCCGCGTCCATACCCCTCCGATCCCCCGAACCCCAGCATTTGAGCCGCTGATAGGAAGACGCTGGACAACCGTGGATTTTTTGATACCCTTACATCGTTCAATCTCTCCACTGCCATGCGGTCGTTCGCATCGGCGCATGAGGGGGCCCTTAAGTGGAGCTCCCTATGCTTACCCAGATTGCCATCAAAAACGCTAAACCCGAAGCAAAGCCCTACAAGCTGGCCGACGCACGAGGGCTATATCTCCTCGTTCACCCTAATGGCGGCAAGTACTGGCGCTGGAAATATCGTTTTGAGCGCAAAGAGCGCGTCCTCGCCCTCGGTGTGTTCCCAGAGGTGGGCCTGGCTGACGCCCGCGACAAACAAGCGGATGCTCGCAAGCTCCTCAAAGACGACATCGATCCGAACGAAGCTCGCCGCACTAAGCCTCGCAAGGCAGATGACGAAGCAAAGAACAGCTTTCAAGCTGTAGCACATGAATGGTTGGAGATAAGAAAGTCAGCCTGGTCTGAGTATTACTCGCGGCAGGTGTTGCAACGTCTGCAGCTGGATATCTTCCCTGCCATTGGTGCGAAGGACATCAACAGCATCAATGCGCGCGAGGTTCTAGAGATCGCGCGTTCGATCGAAAGCCGCGGTGCATTAGAGATGGCCCATCGTGCTGTGCAGATTTGCGGCAAAGTCTTCGTGTACGGCATCGTCACTGAGCGTTGTATCGATAACCCTGCGAAGGCTCTACGAGGCGCGCTTAGGACCGCTACGGTTAAACATAACCCTCATCTTTCCGATCAAGAACTCGGTGGGTTTATGACTGCGCTTGAGAAATACGACGGCGGCACGCAGACCAAACTTGCGATCCGGTTCCTTGTGCTTACGTTTGTTCGTACCTCCGAACTTTGTAAGGCTACTTGGGACGAGATCAGCTTTGAGCGGCGCGAATGGCGCATACCAGCAACGCGCATGAAAATGAAGCGGCCGCATATTGTACCGTTATCTAATCAGGCAATGGCATTGCTTGATACTCTTCACAAGCTCAATGGCCATCGCGAGTATGTCTTCCCTAGTGTGCAGTCCCCTCGCAAACCGATGAGTAATAACACCATGCTCTATGCGCTCTACACGATGGGTTATAAAGGTAAAACCACGGGACACGGCTTTAGAGCTATGGCCTCTACCATCCTCAATGAAAGTGGAGAATTTAGCCGTGATGTCATTGAGCGCCAGCTTGCTCACCAAGAGCGCAACCGTGTGCGAGCAGCCTATGACCACTCGGAGCATCTACCTGCACGTCGTGAAATGATGCAATGGTGGGCTGACTATGTGGAAAGCCAGTACAAAACCTTAACCGTAACCCTATAAAGAAAGGACGAAGAAAAATGAGCGAACCCAGCTTAACTCAGAAAGTCAAACAGGCGCTTGCGAAGAATAAAAATTATAAGGCTAGAAGAATCATAGATTTTATTGAGGGTGTCTGTGATGGGATTGATGAGTGCTTAGACTGTGGCATGAGAAGAAATGATGCTTCAATGGCAGCGAAGAAAAATAAATTTAAGAAGTACATCAAGAAACTGCATACAGCTGAAAAGTCTCTGAGCGATTTGCGAGATTTCATCGAGTATGAACGCAAACAACCTGGATCAATTGTTAAAGCATACTCATTTCAACATCGTAGCAATAAAAATTTCAATTTGTACGAAGCGATTTTTGCTATCGACGAGTATATCGCTGGTCTAAAGATTTTTCTTGAATCATATAAATCGAAGTCTGGCCCCAAAGACCACATAGGATATGCTTTGGCTCTGTTAGTGGCAAAAAATTACTACTGGGCGTTTGGTACCTATCCCGCAACTGCAAAGGGCCAAAAAAAGTTCAAGAAGTCAGATTTGGTGGAGTTTGATGCCTCACCCTATGACAGACTATGCGACGCGCTCGCTGAGCACCTTAAAATTCACAAAGCATTCAAATTAGACATAGAGATAAGCTGGAAGTCTAAGCGAAAAGCCATTGAATATGTCAAGGGGGATAAATTCATGGCATCGTAAGTGCTGAATTAGTCCCGATGTGATTTAATCCAATTAGTGCCAATCTTGCTCCATCAACCAACTTTTGATGGAGTAAAGAATGTCAACAATTATACGCCTACCTGATGTGATAGCCCAAACTGGCCTCGCACGCTCTACCATCTACCTTTACGTCTCGAATGGAACCTTTCCTAAGCCTATCAAGCTTGGAGAGTCGGCGGTGGGCTGGGTCTCCGCTGAGGTCGATGCTTGGATTACATCCAAGGTAGAATTGCGCGATAGCACCTCCACCGATCAATCTACTTTAGCACAATAGGGAGATGGAGATGAACCAGATTTCAACATATCCCGAAACAATCTACGGAGCCACAGAACAAGACTGGACACTGTTCGCAGACACGCTCGGCCTCGAGGCCGATCTGCTACCGGTGGTGAGCAACCCTAACGCCGAGGTGCACCCAAAGAGCAAGCTTTCGGCGATTGGTAAGGTGCCATCGAAATACGTGAACGGCATGGTTGCGGGTATCCCGAACTGGACGGAGTTCCAAGCGAAGGCTGGGCATATCGAGCACTGGCGCCAGAACCCCGACTACGGCATCTGCGTCCAGACGCGCCACGTGCGTGCGCTCGACATCGACGTGGGGGATAGCGCGAAAGCGGGGGCTGTGTCGCGATTCTTTATGGATAAGATCGGGCTTCTGCCGATGCGCTTCCGCTCGAACTCCGGTAAGTGCTTGCTTGCCTTCGTGCTCGAGGGTGATTTCAGCAAGCGCAGCTTCCCTGTAGAGGGTGGCGTGATTGAGTTCCTCGCTGACGGGCAGCAATTCATCGCGGCGGGTACCCACCCGAGTGGCGTGAAGTACGAGTGGAACCGGTTGGACACGGTGGGGATTCCCCACATAACCCCTGCCCAGTTCGAGGCGGTGTGGGAATCTCTGATGAAGCAGTTCGGCATTGCCAAGGAGACCCGTGGTAGCGAGGTTGCTCGCCGCAAGGGTGAGACGGTAGCGAAGGAGGACAAGACCGCCGAGTGGTTGCATGCGCAAGGGCTGGTGATCGAGGCCGCATCCGATCGGCTGTACCTCGACTGCCCGTGGAAGGACAAGCACACCTCCGACAGTGGGGTGACTCAGACAGCCTACTTCCTCGCCGGTACGAACGGCTACGAGATGGGGCACTTCAAGTGTATGCACGCAAGCTGCCAGCACGAGTATGACGGCGGCGATCACGCCGTTCTCGCGGCGCTGGGGCATCCTGAACACAGCTTCGAAGACCTCGGACCGCCTGAGAAGCCCGAGTTGTCGAAAAAGCGGGTGAAGAAGGGCAGCCTAAGCGCGAGCAAGCAGGGTATCGAGGCGACTCTGAATAACCTTGTGCGCGTGCTGGCTGACCCAGATTCCTGCGGCATGCACATCTGTTTCGACGAGTTCTCGGGCGACCGGTTGGTGTGCCCCGTCGGCGAGACCGAATACCGTCTGTGGCAGGACGTCGATCTTATCGACCTCCGCCTGCATCTCGAGCGTAACGGGTTCGTGCCGATCGGGCGTGAGCTGATGCGTGACGCTTTCGAGAAGCAGTGCCAGCTCAACCGCATCGACACGGCCAAGGACTGGCTCGCTGGGCTGAAGTGGGATGGAGTGCCGCGTATCGCTGGGTTCTTCGTGAACTACGCTGGGGTGGAGGATAGCTGCTATGCCAAGGCTGTTGGTATGTATACGTGGACGGCTCTTGCCGATCGAGTAGTCAGCCCGGGGGTGAAGGCCGATATGATGCCGGTGCTGTGCGGCGGGCAAGGTTCAGGCAAGTCGATGCTCGTCAAGGCAATGGCTCCCAAGGACAAGCTGTACGGCGTATTGTCCTTCGATATGAAGGATGACGACATGCGCCGTGCATTGCAACGTCGTTTGCTGCTTGAGGTGTCTGAGCTGCAAGGGTTCGGTACTAAGGCGATCGAGAGCATCAAGGCCTTCATCACCGAGTGTGTAGACTCGTGGATACCTAAGTATAAGGAAGAGCGGGTCGAGCGACCACGACGCAACCTGCTGGTCGGCACAACAAACGAAAAGGGATTCCTTGTCGATGTCACTGGCGCTCGCCGGTTCCTGCCGATGGTGGTCGGGCTTTAGATCAGGTACGAGGACGCACGCGCGATTGTCGACCAGCTACATATCCCAAATAGGTTCAATCATGAAAGAGAATTAAACCTATAGCGTAAGTGTTGCAAATAGGTTTAATGGATAAACTGTTTTAAAGATATTCTGATGATATTTATAATTATATTTGAAAAAATATAATTAATAAATTTCAGTAAGTTGTCAATTATAATTGGTTTTTCCGTAAATAGAATCAAATTTCTAATTCCGGCACTCCCATACCGGTGTATTTCTTTTGTAAGTGTGAATTTGCTCTATCTACCCATTGCACAGCAGATTCATATCCTCTAGCCGGCTAAACTTAGCTTCTGAGTTCTACTCAACGCTTTGATCTCCAACTCCCGTTTCAAAGCTGCGCCTTTTGTGGCGTGGCATTCGGAGAAAATCACCTCATAGGGTCCCCGCCCCCTTGTGTATTTTGCTCCTTTACCTTGCATGTGCTTGATGAGCCGCGCATCCAAATCATTGGTGATGCCCGTATAAAGGGTCCTGTCCGCACACTGGAGGATGTAGACGATCCAAGACACACTCACTCTTCCTTCGTGTCCCTTTTATGTGCGTGCAGATGCCGCTCGAGCTTCTCTGCTTTTAACTTCTCCGCCAGCTTCTCCTGCTTGGTGCGCCCGAATTTCAGGCGATTTTCTGCAGCACGGGCCTCTTTTTCGATACGTGCCCTCGCTTTGCGCTTTTTGTTAATATTGATGATTTCGGTCACGAGAAGCCTCTGCCTTGTAGTGGGTGGGTGCTTCTTGTTACGCGATTTAACCGCCAAAAACCATTCTGATCTCTTCTTTGGGTTTATATGTGAGAGCACCAATCTGATCAAACGCATTATTCTTTTTAAGCTTTTTTAAATGCCGAAGACTAAAATGGGACATAGGTTTAGCCGTCTGATGAGGCGAATTATCTGCCAGTATAGCGCGGACCCGGACCAAATGGTGCAGGCATCTCACTTAGCCCTGAATGCTCAAGCATGGTTTGCTGGAATGAATGCGAGGCATCCCTCAGGTTTTGTAGCGCCGCGACGGCGTTGCTATTTGTGCTCGGAGTTAATTGGGAAATCAAGTGCGCCGCCTGATCTACAAATAAATGTGCTTTTTCATGAATAGTTTTGGAGGCGTATTTCTCATCGCGCTCTATAGAGTATCTTAGATCTGCCAATGTATCGATAATATGGGGTTGTTCGGGTAAAGACTGCTGAAGTTTTTGAAGGAGCTCCTTGCCGTTTTCGTCAGAAATAATTTTATCTAGATAAGAATCATCGTTTCCCGTTTTCTGACGTAGGCGTAGGTCAGGGAGTACATATTGCACAATGTAGCTATGTATACAGGGGAAATTACGTTGCATTTGTTCGGGATCAACGAGCCACTCTTCAAATAAAGTCGCGAACAATTCGGTTGCTACCTGCTGGCGCGTCTCTTCCTTATTATTGTAGAATCCATCGATACTAAATAGGGGATAAATGATGGTAGTATTTATCTTCTCGGAAGATTTTTTTAGTGCGCTTATGTCTTGAGCCAGAGCATGCTCAAATAGAACATTGCCTGAGTAGCAGTATGTTAAATTCGATTCAACTAAGTCTATGCGGTGTGATAATTCGTGCCCTAGTACGGGAGAATCAAATTTCACGTAATTTTCAGCATTAAGGGTAAGAAAATGTTCATAAACTCCCGGGGATATTGCCTGGGTGGACATATATCCAACATCCGCATTCATGCGCTCATCATGGTACATATGATAGGCTTTCATGTTGTTGAACACTTTATTGGCGATCAATTGCAAAACATCCGCGCCTTTTTCAATAATAGCGAGGCGGTGAGGTGCGCCGTGAAAATGTGCATATAATTCACCTAGTCCCGTTGCATCCAAGCGGTCGTATTCCGCCGCTAGTTTTTGCAAGGCGGCGTGTGCCCATGGCGCTTTAGAGTAGACAGGATCTGTCACTACGGATGTGTAGTTGCTGATTGCCTCAGCTGGTTTGCCGCGCCTTCCGCCAGTGCGCTGAATCCGAGAAATGGGAAGAGGAACTTCATCTACTAATTCCCCCGTGCCATTAAATATCTGCACCATTGGGCGACTGCGCATAACCGCGGGTATTCCCAATGTGCTAGCGGTAAGGGTGTGAGGTCCGGCGAATCCATTCAATTTTTGTGCGCTATAAGGAATGGTGTCGAGGTGCGCCCGAACTACTTTCTCCGTGGCAGCTGTAGCTTGGATTTTGTCCATGAATATGTCTCGTTTGTCGGCTGCTTTATAGTTCCGAGTATAAACGATAATTATGTCGATTTTATGACAATGCCTCATTTATTATGAGCAAGACGGGGTTCCCACTTCTTTTTGGGCTAGGCATCGCAGGTTGCTGGCACGCCCCCTCCTCCTCCAGATTTTACTAATTTTGGTTAAAAAATCAGATGGTTAAAAGCCATAAGTATTTTAAACGTACAAATCAACGCACAAATAGACGGCGGCTATCAGAAATACCCATAGTTTTGATAGATCGTTAAACCGTGTGCGAGCCCAATATTGTTAATTAGGGTAATTTTTTACAGCGATATGCCCCCAGTATCGTAACATAAACCGCTTCCTTACTCATTTTGAACACTAGATGTGAGTTCCTGTCCGACACTCACATAGGATAAACATTCGATACTACGTGTGTGTGAAGTTTTATATTGCGATCATGCTGCCTTCTCTAGTGCCCCGAGAATCTCGCGGAAGCTATTTAGACCAGCTTCAAGGTTATCGATGATCTCGGTGGCCAATTCATCCGGCTCTGGCAGGTTATCGAGATCGCTCAGGCTTTTATCTTTCAGCCAGAAAATGTCGAGGCTGGTTTTGTCGCGGGCGATTAGTTCTTGGTAGCTGAATTTCCGCCAACGGCCTTCGGGTGCAGATTCTGCACTCCATGTTTCTTTCCGCGCGTGCCGATTCTCGGGGTTATAGCAGGCAATAAAGTCGCTTAAGTCATCCGCACGCATTGTTTTCTTTTTCAGCGTGTGGTGGATGTTGGTTCGATAATCGTAATACCACACTTCTTTCGTCCACGGCTCCTTGCTGGCCTCGCGGTTATCGAAGAAGATCACGTTTGCCTTCACCCCATTCGCGTAGAAAATGCCGGTAGGCAGGCGTAAGATGGTGTGCAGGTCGGTATTCTCCAGCAACTTGCGACGGATGGTTTCGCCTGCACCGCCCTCAAATAACACGTTATCCGGTACCACCACCGCTGTGCGACCCGTGGTTTTCAACATGGTGCGGATATGCTGCACGAAATTCAGCTGCTTGTTGGAGGTGGTTGCCCAAAAATCCTGCCGGTTATAGGTCAGATCGTCAGTTTCCTGCTCGCCTTCCTCGTTGGTGAAACTCATACTGCTCTTTTTGCCGAAGGGCGGATTCGCGAGCACATAGTCAAAAGTTTTACCGCTCGGTGCCACCAGCGCATCGTTAGGCGATACCGCCGATTCACCATCCATCTCGCCGATATTGTGCAGAAACATATTCATCAGGCACAGGCGGCGCGTGTTGGCGACGATCTCGTTGCCATAGAACGTTTCGTGTTTTAGAAAGTTTTTCTGATTCTTATCGAGGTTGTAATTCGCCACCAGAAAATCATATGCCGCGAGGAAGAACCCGCCCGTACCCGAGGCAGGATCAGCAATGGTCTTGCCAGGCTCAGGGCGGACGCATTCCACCATGGCCTTAATCAGCGCGCGCGGCGTGAAGTATTGCCCCGCGCCGGACTTGGTATCTTCTGCGTTTTTCTCAAGCAATCCCTCGTAAATATCGCCTTTTGTGTCCGCACCCATCGTCACCCATTCCGTGCTGTCCACCATGTCGATTAAACGATACAGCTTTGCAGGGTCTTGGATTTTGTTTTGCGCCTTGGTGAATATCTGTCCGAGCATACCGCCCTTATTGCCCAGTTCGCGCAGCAAGGTGACGTAATGCACTTCCAGTTCCGCGCCCTTTTTAGATTTCAGGCTCGGCCAGCTATGTGCAGCAGGAATGCCAACATCGCGGTTATAAGGCGGTTTGGAGTATTCATCCGCCATTTTCAGGAAAATGAGATAGGTCAGCTGCTCCAAATAGTCACCATACCCCACACCATCATCGCGTAATGTGGTGCAGAAACTCCAGACTTTGGAAATGATCGTGGCGGTGTTCATATTATTTATTCTCCATTTTCCATATCGCGCGTGTTTCCCAATCATTGGGGAAATCCATGTGTTCTGTGAGCAGATCTTCGTGCTGCTCCAATAAATCAACCAAACGCGCGCCCCAGCGGTGGTTCGGTGCAATTAAGTTCATCATGTAAATGAGAATCAGCAACGTATTATATAGCCCGTGTTCGGCAACAAAGGCATCCTTCAGCAAAGCGGGTTTGCTTTTAGGAGCTTGAGGCGAAACACGATCAAACTGACGGTTCCACAAGCGCGAGTGATGGGCGCACAGATTGCGAACGACTGACAAATGGTGCAGCCATGATTGTAAAACTCGATGATCTACCTCAAACACGGCAGCGATTTTAGTGCGTATGGGTTGCGGATAAAGATTGCTATACCAACGTGAAAGCAGCCCAAGTGACATCACCTCACAACACGCCCAAATGGGCGGGAGAGTATCCGAATAGGTTTGTGTGAGATGTTGGATGAATACTTCTTCGGAACGATCAATTTCCTTACGCAGTGCATCCATATTGCTTTGCCAATGCACGCGCTGTTTCGCAAGCGATGGGTTGAGATGGGCATGTGCGCCGTAAGTGTGGCCAAGTTGGTGCGCCCATTGTGCTCTGGCAGAAACCTCGACGCGTTCAATCGCATCAAGCACCAGAAGCCGTAGTTCACGATCAAAATTATACAGGCGCAGCACGTTTTCAAATGTGGTGCCTGCTTGAAATTGATGGGTGGCATGATTTGCCTCAAAAGGCAGCCAGTAAGCGCCAAGGCGGTAATAGCTAATATGCTGGAGGTAAAATGCCGCCGCCTGCTCATCGGCAATGGTCATGCCGCGCGATTTTAGCAGGGCGATTTGCTCGGCGTAGGTGGTTGCAGGTTTTCTATATGGGCGGGGGCTGGGTTGCGTCATGCATACCCCCAGAAATGAAAGACCCGCCAGTTTGAGGATACGTTTGCACGCATAGCCTTGGCGGGTTCGATTACCCTCACTATACCCCCAATTCGGTTAAAGGGAAGTGAAGATTGTGAAAAAAATGCATCGGGCGTGATAAAGCGTGAAGCTGTGACCTGTTTCATGCTGCCCTCTTTTTTAGCTTAGACGGCTGTTTTTCTTTGCCTTTTTGTTTTTCGCTGCGGATGCGTTCGAGGAGGAGGCTGGCGGGTTCGTCGGCAGGGTTTTGGGCGACGAGCTGGCCGGAGAAGGCTTTTTTCAGGATCGATTGGCGCAGTATATGCGCTTTTGCCAGACTATCCCGAATAACGCATTCTATCGCTGCCCCATTAGATAATTGTTCTTCAATCGCATCTACAATCGCGCGCTGTTTAGTTGGAGAGCAGAAAGGAATAGGTGTAGATGTTAGGGTCTCCTGATTAATTTTAGGCATCGTTCCAGCCGAGCCCTTTGCATTCTTACGCAAATAATTCCTGATCTTAGGGCTGGATAGCGCATAGTATAAAAACTTTGTGCTTATGATATTTTCATCAGCCCTAGCTCTAATCATCAAATCAGGGAAAATGAAGGTATTCGGTTTTCCCGTATATATGGCGGGAACACCAACATACTCAATCGTGTTGCCCCTTTGTATTAATATATCGTTTGGCGCGCACCAAATATCGCGGCTCTCTAAGTTTTCTTCATCGAGAAACTTATAATGCTCGTCTATAAAAGTTCCGGTTGTTGTAGAGGATAAGCCTAGAACTTTGTGATTTGTTGTATAAGGAACAGGCTTTCCAGAATACCCATTTGATAATTTCTTTGAAAGCAGTTCACCCAATTTTCTTTCCTCAGTGCATTCTAAAAAAGCACTGTCCAGAACGGCCTGATAAAATGCCTTTTGTTTCTGTTCGGATACGATCAGGCATTGGATTGCGTTATCTAATTTTGATTGGAGTTCATCGATCTTTGCCACGATCCGTTTTTGTTCATCGGTTGGAGCAAGTGGAATAGCCAGTTTTAAGAATCTTGAGTGCGTAAGATTCAGACCGCTATCATTGATGCCTGTTTTCATGCGATCAATCGCAACTTTTGCGTCTTGAGAGAGTAAAAAAGCCTCTAAATATGATGGATCAATTTTTTGCGGGTCTGCACGAAATCGGTACATTTTACCTGACATCATAAGACGTGAGCGCGTTTCTTTAACAAAGCTGGTAACACCGCATCTGTTTCTAGGACCAGCGCAAGTCATCAGAATATCACCAGCCTTAATCTCTATGGCAATACGTGGATCAAGGCTCTTGGGAAGTTTCTTGTTTTCATCTGGAAGGAAATAACCCTCTTGAATGGCGGTGGTTTTTAATACACCCCATTCCTCAATCTTTGCGGGCTCTTTCTCACACTGCGGGCTCCAGCCTTGTTGGATCACCTTGCCATTATCGAGTGGCTTAAGCACATGCTCAATCTCAACGTTACACCAGCTTTTTGGTAATTCACTCATGCCGCCATGACCTCGTTGAGTTCATCGAGGAGGCTGTCCATTTTTTCACCAAACAGCTGATATACTTTTCCTAAGCCGCCTCTGGCATCAAAGGGTGCGGTCTCTAAATCGGCGCGGTCGATGTGGAAGGAGTTGATGATATGGTCGCGGATCATGTGCAGCTATTCCATCTGCTCGTTGGTGAATTTCTCGCTGTTGCCGCTGTGCCGTTTCATGATCCAGTTTTGGAAATTGCGGCGCACCACATCGGCGTAGCGTACCACGGTGGCATCAATACCGCAGGCGCGGCGCACCAGCGACACCAGCGCGGTGAGTTCATTCGCGGGGTCTTCGCCCTTTACCTCATCCAGCAGCGCATAGGCGCGCCACACGCGGATGGGGGCGAGCTTTGGCCTGTCGGATTTCAGCTTTTCGAACAGGCTTTTGATCATGTCATACGTCACCTCACGGCGGCGGGCGGGTTGGCTGTAGAAAATATGCAATGCCTCGATCTCGTCGCGGTTGGCTTCCAGATATTCTCTGAAGTCCTGCACCATGGCGGCGGCGTTTTCTTGTCTGTCGCCTGCCCACTCTGCAACCTTCATCTCATCCAGATTTTCGTGGTCGATGATTTGCTCTTTGTCGCGGCGGATGGTGTCGAGCAGTTCGATCAGCTCGCCGTTGAACATGCTGGCGGCTTGCTTCACCAGCTCGCCTTGCGCGTGTTCGCGCTGGGTTTCGTCTGGCTCCACGCTGGCGGGGAGTTTAGCGATCTCGCGGGCTTTGATTTCCACGCGGTCAGGGTCAATAGCCGCTATAAGGCCACTGACAATATCGGTCAGCGTGATGCCGCCCGTTTTTTCCTGAATGCGTTTATGGTCTTTTTCCTCCAGCTGCTTATTCATCCGCGCAAGACGACCGGCGAGCGAGCTGACGGTATCTTCATCACGCGCGCCCATCATCACGCCCATGGCCAAATCTTTCAGCGGCACGGTGGGTTTGGTGATGAGTGGTTGGCTGGCGGTTTTGAGGGATTTGGTGACGCCGATGGCATCCACAATCACATAGTGCGTTTTAGCGCTGGTGGCGGATGGGGTGACTTTTTTCAGGTCATCATGCTCCAGCACGCGGGTGCCGCGCCCCTTCATTTGCTCGAAGTAGTTGCGACTTTTCACGTCGCGCATAAAGAGCAAACATTCGAGGGCTTTGACGTCTGTGCCGGTAGCGATCATATCCACGGTGACGGCGATGCGCGGGTTATAGTCATTACGGAAAGCGGCCAGCTCATCCTTGGGGTTTTTGGCTTGGTGGGTGATTTTGCGGCAGAACTCGTTGCTCTCGCCGAATTCATCGCGCACGGTTTGGATGATGTCATCCGCGTGGCTATCGGTTTTGGCGAAGATCAGCGTTTTGGGCACTTCTTTGCGGCCAGGGAATATCTCGGGCAGTTTTTCCTTAAAGGTGCGGATGACGGTCCGGATTTGGTCGGGGTTTACGATGTCGCGATCCAACTGCGTGGCGCTATAGACCTCATCCTCGTCTTTGCGTTCCCAGCGCTTCTTGCGGGTCAGGCGTTCACGGCGCTCCACCTGCGTTTCTGCTTTGATCACGCCGCCGGATTTGGTGCGCTCGGTTTCGATGATGAAGATTTCGTTGCCGACATTCACGCCGTCCGCTACGGCTTTTTCGTGCGTATATTCGCTCACCACGTTTTTGTGGAAGAAGCCATAGGTGCGGTTATCGGGCGTGGCGGTGAGGCCGATGAGCGAGGCATCGAAATAATCCAGCACCTGTTGCCAGAGGTTATAGATGGAGCGGTGACATTCATCGATGAAGATGAAGTCAAAGAATTCAATCGGGATTTTGGGGTTATAGGCCACTGGTACGGGCTGCTTGGGCAGCACCATACGCTCGGCGGGGTTTTCGATCTCCAGCGATTCGTCGAACTCCTCATCCTTAAGCATGGAATACATGCGCTGGATGGTGCTGATGCACACCTGCGCGTCCTTCGCAGCGAAGGAGGATTTTAGGCGCTGGACGGTGTAAAGCTCAGTGAATTTGCGGTTTTCGTCGTTGGGCAGGTACGACATGAATTCCTGCTCGGCCTGCTCGCCGAGGTTTTTTGTATCGACCAGAAACAATATGCGCTTGGCATCGGCATGTTTCAGCAAGCGGTAAACCGAAGTGATGGCGGTAAAGGTTTTGCCTGAACCGGTGGCCATTTGCACCAGCGCGCGCGGCTTACCTTCTTTGAAGGACTGCTCAAGGTTATTGATGGCGATGATCTGGCAATCGCGCAGGCGATCTGGCTTTAGCGGTGGCAAGGTTTGCAAGCGCCCGCGCAGGGATGTTTTTTGTTGCGACCATTCTTGCAGCGTTTCGGGACGGTGGAAGGTGAACACCTCGCGGGAGCGTGGCTTCGGATCGCGTCCATCCGTAAAGCGGGTGATGGCGCCAGTGCTTTCGTACACGAAGGGCAGCGGCTCTTTGTTATTCACCCATTTGAGTTTGGCAGTGGCGTAGCCGGTCGATTGCTCTTCCACGGTGGTGATTTTATGTCCCCAGTCTTCGGGTTTGGCTTCGATTACACCAACAGCCTTCTGGCCGACAAATAGCGCATAATCTACCGGACCGACATCCGTTTGGTATTCGCGCACGGCAATACCAAGCCCCGCACCGAAATCAATTTTCTTAGCAGGCTGAACCACCCAGCCAGCTTCTTTCAGCATGGCATCGATTTTATCGCGCGCAATTTGCTCAGGGTTTTGGTTCAGCTCGGTCATGCGCGTTTCTTCTCCTGCTGCACAATCCATCGATCAATTTCGCTTTTGCGGAAGCGCCATTGCCCACCCACCTTAAAGCCAGGGATGTCGCCCTTTGCCGCAAGATGATACGCCGTTTTGATCTTTAACTTCAGATAATCTGATAGTTCATCAATGGTCATGATTTCAGTTTTCATACGCCTTCTCGCTGAAATTTTATGCTCAGAAAATACAGGAAATAGTTGAAGTAACAAGGAATAATGCACGAGCCGATAAAAAGAGGCTTTAGTGGGCTTTCCAAACTGCTATATTTCTCCAATAGGCACATTTTATGGAGGCAATATGGCGGCACTTTTTCTTAACGTTTATAACATTATCAGCACAGCAGTCTCAGAGGGTATAGAGGGCGGTATTCAGCGTGCTCATAAGTACACTGATAATCCATCAAAAGCTGAGCTTCACAAAGAAATTGAAAACGCGGTGATGCTTTCGCTTGCCGATTTTATTGATTTTGACAGATATGAGATCAACCCGCTTGAAGAAAAAAGCGGTTCTAAAGACTAGCGTTTTTCACCTTCCGAAACGTCAGCGAAATGCGACGTTTGCGCTCAATGATCTGCCCGTTGTAACGATCCATTCTACGCCCAGCGATTGCATGTTGCCAGACATAACGCGCATCACCTGTAAGCACGAGAAGGCTGCAAGGTTCCAATAGCAGGGATGATTTCTCCCCTTTTTTGCTATGGGTGAAATCCATAACGCAGGAAGACTCGAGGCTTAGGCTAGCGATGGTTTCGGCGAAACAGGGCACGCAGTCGATATGTGCGGAAATTCCCTGTCCAGGCAGGTATTCGTTGATGATGACCTGATCAGGCATTTCGGGAAAGTATCCCGCTTGCTGTAAGCGCACTGCGTAGGATTGAAGCCAATCAGGTAATGCGCCTATACGCAGATCACTCGTAACGCTTCTCGCCTTATAATCGTAACGCCAGCCGTAATGCTGCACCCGCCGCTTCATTTCTGTAATCCACGGTTGGGTATCAATGGTTTGAGTCAAAGCGGCTTCGGTGGTCGCATCGATAAAATCAGCACTGTACGTCAGCCCAGAAATTATCGGCTGGGGCGTTTCAAACAACGATGATTGCAATAATGGTTGGGTCATAACGCATAATAATCTACTCTTGGCGCTTATGAAAACCAGCTGCTTTTATCTCTATTCTGGCGAAGGGCGCATCTCGATTGCACGCACCTCGCCAAAATATGTGCTAGACGGGCTGAAATATTATCCTGCACTCGCGCCTGGGAAATGGCTTTTTGATCCAGCCTATAAGGACTATGCCACCTATCGTGAGCGCTATTTCCGCGAGATATTAGCGCCGCTTGATCCGCAGAAAGTGTGGGATGAGTTGCACGCGCTGGCGGGTGAGCATGAGCCAGTGTTGCTATGCCATGAGCACTATCCCGATCACAAGGCCGGTGATTGGTGCCACCGTCGTATGGTAGCGGAGTGGTTGGAACAGCCGTTGAGTGTGTCCGTGCCAGAAATGGAATTGCCGCAACATAACGCGCTCAAAGCGCAGCCATCTTTTTTATGAGGTAAGCTTATGCCACGAGTAAGCTATAACGGATTGATCGCCGATGTGCGTGATGAGGATTTGGAGGCGGGGATTGCGGATCTTGCCACATGCTCGCGCAACGAGCGTAAACAAATATTGAAGAGCGCAGAGAAAGCGTTGGATCGGGTGTTGAAGATGACACCCGTCCAGCGAGAAAAGCTATCGCCGCAGCCCGGAATCAACCAGCGCAAATATCCATCCGTTGCTGCATTGATCGGTGGGTTTAGAAAATCCGTAAGCGTGCAATAGAGCGAATGATTTATGGTGTAGGCAATATCTTCTGCATGCTGCTGCTTGGTTTTTTGCCGCTCTATTTCTTCAGGTGTTTTCTGCTTTTGCAGGATGATGGTTGACGTTGGCGTTTCATGCTTCTTTGCGTGCCATTCCTGAGAGCGTCGCACGGCCTCGATATAGGCTGCACCGTCATTTGCAGCGAGGTCGGACGTGAGCTTGGCGGCGGCTTGGCGTTCTTGCAGCCAATCCAGCGTCATGGCGTGGATACGCGCTTCGGAGGCAGCAGGAAGCTGCTTGGCAAGCGCCTTCATCAGCGGTTTGTGGAGAGCACCGTTTGGGTCAAACGCTGCGGCTAGCTCGTCATGCTCAAGCATCATGCCTTTGGCCGTCGCATCGATATGCGCGATCACTTGCGGCGCACCTGCTGCATTAAGGTGTAACAAATCATCTAGTACATCCTTCATTTTTACATCACGCAACGATGGAACAACTGGCGTATCCGTTGGTGATTCTTTGGCAATTGACTGGTAATAATTCGGCTGCATCACCTCTCTCGCGAATGCCATTGCTTCGGCGGCGCGGCGACGCATGATCTGCTGCATTGCTTCTTTTGCTTGGGCAGGAAGCGTTTGGTAGCGGGTGTTGGGTGCAACATGTTTTTGCACATCCAGCAGTACCGTGCTTGCCGCATCAATAAATTCCGGCGTGACAATGGCCTCCGCGATAGCACGTTGTTTGCTGGCAATTTCGCGTGCCACTTGCTCAGGTGATTTGCCTTCTGCTTTCCCCTGATGGAGCTGCGCGACCACTGCCTTGCGAAATACAGCATTACGGTAAGCGTCCATTGTTAGTGGTACTGAGGTGTTGCTCATAATGTTCGCGCCTCCGACGATGTGGAAGGCTCAACACGCGCTTTCCAGTCTTTGGGCTTTGGTGCGTCCTCTTTCTTCTTATCGGGTTTGCCGTATTCGTTAATCAGATAGGCTCCGACACCCACGGCAGCGACAATACCAGCTACCCACCAACCCGCATTGGACTTGCCCTTGGGCAGGTGTGGCTCATGTGCGCCGCCGCTTGGCGCGTGTGAGTGCGAGCATGGTGTATCGCCGTGATAATGCACGCCGCCGCCCGATGATGAACTCGGCGCATGATCGTGACCGCAGCCGGGACCGTGGACATGACCACTGCCGCTCGATGCTGGCGGGGGTGTAGGATGGTCGTGGTTGCAACTCGCGCCATGCACATGCCCGTCGGATGGCGTTGCTTCTGGAACAATGGGCGGGATAAGTGGACCATGATTATGATTGCAGCCGGACCATGCACATGGCCACCACCTTCTTGTGGCGGCATGGGCAGAATGGTGAGCGGTGGCCGCGCCTCAGTCGCTGGCGGAGGCATGTTGGCGCGGTGCTGGGCTGGGGTGATGGCTGTATCAGCTTCTTTTGCCTTCATGCGCGAAGGCGAAAGCCCAGCCCACCCCGTAATAAATGCGCCGAATTCTTCAAGATAGTTTGTCAGCGGTTTCAGGGCTTCTTCCAATACGGGATGCTTCACGCCTTTGACTGTATGCACATTCGGTGCGCGTGAATTGAAAATGCTTTCTACAGAATAGGCATGACTTGCCAGTTCACCGCCTTTGGCTACCAGCTTTTTTGCTCCTGTAAGCGCATCATGCGCCGCGTCATGCGCTCCCGCCCAATGCGGCTTCTTCATGACCTCGCCAAGCTGAACGAGCTTTTCTGATGCAGTAGGCGCAAGCGGCACTTCCTCGAAACCCGCCGCAAATTGCGTGAGTGCTTCCGCTTTGTGCTGTAGCGGCTTTATCCCGTCTTCACCTTCAAGGAATATCTTCGCATCTGGCAGGGGATGAATGGGCTTTTCTGCATCACTCATCACGCCGCCTGCTTGTTACTGCCCCAAACGGGGAACGGATCAGGTAGCTGCTTCCAGCCAATTTTTCCTTTACGCATTTCTTCGTTAGTGAGTAGCGCGTCATCGAACATGGCGGTGAGCTTTTCCTTATCCATGCCCACGCCGATCAGCACGATCTCCTGCCTGCGGTCGCCATGCTCGCCTTGGAAGTATTTCTTAATGCCAGCGCGTGCTTCGAGGTGTTCTGGCCAGTTTTCTTTCGGCACGGCATCCCACCATTTTCCGGCCATCTCGTTGCGGCACACTGCGCCAGCCTGCGACCAGTTCCCCGCATAATCATAGCGGCTGGCAAGCCAGAAAAATCCTTTAGACCGAATCACACCCGACCACTCGCTATCAATCAATCGCTTGAAACGCTCTGGGTGGAACGGGCGGCGTGCGCGATAGACGAAGCTCGAAATGCCATATTCCTCGGTTTCCGGCACATGCTCGCCGCGCAGCTCTTTCATCCAACCCGGCGCTTGCTCGGCTTGCTCAAAGTTAAATAGGCCAGTGCCAAGCACCTGATCCAAATCCACCTTGCCGAACTCGGCGGGGACAATCTTGGCGCGTGGGTTCAGTGTATTCAGAATGGCAATCAGTCGCTGCAAATCCTCATGGCTTACTAAATCAGCCTTGTTCACCACGATGACATCGCAGAATTCAATCTGCTCGTTAATCAAATCAACCACGGTGCGCTCATCCGCTTCACCCATCGCTTCGCCGCGCTGGATAAGTGTGTCCTGCGATCCATAATCGCGCAGGAAGTTGAACGCATCCACCACCGTCACCATCGTATCGAGCTTGGCAATGTGTGACAGGCTTTTGCCGTCTTCACCTTCGAAGGTGAAGGTTTCTGCAACTGGCAGCGGCTCGGAAATGCCGGTCGATTCAATCAACAAATAATCGAAGCGATTTTCGTTGGCGAGGCGTTCCACCTCCACCAGCAGATCCTCGCGCAATGTGCAGCAGATGCAGCCATTGCTCATTTCCACGAGTTTTTCCTGCGTGTGGCTGAGTTCCGCGCCGCCGTTCTTTACCAGCTCGGCGTCGATATTCACCTCACTCATATCATTGACGATGACCGCTACACGGCGGCCTTCTCGGTTGTTGAGAATATGGTTCAAGAGCGTGGTTTTCCCAGCTCCTAGAAAGCCGGAAAGGACGGTGACTGGTAACATGCTTGCCTCTATTTGTTATAGTGTAACAAAATAGGATTACTAAGACGAAACCGCTTGCATGTAAAGTTATTTGTTATAGTGTAACAAAAATCTTGTAGGAGGATTGCAATGGGACGCCCATCATCATTATCTGCGCCTGCTGCTGAACTGGTTCTTAAGGTTCTACGGAAATCGGAAGAGGCGATGACGGCTTACACGCTGTTGGAAAAACTCAAAAAGAGTGGCATCAAGAGTGCGCCGATTATCTACCGCGCTTTGGAATCGCTCATGAAAGAAGGTGCGGTGCATAAAATCAAGGAACTCGGCGCGTATGTGGCGTGTGACTGCACCAAAGACCATCACCATGCGCTCTCGGTGCTTACCATTTGTGGTGATTGCCACAAAGTGGCCGAGCTACACGACCATACGGTGATTCACCAGTTGGAGAATCTGCGTAAATCCGGTGTGCGCTTGCAAAACCATGCTGTGATTGAATTGCCCATTACCTGCAATGCTTGCGCTGCTTAAAAACAAAAGGAGAATTATGTTAAACATAAAAAATCTAAAGGCGGGATATGACGGAAAGGTAGTGGTGGAAATCGCCGATCTTTCGCTCAATTCTGGTGAACATTGCCTTATCCTCGGCAAATCCGGCTCAGGCAAAACCACACTGCTTTATGCGCTGGCGGGTGTTTTGAAGCCACTTTCTGGCGAAATTACGCTGGATAACACCAACATCACCGATCTGGCTCTCGATAGCTTCCGTGGCAAAAACATCGGTATTATCTACCAAACGCTGCACATGGCAGCAGCACTTTCGGTGCTGGAGAATATCTTGCTGGTGCAATATGCCGCTGGCGTTCCACAGGATACAGCAAAGGCAGAAAAGCTACTGGCACATCTGGGATTGCTCGACCATCGCCATAAAAAGCCCGAAGAACTGAGCCAAGGCCAGCAACAGCGCGTGGCGATTGCGCGTGCGGCGATCAATAACCCAAAGCTAATTCTCGGGGATGAGCCCACTTCTGCGCTGGATGATGAAGCCTGCGATGCGGTGATGAAACTGCTGCTCGACACCGCAACGGTATCTGGTGCGAGCTTGATTATCGCCACCCACGATGCACGCATCAAAAAACATTTCACGAAAACCATCACCCTCGGAGGTGCAGCATGAATAACCTCTCGTTAAGCCTGCGCTACCTGCGCCACAAGGCATCCAGCACGTTGCTGCAAATCATCACCTTCGCTGCTGGTGTCGCAATGATTGTTGCGCTACTGCTCACCAATGCACAGCTAAACAATGAATTCAGTAAAAACCTGCAAGGGATTGATCTGGTGGTGGGCGCAAAAGGCAGCCCCATGCAGCTCATCCTTTCCAGCGTATTCCATCTCGATATTCCAAACGGCAATATCCCACTCGATGAAGCGGAGAAAATCGCCAAAAGCCCGCTCGTGAAAAGCAGTATTCCCGTGGCACTGGGCGATAATTACAATGGTTTCCGCATTGTTGGCACCAAACCCTCCTACGCCGAGCATTATAAGGCAGAATTAGCCGAGGGTGTGTTTTGGAAAAAGGAAATGGAAGCCGTGCTTGGCGCGGAAGTGGCCAAAAAATCCGGTCTAAAGATCGGTGATAGTTTTACGGGATCGCACGGCCTCACGGAGGGAGGCGAAAGCCATGGAGACATGCCTTACATGGTCGTCGGAATCCTGAAACCTACCGGCAGCGTGGTCGATCGCTTAGTGCTGACGGGTGTAGAAAGCGTTTGGCATATCCATGACGAGCACCACCATGAAGAAGGCGCAGAGGAGCATCACGACGATAAAAAACACGCCGATGAGCATCATAACGAACATGACGCGCATCACCATGATGAAGATAAGCATGAGGAACACGAAAAAGAGCGTGAAATCACCGCACTTCTGGTGACCTACAGCTCACCGATGGCGGCAGCGACCATGCCGCGTATGGTCAACAGCACTTCGAGCCTGCAAGCAGCCAGCCCTGCCTTTGAAGTGGCGCGGCTCATCAGTTTCATGGGAACGGGTAGTGAGGCACTGCGGGTGATCGGCTATTTCCTGATTGGCTTGGCGGCGCTTGGCATGTTTATTACACTCACCAATGCGATGAATGAGCGGCGTTATGACCTTGCGCTCATGCGTTCTTTCGGTGCATCGCCTGCGAAATTGTTTGGGCTGGTGATTACCGAGAGCGTCATTATGGCGATGCTGGGTGTCGTGCTGGGCATCCTGTTTGGACATATCGCTGTGGAGCTTCTGGCCTCATGGCTGGCGGATGCCAAACACATCCACATCACGGGCAAGATTTTCCTCGCAGAAGAGAAATGGTTGCTGCTAATGGGGCTGGTGATTGGTGTGGCGGCGGCAGTGATACCTGCATTTAAGGTATATCGTATCGACATCTTCAAAACCTTGGTGAAGCGATGAATTCACGGCGGGATGTGATTGCATTTTGCGTGCTGGCGGCTCTCAGTGTGGCCGCCACCATCCCGCTTGTAATGCGTGGCCAGAAGGATGTGCAGCATAGCAAAAGCGAACTGTGGCCAAAACTCACCGCTTCTAAAGTGGAGAAGCATTACCTTGAGATGCAATACAGTATTGCCTACACGCCCGATGTGAAGGCAATGGAAGGCAAGCCTGTCACCGTGGATGGGTTCGTGATACCGCTCGAATCCAAAGAATCCTTCCAGCATTTTCTGCTTACCATTCGCTCGCCCACTTGCTCGTTTTGTCCCTCTGGCAAACCGAATGAGATGATCGAAGTCTTTTCCACCAAGCCGCTGAAATGGAGTGATGAGCTGGTGAGCATGCGCGGCACGCTGGCACTGATGCCAGAGAAAAGCGCGGAAGGCATTTTCTTTCAGTTGAAGGACGCGCAGCGGGCGAAGTCACTACCAGCAGAGCAGCAGCCAGTAGCAGAGGCAAAGCCTATCAGCGCCTATCGGTTTACCGAACTTAGTGGCGATCACTACCAGAAAGCCAAGGAAGTCACGCTGAATGAAGCTACGGGCAAGCCAATGCTGGTCGCATTTTGGCGTTCCGATTGTGCGCCTTGCTTGCAGGAAATGAAATTGCTGCCGCAGCTCGCCAAGGAACATGCGGAGTTGTCGATTATCCTGATCTCGCTGCATGATATTCCCCATACGCAAGACCACCTGCCGCCACTGCCTGCCAATGTGCGGGTGCTGGTGGCGACGGATGATGCAAAATCAATGCTTCAGGCATTTGGCAATGCGCGGGTGCTGGCCTTACCTTACAGCGTAATGCTGGATGCAAAAGGCAACGCATGTGGTAAACATAACGGCATCCTCTCACCCGATAAGCTAAAAGAATGGCGTGCCGTATGCGACTAAATCCGATTCTCACCTCTGCATGTTTGATTGTTTCATGGCTCGCGCTTTCTGGCTTCAGCGTACAGGAATCCACCAGCCAGCCGCTGGATGAACGCAAGGCGCAGGATGCGTTGCCGCAATCAAAAGATGCCATGTGGAATACGCTCGCCAAATGCAACGTGCATCTGGATCAGAAGAAATACAAATACAGCATCGACTACACGCCCGAGGTGAAGGCAATGGAAGGCAAGCCAGTCACCATCAGTGGCTTTGTGATGCCGCTTGAATCCACCGAGACGTTTAAGCACTTCCTGCTTTCCAAACGCACACCCACCTGTTTTTTCTGCCCCCCTGGAGAGCCGAACGAGATCGTCGAGGTGTTCACCAAAAAACCCATCAAGTGGAGCGATGGCATCGTTACCGTCACCGGCACGTTCACATTCACCAGCAACCCCGACCTTGGGTTGTTCTTTCAGGTGAAGGATGCGGATAGCGAAGAGTTCAAAAAGTAAGCTAAATAATTCTACGCGCTTTATCAGGCTTGTTGCAGCTGTATTATGTAAGAAAATGAAAGCCTAGCGTTTCGCAAGAAACTTTCACCTCCCGTATCTTCACTGCGGAAAGGTGGAATGTGAAACGTGTCAGTCTCCCAAGTAAAAGGAAACATCATAGGTAAGCGCGTAAAGGAAGCTCGACAAAAACTTGGGTTGTCTCAAGTCGAGTTTGCCGCGACCCTGTGTGTTGACCACAATATCAATCTTGAGAGAGTGCAGATTTCAACAATCGAAAGAGGTCTTCGTTCCGTAAAGGACAAAGAACTCGATGCGATTGCACGCATCCTTGAAGTTACCCCTAATTGGTTGATGGGCTGGAAATAGCGGCAGGAATTTCTGCCGATGGATTTTTGTGCCCAGACATTCAACCAGAGCGTGTCTAATTTATTAGAAAACAACTTGTTAAGTTGCATGGAGCCAAAATGAAAAATTGAACCACAAGCAAGCAAAGAGGTACTTTATGCCATTACCAGAGAAATCGTATGAACGCTTACATACCCTATGGAAACGCTGGGATTTACCACAGGAAGATATTTATTATGCCGTCGAAAGCGGATTGCTACAAACATGTGTCTGGATGCCACTAAGGGTAATGTAGCTTGGCGTAATCCGAGGCAGTAAATTTGTTTACGAAAAGTATGAACATAAAGGCGGTTTTCTTGGGATACGCCAAGAAGATTTTTACAGAATCACTAGCACTGGACGCGCAAGACTCAGGATATTCCATTCGATAGAGCAACGGGGGAAAATTCTAAGACTCGCATATGAGCCGCCGCAACCCACACTCTCAGTCTGCATCCATGATCTTGTCGTTCTAAAGAATGAAATCGAGAATTTCGAAGCAGCCCACAATCTGATAGCATCTCACCACAAGAAACAAGTCACTGAAGAATTCATTGCTAGTCAAGACTACCACCATGTCATCCTTAATGGTGAGGAACATCATTTTGGTGATGTACAAGCCAACATTATCCATCAACTGCATGATGCTTCAACATCGCAAAACAAGTGGGTTCATGGAAAAACCCTACTCTACGGCGCAAATTCAAAAGCCGTCAGATTGCGAGATGTTTTCAAAAGCAAACATGACTGGGGCAGGCTTATCGTTTCGAATGGAAGAGGCTATTACCGCTTGAATATATCGAGTGAAAGCAGAGAGCATATTACTCACTCGGAAGCCGCATAGCCATTTCCATCCCCCCTTCATCCCCACCCTAAGTACCACTTCATCCCCCACCAAGGTTGTTGACGGGCTATTTTGCGCTCTGAATCCCATTTTAGCGCAGTTTCCATCCCCCTTTCATCCCTCACCAAAGTCCCAGCCAAGTCCACGCCATCCCCCCGTGTCGTCGTGCAGCTTCGTGTTTGAACAGTTCAAACAACGGAGGCACACAATGAACGATTCAGACTTTCCAAAATACGGGCTTACACTTGAGAAAATTCTTCACCGCACAAACGGTGATCTTCAATCTCTCAGCATTGAAGAATTGAGGCAGCTGGAAAAGATGGCAGATGATGCAATCTTCAATGCAGGTATCGCATTGGATTTTGTCCAAAAAGTGATTGCTAAGAAGCTCGCAAATCAAGGCGCTTCAAATGATGACCGCGCATAGG
>JBIIEL010000037.1:0-19569 GCA_044237845.1 Rickettsiales bacterium | reverse complement strand
AGGTTCCCCATGACATCCATCGAATGGTACAGGGTGTATCACGGTATGCCGGAAGACGCCAAACTCAAGGTGATTGCCAAGCGCAGCGAGCAGCTGATGACGCATGTGGTGACGGTGTGGCTGTGCGTGCTGGATGCCGCCTCGCGCCACAAGACACGCGGCACGGTGGAAGTGGATTCCGAGCAGATCGCGGTGGTGCAGGACATTGACCAGAAGATCGTGGAGCGGATTCTGCAAACCTTCCGCGAAAAGGGTATGATCAACGAGCAAAACCGCGTCACCAGCTGGGAAACGCGCCAGTATCTCAGCGATAAAGAACGCGCCCAGAAATACCGCGACGGCAAAAAACAGGACATCACGGAGAATCACGAAGCGTCACACGCCGTCACGGAGCATCACGCGGAATCACCAAAAAACGGAAAATCCGCACCAGATACAGAGAACAGAAAGCAGATTACAGATTCAGAGGACAGATCATCAGATTCCAGAACAGATGCAGAGAAAGACGCAGATAAAAAAACAAATTCAGATAAAAAAATCAGAGCGAGAGCAGAAAAGAGAGAGCGCGAGAGAGAAAAACAGACAAGCTGTGGAAAACAGATTTTAGAGCAGATGCTCGACATCTGGAATGCAGAGGTGCAGAGCAAGCTCACACCGGGGCAGAACGCAAAGCTGACGCCAAAGCGCAAAGAGCAGATGACCATGCGGTGGCTGGAAGATTTCCAGCAAGACATCAGAGCGTGGCGCTACTACTGCGAGATCATCGGCGCTTCAGAGTTTTGCCTCGGCAAGATTGCAGGCAAGAACTGGACGATTGATCTCAGCTGGGCAGTGGAATCCAGCGATCATGTGGCCAAGATTCTCGAAGGTGGCTTCTCAGGCGGGAAACACCCGGCACCGCCACCGGCCTGCAACGATCAGCTGTTGCAATCAGGCTGGGATCATGTGCTGGCCTGCTTCACCGACAAATTCGGCAAGGCTGCCTGCAAAAGCTGGCTATCCAGCACCGCCGTGAGCGGCGCGGAAGTCCGTGGTGATGGCGCCTGCGTGATCATTACTTGCCCGAACCGTTTTGTGCGTGAGTGGCTTACCACGCACTACCTGCCGCACCTGAAACTCTGGTGGGCGGAGCATAGCTATCAATCACACCGCATTACGGACGTGGCGCTGGTCACGCGGGAGGTGCAGTCATGAAGCAGTTTACAGCGATTGACGTAGTGAAGCGCTTTGAAAGCGCGGTGTACACGCTGAAGCGCCTGCCGCCGGTACGGGTGATGGGCTACAAAACACAGTGGCCAGCCGTCATGCTAACTGAGGCGGAAAAACTTCAGGCCGATAAGCTGCCGCTTCGCCTCGGACCACCATCGGCGCAGGCGATTGCCGAAATGGAGGAAACCATCCAGTGGATTTTCTTCCTCGATGACGAAATCGACCGCCGCCTCATTTGGCTGCGTGCCGCCAGAGTGCCGTGGAAACCGATTGCCAAGCGTTTGGGCTACTGCCGTACCACGCTGCATTATCGCTATCGTGTGGCGGTTTATATGATCACCGTGCGCCTGAATTCAGCACAGGGAGGGCTTCCCCGTGTTTGAACATCTTAGCACTAAACACAGTGAACAATTTTCTGTATGTTACATGGAAAGATCGCGAGAGGTGCGTCAGAGCATCTCCTTTAGCACAGCGATCTCTTCTCCTGCGATGTGTTCATATGTCGGGGGATGAGATGATCAGAGATCTCTCTCCCTATCGCCAGTACGTTGATCAGTTCGATCTCACGGAGGAGGAAAAGCTCGAATTAGTGAATGCCGTGTGGATGCTCGTGGATAATATCTACGACTATCACCTTGGCATTAACCAGCTGCTTTTATTGAACAAAAGAGACAAAAGCAGTGTTGATTGCGAGGTGCCACCTGTTATCGTTGACGATGTAACCTTTTCTAATCCCTAAGAAATGGAGGCATCGCATGAAAAAGAAGGTCACAAACAAAGCCGTTATTTACTGCCGCGTATCATCGCCCGACCAAGTGAAAAACGGCCACGGATTAACCTCGCAAGAAACCCGCTGCCGCGAGTTTGCGAAATATCGTAATCTCGAAGTGGTGGAGGTTTTTCATGAAGAAGGTATCTCAGGCAGCCTGATTGATCGACCGGCCATGAAGCGAATGCTGGCATATTTGCGCCAGCACAAAAATCAGCAAATCATTGTGCTGATCGATGACATCAGCCGCCTCGCAAGAAGCCTGAGAGCGCATATCGAACTACGCATGGAAATCCAACATGCGGGTGGCGTTCTGCAATCGCCCTCTATCGAATTCGGGGAGGATTCCGACAGTCAGCTGGTGGAGAACCTGCTGGCTAGTGTGTCGCAACACCACCGGCAAAAAAACGCGGAACAGGTTTATAACCGCATGCGTGCGCGGATGCTCGCCGGTTATTGGATCATGCGGGTACCAAAGGGCTATAAAATGGAAAAGCGCTCCGACGGTAAGGTCATGGTGCGCGATGAGCCGGTGGCATCCATCATTCAGCAAGGGCTGGAAGGGTTCGCGTATGATCGGTTTAGCTCGGTGGTTGAACTAAAAGCATTTTTTGAGAGCCAGCCGGAGTTTCCGAAAGATCGTAATGGCGGCGTTCATTTTCAGCGCGTGATCGATATGCTGAACCAGCAGCTCTATTCTGGCTATTATGAATATGCGCGGTGGAACATCGGGTTGTTGAGGGGGAAGCATGTTGCCATCATCAGCTTCGATATTTACAACCGCATACAGGACAAGCTGCACGGCCGCATGAAAGCGCCAGCGCGAAGGGACATTAACGAGGATTTCCCATTGCGCGGCTTCGTACTGTGCGATTGCTGCAATACGCCACTAAAGGGCTGCTGGTCGATTGGTCGCGGAGGAAGGTATCCTTACTATCTCTGCCACACCAAAGGCTGCGAACTTTACGGCAAGTCGATCAAACGGGATGATCTCGAAGGAGACTTTGAGGCCTTGCTTGAGGAAATCACGCCATCACCGATTATGGTGAAGCTGGTCGAGGATGTGGTGGAGCGTGCCAAAGATATTAAGCTCGGCAGCTATGAAGAGATTCGCGCAGGTCTCATAAAAGATCGAAAGCTGGTGGATCACAAGATTCAGCAATTCTTGGATCGCATCGTGACAACCGATAGCGCCATTCTGGTTGCCACCTATGAGAAACAGGTCAAGCAACTGGAGAATCAGAAGGCCGTTATCGACGAGCGTTTAGAAAATTGCGGGGTGGTGGATGAGAGTTTTGAGAAGGTGAATAGAACCGCCCTCGAATTTTTAGCAAACCCGCACAGATTCTGGCGTATGGCGGATTTAACGGGCAAAAGAATCGTCCTCAAGGCCGCTTTTGCCAAACAAATCGCCTACAAGAAGGGAGTGGGATATAGAACCGCCGCTCTCTCGCTGCCATTCTCGGTTTTACGGGATTTTGCTGACCCTAAGTCAGGTTTGGTGGAGCATAGCGGAGTCGAACCGCTGACCTCTTGCATGCCATGCAAGCGCTCTACCAGCTGAGCTAATGCCCCATCCTGAGGGTGAGGCGAGTCTCATAATCAGTTTTTGCGGGGAGCGCAAGCCCCTAAGCGTGGCGGATGCAGTTGACGCCGCGCCGGGCGGGTGGCACGCTGTGCGCCACGCGCAACTAACCGAGGAGCATCCCATGGTCATGATTCACGCCACCTATAACGGCGGGCTGCGCTGCACGGCCACGCACGCGCCCTCCGCCGCTACGCTGCTGACGGATGCTCCGGCGGATAATCACGGGCGGGGCGAGGCGTTCTCGCCGACCGACCTCGTTGCCACGGCGCTGGGCACCTGCATTCTCACGACGATGGGCATCGTGGCGAACCGGCTGGGCGTGACCATCGATGGCGCGACTGTCTCGGTGGAGAAAATCATGGCGGCTGCACCCACCCGCCGCATCGGCGAGTTGAAGGTGGCGCTCACGATGCCCGCAGGCATCGACCCCGCGCACCGCGACGCCCTTACCCGCGCTGCTGAGCGCTGCCCGGTGACGCAAAGCCTGCACCCCGAAACGCTGGTGAATGTAGCAATAAATTGGAAATAATTAATGAAATTTTAACCAATTCTTGTTATAAAGGAACGTGCAACTACCATTTAACGGGATGGAAACATGTCAGAACCAGTCAAATCGAACCTTGGAAATGTACCGAGAATTTTGGAAGCGATGGGCCTAGATAAGGCAACGCAGGATTATGTTGTGGCGGCGCAGAAGGATAAAACGATCAATCCCGATGAACTGCGCTCTGCGGAGTTGGCGGTTGACCTGCAGAAACGAGGCAAGCCTTCCGTGATTGCGAAAGACAAGGACGGGAAGGAAATTGACCTGAGTAAAAACGCTGATCTCAGCAAGGCGACGGAATTTAACAAGACGCTGGCACTCACCACGCAGGCAGGGAAAATCGCCGCAGCGACGGAGGCAGATTTCTATCTGCTCCGAGGGGATAATAGTTTCACCAACCTACCGGCGCCCTATTATAAGGGCCAGATTCCAGGAGCCAACGCGGTGGATGCCCAGCAGGCGACTGCGAACCTCGCCGCCAATATGCTGAAGGAATGTGCTGGCAACCGCGGCCTCATCAGCAGCCTCAGCCACCCCATCGCCGATATGGTGGCGCTGACCAAGGAGATTGGTCAAAAAGATGGTGCGAATCTGAGTCCGGAGCAGGTCGCTCGCCTGCGGCATGCGACGGAGTTTTTCTCCTATCATCTCGAACGGTTCGCCCCTGAGCGTAAGAAAGAAATTGATGCCTATGTTGCTGAGGTTACCAAAGCGGTGACGCAGGGTTGCGCGAATTCTGTAGAGCAGCTCAAAGGCCAAACGCCGGATGGCACCGGCTCGCCCGCAGGCGGCAAAGAGCGCGATCGCGAAATCAAGAAATAACGGTTACCTTGGCGGCCAACTAAGCTGCTGATTTTTCTATTAGGTGGATCCCCGGGATCTGGCTTCGCCAGCCCCGAGGATGACGGGTTCATAAGCGGCAAGCCGCTAACTCAAACCCGTCAATTGTCATCAAATCTTCATAAAACTCACGGGCGGCTCGGGCTATACTGAGGGCAGAATCGTATAGTCCGACTATATCACCACGATGAGCCTTTGATGCGTCACGAAACTGCCAGTGCCGACCCTGCCGCGCCTCCGCATGAGGAGAAACGCGCGCCTGCACCTGCGCCGCAGAAGGACGGGTTCTTCGACCGCCTGCGCGCGAACACACCTTCGGTCATCCGCGATAACGCGCCGCGCATTGTGGCACCGCTCAAGATTGCGGGCTCGCTGGCGATGATGAAAACAAAAAGCTGGCCATTTAAAGCGGCGGGCTCGTTCTTTATCGCCGGAAATTTGATCATGATGGCTTTCGGCCACAAAAAAACGGACGAAGAGCGTGAGCGCCTGCAAAAAGAAGAAGCGGAGCAAAAAGCAGCGCAGGGTGGCAAACCAGAAAACCGCGTGACGCGGCATCTCTATAAGGTGTTTCACCCGCAGAAATACCCGCTTGAATCCGGCCTAACCGTCTTTAACCTGGGCAGCATCTTTTGGGCATTGGCGGGCGCGGTCGGCACGAAAGCGAACCGCTCGCCCTGGTATCTTTTAGGCGGATTATTTAGTCTTGCGTCGGATGCCAATGGCGCGTTCAACAAAGAGAAGCTCGACGATGCGGATGAGCGCGCCGGCCAAAGTAAAATGCAGGCAACGTTTACCTACCTCAAGAACCGCCCGGTACTGGCATCGTCGCTGCTCAATGTGGGGGCAGATATCACGACGGCGACGGGTGGGGCGATTAAATACTTCAAGAACCAAGAGGGGCCGTGGGCGATGCTTGCGGGCTCGTTCATCCTGCTCGCCAATGCGTTTCAGGCGGTGTTTGTCACCCGTAACGATTACAACATCGAGAAGAAACAGGGCGGCGCTGTCAAAGCGCCCGTTTCAGCAGACCCCGCCGCTGCCTCCGCCGCCGAGGCCAACGCACTTGCGCCGGATACGAAGGTAAAGCTTTCTCCTCATACGCCTGCTGCAAAAGTTACACACGCTCACGGTACGGAACGTATCCACGAGCATCGTGACCATGAACTGATAAGGGCGAACCCGTAAGAGAATTGTATGGCAATGGAGTTAAAAGGATTCGCTGCATTACAAGCGCTAACTGTTCTTTTAGCATCTCATAGAATACTTCTTGATGAGGGAATGACGCATGTTTCAACGGCGATGGGGAATGAGGCTTCAGCACAAGAAGATTTACCGATCGATGTTGATTTCGTTGGCGCGATTCACGGAAAATTGCGCAGTCTGGTAGGAGGGATAGGAAGCCTAGTCGACAAAGAAGCGCTGCCAGAAGATGCAAAGAATCAGTGGGATAAATTTGAGAAAATACAGCGCGAATATGTCAAAGAAGTACAGAAATTCACCGCTAAAGTGGATGCGTTGAATCAATCCCTTAGTGAAAAGAAATATACTTACATAACGCTTGGTCATCTCAAACATCATCATCGGATGATTGATCGCCGCGCATTGAAAGAAGTGCATGCGCATTTAGGTCCGTTAAAACATATCTGGTCTCCTCTTTGTCTAGCGTATTATGAAGCTTTGGGAGGGGACAATAAGCTGCTTGATAAGCCAACGGTCAACAAAGCGTTCAAGCACCTCTATGGCTTGAGGAAAGAGGCCTCTCATGCGTATTCTGATCTTGGCTATACATTGCACGAATGCGAAGAAATACCGCTCCGACTCAAAACATCTGCCGATGGTGTAGTGCCGGAAACCTATATTAAAACCAGCATAAGCAACAAAATCTATGCATTGCCGAAATTTGGACAAGAAGAAAAGAAAGTCAATCTCCTCTATGTTCTGGTGCTGGACAAAATGCTCAAGGACGGACAGCTGAGCGAACTGAAATGTCCCGTTGCACTGCTGAATGCGGGCACCACGACGGCGGTTATCAATAATATTGACACCCACTTCTTCAAAACATTGGAGAAAACAGAAGAAGCGCATGAATTCATGCACGCGATGGATCAGAAATTGTTTGATAATATCGCGCAATACGTCACACGTTTAAACAGCCGTTATGGTGAGAAGCTCAAGAACGAGAATGCTCGACTTTACGATGATTTCATCGACCTTAAAAAGAGGTTGGACTCATACCATCAGGGAGTCGCGGAAGGCCATGTCACTTTAAAACAATCAGCCGAGACGCCTCAAATGATAGTAGGCGGTAACGCCCACCATCATGGTCAAGGCCTTAAAGGCGATATTAAAAATTGCCCCTTTCATAACGCGATGAACAAGCTTGGATTGAAGATACCCACGGGTGATAGCGCGCAGGGTAAAGACTAGTCTCATCCACTGGCCGGGGCTAACTAGCTCTCATCGCCCATCTTGAGGGCGGCGATGAAGGCGCCTTGGGGGATTTCCACATTGCCCACCTGGCGCATGCGTTTCTTACCCTTTTTCTGCTTGTCGAGCAGTTTGCGTTTGCGGGAAATATCGCCGCCATAGCATTTCGCGGTCACGTCTTTGCGCATCGCCGAGATGGTCTCGCGCGCGATGACTTTGCCGCCGATGGCCGCCTGAATCGCGATCTGGAACAGGTGCTTCGGAATGAGGTCCTTCAGGCGTCCGCACAGCGCGCGGCCACGCGGGTCGGCCTGCGTGCGGTGGACGATCATGCTGAGCGCATCCACCGGTTCCGCATTGACGAGGATGGAGACTTTCACAAGGTCAGCCTCGCGGTAGCTGTCGATTTTATACTCGAAACTCGCATAACCCTTGGAGCCGGATTTAAGGCGGTCGTAGAAATCGAACACCACCTCGTTGAGCGGCAGTTTATATTCCACCAGCGCGCGGCTGCCGACATAGGTGAGGTTCGCCTGCTCGCCACGCTTTTCGGTGCAGAGCGCGAGCACATTGCCGAGGTAATCGTCCGGCACGAAAATGGTCGCGTGAATCCACGGCTCTTCCATTTTCTCGATGCGGGTCGGGTCCGGATAATCCGCTGGGTTATGCAGCTCCACCATTTTGCCATCGACCATATGCATGCGGTACACCACGCTCGGTGCGGTGGTGATGAGGTCGAGGTCGAACTCGCGCTCGAGCCGTTCCTGAATGATTTCGAGATGCAGCAGGCCGAGGAAGCCGCAGCGGAAACCGAAGCCGAGCGCGCTTGAACTCTCCGCCTCGAAACTGAAGCTCGCATCGTTGAGGCGCAGCTTGGCGAGTGAATCTTTCAGCGTTTCAAAGTCGCTCGATTCCGTGGGGTAAAGCCCGCAGAACACCACCGGCTGCACGGGTTTAAAGCCCGCGAGCGGCGCTGACGTTTGGTTTTTCTCATCCGTAATCGTGTCACCCACGTTACATTCTTCGACCAGTTTGATGCCGGTTTGAATGAAGCCCACTTCGCCGGGGCCGAGAATATCGCGCGAAATCTTTTTCGGTGTGAACACGCCCACCGATTCCACCGTCTGCGTAATGCCCGCATTCATGAAGCGGATTTTCTGCCCTTTTTTGATCGTACCTTCCATGACGCGGATGAGGATGATCACGCCGAGATAGGTGTCGTACCAGCTATCCACCAGCAGCGCTTTGAGCGGCGCTTTCGCATCACCCTGCGGGTGCGGAATGCGCGCGACGATGGCCTCGAGCAGATCCGGAATGCCGAGGCCGGATTTCGCGCTCACATGCAACGCATCCGTGCAATCAATGCCAATCATGTCCTCCACCTGCTGCGCGACGCGCTCCGGCTCGGCGGCGGGGAGGTCGATCTTGTTCAGCACCGGTACAATCTCGTTATTATTGTCGAGCGCCTGATAGACGTTGGCGAGGGTTTGCGCCTCCACGCCCTGACTGGCATCCACCACCAGCAGCGAGCCTTCACACGCGGCGAGGCAACGGCTCACCTCATAGGCGAAATCCACATGGCCGGGCGTATCCATCAGGTTCAGCACATAGTCCTGACCGTCCTTCGCGCGGTAGTTCAGGCGCACGGTTTGCGATTTGATGGTGATGCCGCGTTCCTTCTCGATATCCATCGTATCGAGCATCTGCGCGTGCAGATCCCGCGCCTCGACAGCATTGCAGGCCTGAATCAGGCGGTCGGCCAGTGTCGATTTGCCATGGTCGATATGGGCGATAATCGAGAAATTGCGGAGTTTGGTAATATCGGTCATGCGCGGGGTTCTAGGGGCAAAGCGGCGCAGATGCAAGGGGCTAGGTGCCGAAAAACAGGCATTTTTTATCCCAAACCCCCTCAATCTTCACACAATTGTCACATTTCTCCCGTAAGTTTATGCTAGAATGTAAGTATGGATAGAACCACCACATCGCTTTCAACCCCCGCCGAGCGCCCCTCCGGCCTGCGTGCTTTCATGGGCGGTTTTGGCACCGGTGCCTTCAACGGCTCGCTGATGATGGGGATTTTTGCTGGGGTTAGCGCAATCGCAGGCGGAGCAGTCTTAACGTTATCTGGCGCAGCAATCGCGATCATTGCTACTGGCATCTTTAGCGGCGTGATGGCTATCAAGCGCGCCTTCACCGAAACGGCCGATGAGCACGCAACCGCAGCCACCCACACGACGCACAGCCCGGTACTCGTTCCCACCGTCGGCCACGCCATGGCACCGTCGATGGATATGGTCGAGTCGCAGGAGATGGATAACAGCCGCCGCACCGACTGGGCCGAGCACACCGGACAGCGCAGCAACAACATGCAGCAAATCCTCGCCAACGGCGCGATGAGCGATAAAGACCGCGCCTCCGCCATCCTCGCCGAGCGCGAGCGCAGCGCAGGCACCAGCGCCTCGCTGAACTAGCGTTTCTTCCCTTCCTGTCAATTACGCTCCGATTAGTCCTCACCCTGAATTTGCAAAGCGCAAAACACCCCTCAGCGCGTCACCCCGTGTTTACCACGGGGTGACAGCGGTACGTTTATGGATGCAAGCGCGTATAGACCACACCCGGCGGGAGAGGTGACGCCGCAGCAACTTGTGTACGCAAACGATAAAGCGCACTCGGCAACCTCTCCCAAGGGAGAGGTCGAAATCATCCTTCATGATTTCGGGTGAGGGCTGACACAGGCATATCAAAAGGAGTCTTTCTAAGCCCCAACGCCCTGCGCAGGTGCATGACTGGCGGCGATCATACCGGGGCGATGCTTCTCGCCGCTGATGGTTTTCTCTGGCAGTTCGGCCTCCGCCACAGGCAACACCGAAGCATCCGCCGCATCGGCAAAGGGCGAGCCACCCGCGTTTGTTTTCGCGGCCAGTTCCTTCTGCTTCTCCGGCGAGCGGTTCCGGGCGAAGAAGCGGCTGCTGGCGTAGAGAATGGTCGTCGCCGCAGCGGTGGCGAACACATCCAGCGCGGCCAGTTTGCCATAGCGATAGGCTTTGGTTTCAGCTGCACCCACAGCTTTTTCGGCGGTTTCAAGCGTTGCTTTCAGCGAATTCACTTCGGCCTCAGGCAAATTATAGCTCGCCGCGCCGAACACCTTGTTCATGAAGCTGCGTTTCTTCTCTGCGGCTTTTAGTGGAGATGCGGCAGTATCGACTGCGTCACGCAACGCCTTCACCTGTTCTGCGGGCACCAAATAGGTTTCCTTGCCAGTGATCTTGCAAAGATTCCGAGAGACCCACTCTTCAAAGTTACCAAGCGTGTTGGGATGATCGACCGCCTTCGTCACCCACTCCACGATTTTGAATCCCGAGAATACGGCGCACCATGCCACCAGGCGCCCCTTAATCAACGAGGCGAAGGTTTGCGGCGCGGGGTTTTGGGCGGCGGCTTCTTTATCCTGCGCACTTCCAAAATGCTGGTTCAGCCATTTCACCATCGGCGTGCGGAAATGCTCCGCAAAGAACACCGGGATCACCATGATGGTTCCACCAAGGCCAAGCGTCGTCGCACGCACAATCGTTTCCGAGGTTTTGGACGACAGCTTCAATGCGCCACCAACCTTACTTCCGATTTTTTGAAAAAATTCTTTCCCCCCCCCATGGTCACCCCAGTAGGCGAGCGGGATGGTCAGCAAAAACGTGCCTACGCCGTTGAGTCCGGCGTACACCGCACGGTCAAACAAGCGGTCACCACGGGTTTGCTGCGGCTTCTTCTGCTCGATGGGCTCTGAACTGCTTAGGTTTTCTACCAAAAACACGACTCCATTACAGTCTTCATCCTACCCTATTACTTCCCCCCCGTGTGTGAAGGTTTTGTGACAATCGATAGGGGGTCTGCCAAGCGCAGCGCGGCTTAGACAAGCATTACCTCCGCGAAGGTGCGGACAGATCTTTATAAAAAACAATTGCTTGTCGTCAATTTCGCACCCATGCCACGCCTGAGGAGAAAAAATGCGCGGGAGCCATCAGAAAACGTGCTTTTCATTAGACAGCGGCGATTTTTATGGCAATGTTCGCCCATCACATCCCGAACTTGAAGGAGTTTCTATGCGTATTTCTCTTGTTGTTTTGCTTACCGCCACCACCCTCACAAGCGCTGCCCTCGCGCAGCCTGCACCGCTTGGTGTTCCAAGTGAGCCTCTTTCTGCGTCTGAGCGCGCAGCGATTCATGCCGAATCAGCGGCGCGCAAAAAGCGTGAACGTGAGGCGGCGGCACGTATCAAAGCAAAGCGTGAAGCCGCTGCAGCGCGTGCCCGTGCCGCGCGTGAAAAAGCGCAAGAACATGCCATTGAAGCTGCACCCGCAGCACCGATCGTAGAAGCCGCGCCGGAAATCGCACCAGCACCAGCTGCACCTGTGGATGCTGCACCGGCGCCAATGCCTGCTCCCGCTCCGACACCTGAAGCGGCTCCTGCTGCACCCGTCGCAACCCCACCGGCTGCGCCTGTCGCTCCGGTTCCTCCTGCAGCAGCACCCGCGCCGATGACACCGCCAGCCGCTGCTCCCTCACCTGAGGCAGCGCCTGCGCTGCCTCCGACCGAGGCACCGAAGCACTAAGCGCTTCGCGTCACCAATACAAAAGGCCACGGAAATTTCCGTGGCCTTTTTTGTTGCGCGGGCTTATGTGTCATCATCGCCCGGGTTGCGAAGCAACTATAGGGCGATCCATCTGCTGGAGACCCCCATGCGCCGCACTCTCTTACTCTTCTTGATTTCTGCAAGCCTCGCCTCGCCCACACTGGCGCTCGAGATTACCAATCTCGACCAGGTGGATCATCGCGTGCGGTTCGAAGCCGCCGGAACGCGTGAGGAAATCGCGATCCCTGTCAACCGCACCATCCATATTGCCGGTCAGCCGAACGGCAAGCTCACGCTGCTCACGGCCCCCAAAGCCAAAAAATCCCGTGGTGCCGTACAGGCGGATGGCATCCTCGCCAATGTTTTCGCTGGGGCACGCACGGAGAATCTGCCAGTCGATAGCGCCGATGCATTCGTGATTTGGCCGGGCGCGGACATCCGCCTCCAGCAGCGCAGACGCGGCGGTCAATCCAACGCCCGCTAATTCCCCGCCTTCGCGCGGATGGCGGCTTGTGCCGCAGCAAGACGCGCGATCGGCACGCGATAGGGCGAACAGCTCACATAATTCAGCCCAACCGTCTGGCAGAAGTTGATGGATGCCGGGTCACCACCGTGCTCACCACAGATGCCGAGCTTAATGCCCGCACGCGTCGCACGCCCACGTTCTGCCGCCATTTGAATCAGCTCGCCCACGCCGTCCTGGTCGATCGTCACGAACGGATCCTGCTCGATCACGCCCTGTTTTTTGTACTGCTCGATGAAGTTAGCGGCGTCGTCGCGGCTAATGCCAAGCGTTGTCTGCGTCAGATCGTTCGTCCCGAAGCTGAAGAACTCCGCCACTTCCGCGATGTCCCCTGCCCGCACGCATGCGCGCGGCAGCTCGATCATCGTGCCCACCTGATACGGCACGGTGAAGCCCGCTTTGGCAAACACATCCTGCGCGGTGTCGTCGATAATCTGCTTCATCATCGAAAGCTCTTTGCGCGTCATCACCAGCGGAATCATGATCTCCGGTAATACTGGCGCCTGTCCCTTCGGTGCGGTTTTGGTCACCTCCACCACCGCCTCGAAAATTGCGCGCGCCTGCATCGCATAAATTTCGGGGTAGGTAATGCCAAGGCGCACACCGCGATGACCAAGCATCGGGTTCGCCTCGTGCAGCTGGCTCGCGCGGTACTTCACCGCTTCGATTGTCAGGTGGCTCGCGTCCGCCACTTCCTGCATTTCGCTTTCCGTGTGCGGTAAAAATTCATGCAGCGGCGGGTCAAGCAGGCGGATCGTCACCGGCAGTCCGTCCATGATGCGGAAGATATCCGCGAAATCTTTGCGCTGCATCGGCAGCAGCTTGGCGAGCGCAGTTTCACGCGCTTTTTTCGTCTCCGCCACAATCATTTCACGCATCGCGAT
Source organism: Rickettsiales bacterium (assembly GCA_044237845.1). GTDB lineage: Bacteria > Pseudomonadota > Alphaproteobacteria > Rickettsiales > UBA3002 > QFOX01. The sequence goes on along the minus strand of JBIIEL010000037.1, from coordinate 6,154 downwards.
GATGCGTTCGGCGTCGAAGAACATATGCTCCGTCCGGCAGAGGCCAATGCCTTCCGCACCGAAGCCGCGCGCGGTTTTCGCGTCGAGCGGCGTCTCTGCGTTCGTGCGCACATTCAACGTGCGCACCGCGTCGGCCCACACCATCACCGCTTCAAAATCACCCGACAAATTCGGCTCCACCGTCGCCACTTCGCCGAGGATCACCTCACCCGTCGAACCGTTGAGGGTGATGATATCGCCCTCGCGCACATTCACGCTGCCTGCAGAAAATTCTTTCTTCGCGTAGTTGATGCGGATTTCGCCCGCGCCGGAGACGCAGCATTTGCCCATCCCGCGCGCGACCACCGCCGCGTGGCTCGTCATGCCCCCGCGCGCGGTCAGAATCCCCTGCGCCGCATGCATGCCGTGGATGTCCTCAGGCGAAGTTTCCACCCGCACCAGAATCACTTTCTCTTTCAAATTCGCGGCGTGTTCCGCATCATCCGCGCTGAACACCACCTTGCCAGAAGCCGCACCGGGGCTCGCTGGCAGCCCGCGCGCGATGACGTGCTTCTTCGCGTTCGGGTCGAGCGTCGGGTGCAGCAACTGGTCGAGCGCATGCGGGTCAATCCGCAGCAGCGCCTCTTCCTTCGTGATCAGTTTCTCTTCTACCATATCGACCGCAATCTTGAGCGCAGCCTTCGCCGTGCGCTTGCCGTTACGCGTCTGCAGCATCCACAGTTTGCGGTTTTCCACCGTGAACTCTATATCCTGCATGTCGCGGTAATGCGCTTCGAGCTTCTGGTAAATCGTCACCAGCTCCGCGAACACATCCGGCATCACTTCTTCCATGCTCGGCAGATCGCCACCCTCGGCTTTGCCTTGAATCGTCAGCGGTTGCGGCGTGCGGATGCCCGCCACCACGTCCTCGCCCTGCGCGTTGACGAGAAACTCGCCGTAAAAGTTCTTCGCGCCCGTCGAAGGGTTGCGCGTGAACGCCACGCCCGTCGCACAATCATCACCCATATTGCCGAACACCATCGACTGAATATTCACCGCCGTGCCCCAACTCGCGGGAATGTCGTGCAGGTTGCGGTACGTAATCGCGCGCGGGTTCATCCAGCTGTCGAACACGGCACGCACCGCGCCCCAGAGCTGCTCGTTCACATCCTGCGGGAAGGGCTGTTTCAGCTTCTGCTCGACGCGCTCCTTATATTGTGCGACCAGCTCCTTCAGGTCATCCGCGGTGAGGTCGGTATCCTGCGAAAAATCGCGTTCGTTCTTCATCAGATCGAGCAGATCTTCAAACTCGTCATGATGCACGCCGAGCACCACGTCCGAATACATCTGAATGAAGCGGCGGTAGGAGTCATAGGCAAAGCGCGGGTTTCCCGTCTTCGCGGCGAGGCCTTCCACCGTCGCGTCGTTGAGTCCCAAATTCAAAATCGTATCCATCATGCCGGGCATGGACGCACGCGCGCCGGAGCGCACCGAAACCAGCAGCGGGTTTTTCGCATCGCCAAAGCTGCGGCCGACCGCGCGTTCGATGTAGTTCACCCCGTCCGCCACCTGCGCCGCGAGCGCCTCGGGAAACTGCTTGTCGCCCGCGTAATAGGCCACGCACACATCCGTCGGAATCGTAAATCCGGGAGGCACCGGCAGCCCCAGCGCGCACATGTCGGCAAGGTTCGCGCCCTTGCCGCCGAGCTGGTTTTTCATCGCCGCCGAGCCTTCGGCTTTGCCATCACCAAACGTATATACCAGTTTTTCGCTCATATCGATCTTCCGTGCTGTCGCGGTTTTCATGATCTTACCCCTCAATTTTCGAAAAGTCAGCGATAGTAAATGCCGCCTCGCGCACCGCCGCGAGCAGCGAAAGTCGCGCGTCGCGTTTGCCATCCTCGTTTACCAGATGATCCGTGAAGAACTGGTTGATCGGCGCGGTGAGCGCCTCCAGCAGCGCCGGCTTTCTGTCATTCCCGCGCAGGCGGGAATCCAGCGTTGCGAGCGCCGTTGCAATCGCTTTCTCCGCAGGCGACTCAGCGCCTGCCGCATTTGCAGCAAAGCTCTTCTTCTCTTTCTTCTCCTCCGCCGCAAGGATGTTGAGCGCGCGCTTGATAGCGGCGAGGGTGGTGGTGCCGGCGGGAGTGGCGAGCCATACGGCGAGGTCATTCGCCGCTTTCTTCAGTGCGAAGGGATTGAAGCTATTGCTCGAGGCACCTGCTTCGATGACATCGTGGCGTACGCCTCCATCCTTCAGCATTGTGTTGAGGCGATCACGGAGGAAAAGGATAATCTCGTTAGTAGAAGAATCGAGTATCGTATTCATATCTTCTGCACTGATTTTACCAAAGTCAGGGAAACTGATTTCTCCACGTAACAATTCATCGCTGTGTTCTTCAACAACCCATTTTTTGTCTAATTCTAATTCAATGGCACTAGTTGCGTTGCTAGCAAAAAATGCAGCACTACGAATGATTGCAGTCAAATCCGTATCATACTCGTTGCCAATGCATATTTTTAGTAGTCCAAGTGCTGCGCGGCGCAAGGCATAAGGATCTTTAGACCCTGTAGGCTTTGCATCAACTGCAAAAAGACACGCTATTGAATCCAGCTTGTCAGCAATCGAAACAATGGCAGATGTTGGCGATTTAGGAATTGAGTCATTAGCACCTACAGGCTTGTAATGATCGCGAATTGTATCTGCAATCTCAGGCTTTTCTTTCTGGGCAATTGCATAATAGCGACCCATTATGCCTTGTAGCTCAGGGAACTCGCCTACCATACCAGATGTCAAATCTGCTTTAGATAGTAATGCTGCACGCGCAATTGTATGTAAGTCGTTTTGGTTTAACAATTTGCCAATTAAAATAGACAGCCACACGATGCGAGACACTTTCTCATTCATCATGCCTACTTCCGCGTGGAACACCACATCGCTCAGTTTTTTGCCCCAGTCTTCGAGGCTCACTTTGCGGTCCTGCTCCCAGTAAAACTCACCGTCTGCGAGGCGTGCACGCACCACGCGCGCGTTGCCGTCTTTCACCCGCGCGCCGCCATCCGCATTCACCATATTCGCCACGGTGATGAACTGGTTGGTCAGCTTGCCCGCCGCATCCGTCAGCGCGAAATAACGTTGGTGGTTCTTCATTTCCGAGATCAGCACCTCCGGCGGCAGGTCGAGAAATTTTGCATCGAACTGGCAGAGCAGAGGCACCGGCCATTCGACCAGCCCCGTCACTTCGTTGAGGAGATTTTCATCCTCCACCAGCTGCAATTTTGCTGCAGCTGCGAGCGCAGCAATTTCTGCAGCAATTTTTGCCCGCCGCGCGGCAAAATCCACCATCACGTTTGCAGCAAGCATCAGTGACTCATATTGTTCGGCATGGGGGATTTTAATTTCCGCGGGCGCAAGGAAACGGTGGCCATGGGTAATGTTGCTGGCGGTCAGATGGCCGAATTGCGCAGGGATAATCTGCTCATCCAGCAGCGCAACGATGTTGTGCAGCGGGCGCACCCAAGCGAGAGGGCGCGCATCGCGGCTGCCCCAATGCATGGACTTCGGCCAGTTAAAGTTTACAAGTGCATATTCAACGAGCTCTTTAGCTACATCAGCCATTGACCGACCTTTGCGCTCGATATTAGCATAGTAATAGCCGTCGCGCTGTTCGCACTGATCGATGGTAAGGCCGGTTGCAGTAAGAAAACCTTTTAGTGCCTGCTCTGGCGCACCAATTTTGGGGCCGCGGCGTTCTTCTGCATAGTCGGGTTGAATCAATGGTAGGCCGGTTATTGAAATTGCTAAATGTCTAGGGCTAACGAAGAGTTTAGGAGTAATATTCCTACTGCCCATCGGGTCTGCGGGCGTGTTCAATGCAAGTTGGAATTGCTTAAAAAGAAGCTGCGACAATTGGCTTGCCGCATTTTGCTGCATGCGGCTCGGGATTTCTTCAGAAAACAATTCAAGCAGAAGCGTCGCCATTATTTCTTCTTACCTTTTTTTGCTGCGGGTTTTGCCACGCGTTTGGGGTCGAGCATGGCCTCATCCGGCGTTTTTTTGATGCGGTTTTTGTCGCCGATCAGCACAACGGTCGGCACGTGTTTTTTGGCTTTGCTCGGCTGCATGCTGGCATAGGCGCACACAATTACCTTATGGCCTTTTTTGGCCTTATGCGCCGCCGGGCCGTTGATGACAATATGCCCCGAACCCGCAGGGTACTCGAGCACATAGGTGGTGAACCGCTCGCCGTTATTGAAGTTGAGCACATCCACCCGCTCGTTCGGCAGCAGCCCGGCTGCATCCATCAAATCGCGCGGCACGCCGATCGACCCTTCGTAATTCAGGTTCGCTTCGGTCACCGTCGCGCCGTGCAGTTTGCATTTGAGCATCGAGAGAAACATCACGCAGCCTCCTGTGTTTTGACCCATGCTTCGCAACATGCCTTGGCCAGCGCGCGCACGCGGCCGATATAGCTGGCGCGTTCCGTCACCCCAATCACCCCGCGCGCGTCGAGCAGGTTGAAGCGGTGGCTCGCCTTGATGCACTGGTCATACGCCGGCAGCACTAGCCCTTGCGAGCGCGCGTTGCTGTGCGCGAGCAGCGCCTTGCACTCGGCCTCGGCCTCTTCAAACTGTTTGAACAACTGCTCGGTATTCGCCGCTTCGAGGTTATAGGCCGAGAACTCCACCTCGTTCTGCTTGAACACGTCGCCGTAAGTAAATTGCGGCTGGCCGTTTTTAGCGTCGTTCCATTTCAGGTCATAGACGTTTTCCACGCCCTGGATATACATCGCGAGGCGCTCGAGCCCATAGGTCAGCTCGCCCGCCACGGGGTTGCACTCGATGCCGCCGACCTGTTGGAAATAGGTGAACTGCGTGACTTCCATGCCGTCGCACCAGACTTCCCAGCCCAGCCCCCAGGCGCCGAGCGTCGGGCTTTCCCAGTCGTCTTCCACGAAGCGAATATCATGCTCTTCCGCCTTAATCCCCAGCTCGCGCAGCGAGTCCAAATACAGCTGCTGGATATTATCCGGCGAGGGTTTCAGGATGACCTGAAACTGGTAATAATGCTGCAAGCGGTTGGGGTTTTCGCCGTAGCGGCCGTCTTTTGGGCGGCGGCTCGGCTGCACATAGGCGCAGTTCCACGGTTTTGGCCCCAGCGCGCGCAGGGTGGTCGCCGGGTGGAACGTCCCCGCGCCCACTTCCATGTCATAGGGCTGCAAAATCACGCAGCCCTGCCGCGCCCAGAAATTCTGCAACGTGAGAATAATATCCTGAAATGCCAGCGCCATCCCGCCCCCTGATAAACTGCCAGTGGTGTAGCGGGCAAGCGGCGCTTAGGCAAGGGCTTTGGGGAGAAATTGGGGATAGAGGGAATCTGGAACTGAGGAATTGGAGAACAGGATAACCCACGCACTCAGGAGCCACCCCCCGCTCGCGGGGGGTCGAAACTGCCCTTCGCAGTTTCGCGGGGGTGGTGGGGCGAACGGCCAACAGCAAGGCACCCCCTCGATCCGCCCCGAGAGGCGGATCGATCCCCCGCCGGCGGGGGATGGCTCCTGTGACACCCAAAACACCGGGCAAAAAAAAGACCCACCCGAAGGCAGGTCTTGGTGAGGGGCTAAATAGGCTACTATTTTCTAGTAGCCATCCAGTCCCTCAATGCGGAACGAAAGGCATATAAAACAGCCAATGCAATGCTATGGATCAGTAAAGCAATGACCCACGGCAATGCATTCATGACACCTGCTTCGCGATCACCAGTCACATCTACATCAGATGGGTTAGGCGGTGGTGCCTGAAACCATGCGATGTCGTAACTGGTGGCTCCCCACACCAGCAATACGGTCAACACTCCAAATACTACCAAGTTGAGCGTTTTTACCATTTTTAGGTAGTGAAGCAGATCTTCATCTGACGATTTGTCTTCACAAATCAGCCCCCATTTTTTAAATGAGCCGTTGTAAAATAATCGCGAGCGAAGTTCTTTGAGAAGCTCTGTTCTCCTTTCGTTTAATTTTTCTTTTGTAAACATGTCCTTTGTTTTTAGGATTAAAAAATAGTCTTCGGAGTTGGTTTTCAGCCGCATCCTATTACTCAGGCACATCCTCCATCTCGAAAAATCGGGACAAAGAAATAGCAAGGGTACAAGGCCAGTTTACCCCCCCCCATTATT
>JBIIEL010000003.1:0-105184 GCA_044237845.1 Rickettsiales bacterium | reverse complement strand
ACACCAAGCGTCCCATCCCCTACGGCCAAATCTACGGCTAGAACCCTGCGGGTTCAGGCGGAACAAAGCGCCACAAATACAAAAACGCCGGGGATCATTCCCCGGCGTTTTTTATTGTGCCCCCACGGATACATACATCATTCGCGTATCGCTCATACGCACTCGAAAATGTCCTAAATTAATGCTCCAACTCCGCGAGCTTTGGCCGGCGGAGAGTAATAATCGCCACACCGACGAGGGTAATCAGCCCTCCGACAATCACGCGCGGGGTAAGGGTTTCGTCAAAAATCAGCGCGCCGAAGCTAATGCCGAACACCGGCATGAGCAGGCCGAACGGCATCACCCGGCTGACGGGGAAGCTGCGCATCAGCCAGTTCCACAGGCCGTAGCCGACCAAGGTGGAGAGCACAGCGCTATAGGCCACGCCGAGCCAGGCGCTGGTGGCCGCGTGCGTGATTTGGGCGAGCTGTCCCTCCTCCACCAGCCATGTAATGACAAGGAATTGCGGCAGCGACAGTAGGCCCGGCCAGAACAACAGGCTCACCCAATGCGGATGCTCGATGGTTTTGAGATAGAGGTTCGCCGTGCTCCAGGCGAGGCAGCTCACCAGCGCGAGCAGGAAAGCCAGCCAATGTTCCGAGGCATCCGGCGTGCCCGCCACAATCACCAGCCCCATGAACGCCACCGCAAGGCCGAACGTGCGCCACGGGCCCAGATAATCCTTGAAGAAAATCGCCGCCATGATGCAGGAGAACGGCACCCCAAGCTGTGTTGCAATCACCGCTGAGGTGATGGAAAGCCCCATATGAAGCGCGGTCATCATCAGCCCGAACTGCACCACAATTTGCATCACGGAGAGGAAAATCATCGGCCTCCAGCGCGGCAGCGGCTGGCGCAGCGCGAAGGGTGCGAGCATGATGCAGACCATAATGAAGCGCAGCAGCGACATCAGAAACGGCGGAAAATCAGCGAGCGCAAATTTCGTCGCGGAATAATTTCCTCCCCAGCAGATGACCACCGTCAACGCGGCGAGGATGGCATGGATGGGCATGAGGACTCCGAGAGAAGGGCGCAACATCCATGCCCTTAAGCGACTCTCATCTCCAAGGCAAGCCCTCATCTATTGCAGCACAAAAACAGGCTAAGCGTCTGATATATTTGTTACGAATAGGCACCCCTCCAGCATCACATGAGATGTGCCCCCTAACCCCCTAAACAGCACTGGATTCGTCGCCCGTTTTATGGCATAGTGCTCGTCCGTTTGCGACAACCCTCTTCTCTTTCGAGAGATAAAAAAAGAGGGCTTTGAGATTACTCTCAAAGCCCCAAGTCGCTCGGCAAGCAACTGAACTCCGGCTTTCACCGGAATGAGGTAACATCAGGCGTCATGTCGCAAGACGGACGCCTTTTGTGTCTGTGCGGTTCCACCAGCGGTTTGCAACGCGCTGCGCTTTCTTCGCACGCATAGTCTGGGCGGCGCGGTAGGCAGCGTTCACCGCCGCCAACTGATCCGACAACATGGCGATGGTTTCGGCACTGGCACCGGCAGCATGGTAACGGTCGGGGTGCAGCATTTGCACCCGCGCCATGTAATGGTCGCGCAGCTCCTGATCGCTCACGCGCGGCGAAACACCCAGCACATCATACGGCGAGGCGCCGACTGGCACGAGGGTCGTGGCGATGCGGGCGCGGAATGTTTCTCGCGTCATACCAAAAATATCGGCTACCGCCCGCAGAAGCTCAATCTCTGCGGCGTTGATCGCCGCATCCGCCGTGGCGATGGAAAGCAGTCGGTCGAAAATCTGGGCGCGTGTGGCGCTGTCACCGTGCGTGACGGCAGCAATTTCACGCGCATATTGCAGCGCTGAACTGGTATCGGTCACGCGCTTGATAAACAGGCTGCGCAGCAGATTGGCGCGCGCCACATCCTTGCCAACGAACAGGGCGTGGAACGCGGCATATTCGGAGGTATTGGGGGTACCGTCCACGCTGGCGAGTTTTGCAGAAAGTGCAACCAGCGCATGTTCAAACGAGGCTGCTGCCACCGATGCTGTCGTCCCCGCTACTGTCGACGCCGATACTGGCATCGCCATACGTGGGTTTAAGAATGAGACAACACTGACCATGGATACAAAACAGCTTGGGTTGAGTGAATCGTTACACCCACTATATATAGACGCCACACGCGGTTGACAACAACATTTTGTGGTAAATCGGTATTTTAGCGCGCATCCGCACTCGTGCTTTGCGGCATGAATTTGTCCACAATCGTTACCCACAGATGCATGCAAAAAACAACGCTGCATCGATCGTTTTTTTACTACGTTTTGGAATCGTGCACATCGATAATCTACCCTAGACCTTTCGCGCAAAGGGCTTTATGACTAGAGCACCCAATCATCAACCTACTAAGGTACTGCGCACCATGAGCTCTAAAAACCCCCCGAAAACTCCGATCTATGAAGGCAAAGCCAAAAAGCTGTTCGAGGGGCCAGAGCCCGGAACGCTGATCCAGCATTTCAAAGACGATGCGACGGCCTTCAACGCCAAGAAAAAAGGCACGATTACCGGTAAGGGCATCATAAACAATAAAATCTCGGAATTCCTGATGACGCGCCTCGGCGACATGGGTGTTCCTACCCATTTCATCCGCGGTATCAACATGCGCGAACAACTCGTGCGCGCGGTGGATATTGTGCCGGTGGAGGTGATTGTACGCAACTACGCGGCCGGCAGTTTTGCTGAGCGTTTCGGCGCTTTTGAGGGCGAAGCACTGGGTAGCCCACTGGTTGAATTCTGTCTGAAGGACGACCGCCTTGGCGACCCGTTTATTTCTGAAGACCATATCTACGCGTTCGGCATCGCACAGCCCGAGGAGGTCGACGAGATCCGCCACTATGCGCTCAGGATTAACGACATTCTTTCCGGCCTGTTTTACGGCCACGGCATTCGCCTCATCGACCTCAAGCTCGAGTTCGGACGCTTCTATGAGGGTGATATGGAACTCATCGTCCTGGCAGATGAAATCTCGCCGGATACCTGCCGTTTGTGGGATCTCACCACCAACGACAAAATGGACAAAGACCGCTTCCGCCGCGACCTCGGCAAGACCGAGGAAGCCTATCGTGAAGTCGCACGCCGCCTCGGTGTGCTGCCAAACATGAGCGTGGTGGAGCCGGTGAGTCTTGCCACGTCGCGCACGCCCAAAGTGAAAGCAAAAGTCGCGGCGAAACCTGCGACCAAAGCAAAACCTGCGCCGAAAAAGAAGAAATAGTATGAAAGCGAAAGTCCATGTCACCCTTAAAAACGGCGTGCTCGACCCGCAAGGTGCGGCGATTGAATCCACGCTTGCGCATCTCGGCTTCACCGGTGTGGGAAGCGCACGCGTCGGCAAATATATTGAGCTGGAGCTGAAGCAAACCAACGCAGCGGACGCGAAACAGGCAGTCACCGAGATGTGTGAGAAGCTGCTCGCCAACACGGTGGTGGAGAAATACGCGATCGAGCTGGTGGAGTAGACGATGCAATCTGCTGTCATCGTTTTCCCCGGGTCCAACTGCGACCGCGACGTGTTTACCATCATGGAGGCACAGGCGCTGAACCCACGCATGGTTTGGCACGATGATGCGTCGTTGCCCGAAGGGCTTGACCTCGTGGTGCTGCCCGGCGGGTTTTCATATGGTGATTATTTGCGCTGCGGCGCGATGGCGGCACGCTCACCTATCATGCAGGACGTGATTCGCTTTGCTGAGCGTGGTGGCCATGTGCTCGGCATCTGCAACGGCTTTCAAATCCTCTGCGAATCCGGCCTGCTGCCCGGCACGCTGATGCGCAACAACCACCTCAAATTCCACTGCAAGGAAACCATGCTGCGTGTGGAGACAAATGATTCGGCCTTTACCAGCAAATACGCGCGCGGCGAAGTCATCAACCTGCCTGTCGCCCATGCGGAGGGAAATTATTTTACCGATGCAGAAACGCTCAAAGCGCTCAACGACAATCACCAGATTGCCTTTCGCTATGCGGATGCAAGCGGTGCAGTGAACGCAGCCACCAACCCTAACGGCGCGTGTGAGAATATTGCGGGCATCACCAACAAGGGCAAAAACGTGCTGGGGCTAATGCCGCACCCGGAACGCCACAGCGACCCTGCGCTCGGTGGTGTGGATGGCGCACGCATGTTCCAGTCCCTCCTCGCGCGCTTTGCGGCCTAAAAGACCTCTTGCATTTTAGCTAATTTGCCACGTCCAAAAATGTCTATTTTTTTGCTAAAAACCTCGTTTTTTGCATTTTTCTGCTAAAATTGTTGGTTCTGTTAACGAAGCGTTAACTTCTGCTTGGTATATTGGCCTAGTAACCGGCGACCAACAGCCAGCACAGGGTAGGTGGTTCAGATGATAAACGCTCAGCAGAGAGCAAGTTGGGTAGGCGCCTCATGTGCGTCGGCCATGCGCGTTAAGGAGCATATCGAGGCCAACGGTTACAGCTTTGCACACTATATAAATGCGTCAACGGCGCAAATGGAAGATCTTGGTATTACTTCACAGCGCATGCAAGTGCGTAACGAGTCAAGACAAGCGACTGACCTCGGTAGCCAGCAGGTCGGAGCAGAACAGAATTCAGGCAGAGGTTTCTTCGCCTAACAAAGTTTTACGTGGTTTGCCAACTGGGCCGGGTCCTTAAAAAGATCCGGCCTTTTTTTGTGCGTGCCGCACGGGCATCTATTCAGACTATTCTTGCGTAGCCTTACATGGCGAGCCCGAAGGGAGGGGTTTGGGGGCGATGCCCCCATCAGGCGCGAAGCGCGAATAGAAGCACCTCACTTCGCATGCGTCACCACCGCGAGCGCATGGAGGGTTGTGCCGAGGTCTGCACCGAAGGCAGCGTTCACCATGCGGTGCTGCGCCACGCGGTTGAGACCAGCAAACGCCGCGCTCGTCACCGTGATTTTCCAGTGGTCGTTATCGCCCGCGAGGTCCTCGAGCAGAATTTCGGCATCCGGAATAGCGGTCTTCACGCGGCGGGTGATTTCCTCGGCAGTCATAGGCATGGGGCAACTCCAACAGGGTGAGCGCCCACTATAGCACCCTTTCCTCGCCCCTCAAAGCACAATAACCATATGATTTATATACACTGAAAATGTCATAAAACTGTCACACACAATCGCCACGAAACTGGTTATTCTGGAATCATGGAATTAACTCCACAGGAACGCTCACAGGTTTGGTGGCGCGGCACCATCAAAGGTGCTGTGAAGGGTGCACTCATCGGCATCGCTGCGGGCGTTGCCGCTGCACTGTTGCTTGAATTTGCGCTGATTCCTCTTTTTTCCGAACTTGGCCCTGTATTTAACGCCTTCCTTACCATGACGCCCGGTGTTTCCGGGGCGGCTTTCTCTACCATCCCCCTTGCCATTTTCAGCGGTGTGAGCGGCTTGTTCGGTGCAATGTTTACCGCAGGTGATCAGGCCGTCGCTGCCTATAAAGAACAAAAAGAACACGCGCTGCAGGATATGAAACTCGCGCAGGTAGAAGGCCGTGAGCAGATGGTCGAGCAAGTGGTTTCGCGCGCAATGGCGCAACCACATAATCTACAAGCGGGATTATCCAACACACCTGGCACCCGCATCTCCGCTGCCGAGGCTGAGATTAGCCGCCTGCAAAATGCGCCAAGCAGCCTGTCGCTGCACTAGCCTCTACTGATAAAGAATCGCCGGGTGCTGCGCGAGGCGCGCCTGAATCGCATTCCAGTTTAAGTTTGGTAGCAGTTCCTGATGCCGCAGGAATACGCGCTGATGCAGGTGCAACTCGGCATAAAGCGCGGAGAGTTGCGCCCTCACTTCCTCGGCTGCTGCACCAGATTGACTGCTTACCACCGCAATGATCTCCGCCACGCTGCGCTTGCCGTCCATCGCGGCAAGTAACGCTTGCGTATGTGCCGCACTGGTGATGCTGCACGAAGCTGCTGCTTCTGCTGCCGAGCCGTAGGACGGCGCGATGACAATCACCATCTCATCTGCAAACGCTGCAGGAGCCTTATCCTGAATCGAGGCGTAGAATTGGTGTGTACGCAATCCGCCATGCATCGTATCTGCAATGACATGCTGCTCATATTCCGCACGCCCAGCAACGAGGTCACGCAATACTGGCGCTTTTACATGGGTTTCCACTCGATAATTTGCTGCATCCTTACCTGCAAAGCTGACGAGCGCCAGACCGCACTGGTCAAGCGACTGATAGATATCCGCCGCCGTGAACGTATGGGCAAAGGGTTGTAGCAGCAACGCTTCAATCCCGCTACCATCCAGCGTGTTCAGCTCTGCTATAAAATCCGCGCTGTTATGCCCCAGCCAATGATCCGACGGAACAGCACGAAGAAACTCACGGACAATTTCAATCTTCAGGTCACGCGGCATATAATCCGTGATGAGATGCTGCATCAATGCTTGTACGACTTGTAACGACATCCGGCCATAGGCCGCGTTGAGTGAGAGCAGCATCACCCCGTCATCCGCAAGCACTGCGCCGAGTGCCGCCAGCCCCTCCAAAGGGTCTTCGAGATGGTCGAGCACATGGCTACATTCGATAATGTCGAACTCACCGAGTTCTGCGCCCGGCAAATCAAGCAACGACATCTGCCGGTGTTCCACGTTCGTGAGCCCACGCTTGGCGAGACGGGATTTCGCCAGCACAATCGCCGTTTCCGAAGTTTCAATCGCGGTGATTTTTACCGTCGTGCCGCGTGCTTGTTCGGCGAGCAACACCGTCGCGTCGCCATTGCACGCGCCAACAATGAGTATGCGCGCACCGTCGCGGAGATCACGTTTTCCTGCCCAACCGAAATGGTTCAGTGCGTCGAACGAAAGTGCATCATTGGGGTAGAGCGTGTTACGCTCGTCCGATAGAGTACGGCTTGGATAAACAGGTGATGACGTCGCTCCCGCTGCAGGTGGGGCGCTCATACGAAGGTTCGCTGCAGTCATGATATTCTCCCTATGCCGCCGTTTTAATAGGCGGAATCGATTTCAACCGCTCCACAATGTCGAGCCACTGAATGTAAGGTGGCACGTCTTTATGGCGCAGGAATACACGGCGGCGACTGTTGAGCTCATGGTAGAGCTGCCGAAAATGCTCTCGCACTTCATCCGCAGGCGCACCGCTTTCCTGCGCCACTTCGGCAACGATATCACCAATGGTGCGCTCGCTCCCCAGACGCGCGAGCAGCGCAAGCGTGTGTGGTTGCTTGGTAATCACCAGCGACGGCGCTTTGATGATTTGTACCGGCTGTTCAAACTGTGCGCCGACAGAAAGAGGCGTTAGTGCGGTGATGAGCGATGCTGCAAAATCCGAAAAGACACGCTGGCGGAAGCCGAGCGTGATGACCATATCGTCCGCGAACTCGGCAGCGACTTTCCTTGCTTTGCTGACATAAAATACATGCTTCATGATCGTACCGCTCATCAGCTCTGCAATCGTCTGACGCTCCTCGATCGGTTTCTCGGCAACAAGTGCCCGCAGCAGAGCCGAGCGCGTATAGACCTCCGGCACATAGCCCATTTCACCTTCCCACTCGCCACAGAAATTGCCCATCGCCAGACCGACACCCTCTATCCACTCATAGATTTGCGGCACAGTGTAGGCTCGATCGGTCGAGTGCAGCAGCAAATCATAAATCCCCCCGCCGCTTTCTTCTTCTATATCGAGCTTCGACCAGTCATGCGCATGTGTCATGGGATGCGTGCACGGCAACTCTTTCAAGAACGCGCGCGCGATATCGATTTTAACCATCGGATGGGTGTCTGGCGCAATGAGATACTGCATCAATGCCTGTGTTGCATAGATTGCAAGTCGGCCATAGAGCGCATAGACCATGATAGCCATGATTCCGTCGTCTTTTAGCATTGTACCTAGTGCTTTAAGCCCTTCAGAAGGATCCTCCAGATGATGCAGAACACCGCTCGATTCAATAAAATCAAACTGGCCAAGCCCCGCGGTCGGCAGGTCGAGGATGGACATGTGGTGCAACATTACGTTCGTCAACCCACGTTCCGCAAGGCGGTTCTTGCAGATAGCAATAGAGGCAGAGGACAGATCAATCGATACAATCTCCGCATCCGTTCCGCGCAGTTGCTCGGCGAGGAATAATGTGGTGTCACCAGTGCCTTGTCCGGCTACTAGGAAGCGTGTTCCCTTGGTCCGCAAATCGCGCTTTCCACCCCAACCGTCATGATTGATACTATCAAGCGACACGTTGTCGCAGGTATAAAGATGCGCGCGCTCATTGCTGTAATCACGCGGCGGATAGGGCAGAATCTCATATTGCCCGCGTACTGATTCCACATAGACCTTAGGGGTGGAAGACTGCTCCGTCATGATGACTCCTTACGTCTATGTTATCGCGTTTTGCAGATAGTGTTGTCACATGCGCTAGGGCGCTAGCGAAAACAGTGAGTTTGAGAACCGCACCGCAAATGTACACTTAAGTACATGCGGAGCGGAAGCGCAAAAACTCGCTGTTTGCAGCAAGCCCTAGTAGCGTGTGGCGACACTATCCGGCCATATACTCCGGCAGCCATGCCTCGTTGAGGGCAGAAAGATGCGCGACCGGCGCACGCAACTGGTCCTCGACGATGAGTAAGTCTGCAATCGTTGTGCCAAGATCGGCAAATGGCACGGAAGCGTGGTTGAGCGCCATCAGCACCATGTCTTTCTGCGCCGCAGGCACGGCCAGCAGATAGCGCGCCTGGTCTTCGCCGAACGCATAGGCATGCGCCGGAATCGTGCCCGGGAAGCGCACCTGCGCACCGATGCCGCGCGGCAGACACATCTCCGCCAGCGCCACCAGCAGCCCACCATCCGCGAGGTCATGGCAGGCGGAAACCATACCTTTACCAATCAATGCACGCACGAGGTCGCCGTATTTTTTCTCCGCCGCGAGATCCACACTCGGCGGCGCGCCTTCTTCACGCCCCGCGATCTCGCGCAAATAGAGCGATGCCCCGAGATGCCCGCGCGTCTCGCCGACGAGAATCACCGCCTCGCCGATTTCTGTGAACGCATTGCCCACGCGCGTTGCGCCATCTGCCAGCAGCCCCACACCGCCGACGGCCGGCGTCGGCTGTACGCCTTTGCCCTGCGTTTCATTATAGAGCGACACGTTGCCGGAAACGACGGGGTACGAAAGCGCCTTACACGCTTCCGCCATGCCCTCGATCGCGCCGACGATTTGCCCCATCACCTCCGGCCGTTGCGGGCTGGCGAAGTTGAGGCAGTCGGTAATCGCCAGCGGCGTCGCGCCCACAGCGGTTAGGTTCCGCCATGTTTCGGCAACAGCCTGTTTGCCGCCCTCATACGGGTCGGCTTCCACATAGCGCGGGGTGCAATCCGTCGTGATCGCGAGCGCTTTTTTCGTGCCATGCACACGCACCACCGCCGCGTCGCCACCCGGGCGCGCCACCGTGTCGTTCATCACCATATGGTCGTACTGCGTCCAGATCCAGCGCTTGCTGGCGATATCCGGGCAGGCCATCAGCTTCGCGAGCGCGGTACCGATCGGCGCAGCGGGAACATCGTCATACGAAAGCATCGCAGGCTTCGGCGTCAGCACATACGGGCGGTCATAGACCGGGGCCGCGTCGGAGAGCGGCGCGACGGGAATATCGCACACCACGTCGCCCATCATCGTCAGCACCATGCGCCCCGTATCGGTCAGCGTGCCGATATTCGCGTAGGCCAAACCCCATTTTTTGAAAATCGCGAACGCCTCTGCCTCGCGGCCGGGTTTGGCCACCATCAGCATCCGCTCCTGCGATTCGCTGAGCATAATTTCATAGGGCGTCATCCCCTCTTCGCGCATCGGCACGGTTTCGAGGTCGAGCGTAATACCAAGATTGCCCTTACTCGCCATCTCGAGGCTCGAACAGGTCAGCCCCGCCGCGCCCATATCCTGAATCGAGACCACGACATCCGTTGCCATCAGCTCAAGGCTCGCCTCGATGAGCAGTTTCTCCATGAACGGGTCACCCACCTGCACGGTCGGGCGTTTTTCCTCGGATTTCTCGTCGAACTCCGCGCTCGCCATCGTCGCGCCGTGGATGCCGTCGCGCCCGGTTTTCGCGCCGAAATAAATCACCGAGTTGCCTACGCCCGAAGCCTTGGAGTAAAAAATCTTGTCCGTATCCGCAATGCCCACTGCCATCGCGTTGACGAGCGGGTTGCCGTTATAGCTCGCGTGGAAAATTGCTTCGCCGCCCACCGTCGGCACACCCACACAGTTGCCGTAATGCGAGATCCCCGCCACCACGCCTTCCACAATGCGGCGCGTGCGCGGTGCGTCCGGCGCGCCGAAGCGCAGCGAATTCATCAGCGCCACCGGGCGCGCGCCCATGGTGAACACGTCACGCAGAATGCCGCCGACACCCGTCGCCGCGCCTTGGAACGGCTCGATGAAGCTCGGGTGGTTGTGCGATTCCATTTTGAAAATGCAGGCTTGCCCGTCGCCGATATCCACCACGCCCGCGTTTTCGCCGGGGCCGCAGATCACCTGCGGGCCCGTCGTCGGGAATTTGGAAAGATGCTTGCGCGTCGTTTTATAGCTGCAATGCTCGCTCCACATCACGCTGAAAATGCCAAGCTCCACGAGGTTCGGCGTGCGGCCGAGAATCTCCTCCACGCGGGCATATTCGTCCATCGTCAGCCCGTGCGCCTCGATAATATGCGCCGGAATGCTGGATTTGCTGGGGAGTGTTTGTTTCATCGCGGTGGTCATGGGCGGCCTTATCGCTAAAAGTGGGATGCGGCGTGTCTACACCAAAAAAAATTCCCCTTCCAGCGAAAGCGTGCAGTTTTCAACCTTCTTGCCATCCGGCAGAATCGGCGATATTCGTGGCAAAGGAGTTCCCATGCGCTGGTTGATACGATCACTGATATTCTGGGCGATTGCTGCGCCGATCTTCTACCTGTTCGGGCTGCCGTTTCTCATTACCAAGCTCGAAACCAAATCACGCGCCGCGAGCTTCACCGCCTGCCAGGCCCATCTGAAAGACGAGAACATCGCCTATGCGCCCGCGTCGATCATCAGCCCCGCGCAGGCCGATGCATACTGCCACTGCGTGAGCGACCCCATCGCTTTTACCAACGCCGACCTGTTCGACCTCGCGCAGAAAAAACAACCCGAACGCCTCACCGCCGCCATGAAACCCGCGCTTGATGCTTGCAATAGCGACCTTCAGCAGCGTATAAGCAGAGCGATTGATACCGCACCCGCCACCCGCTCCACCTGGGAGCCGGATGGCACCGAGACCGTTCATTTTCAGTGAGGACAGCATGACCGAGAACCCCGTTTTCGCCCGTATCGAGGCTGACATTAACACCCACGACATCGTGCTCTACATGAAGGGCAGCAAAAAGCTGCCGCAATGCGGGTTTTCCGCTACTGTCGCCGCTGTCATGGAGCGCCTCGGCATCAGCGACTATCATGATGTCAACGTGCTGGCCGACGCCGAAATCCGCGAGGGTATCAAGGCCTTCACCAACTGGCCGACCATTCCGCAGCTTTATGTGAAGGGCGAGTTCATCGGTGGCTGCGACATCGTGCGCGACATGTACCAATCCGGCGAGCTGCAAACCCTGCTGAAAGAAAAAGGCATCGCGTTTAAAGAAGCCGACGCGGCGTAATGATGCGTTTTCGCAGCGTTTTTTGTGCTCTCACGGTACTACTGACATCCGCTGCCGCAGCGCATGCCCGTCCCGAAGCTCTGTCCCTTGAAATGGAAACCAAGGACATGGAGATTGTTCCCGACCAACCTTTTTCTGTCTTCGCGCGGATACGTAACAACAGTCGGCTAGACCAGAAGATACACCTGATGGCCTGCTCGTATCAGGATAACTGGCAGGTTGAGGGTGGCACGCTTTCAGGGGGGTTACCAGATGCATGCGACGAGAATCGCGTTGAGACGGATATCATCAAGCCGGGCGAGTATTATCAGCGCGTGCTAAGCCTGCGTTATGTGCATAAGCCCGGTGTGGATCAACACATTACGGTCGTGTTCACCGATAGCGTCTCCAATATCCGGCTAAAAAGCGTGCCCTTCAACGTATCGGATTGATGAACCCAACTATCCCCGCCCCTCGCCTTTGCCCTTGTCGCGGCCTTGGCCTTGCGCGGGACTTACATTCGCAGAGAGTTCGCCCAGTTCGCGCTTATCCGCCAACTGCGTCTGCACGCCGAAATTGGCGAGTTCATGGCCGATATTGCGCACGGATTTTTCGACCCCCGGGCTCGCGAGAAATGCCTCGCGCAATTTACGCAGCGTTTCTTCCGACATAATCCAGGTCAGCCACTGAATGAAGCGGTTGCGCTGGCGCGTCACCTCCACGCGTTTGTTGGCTTCGAGATGTTTGTCGAGCTCCTGCTCTTTTTCGGCCGCGCGCTCGCGCAGCAATTCGCGTAGCTTCTCGACAATCGCCGTGCGCCCCAGCTCTGCCTCGCCTTCGAGCAGTTCGGCGAGCCGGATATCGCAGTCCGGCTCCCCCGCCGCAATCGCCTCGATCAAGGCCTGAATCTCGTCCGCCTTATCGCGCAGAATGGCTTCGATATCGCCGGAAGGTTTGGGAGCGGTGAGCTTTTTCATAGAGCAACTCTAGCATGAAACGAACAATGCCGAAATAAAAAGGGCAGCCGAAGCTGCCCTTTTCGATAGATTCTGAAGAATCGAACTAGCGCGAATAGAATTCCACCACCAGATGCGGTTCCATTTTCACCGGATACGGCACGTCCGAGAGTTTCGGGGTGCGGGTGAAGGTAGCTTTCAGCGCCTTTTCGTCCATGTCGATGTAATCCGGCACGTCACGCTCTGGCGACTGCATGGCCTCAATCACCATGGTCATCTGCTTGCTGCGCTCACGCACTTCGATCACGTCGCCTTCGTTCACGCGGTAGCTCGCGATGTTCACGCGCTTGCCGTTCACTTTCACGTGGCCGTGGTTCACGAACTGGCGTGCAGCGAATACGGTCGGCACCACGCACATGCGGTAGATCACCGCATCCAGGCGCGACTCGAGCAGACCAATCAGGTTCTCCGAGTTGTCGCCTTTCAGACGGCGTGCTTCTTCGTAGAGCTTCACGAATTGTTTCTCGGTGATGTTGCCGTAGTACGACTTCAGCTTTTGCTTCGCAACGAGCTGCGTACCGTAATCCGACAGTTTCTTTTTGCCTTTCGAGGCAGCACCATGCTGGCCCGGGCCATAGGAACGGCGGTTTACAGGATCCTTCGCGCGGCCCCAGAGGGACTCGCCCAGACGGCGGGAAATTTTATATTTTACGGCATGGCGTTTGCTCATGGCCTACTCCTTCTCAACGTTACTAGCGCCGCTTGGCAGCCTTCGCTGCGGCGCCGCTAATAGATTCCTATCCCCAAGATGGCCCGAAAGCCGCTAGCCTTTCGGGAGAGGGGGATATGCGCTCCGCCCCAAAAGGAGCGGGGAACATAACGATAATCCGGGGTGAGTCAAGGGAAAATGGAGGAATTTTCTGGGCTTTCCAACAAAAAACCCCGGCGAGAGGCCGGGGTTTAGTTTTGTTTTGCGCCGCCAGCTTAAAGCTGTGCCGAAGCCGTCGGTGCCGGAGCAGACGCCTGACGCGCCGCGAGGATGTTGTCCGCATGGCCGGCCTGCGGGCCGTTGCCGCCCTTCATGCGCGCATTCATCGCGGCCATATCTTCTGCGGTCACTTGGTATTGCGGGGAAAGAGGCTGTTGCGACGCCGGGTCTGCATAGCCACTCATTTGGGCATCGGCCATTTGTTCCATGGCCTCACGCTGGGTACGTTTCTCAGCGCGATGTTTCACGATGCTACTAACGCCCCACACTCCTGCAAGAATCGTTGCGACAGCAGACGTTTTAGGCGCTTCTTTAAACGCAAAATTTACAGCTTTAACGGGTATCGTTGCCCCCTTAATCACCCAGCGTACTGGCTGACCCAGAATGGTCAGAATTTTTCCACCCACGCCTTTCGCTGCGTCGCCTACCTTGTTGGCACCGCCCAGTTGCCCGAATGCATTCTCAACATTAGGGCCAAACTTCTTGGTAGATTCTACCAACTTACTCCAATCAGCAGTGATCTTGTCCCAAATGGCCATTGCCTTCTCCTACTCTAGCGCGCCAGCGCGAGTTGTCCGTTGATCGGGCCGTCATATTGCGCATCGCGGCCGACATTAATTTGCGTACTTGCCGGGTTCATCGGCGAACCTTGTGCGGCGTAAGGGGCATATACAGGAGCCTGCGCTTTTGCGACTTCCACCTGCGCCTGAAGCATTGCTGCCTGACCACGCTCCTGACTGACGCGTTCTGAACCACGCTCTGCTCCCTTGAATCCACCGAAGAGCGCGCCAATCGCACCGGCAGTGGTTGAAGTTACTCCACCAACCCAAACTCCCAAAACCCCACCAACAATCCCTAATACAGGAGCAAGAACAATAGCAGCCGGTGTAAGCATTCCGATCCCAATACCTAATGCAGCACCTAAAATGCCAACTCCCGCAATCCAGCCCAATGCAGCTTTCACACCCGTTTTAATCGCACCGCCTGCCGTGCTCGCAGCCGTAGTTGCTACGGCACTTCCTGCGGAGTGGTTAATCGGTGCTACGTTATCGTTCCTCATGGGATTCTCCCGTTATTAAACTATTATCTAGTATGCATAGTAACACAGGCATTCGGCTCTGTGTGTGAAGGTTTTGTGACAATTCTAGGCATTCTTGCCGCTAACCTCTTGATTGTTCGTTGCCGCCGGGGGGATGTTCGGCTGCTTGCTGGTCGCCTCATCAAAATTTCCAGCGTACCCGACCCCGTGTTTATCCATCGAATTTTTTACCAGCGCGCCGATAGCGACCAGCGCCAACCCGCCGCCCACAAAACCGGCCGTTTTGCCGAGGAAGCTGCTTTCTTCGCCTTCCACCCCGCCGGAAACCCCATTCAGCGCGCCCTTACCCATGCCGATGACCGCCTGAATCGCCGCGCCTGCAAGAAGCGAATCCTTCAGCATCGCCCCGGTGCCGCCGTTGCGCATATCTTCACCTAGTGTTTCACCAACTTTTTTACCATTCACCTTAAACGGCAGCCAAGCCAGCAAGCTCGGCGCGAATGTCGTAATCCCGGCAATAATACCGCTGGTCAGCAACGTGCCTGAGAGATTCCCGATCGTGTTATCCCACAACCCTTTGCCGAGGCCGCTGATCACATTGATCGGCGCCATCAGCAGGCGGGTGATAAAATTACCGCCGCCCTCTTTCACAGCGTCGGTTACTTTCTCTACGACTTCCTGACCGTTTGGCATAATCTAGTACCCCCGCTCGCGGCTGCCATTGCGCGAATTGCTCACCATGTCCTGATAGTAGCTGCTGCTGGTTTGCTCTTTAATTTCCTGCTCCTGATGCAGAAGCCGATCATAGTTATAGGCGTCGCGTGCCTTATGTTCGCGGTGCGCGGCGCGGTAATCGACGCTCGGTGCGGGGCGGCTACTGGCGCGCGCTTTGGCGAGTAGATCTTCGGAATATTTATCGCGGCGCATTTCGCGGTTAACGCCACGCACGCCGCCGGTCACCAGCCCAACGGAGCCCCCAGCAACCGCCCCCGCCACCAGCCCGCCAGCCCAGCCCATGACCAATGCGCCAAGTCCGCTAGCAACAATGGGTGCCCCCGAAATAACCACCAGCGCGGCCAGCCCCAGCCCCAGCCAAGAGCCCTTGCGACCCCAACTTGCCATGTTATTGAAGGTCGAATCAAACGTGCCACCGAGGAAACCCTTCGCGTAGCGGAACGGGCGCAGGATATCGAAACCCGTTTTCGTAGCCGCAGGCGCGGCTTGCGCAGACGTCGAAGCAGAGGCAGCAGAAGATGTAGGTGCAGTGGCCATAGTTTTTCCTACCCTAACTATAGCACTGCTTGATGCAGAGTTTTATGAAGGTTTTATGACAATCGCATCGTTTCGTTGGCGAGGAACGAGCCTAAGAAACGATAGCGTCCCCGCGAAGGCGGGGATCCATCTTGTTGTTATTATTGAATTTAAGGCTAAGCCCTCAGCGCCCATCCCTCAGCACACGCAGAATGCCGCGCCAGGTGGCGACTTCTTGCACGGTCATCGCGGCGCGCAGGAACACAGCACGAATGTTCCGCCACATAATCTCTTTTTTAGCAGGGACACGCCAGAAATTCACGTCATCCAACGCGGCTTCCATCTGGCCGAACAGCCCATCAAGCTGCTCGCGGGTGGCAACCGCATCGGCCTCTGAACTCTGAACCCCGATCCCTGCACTCTGATACCACTCATAGCACGTCACCACCACTGCCTGCGCGATGTTGAGCGAGGGATATTCCGGCGCGACGGGAATCGTCACCACCGCGTTGGCGCACATCAAATCTTCGTTCTCGAGGCCGGTGCGTTCGGGGCCGAACAGCACGGCGCATTTCTCACCTCGGGCACTGCGGGCGCGCAGTTCCTGCATCGCCGTGCGCATGTCGAGCACCGGCAGGTTCATCGCCCGCTCGCGCGAGGTGGTGGCGAGCACATACTGGCAATCGGCCACTGCGCTGCGTGTGTCGTCAAACAGCGCCGCGTCATCCACAATGTTCAGCGCCCGCCCAGCCATGTCGCTTGCCTTAGGGTTCGGCCAGCCATCACGCGGCGCGACAAGGCGCAGGTTGCTGAGGCCGAAATTCGCCATCGCGCGGGCTGCGGCACCAATATTTTCGCCCATTTGCGGGCGGATGAGTATGATGCTGGGGGTCATGGCGACGCTAAGCGCTTAGCGATGCGGGTTGCGGCGGTGGAAGAGATATTTCTCCGTCACGAGATAGGTAAACGTCACGCTCCAGCCGATGAGAATGAGGCCGATGATAGCCTCCACCCCGACCAGCAGGCGCAAGCCGCCGGTCGGCAGCACATCGCCCAGGCCGAGCGACGAATAACTCACCACCGAGAAATAAATATAATCGAGCAGATGGTAACTCGTGTCGCCCTGAAGCGTGCCAAATGCGGCGACATGATGCAGCAGATAATAGGTCAGGCCAAAAATCCACACGCATATGGTATGGCCGAGAAATACCGAGAGCACCGTAAGCAGAATCTGCCGCCGCGGCTTATGCTCCCATTTCGGCAGCAGCACCCACACATGCGCGAGAATTTCGTAAAACAGCGCCGTCACCGTCATCACAAGCGCGATGCTGATAACACTAGCAACGAGGAACTGCTCCATCCCTACCCCCGCCGCCATGTTGTGCCGGTGGCACTGTCTTCGAGAATGATTCCCTTCGCTTTAAGCAGGTCGCGAATCGCGTCGCTTGCCGCAAAGTCGCGCGCTTTTTTGGCAGCATTGCGCGCGTCAATCTGCACTTCGATCCATAGCGTGTCAGCCTCATCGCCACGGAACCAGCCGTCTTCCGTCTGGTTGAGTAGCCCCAGAAAATTCGCAGTCGCTCGCAGCTCCACACCTTCGAGCGTTTGCAGAATCGCCAGCGCCTGCGGCGTGTTGAGGTTATCACGCAGCGCATCCAGCACCGCCGGATTTACTGGCGACTGGTGACTGGCGACTGGCGACTTTCTATACAGCCGATCCAGCACCTTCTGCGCGTCGGAAAGCAGCTTCTCGCTCCAGTCGAGCGGCTCGTTATAGCGTGTGCTCATCAGCGCGAAGCGAATCACTTCGCCCTTCACGCCCTTGCTCAACAAGTCATGCACGGTGATGAAGTTCCCGAGCGACTTGCTCATCTTCTCGCCTTCGACGGTGAGGAAGCCGTTATGCACCCACATTTTCGCGTAGTGGCTTCCCGCATGCGCGCAGGTGGATTGCGAAATTTCGTTTTCATGATGCGGGAACATCAGATCGCTGCCGCCGCCATGAATGTCGAAATCATTGCCGAGATGCGTCGCGCTCATCGCCGAGCATTCAATATGCCAACCCGGTCGCCCCACGCCCCACGGCGAGTCAAACTTGCTGCTCGCATCGTCCTTCTCGCTCGCCGGCTTCCACAGCACAAAATCGCCTGCATATTCCTTGTAGGGCGCGACTTCCACCCGCGCGCCCGCCACCATGTCCTTCACGGAACGCCCCGAAAGTTTCCCGTAGTTCGGGTCTTTCTGCACGCGAAACAGCACATGGCCTTCCGCTGCATAGGCGAAGCCTTTTTCAATTAGCGCCGAAATCATCGTGATCATCTGCGCGATATGCTCCGTCGCGCGCGGTTCAATCGTCGGCGGCAAACATTGCAGCGCGCCCATATCTGCGTGGAATTGGCTCGTCACCTCTTCCGTCAGCGCCTGAATGGTTGAGCCTCGCTCCACCGCCGCGGCGTTGATTTTATCGTCCACATCCGTGATGTTGCGCACATAAGTCACACGCGGAAAGTCTTGGCGGAGCAAGCGATACAGCACGTCATACACCACCACGCTGCGCGCATTGCCGATATGCGGCCGCGCATAGACCGTGGGCCCGCACACGTACATTTTCACATGGTTGGAATCGAGCGGCGCCAGTATTTCAACACTGCGGCTGAGGGTATTGGAAAGACGAATCGTCACGCCGCTTCTCCGCGCAGGCGCTTCTCCGCACGGTCGCGGCCGAGCAGGGCGAAGACGGTTTTCATTTCCGGCCCGTGCTCCATGCCCGTCAGCGCGAGGCGCAGCGGCATGAACAGCTCCTTGCCCTTGCGGCCGGTTTTTTCTTTTACGACATTCACGAGCAGATCCCAGCTTGCTGTGTCCCATTCGCCGGAGGGTAGAGACGAAGCCGCCACTGCAATAAATTCGCTGTCGGCCGCGCCGACCACCGGCGTGATCGGCGTGAACAGCACGTTCCACCAATCCTGCACATCGTCGATGGTGGTCAGGTTCGGTTTGATCTGCTCCCAGAAATTCGCGTCAATCGCGCCCATGCCACGCGCGGCGAGCAGCGGCTGCACCTCAGAGAACGGCAACTGATGCAGCAGCTTCTGGTTCAGCCGCTCCAGTTCATTCGGGTCATAATTCGCCATCGCGCGCCCCAGCTTTTCCATGCCGAAGTCCTCTGCGAGGACATGCATATTTGGAGCCAGGTCAATGGCGTCGGATGTACCAATTTTCGCCAGATAACTTGCCAGCACAATCGGAAAAATCCCGCCCTCGCGCAGCGAGCGGATGTCCCCGCCGCCCACGCGTTTGCTGATTTTTCCTTCTTTCATTTTCAGCAGCGCCATGTGTCCAAACACCGGAACTTTGTGCCCCAGCGCCTGCATGATCTGAATTTGCTGCGCGCTGTTGGTGACATGGTCTTCGCCGCGGATAACATGGGTGGGGCCAAGCTCACCATCATCCACCGAGGCCGCGAAGGTGAACAGCACCGAGCCGTCCTCGCGGAACATCACGGGGTCGGAAAGTTTTGCACCGTCAAATTCCACCCGGCCACGGATCATGTCGTCCCACACGATCGGCGTGTGGTCGAGCTTGAACCGCCAATGCGGGCGGCGCCCCTGCGCTTCATATTCCGCGTGCTTCTCGGCCGTTTCATTCAGCGCCGAGCGGTCATAAATCGGCGGCAGGCCGCGGCTGATGAGCATCTTGCGCTTCACGTCGATCTCTTCTGCCGTTTCGTAGCACGGGTAGAGGCGGCCTTTCGCGATTAAATCCTGCTTGGCGGCGTCGTAGCGGTCGAAGCGGTTCGATTGTTTTTCGAGCAAATCCCACGTCACGCCGAGCCAGTTCAAATCGTCCTTCAGCCCTTGCTCATACTGCGCTTCGCTGCGCGCCATGTCGGTGTCGTCGATGCGCAGCATGAACTCGCCGCCCATCTTGCGTGCGAACAAAAAGTTGGCCAGCGCCGTGCGCACATTGCCCACATGCAGCCACCCGGTGGGGCTAGGCGCAAAGCGCACGCGCACGCCGGGGGCGTGTGCCGTTGTTGTTTTGTGATCCGTCTGCTGCGTCATAATCTACTCACTCATCTCACGCGGATTCTTATCTGCCGCTTTGTCACCTGCGTCATCGCCCGAGTTCGCCCTTGAAGCGAACTATAGGGCGATCCACCTAAAAAGATAGATTCCTCTATAATTTCTGAGTCGCTTACAAGCGACTCAGAAATTCGGGGAATGACGAACCCAACAAAAAACCTCTACAAGCCATAGCCTGTAGAGGTTTTTGCTAGTTCCCGTCAATAAGGGAGTGGGTTAGAAGCCCGTCATGCCCACCGCGCGTGAGTCATTGAGCGCTGCACGGCGCTGGAGTTTTTCAACCTGGCCACCGGATTTTTGCTCTCCGCCAGCACCGGCACCAACACCGTTTAAAAGTTCCTCAGATCGCTTCTGAACGGCAGCAATCTGCTCCCCATCCAAACCAAGCTCTGTCAGCTTAAACACAGATGGTTCACCATATTTGATTTGCAGCGAAATTTTATGCACGAAGGATATAAAATCTGGGTCACCTGTCGGAACAGTTCTAATCCCCGCTTTCGCCGCGTAAATCCCTTCAAGAATCTCAATCGCCTCGGATTGATCGTTTGAGATTGCGGGACACACACGCTTGAGGTCTTCCGCCACTGTTTTGCCATTAAGGTACGGCACCAGCCGCATCAGTGTATCAGATAACGCTTTTTTCAGGCTATCGTTCTGTAAGTTCCAATCAAACGCATCAAGCAGTGTACGCACCTGAATACGTGCCTCTTCATTACCATGTAGGTGCTTCAACCCATCATGGCCGACCGTATTGAAAATAGCCTGATTTACCTTGTCTTGACGCGCCGCAAGACTCGTTGCTCCAACGTTGCCTGCTCGTTCAAAATCACCGTTACTCATCTTCATCTCCCTTTGTTTATTGTAATTTTTTACTCGCCGTTAATGACTTGTTAACGGTTATAACAAACTGCCGCGGGTCTGTGTGTGAAGCTTTTGTGACAATTACATGCTGCGGCGCACTATAAAAAGCGCTCGTCCTACAAAAAACCTCTGCGAGCGATGGCTGGCAGAGGTTTTTCAACACTTCCTCAGAATGCTTAGGATGGCAACGGCGCTGCCCCGTTCTGGCTTTGCTCCAGCTTGCGGGCAATCTCTTCCTGCACTTTTTGTCGCCACGCTTCGTTGCTGGCATTGAAATCTGCTACCGAAACCTGCTTACTCTCATGAAGACGCGCCGTATGTAGCTGACGATTCACCTCTGGGGCTTTGGCGTTCTGAGACGCCTCAATTAACTTCTCTTTGTAATTCCCTGTCACTGTGACCCTCTTCCTATTGGTTACGAAACTGCATTCACTCTAACGCAAAACCAGCGCCTTTTGTGTGAAGCTTTTGTGACAATTAGATAAAACAAACCTTTCTCTTATGCCTAATCGTGCGTAACCTCATTGGACTTTGTAACAACAGGGCCCAGAGGGACAAGCTCATTAACAGCTTTTATCAATGGGTTGTTTGACTGCAGTGCACGCGCCGCAGCATTGTCTATAAACACCTGACGAACCTCCGGCAAATTAAGAAAATCCGAAAGTGAAAGCTTATCCGCGCTATGCATGCCAGAGCCCGCAAGGCGCTGTCGCATGAATTTTTCGCCGGATTTTCCATCAAAGGTTGCCGCTTGAATGATCTCCAATTCAGCCGATGAAATCACCGTTGCCGGGCTCGGATTCTGCTCCCGGTCAAGGATATATTCTCTTAAAGTCAGCTCAAACAGGGCTTTGCCCGCTCTGGAGTTAAAAAATTCTGCCTTCTCGGGGCTATTCGTGCGCACCTGAATCATCGCTTTCACATCGCGTAGCAGCCGCGAATTGTCATGCGAGAGCAGATGTTTCAGCATCGTCACATCTGTCACGCGCAAAATCGCCTCCAGCGCCTGCTTATCTTCTGCGTGTACAATTCCATTCGCGGTCATTGGCATCACTCCTTCATATGAAGGCTTGCGCTCTACCCTATTTGCGCGGCGAGAATCATGAAGTTTTTGTGAAGATTAATAAGTGGCTGAAATTACGCGAACTTCCACGCGTTGGTGATTGGCCAGCGGCGGTCGCGGCCAAAGGCCATGGGGGTGATTTTCACCCCCGGTGCGGATTGCTGGCGTTTATATTCCGCCCCGGCCACCATGCGGGCCACGCGGGTGACAGTGGCGGCATCCATGCCTTCGGCCACCAGCTCGGCGACGGAAAGCTGCCGCTCGATGAGCCCACGTAAGATAGTGTCGAGCACCGGATAGGGCGGCAGTGAATCTTCGTCGCGCTGGTTAGGGCGCAGCTCGGCGGTCGGCGGTTTGGTGATCATCCGCTCGGGAATCACCTGCCCCGCCGCACCAAGGAAGCCCAGCTCGTTCAGAACGCCCATCGGCGCAGCCGACCGCCAGCGCGCGAGGCGGGTGACGGTGGTTTTATAGACATCCTTGAGCACGCTGAATCCGCCGCACATATCGCCGTAGAGCGTCGCGTAGCCCACCGACATTTCGGATTTATTGCCCGTGGTCAGCACCATCGCGCCGAATTTATTGCTCACCGCCATAATCAGCATGCCACGCAGGCGCGCCTGAATATTCTCCTCCGTCGTATCCGCATGGCGGCCCGCAAACAGTGGCGCGAGCGTCTGGCGCGCGGTATCGATCAGCGGGGTGATCGGCACCGTATCCATCCGCAGATGGAGCGCGGCGGCGAGTTGCTCCGCGTCCTCCATGCTATCCACGCTGGTGAACGGCGATGGCAGGCGGATGGTATGCACTTTCTCCGCCCCCAGTGCATCCGCAGCGATGGCAGCGGTGAGGCCAGAATCAATCCCGCCGGAGAGGCCGAGCACCACGCTGGGGAAGCCATTTTTCGTCACATAGTCGCGCAGTCCCAGCACCAGCGCGTGGTAGATGGTTTCCTCGTCGGAGCGTGTATCGACCATCGGTGCGGCAACGCAGTGCCAGCCCTTACTCGCCTTCTCCCACTTCGTAATCGCCAGCGATTCCACGAAACCCGGCAGGCGCGCGACATCGCTGCCATCCGCACCGACAGCGTAGGAGCGGCCATCGAACACCAGCTCGTCCTGCCCGCCGACAAGGTTGAGGTAAACGAGCGGCAGCCCGGTTTCGCGCACGGCGGCATCCACCACCTGTTTGCGCTGCCCCGCCTTGCCGATATGGTAGGGAGAGGCGTTCTGCACCAGCAGAATCTCCGCCCCCTGCGACGCCAGCGTTTTGGCGAGCGCCACATCCCACACTTCTTCGCAAATCAGCACGCCGAGGGTGATGCCGCGCCACTCAAAAACGCACGGCGCGGCGCCGGGTTCAAACACGCGCTTTTCGTCGAACACGCCGTAATTCGGCAGATCATATTTTGTTCGAATGACACGAAGTGTCCCGCCGCTGGCGAGCAGGCTAACATTATACGTATGGCCGTTTTCATACCACAGCGCGCCGAACAGCAGGTCGCAGGGCAGGTCTTTGGTTGCCTCGGCAATTTCCTCCGCCGCCTGCATCGCCGCCTCGCGGAAGGCCGGGGCAATCACCAGATCCTGCGCAGGGTAGCCCACCAGTGCCATTTCCGGATAGAGCACCAGGTCCGCGCCGAGATCCGCCGCCTTCGCCGCCAGTTGGCGGATGCGCGAGGCATTGCCCGCCAGATCGCCCACGACCGGGTTCATTTGCGCAAGCGCGAGGGTGAATGACTGCGTCATGCCGAATTTGTGGCAGTTTTACAGCGAAGTTACAACGCCTTTTCCAGCTCCGGCACGGCCTGGAACAGATCCGCCACGAGGCCGTAATCCGCCACTTCGAAGATCGGCGCGTTTTCGTCCTTGTTGATGGCGACGATGACTTTGCTTTCTTTCATCCCCGCCAGATGCTGGATCGCACCGCTGATGCCAACGGCGATGTATAGCTCTGGCGCCACGACTTTGCCCGTCTGCCCCACCTGATAATCGTTCGGCACAAACCCGGCATCCACCGCCGCGCGGCTGGCGCCAATCGCCGCGTTCAGCTTGTTCGCCAGACCATCCAGAATGGCGAAATTTTCTTTCGAGCCGATGCCACGCCCGCCGGAAACCACCACGCGCGCTGCGGTCAATTCCGGGCGGTCGCTCTTCGCGCCTTCCATGCTCACGAAGCGTGATGTGGCAGTGACAGGCACCGCAGGCACCTCCACCACTTCCGCATTTCCACCATCTTTCACTTTATCAAACGCGGTACCGCGCACGGTGATGATCTTGATCGCATCCGTCGATTGGACTGTCTCGAGCGCATTGCCCGCGTAGATGGGGCGCACGAATGTATCCGCGCTCACCACCGCCGTAATCTCCGAAATCTGCTGCATGTCGAGCATCGCGGCCACACGCGGCATGACGTCTTTGCCCATGGTCGTCGCCGCCGCCAGCACATGCGTATAGGCATCCGCAAACTCACAAATGAACGGGGCAAGATTTTCTGCGAGCGGGTGCGCATAGAGCGCGTCGTCCTCAACCATCAGCTGCGAAACACCGTCCAGTTTTTTTGCTTCCTCAATCACACTTGCGATATTGTGTCCCGCAAGCAGCAGGTGAACCTCCCCACCGATTTTCTGGGCCGCACCGACCGCTGCGCGCGTGGCAGGTGCGAGTTTTCCGTCATGATGTTCTGCGAGTACGAGTATGGTCATGTTAAATCACCTTCGCTTCGTTTCTCAGTTTATCTATCAGCTCAGCAACGTCTTTTACCTTGCCGCCGCCTTTGCGTTTTGCAGGCTCCGCCACCGAAAGCACTTTCGTGCGTTCGCTCACATCCACACCCAGCTCGGCGGGCGTCAGCGTCGCGAGTGGCTTGGCGCGCGCTTTCATGATGTCTGGCAGTTTAGCGTAGCGCGGTTCGTTGAGGCGCAGGTCGGTGGTAATCACCGCCGGCAGCGTCACCGCAATCGTCATCAGCCCGCCATCCACTTCGCGCGTCACAATCGCTTCGCTGCCTGCAATCTCTACTTTCGAAGCAAACGTTGCCTGCGGCCAGCCCAGCAACGCGGCGAGCATTTGCCCGGTCTGATTCGCGTCATCATCAATCGCCTGTTTCCCCGCGATGACGAGGTTCGCTTGTTCCTTTTCAACAACCGCCTTCAGCAGCTTCGCGGCCACGAGCGGCTCAATGCGCGTGTCTGCCGCAATCGCAATCGCGCGATCTGCACCCACCGCAAGCGCGGTGCGCAGTGTTTCTTCCACCTGTTTCGGGCCAATCGAGACCACCACCACCTCGGTCGCGATGCCTTTTTCCTTGAGGCGAATCGCCTCTTCCACCGCGATCTCATCGAACGGGTTCATGCTCATTTTCACGTTGGCGAGCTCCACGCCCGAGCCATCCGCCTTCACGCGAACTTTCACGTTATAATCCACAACACGTTTCACGGGGACGAGGATTTTCATGCGTAGCTCCTATTTCTTCATCATCAACAATGCGGCAACTAGCGCAATGGCAATGCCTTGCAACACCACGCGCGCGACCATAATTTTATTGCCGTGTTTTTTGTAGAACTCGCCGCCGCGCGCCATTGTCACGATGCCGAGCACCAGCACGACGAGCACCGAAACCATAGCCCCCAGAACCAGCATTGTGCTTGCACTTCCCATTAGGCAGCATGCCCATGATGCGGCGAATGCAGCACATAGGTGCGGCTGCAATACGGGCAGGTCACCTGGTTGCCCGCGTCAGTATCAATATGCAAAAACACGCGCGGATGCCCCAGCGCGCCACCGCCACCATCGCACGCGACCTGTGGCTCGGATACGTTGATTGTTTCGACCATGTGAAGCTCTTGTTTAGTTGACGAATACCGATTTCGGCTGCGCCCTAGGTTGCGTGGATGCGTCGTCGTTGTCAAGCGCCACGCGGCGCACAGAACTCTTTGCCGGGCGGATGAGCATATCGTCCTCACGCGCGGCTTCGCGGCGCGGCTCAGGCGGGTGGTCACCTTGTCCGGCCTCATTCACGCGGATGATTTTGACATTATGGGTCGAGGGAATAACGCGTTTGGGTTTAGGTGCTTTTGCTGCGGGCTGTGGCTCCGCAGCCTCCTCCTCTACCGCTTCCACAGGGGCAGCGGCGGGACTGCTAGCGACAGCCTTGCCCTGCGTCGCGCGCGCGGCAGCCACCTTAGTCACAATCCGGTTCCAACTCCGCTCGATGCTGGCGAGGTATTTCTTTCCCCGCGCCTCAGTGCGCGAGTGATAGGCGGCTGTCGCCTTAATCCAATCACCCAGCTCCTGGTAATTGCGGCTCAGGAATTTCGCGGCATAGGCCACATTGGCCGCAGGGTCGAATGCCTCATTCAAATCCCGGAAGGCACCTGAGTGATGCTTCAGATTCACCTGCATACAGCCGACATCGATACTGCGATAGCCCCGCGCCATCAGGCTTTGCGTCTGGGCGATGGCCTCGGCCTTGCTGTCGAAATAATAGCCTTTGCCCTCCACGTTGATCGTCCACGGCCAGGGCACTGCCATGCCGAGCCCCTTGTGCCAACGACCGGATTCGGTGGTCGAAATCGCCGCCAGCAGATGGGTGGGAATGCGCTGCGCCCGCTCCTGCACGGGGAATTGCTGGGTGCAGAGCTTTCCGCCCTCAATCAACGCATCCGCCGCCACGGCAATGGTAGGCGCACTGCTCACCACGAGCATCACCACCACTAAAACCAGCACATACCGAGGATTTCGCATCACTACCCGCTTCTTTGATACCTTTAGCAAGCCCTATGCCGCAGGGCAAGATTGCCGCACGCACAATAATCGCCTAGAGTGGATGAACTTCACAGATGAGGCTCTTATGCACCGCCGCCACGCTTTTACCCTATTTGAAATGGCGATCGTCATCGTCATCGTTGGCCTGCTGATGGGCGGGCTGGTCGCCGGGCGCACCTATGTCAAAAACGCCGAACTCACCGGCATCATCAATGAATCCAAGTACTACATGAATGTTTTTGGCCAGTTTCAACAGAAATACGGTGCCGTTCCAGGTGATCTGGCGGACGCCACCTCACAACTTTCCACCACCTATAATGGTGATGGAAATGGACAGATTATGAGTTCAGACAATGGTGGTTCGATCGCTACACCAGAAATTTTCTATGCATTTGAACAACTCAATCACGCAAAACTGATTGATGGCAGCTATACGGGCGAAAGCTCCGGCGGTGGCGGCACTCTATATGCTAAGGCAGGCGTCAACATCCCCCGTTCCAGCTTCCCAGATTCCGCACTGATGTTTGACCATCCAGACGATTTGGATGGCGATGTCAGTGGCGACGGATTCTATTTCGACGGGCTCTACGGACATGTTATCCGCGTAGCAAAAATCAGCCCTACTTCTACAACTTTAGCGAATACAGCTATGCTCACCCCTATTCAAACTCTCTCGCTCGACGCCAAATTCGATGATAGCCGCCCTGGCACCGGCTGGCTGATGACCCCTAATCATACCGCCTTATCTAGCTGTACTAACTCAGATAATCCTACCACTTCAGACTATAGCGTCTCCAACAAATCTCCTGCGTGCTACCTCATCCTCAAAGTTCAATAATCCAAGCCTAAGCTCACTTTTTTGCAGATTTTGGTCAGAAATTATGCTAGGTTGGAGCATGGGGCGATGCCCATGTTCCACGCTGTCCATGTAGGATAGGAGCATATGAATGACTGAAAAACCGCGCGAATTGGAGCTGATGCTCCGTGATTACCGGCTGACGACGGCGGAGATTATTTACCGCTTCCCGGACCATCCGGTGCTGCTGCAATCCTATGTCTGGCAGGAGTTCGACATTGCCCCCAAATTCCCGACGCTGCATAAATTCCTCGATTTCTGGGACCGCGAGCTCGACGGCAAAATTCACTCCGTAAAAGTGATGCATGCGGAACTGGTCACCCCCGCCGAATTCAAACTGGTACAAGGTTCGTTGCTGATTCACTAGTCCATCGTTGACCGCAGACCGTTACCCGTATTAGTTGGTAAGCGGCAAACGGCAAACAGTGAACGGTAAGCGGTGATTCTCAATCTCATGTTAGGCAGGAAGCGCGGTGGGTTGGAGCAGGCCGCGTTCGACTACGCCGAGGCGCTGGCGGCAGCATCCATTCCCGCACTCAATGTCATCTCGCCCCGCGCATGGATACGTAAGCCACTGGCGGCGCATCGCTTTGCCCATCAATCGCTTTTCAACCTTGCGGGATGGGACATCTTTGCCGCACGGCGGCTGCGTCGCATGGTCGAACGAAACAACGTGCGGGCGATTCTCTGTCATGGCAACCGCGCACTGAAGCTGGCGCTGCTTGCCTGTAAAGGCCGCGTGCCGGTGATTGCCATCGCCCATAACTACAACACCAAACGCTTCGCGCGGGCGGATCACTGCTTCGCCATCACCCGCCATGTCGAGGCGCATCTCAAAGACTCCGGCTGCAAATCCGTCACCTTCCTGCCCAACATGGTGCGCTTGCCCGCGCTCACCGCACGCCCGGAATATCGCACGCCGCCCGTCATCGGCGCGATGGGTCGCTTTCATCCCGTCAAAGGCTTCGACCTGCTCATCCACGCGCTTGCGATTGCTACCAAAAGCGGGTTTGAATTCCGCGCCATCCTCGCGGGCGAAGGTGACGAGCGCCCGACACTCGAAGCACTCATCCGCGCCCATAAACTGGAAGACCGCGTCATCCTCGCCGGCTGGGTGACCGACAAAGCCGCGTTTTTCGAATCGATCGACCTGTTCGTGCTTCCCTCGCGTAAGGAATCCTTCGGCCTTGCGATGGTGGAGGCCATGGCGCATTGCGTCCCCGTCATCACCACCGATACACCAGGGCCGCGCAGCATTGCCCATGTCGGCGGCTACGCACTGTTTGTGCCGACGGAACACCCGCAAGAACTGGCGATTATGATTGAAAAACTACTCACCTCACCACGGCTGGCGGGCGAACTTTCCACCTCCGCCCACGGTCTGATGACGCGCGAATACAGCCGCGAAGCGATGGCGCAGCGTTTACAAACCGCCCTCGCGCCCTATATAACGGCGTAATGCACCCCCCACCTCACAGCGCCCGCGCCCTCATCGCCATCACTGGCGAGGATGCCATCCCCTTCCTGCAAGGCATCCTGACGCAGGATGTGGCCAAGCTCGCCGACGCAAAAATTCAGTTCGCCGCGCTGCTTTCACCGCAGGGGAAAATTCTCCACGATATGTTTCTCATCGACGCAGCTTCTATCGGCGCAGGCGACGGTATTCTTCTCGATACCCCTGCGCTGCACGCCCCCACGCTGCTCAAGCGCCTTGCCATGTATAAACTCCGCGCGAAGGTTACCATCACGGATGTTAGCGGCGACTGGCATATCACCCTCGCTGATGATGGCCTGCCCGACCCGCGCCATCCGCAGTTGCCACAGCGGCTTTACAGCCGCGAAGCGCACCTGCCACCAACCACCAACCACCTGTCACCCCTTGCCCTCGGCATTCCCGAAAGCGCGGTGGATTTCGCGCCGGATACCATCGTCGCGATGGATGCGGGCTATGATTTGCTCCACGCCATCAGCTTCACCAAGGGCTGTTATGTCGGGCAGGAAATCATCGCACGCATGCATTACAAGCAGATCGCGCGCAAGGGGTTTTACATCCTCACGCACGACACGCTGCCCACGCGCCTCATGTTGCTACGTTTTGAGGATGTGACGACAAAGAATGGACTGGTCGAGCTGGACGGCGTCACCTACCGCGCTACGCTACCGGAATGGATGCAATCGAAGCTGCTTTCTACGCGTCCTCACGCGTGATGCGTACATCGCGCTGCGGCGCGGGGAACGCAATGCCGTGCTCCTTGAACATATCCCATACCGCTTCGTAAATACTGCTGCGTACATTGCCTATGCCGTTGACCGGGTCTTCAATCCAGGCGCGGATTTCAAACTCCACGCCGCGCTCGCCGAATTTCTCGATGAGACAAGTCGGTGCTGGGTCTTTCAGAATCCGCGTGTTGGCATGTGTCACATCGAGCAGCAGTTTTTTTACCAGCCGCCGGTCTTCCTGATACGACACCGTGATTGGAATATGTATCCGAATATTCTGGTTGCTATACGACCAGTTTTCCACCGGCTGCGTAATCAGTGTTTCGTTGGGAACGAGATGCTCCTTGCCGTCACGCGTGAGGATGGACACATGCCGTGCGCCGATATGGTTCACCCAACCGTACGTATCCGCCACCGCGATCACATCGCCCGGTTTGATAGATTTATCCATCAACAGAATAAATCCGCTGATGAGGTTCGAGAACACGCGCTGCAAGCCGAACCCAAGGCCGATACCGAGCGCCCCGGAGAACACGGCCAGCGCGGTAAAATCAATGCCCGAGGCATTGAGGCCGATGAGAAGCGCAAGCAGAATCAGCCCGATTTTAACCAGCTTTGCGAACAGCACTTTCTGTGAGGGCGTCATGGTTTTGCTCCGCCAAAGCGTGCGCTCCACCGCTTCTGCTGCCACGCGCGACAGCCACAGCAACAGCACCAGCAGCAGCACCACTTTGATAATCGCAAGGAGCGAAATCGGGTTCTGACCCGAGGTGAGCGTTGCCTTATCGAGCGCGTCCATCGTCGGCCGCAACCAGCCAAGAATATTCAGCCCCGCAAGGGTACACATCGCAATCGCCAGCGCCTTCGAGATGCCCCGGCTGCGGATTGTGCCCGACCCCAGACGAATCATCGACCATGCTCCGGCAAGGCTGGCCGCAATGTTCAGTATGGTATCCGGGTAAAATTCCACCGCGGCCACCACCGTCGCCACCCACAGCAGCAGCGGCGCGAACAGCAGCATCAGCACTTCCTGCGTGGTGAGGTGAATGCGCGACGTCACCCGCGCCGTGTTCTTGGTACCCCAGCGTTCCGCCAGTGCGTTGATGACCGGTGCAAGGCGGCGCGACGCCACCATCGCCACCAGCAGTAACATGGCTACCACCAGCATCTGCCCCAGTGATTCGGCAGTGAACGCGCGCTCCACCACCCAGTCTTTCATGCGGGTGAGTGCCGTTTCAATCGTATCGAGATAGGGAATGGTTTCCGCCATAATGCGCCTCGCCTTCGCCGCACATACTGCCAGTCCGGGAGATTTTGGCAAGATAAAGTGGGGGATATCGCCCCGTGCGGTTTTGTGAACCAGTCCCACTTCGCTCCTTCAGAGCTTCGAGGGACACTCCTTAAGCCCAAGATGCGTCCGGGCGGCGTAAGCCACCCGAAGCCCGCAGGGCGTAGGATGGTGCCGCCTATAGGATTCGAACCTACGACCCCCTCATTACGAATGAGGTGCTCTACCAGCTGAGCTAAGGCGGCGCACGCAACGCGCGGGGCGTCTACTTATCGAGATTCCCCACGACTGACAAGCGAAAAGGGAAGCTTAGTTGCCCTCGCCGCGCCGCTGGGTGATGAGATCCACCGATGCCTTCTTCAGCACACTGTTACGCGCGCCGTAGAGGACATAAATCAGAACCCCTACCAACATATAAGGCCCGATATAGTGGATGACTTCCTCTCCACCTTTGGTCAGCACCACTTGCCCAGCCTCATTGAAGCCGCCAAAGATGGTGAACGCGAGGTAACCGCAGGTGAGCATGCCCAGAATCGGCGTCACAGGTGCCCCCGGCGTCTTGAACGGACGCGGCAGGTTCGGCTCTTTCTTGCGCAGATAGAGCACGGTGAAGCACACAATCATGAACGCTACCAGCGTGCCGAGGCTCACCAGATCACCCAGCAGGCTGATCGGGGTGAAGCCCGCCACAATTGCCACCAACACCATTACGATGAGGGTATTGATATAAGGCGTCTGAAACTTCGGATGCACCTTGGAAAGCGCGACCGGCAGCAGTCCGTCTTTGCTCATGGTGAAGAAAATCCGCGTCTGGCCATAAAGCAGCACCAGCATCACCGAGGTGAGGCCCATAATTGCGCCCACTTTAATGAGGAATGCGAACCAGCTGAGGCCGATTTTATCCACCGCCACGGCCATCGGGTCAGCCACGTTGAGCAGCGCGTAAGGCACGATGCCGGTCAGCACTGCCGCTACGCCCATATAGAGCAGCGTACAGATGAACAGCGACATCAGAATACCAAACGGCATGTCTTTCTGCGGGTCTTTTGCTTCCTGCGCCGCGGTTGAAACCGCCTCGAAGCCCACATAGGCAAAGAAGATGATGCTGGCTGCGCGGAACACACCGCCCCAACCATAGACGCCCGGGCCCGTTGCCTCAGGGATAAACGGATGCCAGTTCGCCGGGGTCACATAGAACGCGCCGAGCAGCACGAACAGCAGCACCACCGCGAGTTTAATGGCCACGATGATATTGTTGATTTTGACGGATTCGCTGACGCCAATCACCAGCAGCGTCCCTACGCCGAGAATACCAATACAGGCTGGGAGGTTGAACACGCCTTTAATCAGCGCGCCGGAAGCATCGCCGAGATGGGTGACCATCGCGCCGCTCGCTTGCAGCGACGACACTACGGTGTAACCGCTGGCTTCATACAGGCCGCGCAGCGCTTCCGTCACCGGAATGGTTTGCCCTGGCGCTACGGTAAATTCAGGCGGAATCATGACGCCGAACCCAAGCAGGAAGCTGTTCACATAGCCCGACCAGCCGACCGCCACAGTGGCCGCCGCGATGCCATATTCGAGCAAGAGCAGCCAGCCCACAATCCAAGCGAACACTTCGCCGAGGGTGGCATAGGCATAGGTATAGGCGCTGCCGGAGACGGGCAGCAGCGAGGCGAGTTCAGCATAACACAGGCCCACAAACGCACAGGCGATACCGGTAAATACGAAGCTGAGCATGATCGCCGGGCCCGCATGGTTGGCAGCGGCGGTGCCGGTCATCACGAAGATCCCCGCGCCGATGATACAGCCAATACCCAGCGAAACCAGATTCCAGCGACCGAGCGTGCGCTTCAACAGATGCGCGCCTGCTTCGCCTTGAATTTGTGCAATCGATTTACGGCTAAAGATATGCTTGAACATGGAACCTCGCGGGTTGGTTTTTCTATTTTTTGTCACCCGCTTGCCGCTACAAAACGGCAGCCGGATGACTGCGAAGCCCAAATCCCTAGCAGCCGAAATCACGAAGCGCAAGATGGCAAACTAGGTGCAGTGCAGCAAAAGAGGGGAGATGGCGAATTGGAGAATTGAAGAACAGGACTCTGTCATTGCGAGGAGCGAAGCGACGCGACAATCCAGCCTCTTTAAGAAAATTTTGCGGCGCAGGCGCGCCGCGCTGGATTGCTTCGGCTCAAAGCCTCGCAATGATGGAGTCTAAAATTTCTCCGAATCTTACTTCGTCAAACCCGCCTTGGTGCGGATGTCGGTGACGATTGCAGCAAGTGTGGTATCCGCCGCCAACGATGTATTGGCTTCGATTTTCTCCACCGCCGCTTTAATCTCCGCCTGCACTTTCGCCGGAAGCTTTTTGCCTTCGACCAGAAGCGCTGACACGTCCCTGATCTCATGGGTGATTTCAGAAGTTACCGCGTTATCGAGCGCGATCTTCAGCTCTTCCACCTGCAGCGCGGTGATGGTTTGACGACCCGCAATTCCATCCTGACGCAAGCCATAC
This sequence comes from Rickettsiales bacterium, assembly GCA_044237845.1. Lineage (GTDB taxonomy): Bacteria > Pseudomonadota > Alphaproteobacteria > Rickettsiales > UBA3002 > QFOX01. The sequence goes on along the minus strand of JBIIEL010000003.1, from coordinate 71,642 downwards.
TGTGCCTGAATCGCCCGCACGGCTTTACGCGTTCCTGCGCCATATACCCCATCGTCGCTGCCTTCCGTTTTACCGTTCACACGGTCGAGGCTGCGCTGAAGAATCTGGATCATGTCGCCATAGGCTTTGGATTGATCGGCATTCTCAACCCAATGCGCGCCTTTCCAGAGGTAATTGGTCATCCCCGCAACTGGCGCTTTGCCTTTGGCAAAATTTACCAGATCATCGTCATAGAGCGCTTCCTCTACGCCAAGCGGTGCACTGGTTTCCCGCAGCACTGCCTTCTTATAATTCACCTTGGCTGGTGCCTCTGGTGCGTCCGCAGCAGCGTCCGGTACTGGGGCAGCGGGTGCAGTCGGCGCAGGCGTAGGTGTCTGCTGCGTCGGTGCCGGTGCACCACCAGCCAGTTTTTTTGCGTTCGCCACAGCAGCATTTCTATAGACAAGATACTCATCCAGCGTCGCGAACCCGGGCAGGCTGGTTTTGCCTGCGTCTTGCGCGTTCATCACGTCAAGAGCACGCTGATACGCGGCCAAGGCCACTTCCACGGCATGTTTATCTTTACCCGTTGCGGCATCTAATTTTTTGGAAAGCGCTGCGAGCACATCATCGCCCGTTTTCAAACTTGGATCGTTATTTGTAGCATTGTAGATATCCTCCGCGTCCGACTTCAGTTTCGCAAGACCAATTTTATCGTAATCGAAAATCACCCGCTTCGTGCCCGCACGCTCGCCAAACAACTCACCAAATGCAACTTCAGTGGTGCTCTCATCCTTCGTAAATTTCGTCACAGCTGATGCTTTCGGCGCCGGAGCAGGCGCAGTGGGCGCGGCTGGTGCCGGCCCCTTCCCCGGCGCATAAGGCACCGTAAGCGGCGCGGAGCCAGAAAGACCAGGAATATAGGACAACGAACCATCCGTTTTCGGCACAGAGGTCTTCGGCGCTGGCGGGGTAACAGGCGCTTTAGGCAGCCCCGGCGCATCCTCCAAACCCGGCGCTTTGAAATCCGCAGGAAGGGTTAGCGGCTTAGAGTTATCGCCCATCGCTTTGTTGATGGTGCCGATGACAGAGCCACTATAATCCCATTGGCTGACTTCAAACCCGGTATCGTAGGCTTTGCCATATTTTTTCCTCAGCCCAGTCTTCCATCCATCGATATCAATCTTCATTTCGGCATCCGTAGCACGGCGGCCACCCTCTAACGCTTTATAGGTCTTGGCGGCCGCGCTAGCGATGGCGTAAGCATGGGCATACTCATCGCCCTTGCCTTTGGGCACGACATAATCATCGCCGCTGAACACGCCCTCTTCCAGCTTCCCGTCTTTATTCTCATCAAGGAGTGGTTTTACATTTGGATCATACTCATTCTTATCGTTGACACCGCGCGATCTCTGATTCACATACATTGCACCAAAATATTTCGCATAGAGTTTGTTTTGGTCAGTTTTATAAAAAGCACCTACCGCTGAGAGCGCCGCCTGAAGCCGTGCGCGCTCGTAGATTTTTAAGGCATCGCCACCCGTTGGTTTTGCGGGGATCTGATCCGTATCGCCATCCTGAAACGCCTCGAACTGTTGCCGAACTTGATTGAAATATTCGCCTTCTTTTTCACCGTATGCCATAACCCTAACTCCCTTACTGTATTTATCTCTATTTCACCCATTTTGCTGGGCAGCCTTACTTTAGATAATACCAAATCCACCGCGTTTGTGTGTGACAGTTTCATGACAATTGCATGGTTAGCGAGAGGATGTGCGGGCGCAGGAATGGGCGCTAACACTATAATTTATAACAAATATTGCAGAAATAAGCGGGATGCCCCGTCGTAAAGACGGGGTGACAGGCTCTGGAAACCAACACCAAAAACCTACCCCTACTCCTGCGCGTCGTCGAAACTATCCGCGAGGCGTTCGATGAGCAGTTGGGTGATTTGCTGGCTGCGTTTTTCGGCGATGGTGAAGCGGTAGCCGAAGAACTCGAAAGTGGCACCATTATCCGGAATCACCCGCGCCTCGTGCAGCACCAGCCCGGCAACCGTGGTGGCGTTGCTATCGGGCAAATCCCAGTCGAGCTGGCGGTTGATGTCGCGCACGGTGACGGTGCCCGCCACGCGGTAGGCATGCTCGCCATAAGGCATGATTTCGGCGATGGAACGCGGGTCGTGCTCGTCGTCGATCTCGCCAACGATTTCCTCGATAATATCCTCCAGCGTCGCAATGCCGAGCCATGCGCCATATTCATCCACCACGCAGGCGAAATGCGCGCGGCGGGCGCGGAAGGCGGAGAGCTGGTCGGCGAGGCTGGTGGTTTCCGGCACGAACCATGGTTTCTGTGCGATGCGGCGGATCATCTCGCGTGTGATGCCGATTTTCTGCGCGCGCACCAGCCGCAGCAGGTCTTTGAAATGCAGCACGCCGATGATATTTTCCGGGTTGTCCTTCCAAAGCGGAATGCGGCTATGGTTAATCGCAATCGCCTGCGAAATAATCACGTCCGGCTCGAGCGAGAAGTCGATGCTCTCCACCTTGCTACGATGCACCATTACCTCCGAAAGGTCGCGCGCATCGAGGTCGAGAATGCTGCCGAGCATGTCGCGGTCGTCTTTTTCCACCTCGCCCTCGTGATGATGCAGCTCGATGGTGCCGCGGATGGCTTCGAGTGCAGAACCAAAATCTTTGCTATTATCCAATCGCACCCCAAAAACTCTGAGGATAGCACGCACCACCTGTTGCACCACCCATGTGATCGGCATGAGCACTTTAACGACAATGCGCAGCAGGGGCGAGAGCAATAACGATGCCCGGTCCGCATGGTAAATCGCAACGGTTTTCGGTAGCACCTCACCAAAAATGAGTATCACCAGCGTCAATACCACGGTTGCTATCACCGGACCCCATTCATCACCAAACATGCGCACAGCCACCACTGTTCCCACCGAGGCCGCCGCAATATTCACAATATTATTCCCCAGCAGAATACTGCCAATCAGCTCGTCCTTCTTGTCGCGCAACCGCAGCACCAGCCCTGCTCGTGCCAGTCCCCCCTGATAAAGCGCATGCATCCGTGCTCGCGACATCGCGGTCAGCGCGGTTTCCGAGCAGGAGAAAAATGCCGAGAAACACACGCAAATCAGAATCACGAGGATATCAAATGAGAAAAATTCCATGCCTAAACCTATGTTGTATAGTGGGTGACTGTTTTCAGTGCCAACGAGACGTCAACATCCTTTACCGCGCGCGCCGCGCCGACGGCATCGAGTAGGACAAAGGTCAGCGCACCGTTTTCGGTTTTTTTGTCGCTCGCAAAATGTGCGGCGATGCGTTCGGCGTTCCAGTCATACGCCACATCACGCGGCGTGACGGGAAGGCCGAGAGCCGTAAAATGCGCCGCGAGTTCGCGCTCCACATCCGCTGAAATCAGGCCAAGATGCGCCGACATCCGACAGGCCATCACCATGCCGATGGCAACCGCTTCGCCGTGCAACAATATCTCACTCATGCCCGTTTCTGCTTCGAGCGCATGGCCGAATGTATGACCAAAATTGAGCAGCGCCCGGCTGCCCGCTTCGCGCTCATCCGCACCGACGATTTCTGCTTTCATGCGACAGCACTCGCTCACGGCATGGGCGAGGGCTTCCCGTTCTCCTGCCAGCAAATCCGCGCCATGTTCAAGGCACCAGCGATAAAATTCCGCGTTCATGATGAGGCCATATTTGATGATCTCCGCATAGCCTGCGCGCAGCTCCCGCGCGGGCAGCGTCGCGAGGGTATCAAGGTCGATCAGCACACGCTGCGGCTGATAAAAACTGCCGACGAGGTTTTTCCCCGCACGACTGTTGATAGCCGTTTTGCCGCCGACGGAACTATCCACCTGCGCGAGCAGCGTGGTGGGAATCTGCACAAACGGCACGCCGCGAAGTAGCACGCTCGCAGCGAAGCCAGCGAGGTCGCCCACCACACCCCCGCCAAGTGCAATAACGGTTGTTTTACGATCCGGCGCGAGTGCCAGCATCTGTTCCAGCAAGGTTTCGAGCGTCGTAAATCCCTTCGCGCTTTCGCCCGCATCGACCGTCAGCAGGTCACAGCGCACCCCTGCTTTCGCGAGCGATGCCTCAAGCGCCGGAGCATAAAGCGGCGCGACATTGCTATCACTCACCACGATCACCCGCTTGCTGGCCAGCACCGGCGCAAGCATCGCCCACGCATCCGCCAGCAATCCATGGCCGATGAGAATATCATAGCTGCGCTCCGCAAGTGCGACGGTGACTGCGTTATGCTTACTCATCCGCGATATTCCTTCAGTGTCGTAATCGCGCGTTCCACCACGCGGTCATGCGGGCCGTGGCTGGAATCCACCGTCAAATCAGCCTCAGCATAAACCGGGTAACGCTCTGCCATCAGCCGTTCCATTATCTCCTGTTTATCGCCGGTTTTGAGCAGCGGGCGATGGTCGCGACGGCTCACGCGGTCGAGCAACACATCCAGCTCCGCGCGAAGCCATAGCGAGGTCGCATGCGCCTTTATCAACTCACGAATACGCGGCTGCATCCACGCGCCGCCACCGGTGGCGATCACCATCGGGCCGTCATTGAGTAGGCGCGTCATCACCCGCATTTCGAGGTCGCGGAACATCGGCTCGCCATAAATCGCGAACATATCAGCAATCGAACAGCCCGCTGCCATCTCGATTTCTTCATCCGCATCGACGAATCGCCAGCCAATGGACTGCGCTAACCGCCGCCCGATGGTCGATTTTCCGGAGCCCATAAGCCCTATCAACACCAGCGGACGGGCGCGCCAGCCATTTGCAGCACCCTGCTTTATAGGTTCATTTTTTCGTTCAGAGTCCATTTTTTGTATCAAGCAGTTGACTATTTAATCATTCGAGAGCAGAACACTACTGGCTTTGCCGAAGAATTCAACCTTAACACATTTCTTACGAGGCGCTATGACTACCCCTAGCAAAAATAAAAACTCTGTTATCATCATCGCTGCTGTTGCGGTTGTAGCTGCAATCGTTGCCGCTGTGACCATGACCAGTGAAGCTCCCGCACCAGAGGCTGTAACCACAGAAATGCCAGCTGCAGTTGACGCTGCTGCTCCCGCAACCACCCCGGCTCCAGAAGCAGTTCCGGCTCCAGAAGCTGCTGCTCCGGCTCCGGAAGCTGCTGCTCCGGCTGCCGCTGCTGCTGACGCTGCTGCAACCGCTGCAGATGCTGCGGCAACCGCCGCAGGTGCCGCGGCTGACGCTGCTGCAAAAGCAGTAGAAGCTGCTCCGGCTGCTCCGGCTGCTTCGGCTGCTGGCCACTAAGCCTATTGTAAGCCTTCATGGCTGACGACGAAACACACGCCACCCCGGCTTCATGGTTGGGGTGGCGTGGTTCGTTTCTGGAGATGATGATCGCAACGCGCGGCGCATCGCTTTCCACCCGAGACTCCTACCGCCGCGACCTTTCCGACTTTTTTGCCTTCGCCGCGCGCCAACATCTGGCGATGGAATCCGTTACCCACACCCATATCAATGACTATCTTTCTACGCTCACGGCCAGCGGCATGGCGGCAAGCACCCTCGCCCGCCGCCGCTCTGCCCTCACCCAATGGTTTAAGTTTCTCATCAGCGAACGCGTGATCACCGAAAACCCGGTGCTGCTCGTACGCGCACCGAAGCGCGCGCGCAGCCTACCAAAACTCCTCACGCGTGAGGAAGTCAGCGCCCTCATCGCCACCGCCCGTGCGGATGGCAGCGCCGAGGGCGTGCGCCTGCATACGCTGATGGAAATTATTTACGCCTCCGGTATGCGGGTGAGCGAACTGGTCAGCTTACGCATGCATCATCTCAGCCGCGAGCCGAAGAAACCGAAAAAGCTCCAGCCGTTTTTTATTATTACAGGTAAGGGTAACAAAGACAGGCTGGTACCACTTCACGCCACGGCGCTCGCGGCGCTCACGCACTACCTCGCCCTGCGTGATAGTTTCATTCCTGCGCATGCCGAGTCGCCCTATCTTTTTCCGGATAAGGGCCATCGCGGCATCTCGCATCTCAGCCGTCAGAAATTCGGCAAGATGTTAGAAGCGCTTTGCCTGAAAGCGGGGATCGACCCGGCGCGCTGCTCGCCGCATACGCTGCGCCATTCCTTCGCCACACATCTGCTCGAAGGCGGAGCCGATTTGCGGGTGATTCAGGAATTGCTCGGCCATGCGGATATCGCCACCACGCAGATCTACACCCATGTCGCAGGCAAGCGCCTCACGCAGGTAGTGAACGACCATCATCCGCTAGCGAAGAGTAAAGCTTAGGAATAAAGCGTGGGAGAAGTGATCGTGTTGCCGGGCTTCTTGTTCGGGACATTGGGCACCTGAACATGGCTATCCACGTCATGGTCAACGGAGGATACCTTTTGATTTCCTCCAAATATAGCGATGATAATCGCGAAAAATAGCTGCCCAAGTATATTATCTTTTCCGATACCCTTAATCATTGGATCTGGAAGACCAATTTCACGCAGGGCATCTTGACGTTTTACATATTCTTCGTCATCATCCTGCTGCGAGGCTTTGCCCTGTTCTTTCTTTTTACCATATGCCACTCGGTCATCGTACCCAATACGATCCAAAATGCTGCTTGCATAGGCTTGCGTTTCTGCCGGAAGGTGATCTAACCAATCTGCACCGTTTCTCTTGATCGATTTATTAACATTTCCTCCGCCCACATTATACGCAGACAAGCCCTTTGTTAAATCACCGTCGAAACGCTTGGTAAGCTCAGAAAGATAAAGGCCACAGCATTCTGCTGCCGTATGCTTATCCTTCCACGGGTCAAGCCCGTGTTTACGGATCATCTCTTGGCGTGTGACTGGCATAAACTGAAAATGACCACGCGCACCGGCCGGAGAAACAAGATTCTGCCCGCGTCCAGATTCTTGTGTCCATACGGAATCAATAGTGCCGGTTGGGAACCCGTACTTGGCATCAATATCTGTGAATTCAATAACCATGGCTTGAATATACCACAGCCTCAGCCCAAGAATTGTGACAGTTTTGTGAAGATTGCGCCTGTGGATGATTACGGCTTCTTTTTGGCCTCAGGCTTTTTAGCGTCTGTTTTTTCTTGCTTTTCTTCTGTTTTTGGTGCCAGCGCTGCAATCTCGCAACCCACCATGGTTACGTCATAAATCGGGTGCTCCAGTGCAGTGAGCGATGGGCTCGACTGATACATCCAACCCCGGAAGAGCTGCTTTATTCCCTCTTTCCCCGGCAGTTCTTCGCGAATATCGAGCAGCGCGGCAGAATCAGCTTGGCTGGTTGGGGCCGAGACGCGGCACATCAGCGCTTGGATTTTCAGTTTGCCGAAACTCACCACATCCTTCGGCCTGGCTCTGAACAGCATCGATTGCGCTGTCACTTTATTCAGCACACGCAGTAGCATTTTGCGCGCGCCACCGTCATCCTCGACCCCTTCGAACACTGGGCCGCTGAATTCCGTGATGGCTGTTGCATCCTCGGTAACCGGGTCCGTACCTGGTTCAGGCGGCTCAGGCGGTGCGGGCTCACTCACCTCCACTGCGTCCACATCACCTACCGGCACGGAGACCGCAGAGTGTGGCCCTGCCGGAATTTCAGCCCCAAGTGACTCCGACGCACGGCCAAACGGTACGGAAGCAGGCATAAATTTATTCGGCGGCGAGGAAGAGGGAACCGTCGGTGCCGCGGCTTGCCATGGCAATGGCTCATGCGCAGGTGCGGCGGCTGCTTTGCGTGCGTGACGCGTACTCAGCATCTCCGAGTCATTATCATGATTCTCTGGCGTAATTCGCTGCAAGGAAGGTTGCTCGGCAATCGGTGGTAAAGGTGCAATCACACCCTGCTCTTGAGCACTTGATGCCGCAGCCAGCAACAGCGCCACACATGTCACGGCTATCCGTCCGCCATGCAAAGTCAAATGCACGAATTACTCAGCGCCGTGGGCGGAAGAATCTCCAAGTGTTGGCGCTTCCGCCTTCACTGTACCAGCATCGCCCTCGGCTTTTTTATCCGCGCCGCCGCCAGAAAAGACAAACTTGCCAATCATTTCCTCAAGGCTCACCGAAGGCTGCGTGTATTCAATCATATCACCCTCCGCGAGATTTTCCTCATCGCCACCCGGCTCGATGCCGATGAATTTATCACCCATCAGCCCAGGGCTTTGAATGGCAGCGGAAGAGTCTTTCGGCAATTTTACGCCGTCTTCTACGCGCAACGTCGCCACTGCTTTATAGCTTTGCGGGTCGAGCGTCATCGCTTCCACCACGCCGATTTTAATGCCGCCGACGCGCACCGCACTTCCCGGCGCAATGCCGTTGATGCTGGTAAACGCGGCCTTCACTGAATAACCGTCGATCTGCTTCACGCTGCCGTTGTTATACGCGAAGTAAAGGAACCCGCCCGCCACCACCAGAACGACTGCACCCATTACTGTTTCGATTGCGTTATTGGCCATGAATCCCTCGTCGAAAATGCTGAACTGCTATCGACGTAACATGCAGCGGGGCGAGTTGCAAGACTCTGCTCACGCCTGTCGTGGAGATTACTGTGCGCTATCCGAACTGGTGCTGTGGCTGCCACTGCCATGCGTGCCTGTGCTGCTGCTGTCGCCGCCCATATAGCTGGTGGTGCCGGATGCCGCACCGCCAGCACCGCCGCTTCCTCCGCGACCATAAAAACGATCCCACCATTTGGCTTCGTCTCTGTCCTCATCCGTGATGGTATCGAAGTCGCTCAGGCCCGGCTGTATTTCGGCGAAGGGCGACACATATTCACCACCAAGCAGCGTGGATTGACGCTCCGTCAATGACCCACACGCACTCACCACAAGCAGCACGCCAAGCAATAGAAGTGTACAGCGCAAGTTCATCGCGGAGTCCATGGTTCATAATCAGCGGAGGCCTTTGCACGGGCGCCACCTTTGCTGATATGGCCCTGCGGCAAATGCCGCCCCGTGGTGCCGGTGAGATTCGGCTGATGCGCCCGCTGCCAACCGCGACGCGTCGTAGTATCCAGTGGTGCATCGAGTGTGTAATGCAGCCAGCCATGCCATTCCGGCGGCACTTTTGTTGACTCAATAATGCCGCGATACATCACCCAGCGTTTGCGACGCCCCGAACGCGGCGTGCGGCGCGCTTCATAATAGCGGTTGCCGAATTCGTCGTTGCCAACATGCCGGCCATAGACCCAGGTAAAGAGACGTGTTCCGATGGTTGCGCTCATGATGGCCTCCGTTTAGTTGTCGAGGAAACTCCGCATTTTGCGGCTGCGGCTCGGATGTTTCAGTTTGCGCAGCGCCTTCGCCTCGATCTGGCGAATACGCTCACGTGTCACGCTGAATTGCTGCCCCACTTCTTCCAGCGTATGGTCGGTGTTCATACCGATACCAAAGCGCATACGCAGCACGCGCTCCTCACGCGGGGTGAGGCTCGCGAGGATGCGGGTCGTCACTTCACGCAGGTTGCTCTGAATCGCGGATTCCACCGGCAGTACCGCGTTTTTATCCTCGATGAAATCGCCGAGATGCGAGTCTTCCTCGTCACCTACGGGCGTCTCAAGACTTACCGGCTCCTTAGCAATTTTCATCACCTTGCGCACTTTGTCGAGCGGCATCACGAGACGTTCCGCCAGCTCTTCCGGCGTCGGCTCGCGGCCAATCTCATGCAGCATCTGGCGGCTGGTACGCACGATTTTGTTGATGGTCTCGATCATATGCACGGGGATACGAATCGTGCGCGCCTGATCCGCGATCGAGCGCGTGATGGCCTGACGAATCCACCAGGTTGCATAGGTACTGAATTTATAACCACGGCGGTATTCGAATTTATCCACCGCTTTCATCAGACCGATATTGCCTTCCTGAATGAGGTCGAGGAATTGCAGGCCACGGTTGGTATATTTTTTCGCGATCGAAATCACGAGGCGCAGGTTGGCCTCAATCATCTCTTTCTTCGCACGGCCAGCATCGCGCTCGCCCTTGCTCACCGCGAATACCACGCGCTTGAACTCCGAAATATCGAGGCTGGTTTCAACGGCAATTTTGCCAATCTCACCACGCAGCGCATCGATTTCTTTTTTGTGCTTCTCGGTGAATTCCTTCCAGCCTTTTTCTTTCAGCTTGGCGACGGCTTTCATCCAATCCGGCTCCAGCTCGCGGCCATTATAATTCGCGAGGAAGTGCGCACGTTTCACGCCCGCTTTTTCTGCCAGTTTCAGCAGTTGCATCTCGGTCGCGATGAGGCGCTTGTTGATGGCGTAGAGCGTGTGCATCAGCTCTTCCACCTTGGTATTGTTGAAGCGGATGGAGAGCATAATCTCGACCATTTCCGCAAGCAGTGTCGGGTATTTTTTATCGTCGCCCTTGCCGATATCACCTTCGCCGAGGGCTTTGGCGTGACGCTTCTCCTGAAGCTTACGCAGCGCCTTACTCACCTTCGCGAACGCGTCGAGTTTTTCGAGCACGGCAGGCAGCAATTCCTGCTCCATGGCAACGAGGCTGAGCACTGCCTCCTCGTCGTCATAATCTTCGACCTTCTCTTTGCGGCCGCCTTCGAGCGCGTCGTATTCGTCCTCTTCCTCTTCTTCCACCTCGACCGCATCACCCTGCTCGCGCTCTGCATCCGCAAACTTGTCCGAGGTGCCTGCGCCATAGGTCGCGTCGAGGTCGATCATTTCACGCAGTAGCATTTCACCGTTGGCGAGTTTGTCACGCCAGCCAAGCACCATATGCATCACCGTGGGTGATTCACACAGCGACGAAATCACCATCTCGCGGCCGGATTCAATACGCTTCGCAATTTCGATTTCGCCTTCGCGGCTGAGCAATTCCACATTGCCCATTTCGCGCAGATACATGCGAACCGGGTCATCCGAACGGCCATAGGATTCTTCCGGCTTCTCGGCTTCCATCTCGATCACCATGTCGCCGCCTTCAATCGCAACGGCGTCGTCGCCCTCGCCTTCCACAAACGGCACATCGTCTTTGTCGTCCACATCGGCGAGCTCGATCACCTTCACGCCCTTGGCAGCGAGGCGCGTCATCAGCTCGTCAAGCATTTCCGGCGAGAACTCATCCGCAGGCAGATGCTTGTTGATATCGTCATAGGTCAGCACGCCGCCTTTCGCGCGGCCCACCTTCAGCAGCTTCGCCTCCAGCGCCCCGCCGCTTGCAACGGTGGCGTTGTTTTTTCCTGCGGGGGCTTTCCCTGCGGGGGCTTTACCTGCGGGGGCTTTACCTGCGGGGGCTTTACCTGCGGGCGCTTTTGCGGCGGGTGCAGCTTTCGATTTTTTCTCGTCCTTCGCGGGCACCGCTTTGGCGGGCGCGGCTTTCACTGGCGCTTTCGCGGCGGGCTTGGCAGCAGGTTTTGCGGGAGATTTTGCAGAGGTCTTTGCAGGGGTCGATTTCTTACTAGCCATGGGTGCGCTGGATACTTTCTTGGTCGAGAGATGTGGGGTCGAGCGCTTGGATGTTGCGCCTGTAGCGGATTTCGCAAGAGGCTTCGTCGCTTTTGCTGATGGTTTGGCTTTTACCGCTTTCGCTGCGGGTTTTTTAGCAACGGCGGGCTTCGCCAACTTCGTTGGTTTTTTCACGGGCACTGGCTTCCTCGCCACCGCCTTCACCGGTTTTTTCGTAGGCGTTTTTGCCGTATTCTTTTTTGCCGATGCTGTTGGTTTTTTTACCGGCTTCTTGCTTGCCATGATGCGTGCCCCAATGCTGGTGATGCCCTAACCGTGGGACTTATGCACGGTTTCCCCCCGCAAATCAAGCGGATTACGGGGGATTTTGTGCCAAAAACCCGCAGAATAATGCCAAAGCGGCCCTAAAAACAGGCAAACCGTAACAAAACCTTAACAATCCTGTGCTATACTACAGTTATAGTTAGGGTATAAAAACAATGGGAAAAACAACAACCACCTTCCCCTCCGAAGTACGCGCAATAATCACGCGCGTTACGGCATCTCTCGATAGAGCCACCACCTATAATGAAATCCAAAACCTGTTTGATATTCGTAGTGGCTTCTACCAATCACTGCTTGATTTGGCCAAAGAGGGCAATGTTAGCGCTGTCCGTCTATCGGAGATGATGCAAGCCGCTTGGGTTCGCGCAAGAACAGCGCCGCATGATCCTAAACATCCTGCTTCTGTCAGCGATCTTAAAAAAGAACTGCATGTGGTTTTTGATCAAACAGCCACCATGCTTGAAAATTTAGCTATTGTAGATGACCATTTGCAATCACGGGATCCCGCACAAAGGCAAGCGCCAATGCTGAATGGAGGCGTTGTCGGTAGTGCACTAAAATCTATCGAAATTACCTTGAAGAAAATTTCTGCCGATGGAAAAGTCCTAGTTGGCGCGGATTACGCAAAACTAACAAAAGGAAAAATAATTTCACCTATTCTCGTCGCAGGCCTTGGTAGAAAAGCGATGGAAGAGTTTGAAAGCGGCAATTTTTCTGAGGCAGCGATTCACTCTTCGCAGGCCGGATTGGTGGCTGCCACACAACTTGGCCTCTTCAAGCCTGCGCTCAAATCGCTCGCCAAAACCGCCGCCGGGGAAGTCACCACTGAGTTAGGCGAGAAAGTAGGGCGTTTTATTGGATATGGAAAAACTATTTCGATCGCAGGACGAAACATACCCATTGTGGGCATCATTGTTTCCGAAGTTGGCACATTGGTAGGCGTTGTAGCGCGTCTTGCTGACGGTGATTTTGCAGGCGCAGGAGGTACGTTTGTTGCAGGCACAACCGCAAATATTGCCGCAGAATTTGCTGTTATCCCAGGAGCAAGCTTACTGGTATCAGAAGCCACAGAAGAGGTAATTGCTGATTTTGCCAACTATTACCTTGATCCCAAAACGCCAATCAAAGGCTCCGCTATTTTGGCATCAATAAGCCTTGATCATGGCACCATGCGCGCCGAGCCCATACGTTTAGACGCTAACGGCCAATGTATATTTATTCCCAATCGACCAAATGGCTATACCGTTCCAAAAACCGACGCGCTATATCACGCACATCTGCGTATGTTGGCAGCAGAGCATACTCCTGCGATTACAGCGAATGAGCAGGCTTATATCAACTCCGTGGGTGCCAAGCTGAAGAACGATCCTAAAGTGAATGACATCATCGCTGATCTGAAGAAAGCAATGCTGCAGACATCAAAAGATGATCTCTTCCTCGAAGGAAGCACGCTCGACAAACAACTAGAATCACGCGGCGTGAACACCAAAAGCTGGACACGCTACTAATACCTCACACCGCCCCGCTCAGCGGGTCCTGCTGATAAAACCGGCTGCGTTCGCGGTCGATGGCTTCGAGCTGGCTTTTCAGCGTCGTCAGCCGTGTCAGGTTTTCCTCGGTCAGTTCGGCGGCGAGTGCCGCTTCGGCCTCCACACATTCGCTGCGTAGCCGCGCGCGCTCCACGTCGTTCACCACCTCACCCCACAGCCGTTCGGCGCGGCCGGTGCGGATCATTTCGTCTTTCGCCAGTTCCACGCCGAGCGCTTCCATCGCCCGCGCTACTGGCGCGAGCGATTCTTTCGGCGCCTCTTCCGTCATCAGCTGCATCAGCTCCGCCGCCTGCCGCGGCTCCGGCGAGTCGATATGCATTTCGGTAATGCGGTTATGCAGCTCCTGCTGCCAGGGCGCGGGCATCGGCGCGTGCAGCCAGAACTCCTCCGCCCCGGCATCCATCAGCAGCGCCGGGTGCGCCATCACAAGCGCGAGCAGGTTCGTCGCGGGCACCAGCAAGCTACCATCCGAACTACGCGCGAGCGGTGGTGGCACCACCGTGCTGGTCGGCGCATTGTTTTTGAAATCGCGTTTGCCCTTAAAACTGCCCTTCTCATACCGCACCTGCCCCATCGCATGCAGTCGGTCGCGCATATACTGCTTATAATAATGCTGCACCGTGGGGTGCTTGATGCCCGCCACCTTCTGCATCAATAACTGTTCCTGCGCCGCGCGCGCTTCGGGCGTGGCCGCGCCGGTTTCCATCACCTGCTGCCAGAGCAGCGTGGCGAGCGGCATCGCGGCGGCGATGATTTGCTCGAACGCGGCTTTGCCCGCTCCGCGCACCAGCGAATCCGGGTCGTCGCCCTTCGGCAGCACAGCGATGCGCAGCGTTTTGCCCGGCACCAGCAGCGGCATTGCCACATCCATCGCGCGGCTCATCGCCCGTTGCCCGGCATTGTCGCCGTCGAGGCAGAGGGTCGGCTCATCCACCAGCTGCCAGCACATCTGTAACTGCTCCGGCGTGATCGCGGTGCCGAGCGGCGCGACCGCATGGGCGATGCCCGCCTGCGCGAGCGCGATCACATCCATATAGCCCTCGGCGACAATCAACTGCCGTGCATCGAACGCGGCGCGGCGTGCGAGGTCGAGATTGAACAGCTGCCGCCCTTTATGGAACAGCGGTGTCTCTGGCGAGTTCAGATATTTCGGTGCGTCGTCGTTCGGTTCGCCGGGCAGCACGCGTCCGCCAAACGCAATCACACGGCTTTTGCGATCGCGGATGGGGAACATGAGGCGGCGGCGGAAGCGGCTATAGGGCGCACGGTCTTCCACCTTAATCAACAAACCCACTTCAATCATCTGCGCTTCGGTGACGCCTTTTGTTTTCATCATCCGCGTCAGCGCGTCGCGATCGGCGGGTGCGTAGCCGATGCGGAACTTCGCGCGCGTCTCGCCGGTGAGTCCCCGCTCGGCGAGGTAGCGTCGTGCGAGTTCGCCCTCCGCCGTGTTTTCCATCTGCTCTTCGAACCAGCTGGCGGCGAATTCCATCACCTGCTGTAGGGACTTGGCTTTTTCCTCGCGCTCAACTTCCAGTTTTGTTTCGCGTGGAACACTCAACCCAGCTACACCTGCCAGGCGCTCCACCGCCTCGCGGTAGCCGAGATGCTCGTAATCCATTGTAAAACCTATGACATCCCCATGCGCGCCACAGCCAAAGCAGTGGAAGAAGCCCTTCTCATCATTCACCGTAAAAGAAGGGCTCTTCTCCTTGTGAAATGGGCATAAAGCGTGAAATTCGCGCCCTGCCCGGCGCAGGGGAACGGCGCGCCCGACAATTTCGGAAACGCGAATACGGGCCCTGATCTCCTCGATAAACGACTGAGGATACTTCATAATGCCTTTGAATCCCCTGAGAATTACCCTGTGGATAAAATATATTTTTGGGGGTTGACAGGTACGGGCTATTGACCGCCGCCCATGCACCCCCCATGCTAGCTACTATGTGATGCAAGAGCGAGCAACAAGAACGCGCACATCACCAACAATAAAAAGAAGTAGGATCTCGATGAGCAAGCAACATGCATGGAGCAACGAGTCGTTGCCCGATTACCTTCATGTCGGCGGGCAGGTCTTGCCGCTGGTCATTCGGCGCCATCATCGCGCCAAGCGCATCTGCCTACGCTACATCCCGACCGACCATGCCATCTCCCTCACCCTGCCGCGCCACACGCGCGTGAATGACGGACTGCGTTTCCTGATGCTCAAAAGCGAGTGGCTTATCGAAACGCTACACAGCATGCCCACCAAAAAACATATCAAGCCGGGCGTCGTCATCCCGCTGCTGGGCAAACGCGTGCGCATCAAGCACGACGAAACCCTGCGCCGCAAATGGATCGTGAAAGATGACGTGCTCTATGTCGCCGGCCCGCGCGATGAATTTGCCGAGCGTGTCACCGAAGCGCTGAAGAAAATCGCCAGCGTCACCCTCACCAAACTCGCCGAGCGCGACGCCGCCCGTTTGGGGCGCCGGCTTGACCGCGTCACCGTGCGCGATACGCGCAGCCGCTGGGGCAGCTGTTCCTCCACCGCGCGCCTCTCGTTCTCCTACCGCCTGATCTTCGCCCCGCGCGAGGTGATGGAATATGTCGTCGCGCACGAGGTCGCGCATCTGCGTCACATGAACCATAGCCGTGCGTTCTGGAATGCGGTCGAGACCATCTGCCCCGACTACGAAGCCGCCAAAGAATGGCTCACCCTGCACGGCAAAGACCTTTATCGGTTTAATGCGTAGTTTTTAGAGAAGCGCTACCGCCGGCGTCCATCGCCGGGGTAGCTATATTCCACGTCGACATCCCCTTTGTCAGGCACCGCTTTATCCATCAGCTTGTTCCAGAATTGGGGGGTCAGCACATCGCCGTCACCACCTTCTTCGCCATTGCCGCCCGCGGGCATATCCTGCGGGGTGGTGAGCACATTCGCCCCGCTCTCGCCATCGACGGTGCTTATCTCACCCTCGGTTCCCGACTCGCCTTCGCCGGATTCGCCATTGCCAAACAGCCATGGCAGCATGCCTTCGCCGGAGGAAGCGGCGTTCGGAATCGGCAGCACGGGCTTGCCCTGCATGGCGCTCGCCATAAAGCTTTTCCACACGGCAGAGGGGATGGTGCCGCCGGTGATTTTGCGCATCGGCTTGTTGTCGTCGTTACCGACCCACACGCCCGTCACCATCTGCGGGGTGAAGCCAATGAACCACGCATCTTTGAAGTTCTGGCTGGTGCCGGTTTTTCCCGCCACCTGCCGATCGGCAAGGCGCGCCTTGGTACCGGTACCGCGCGCCACCACGTCGAGCAGCATGTAGTTCATCATCTCCACCGTGCCCTGCGCAAGGATGGATTCAGGCTCCGCCTTCTCGTGCTTATAGAGCTCTTTATTGCCCTTGCGCGTTTTTACGAGCGTAATGCCATAGGGCACCACCTTATTGCCGTTATTGGCCAGATGCGCATAGGCGCCCGTCATCTCAAGCAGCGTCGCCTCCACCGAGCCGAGCACGATGGACGGATGCGAGGGCACGCTCGGAATGCCAAGGCGCTCAGCCATATTTGCCACGCGGCCAAACCCCGCATATTGCCCGAGGCGCACCGACACGGTGTTGAGCGAGTTGCGTAGCGCTACCACCATTGGAATTTCACCGAGGTAAGAATCCTCGTTATAGTTTTCCGGCGCCCAGACTTTATTCCCGACATACAGCGAGACTGGCGCATCGAGCACGGTGGAGTATGGTTTCACCCCCGCCTCCAGCGCCGCGAGATACACGAACAGTTTGAACACCGAGCCCGGCTGGCGCTTCGCCTGCGCGGCGCGGTTATACTGGCTTTCGCCATAGGACAACCCGCCCACCATGGCCTGCACCGCGCCGTCCGACTGCATGGCGACAATCGCGCCTTGGCTGACACGTTTGGCGGGGCCTTCCTTGCTGACGATAGTCTGTAGCGCATCCACCGCTTTTTGCTGCAACTCGCCGTCGAGCGTGGTGGTCACCACCATGTCTTCTTCCACCTGCCCGACATATTTCGGCAGCTCCTCGATAATCCAGTCGGTGAAGTAGCGCACCTCGCCGCCTTCCGCCTTGTGCGAGGGCGAGGCCGCATAGGTCGCGAGTGATTTTTTCACCTGCGCTTTGTTGATGAACCCGGCATCTTCCATATTCACCAGCACCTGATGCATACGTGCCCGCGCGCGTTCGCTGTTGCTGGCGGGGGAATAGCGCGACGGTGCCTTGAGCAAGCCGGTGAGCAGCGCCGATTCCTCAAGCGTTAAATCTTTCGCACTTTTGTTAAAATAGCGCTTCGCTGCCGCATCAATACCGAACGTGCCCGCGCCGAGATAGACGCGGTTCAGGTAAATCGCCATGATCTCTTTTTTGCTGAACCGCGCCTCCAGCCACAGGGCCAGCAACGCCTCCTGCGCCTTGCGCATCAGCGTGCGGTCCGGCGTGAGGAAAACATTCTTCGCCACTTGCTGCGTGACAGTCGAGCCGCCCTGCACCATGTGGCCCGCACGCACATTAACAAACATTGCCCGCGCAATGCCCCAGACATCAATGCCCCCATGTGCAAAAAAACGCCGGTCTTCCGTGGCCACCACTGCCTGAACCAGGTGACGGGGCAATTTCTCATAGGGAATATATTCGCCATACACATCGCCATAGTTCGCGACCGTGCGCCCATCGGCCGAAAGCACGGTGATGCCCTGTTGCTTGCGGATGGTATCGATCGAGCTGATATCCGGCATGCTGACCATGAAATACATCACCGCCAGCCCACCGATAATCACGCCCGCCATCAGCATGCGCGCAATAAAAATCGCGATCACGCTGCGCTCGGGCATCAGCCCATCCGCCGTTTTCACCCGCGCACGGCGGCTGCCACGGCCACGATAGGCCGCATTGCCCTTAGCGGGCGCCCGTTTTGCCGCAGGCTTTTTCTTCGGGGCAGTGCGAGGTTTTTCTGTCATCGGCGGGGTCATAGCCTAAAAGCCCCGCCGCGTCACGTGAAGTTTAGGGAACTATTTTTAACTGGCCTGCATAGGTGGGAATCGGCTACGAGAACGCATCACCCCAACCAAAGGCGCCCCGTGGACGAAACCGAGTTTCATACCCTTGCCGATGCAACGCTTGAGCGCTATTTCGCCGCGCTGGATGGCGCCTATGACAGCGGCGCGCTCGACGAACTGGAGCTACAAAACGGCATCCTCACCCTTGTCACCGCGAACGGCAAAACCTTCCTCGTCACCAAACATGCGCCGACGCGCCAGCTCTGGCTCGCCTCACCCATTTCCGGCGGCTCTCATTTTTCGTGGAGCGCCTCCGCGCAAGCATGGCAACTGGCGGATGGCGCATCGCTCGCCGATATGCTACGCCACGAACTCGCCACCCATGAGATTGTAGTTACGCTATGACCACCACCGAACTCCCGCCCAAAGGTAAACTCAGCAGCCTGCGCTATCTCGGGCGCTACCTCGCACCGTATAAACGCAAGGCCATCGGCGCGCTGGTGGCGCTCGTGTTCACCTCGAGCAGCGTCCTCGCCATGGGCAGTGGCATGCGCTACCTGGTGGATGAAGGCATCGCCAAAGGTAACCCCACGCTGCTCGGTCAGGGCTATCTCATTCTGCTCGGCGTGGTCGTCGCCCTCGCCGCCGCGACGTACACGCGTTACCTGCTCGTCTCGTGGGTGGGCGAATCCGTCGTCGCCGATATCCGCCGCGATATTTTCGCCAAGGTACTTTCCATGCACACGGCCTATTTCGAATCCACCCGCACGGGCGACCTGCTCTCGCGCATCACCACGGATACCACGCTGCTGCAAACCGTGGTTGGCTCCTCGGTTTCCATTTTCCTGCGCAACACGCTGATGTTTGTCGGCGGCTTCACCATGCTCCTCATCACCTCTGTGCGGCTGTCGGAATATCTGCTGCTGATGCTGCCGCTCGTGATTCTGCCGATCATCACGCTGGGTAAGCGCGTGCGGGCGCTCTCGCGCGCCACGCAAAACAAAGTGGGCGACATTTCAGCGCACGCGGAAGAAACCATTGGTGCCATCCGCACCATCCACGCCATGGCACTCGAAGACGCCGAGAACGCCCGCTTCAGCACGCTGGTCGGCGACACGCTTTCAACCGCGCTCGCGCGCATTCGCCTACGTGCCATCCTCACCGCGATTGTCATCTGCCTCGTGTTTGGTGCCATCATCACCGTGCTCTATATCGGCGGGCAGGATGTCGTGGCGGGGCGCATCACGGCGGGGGATCTCTCCGCATTTATTTTCTACGCGGTGGTGGTTGCCGGGTCGCTCGGCGCGCTCTCCGAAGTGGTGGGCGAGCTGCAACGCGCCGCTGGTGCTACCGAGCGGTTGATGGAGCTGATGGCGCTCAACCCTGAAATCACCACGCCTGCCAACCCGCATATCTTCACCAAGCCGCCGGATGGCCGCCTCTCCTTCGAGCATGTGACTTTCCACTACCCCACGCGGGCGGATGTCGCGGCGCTTTCCAACGTTTCCTTCCGTATTGAGCCAGGCGAAACGGTCGCCATCGTCGGCCCCTCCGGCGCGGGAAAAACCACGCTGTTCCAAATGCTGCTGCGGTTTTACGACCCACAATTCGGCATCATCCGCGTGGATGGGCACGATTTGCGCACGCTCGACCCGCGCGACTGGCGCAGCCGCATCGGCATCGTGCCGCAAGACCCGGTCATCTTCTCCACCACCGCGTGGGAGAATATCCGTATAGGAAAGCCAACCGCGACGGAGGCAGAAATCCTCGCCGCTGCCAAAACCGCCTCCGCACTCGAGTTCCTCGAAGCGCTGCCGGAGGGGCTGAACACCCATCTCGGTGAAAAAGGCGTGCGGCTTTCCGGCGGGCAGCGCCAGCGCGTCGCCATTGCCCGCGCCATCGTGCGCGACCCGCGCGTGCTGCTGCTGGATGAAGCGACGTCCGCGCTGGATGCCGAGAACGAAACTGCGATTCAACACGCGCTCGAAGCGGTGATGCGTGAGCGCACCACGCTGGTCATCGCCCATCGCCTCGCTACCGTCATCAAGGCGGATCGTATCATCGTGATGAGCAACGGCAAGATCGAGGCCACCGGCACCCACGCGCAGTTACTCACCAGCAACCCGCTCTACAAACGCCTCGCCGAATTGCAGTTTAGCGAGTAACCCATTGTAATTCCATGAGCGCGGGCTCATTTTTTGTGGCCATCTTCATCATTTGTAAAGGAAGTTGTGCTACGCTGAACCTAGATTAACAGACTAGGTTTACCCGTGATGAATGACGCGATACATACACCTTCGCCTTCAGGAACAATTCAAAAAACGCTTCGTAATCTAACGAAACACGATCCCCATTATGATAGCGATGGGCGTTCTTACAGAATCGCAGTAGCGCTCGAACCAAACAGCATCACGCCCGAAACCGCCACCTTAAGAATCAAGCTCAGCAGCATCGCGGGGCCTTCCTTTGCCATTGGCACCGCCATTCCCTGCCCACGCGATGCGCTCAAAAGCCACATATCCGCGCTCATTGAAGAAGCAGGCACGCAAGGCTTTATCCTCGCAGAGTCAAAAGAGTCGCTGCGTCAGCGCGCGAAAGATTTCCTGACGGAAAATCCCATTAAAAAACCAGCACCCATTGTAAAAGAAGCTGTTATAAAAGAGAGAGTGGTAAAACCACCGCGCACGATAAAGCCGAGACCGGAAAAAAAGCCCCCAGCACCGAAGCCTGTAAAAAAACTAATCTCCTCAGAAATACCACAAGAGATGCAGCAATTTTATAAAGGCCTAGAAAGCATCAAAGCACAAAGTCCAAGAATACAGAGCCTCTCGCTATCTGTAGACGACGAGTCTAACAACTGCACCTTTCGTATTTGCTTTGTCGCCGGAACCGATACTACCCCAAAAACAGAGTCATTTAGCTTCAAGAATGCGGTCATCCATTCAGGTGCAAACGGTCGGATTGTAAAGCCATACATGATGGAAAACATACTTGCCACTATCCAGTGTGCAACGGGTATTCCTGCCCGCGTCTCCTCAGAGATGATAGCTAGCGGAAACCGACCTTTATTTTCTCAGAACCGCTAGCTACTTCACAAACACATCGGCACGGTCGGCATCGCCACTTGGCACTTGGTTGCCCAGCGCCTGCACGTTGATGTTCAGCTGGTTCACGCCCTTGCTGATGAGGAAAGCGCGAATCGCCAGCGCGCGCGAAAGCGAGATGCGTTTTGCCACCGAGGACTGCTCCGGCGAGCCCGCAGCATACGCCACAATCCTTACATTCCCTTGTGATTTCTTCACTTTCTCTGCCACCTCTGCGAGGTCGGACTTAGTATCATCCGCCAGATCAGACTTATCCTTCGCGAACGACACGCTACGTGTCATCGCCTCCCCCGCAGGCGCCGGTACAACCGGCGGTATGGCTACTGGCGGCGCGGGCGGTGCCGCTGGTTTTGCTTCGGCTTTTGGCGCTTCTTTCTTCGGCTCTTCTTTTTTTACTTCAGGAAGCGGCATAGGCGGTAATCCTGGCGGCTTAACGGCTTCCTTCGGCAGTTCTTTCTTTACATCCACAGGCGGCTTCATCTCGACCGGTGAGGCAGAAGTTTTTGCTTCAGGCGCTTCTTTCTTCGGCTCAACCGGAATGAGCACCGCAGGCGATGGCAATTTCGTCGCTTCCTTCACCGGCTCGATCGGCGGCAGCTTCGGCAAGGCGCTCGGTGGCGCAGGTGGTGGTGTCATTTTCACATCCGGCGCGGCTGGCGCAGCAAGCGGCTTGGCTTCCACCAAATCTTTTGGCTGAAGAATATCCTGCGTCGACGGTGCTTTTCCGCCTGTTAGCGCGGTGAGCGGTGGCAGTTTCGATGGTGCTGCCGTTGGTGGTACGAGCGGCGCAATCGGTGGCAGAGAGGGTTTCTCATCCTTCTTCACCTCCGGCTTTGGCTCTTCCTTTTTTACTTCTGATGGCGGCGTCAGCGCTGGCATCGGAGGAAGCGCAGGTGGCACAAGAGCATCCTTTTTCTTTGTCTCTGTAGGCGGCAATGGCGGCGGCGGTGCAATTTCCGTTTTCGGTAAGGTGATCGGCTTAATCGGGTCCGACGATGGCTTCTTCGCTTCCACCGGCGGTAATTGTGGTGGTGGCAACATCTCTGCTTTCGGCAGCATCGCCGGCGCATCTTTCTTCGCTTCTACCACAGGTGGCAGCGGCACTGGCGCCGCCACTGGCTTAGCTTCTTCTTTTTTCGACGCATCTTTCTTCGCCTCAACAGGAGGGGAAGGCATTTTTGAGAAGTCGAGCTTGCTGATATCCGGAGCATCTTTTTTCACTTCAACCACGGGCGGCAGCGTTGGTTTCACAGGTTCAGGCTTTGGTGCCTCCACAGACGGTACAGGCAGAGGTGGCATCTCTGCCGGAGGCAATTTCTCTGGGACCGGAATCATCATCGGCGATGCCGCTTGCGCAGGCGCTTTTATCGGCGGCACCGGTGGTAATGCAGACATCCCGGTCTTCTCTTTCGCCGCAGCATCGGCTTTTTTCTTTGCCTCTTCACGTGCTTTAGCGTCGAGGTCTTTGCGGATTTTCACCGTTGGATCCTCAATACGCGTTTTATCGCTGATGATCCCTTGCTGCTTTGGCTCCGGCGGGGTTGTAAGTGTATCCAAACGCTTTTGAACGGTCGGCGGCAACGGTGGGGGAGTCATCTCCTCGACAGGTACGATAACTGGCGCAGCGACAGGCGCTTTTCTTAACTTCAATTCGGGCACAGGCGCAGGTTGCGGCGCCGGCATTTTCGAGAAATCAAGCTTACTGACATCCGGCGCTGGTGGCACCACCGTGACGGATGCTTTTTCCTTCGCTAATGGAACAGTAACCGTAAGCGGTGCTACCACCGGTGCCGGAGCTTTCTCGGGTTGCGCAGGTATCGGCGGCAATTCTGGCTCAGGTGCTTTTCTTGGGTTTACCATCGGAATCGCGGGAGAAACTTTTCTCTCCATCTGCGGTGGTATCTTCACTTCCGGTGCATCCTGCGGCATCGGCAATGGCGCGAGCACAGGTGCCGACGTTTTAGGCGCAGGCAGTGGCGGCGCAACAGGAACAGGCGCGGGTTGTGGTACAGGCTTCGGCGCCATCACCGGTACAGGAACAGGCAGCACCTTAGTCACAGGCGGTGGCGGTGCAGGTGTAGGAGGCGCAACGGGTATCGGTGCGGGAATGGGCGCAGGGGTCGAAGAAGGCATCGCCTCTACCGCGGGTTGCTTGAATTTTTTCTCTTTGATGTTTCTGCTATAGGGTGTGGCTGCAGGATTTTCGAAAGGCACTACACGGCCCTGCCCTGGCTGTTCGCGCGGTACTTTGCGCTCGACAGCAGGAGGCAGCGGCGCTTCAATAACTTTCTGCGGTTGCAGGCCACGCAACGCACCGAGGTTCACTTCCACGCTAGGCAAATTAGGCACCAGGTCGCGCGCTTCTGCCGCACACATGGGAAGCATTGCCCATGCCAAGCACGCCGTGCCAAGCAGTAGCGCTTGCCGACAGGAAGAAGCGATAACGGTGCGAAAAGCCATAATTTTTTGAATGCCTTAGTGCCGATACGACCAGATAGGGTAAGACGATGCTTGTAGCAAACAGACCCAGCTGGTGGCAAGCCTAGAATCATCCCTTGCGATAGGCCCCATTTCATACACTTAGCCCTTGCACAGCGAATTCCTTTCTTCTAGGTAGACACGATGGCCAACTCCCCCCTCATGACCGTCATGATAGCCGCCGTGCGCAAAGCGGCTAAAGGAGTCGTGCGCGATTTTGGCGAGATCGACAAATTACAAATCTCAAAAAAAGGCGCGGCGAATTTTGTCACCAATGCCGATATCCGCACCGACAAATTACTGATCGAGGAGCTAGGGAAAGCCCGCCCTAAATTCGGTTTTCTCACCGAAGAATCCGGCCTCATCGGCAACCCGAACCTCAACCAGCGCTTCGTGATTGATCCGATTGACGGCACCACCAATTTTATCCACGCGATTCCGTATATTTCTATTTCTGTCGCCGCACAGGAACGTAAAAATGGTGGCGCTTGGGAAACCATTGCGGGCATTGTCTACGACCCCATCCAAGACGAAATCTTCACCGCAGATCGCAGAGGTGGCGCGTTCTTGAACAGCAAACGCCTGCGCGTATCCGCGCGTAAGGAAGATTTATTGCTCTCCACTTCCTCCCCCCGCAAAGGCCGCGAGGGGTTCGAGGGCAACATGAAAGCCTTCACCCGCGTGGTCGAAAGCGGCGCCACCGTGCGCTGCTCCGGTTCCGCCGCGCTCGACCTGGCTTACGTCGCCGCCGGGCGGCTCGATGGCATCTGGTATCAACGCCTGAATGTCTGGGATATGTGCGCCGGCGCCCTCATCGTTGCCGAGGCGGGCGGCATGGTCACCGCGGTGGATGGCAGCCCCATAATGACAGATGACCGCGGCAGTGTGCTCGCCACCAATGGCGCGATTCACAAAACGCTACATGGGTTGCTTGTTCCTTAGTCCTGCCCATGGTACAATGCGCCTGTTCGTCATGTGTCACGAGAAGCTGTTGTCAAAAAAAACCACATATAAATCAGCTTTCACTCTGGTGGAGATGGCGATTGTCCTTGTGATTGTCGGCTTACTCGTCGGTGGCGTGCTAGTAGGAAAAGATCTTATTCGCCAGGCACAATTACGGCAGATTGTGAAGGATAAAGAAACCATCCAAACCTCTATCTACGCCTTCCGCAATAAATATAATGGCATGCCGGGTGATCATCCAAAAGCTTATGATTTTTTTGGTGCGGGGTGTGGCACCAATACCAGCACCATGAGCACCGGTTGTAACGGTGATGGCAACGAGGAAGTGGATTTTTTAGCTGGCGAGAACGTCAAAGTATGGGAGCATCTCACCTTAGCCAAAATGTTCCCCGGAAGCTTCAACGGCAGTGGCACCACAGGAGCCAGCATACTGATGGGAGGGGCCACCGTAGTACTGGGAACCAGCAGTAACCTACCATTATCCAAAATCAGAGGCATGTATTGGAATCTGACCGATGTTACCGTTGCATTGCCGGGCGATGGCAATGCCGCAATAAACCTCCCACGCCGTGGCGGACTTTACCTTGAGATCGGTGGGCTTTATGATGGATATTCCTATCCGGTCACTGGCGCACAATCCACCCTCACCAATGAGGAGGCATTCATTGTCGACAGAAAAGTAGATGATGGGCGTGCCAGACTCGGTGCGGTCCGTGGCGGTTCAAGCTTTAGTGGCTGTAATGATGTCGGAACAGACTATTATTACTTAACAACAATACCACCATCACCCCCCTACAACGGACAGCCCACCCGTCGGCATGACACGCGGCACTGCATGCTGATTTTTATTCTTGGAAAATAGTAGGAGAGTTACTTCGCACGCTCGACGTAGGTCAACTCGTTGGTGTTGACCACGATCTTCTCACCGGTGGTGATGAAAGGCGGCACCATGACGCGGATACCGTTTTCGAGCTTAGCAGGTTTATAGCTCGAGCTCGCCGTCTGGCCTTTGACCACCGGATCGGCTTCCACGATCTCAAGAATCACCGTATCGGGCAGTTTCACGCCGATCGGATTGCCCTCGTGCAGCTCCACCTGCACCACCATGCCGTCCTGCATGAACGCCACGCGGTCGCCGAGGAAGTCGGCTTTCATGGTGATCTGCTCGTAATTCTCCTGATCCATAAACACGAGGTCGTCACCTTCGCGGTAGAGATACTGGAAGTCCCGCTGATCGAGGCTCACGCGCTCGACGCCCTCGTCCGGACGCAGGCGCAGGTTCTTCTTGGTGCCCGTCTTGATATCCTTGAACTCGACCTGGTTGAACGAGCGCAGGTTGCCCGGCGTACGAATTTCATGGTTCACTACCATCCACAGCTTGTTTTCGTATTCCACAACCATACCGGCACGAACGCTGGAACCATCGATACGCATTACCCATCTCCTTTGTTAAAAATCGAGAGCATTTATAGTGAGCATCGCGTGCGTTGGCAAGCCAGAGAATGGCCTATCCTATTGATAGATACACCCCTTGATGTTAAATTACGCCGAGCCCACCCCCTGCCAAAGGAAATAAATGAACCGACGCCAAGCATTTACCCTAGTCGAAATGGCGATCGTGCTGGTCATTGTCGGTCTATTGGTCGGCGGTGTACTCGCGGCGCTTGCCCTGATCCGGCAGGCTGAAATCAGGGCGATTTCGAATGAGCGCACCAGCTTTGAAGCCGCCCTTTACACCTTCCGCAATAAATATAATGGTATACCTGGTGATCTTCCCACGGCGTTTAATTTTTTTGGTACCGCCTGTGGCACCAATACCGCCACCATAGGCACAGGCTGCAATGGTGATGGCAATGAACAAATTGATTACAGAGGCGGAGAAAATGTAAAAGCCTGGGAACATCTCGCACTCGCACAACTTATACCAGGCACATACACAGGGAATGGTACAGTCGATGTGGTGCCTGTCGGCCCTTCAAACGCATATCATCGAAACGGCACATCCGGCAGTATTATTTGGTCTTCAGCCACCAACCTGCCAAAATCAGGCATGGATAATAGCTACTGGAACATCACTGATGAGTCGGCTATGGCCGCTGCTGGAGCTTGCCCCAATTGTTTTCCGCCGATAGGCGGAGGATACTTAGAGCTTGGCGCATTAAGTACCTCTAGTCCTGTGCGTACCGTAAGTTCGATGTCCGTTGGTGAAGTTTTTGCACTCGATCAGAAAATCGATGATGGTCGTGCCACGAGGGGGAAAATGCGCGGCTATGTTCCAGGAGGATGTGGCGACGGAGGAGGAACGTATTATTACTACATTGGCGACCCTGTGTACCCTAACCGAGCTGATTACATGGGTACCACTAATGATGGGGCATGCATGATTGGTTTTATTCTGACGAATTAGATACTGTCCGTCTTGTATCTCTTGCTTCCATACGCATCGCGCATTAGCCTTCGTACATGGAACCTTCTTCTACCAAACCAACCCCCAACCTCGTCCCTGGCCCCACCTGCGGAGATTGCGCCATGTGCTGCAAGCTGCCGAGAATCGAGGAACTCAACAAAAAAGCGGGCGAATGGTGCGTCCATTGCAGCACCCGCAAAACCTGCGACGCCTACGACACCCGCCCCCGCCAATGCCGCGAGTTCTTCTGCCATTTCATGGAGAACGCGACGCTCGGCGAAGAGTGGCGCCCCTCCAAATCGCGCATCATGCTGATGGGGTCGGATGGGGGCAAAACCCTACTCGCGGTGGTCGATCCTGACCGGCCAGATGCGTGGAAAAAATCGCCCTACCTCGAAAACCTGCACGCATGGTCGGCAAAACTACGGATTGTGATTAATGTCGGCACGCGTCAGTTTGTGGTGCATGGCAACCATGTGCATGAGCTAGGCGCGAACGGCGAAGCGGCTTGTGGGCATTAGCCCCGCGCGCTGAGGCCGTGTTTAATTGCCGTGTTGAACGCTTTCACCGCCGCTGCTGCACCCGGAGGGTGGCTCCACACTGCGGTGATCGCGGCGATGAAATCCGCGCCCGCCGTTACCAGCGGCCCGCAATTCTCCGGCGTCAACCCGCCGATGGCGACGCAGGGCACGGTGGTGAGCGTCGACCAGTTCTCGATAATCTCTTTCGTCGGCGTGCCATACATCGCGAGCTTCTCCGGCGATTTGCTCTGCGTGGCATAGAACGCGCCGAACGCCACATATTCCGCCCCCGCCTCGCCTGCTTCCATGGCCATATGCGCCGAGTCATGGCAGCTGATGCCGATGATTTTCTCGTCGCCGAGCACTGCCCGCGCCTCACGCAGAGTCATATCCTCCTGCCCCAGATGCACACCATCTGTGTTCAGTTCACGCGCGAGATCCACCCGGTCATTGAGCAGAAACGCCACGCCATAGCGGTGCGCGACGGGCATCAGCGCCCGCACAGCCGCACGAATCTCGTCGTCGCTCGCATCCTTCAGCCGCAATTGAAACGCCGCCACATCCCCCGCGCCAAGCGCGCTTTCCAGCGTCTGCGCGAATTCCTCCGCCACCAGCTTCGGCGGCGAAATCAGGTATAACCGGCAGGGGTAAGTTTCGTGGGGCATCACGCATTCATACCCGTAATTTGCAAAATGTCACGCGCGACAATATGTACAAAACCGTATAGGATAGCGCCATGACCACTGCCTATACCATTATTCGCGCAAGCGATGAAGACGATCAATCCAATGCGCTGCGCAACGCCTATTATGAGTTGCGCCAACGTGCATTCGCTGCCTATTGGGGAGAGAATCTCTATCCCAACGGCCCTGATATACTGGATGTTAAGCCCTCCACCACTCTAGTACTTGCTGTTGAAGATGGCAAAGTCATCGCAGGAACACGTCTTATATTTCATACTCCCGGAAGCACTGAGAAAGTACGGATGGAAGAGAGCCACCCCGCCATGGCGCTGTCTAACCTTCTACCGGATATTGATGCGAGCGCATGCTCTTATTGTGAAATTGGAGGGCTGGTATCCGACCCAGACATTGCATATCGCTCACGACGACTCGGCACAGTCCTACTCAAACACACCTTACAATCTATCGTCACGCATGACATTAACAACGCTGGCGCACCGATTGATCTCGCCCTCTATTCTGCAAGCAAACCAGGCTTGCCTCCCATTATAGAGGCCACTGCACATTGCGGTATTCCAAGCGTGGTACGCGACGATCTTATTCAGCGGGAGGAAGATCCACGATTTGATACGCAGCTCTGGCCGATTATATTAGGATTCAACCCAGAGATTACACTGAATGCGCCCCATACAAAACCCTTGAGCAGCTATAAGAGAGGCTCCGGCAATCAGCAGGGGCAATAAAGCGGATCCTACCGCCCCTTATACACGCCGACAATCTCGCTAAGCAGCCCGAGCGCCTCGTCTTTCGGGCGTTGGAAGGCGTTGCGGCCCATGATGGAGCCATCGCCACCACCCGCCGCGATTTCTTTCACCTCATTCAGCACCTCGGCGCTTGATTTCGCCCCGCCGCCGCTGAAGATCACCAGTCGGCGCCCACCGAACGTAGTCTGCTTAATATGCGCGATACGCTGCGCCAGCGTCGCCACCGGAATTTTTTCTTTCTCATAGACCTTCTTCGCCTCAGCCTGTTCGATAAACGCCGTCGGCGGCTTCACCTTAATGATATGCGCGCCGAGCAGCGCCGCCATATGCGCCGCATAGGCAGTCACGTCGATCGCCGTTTCGCCGTCTTTACTCAGGCCAGCGCCACGCGGGTAGCTCCACATCACCACCGCGAGGCCGAGGGCTTTCGCCTCCGCCGAGAGTTCGCGGATCTCTTCCATCTGGTCGTAGGTCTGGTGCCCGCCGGGGTAAATGGTGAATCCAATCGCGGAGCAGCCGAGGCGCAGCGCGTCCTGCGCCGTGGCGGTCACGGCCTGATCGGGCGCAGCGTCTTTCGGTGCCACGGAGTTATTGCTGTTCACTTTGAGAATCAGCGGAATCGCCCCCGCGAACGTGTCCGCCCCGGCTTCGATCATGCCGAGCGGTGCGGCGTACGCATTCAACCCCGCATCAATCGCCAATTTGAAATGGTAGTGCGGGTCATAAGCCGCCGGGTTCGCCGCGAAGCTGCGCGCCGGGCCATGCTCGAAGCCCTGATCGACCGGCAGAATCACCATCTTGCCGGTGCCACCGAGTTTACCATGCATCAGCATCCGCGCGAGGTTGGCCTTGGTGCCGGGATTGTCCGACTCATACCAGGAGAGAATCTCTTTTACTTTGCGCGTCAGTGCCATAGGTGCCTCGTTTGGGTTATGCTGCGAGTGGTTTAGCAGTGTGTTTTTCGTTTGTCATCCCGGTTTGCTAGGAAATCATCGCCCCCATTGCCTTAAGCTGTGCGCGCATAGGCTCACTGCAATCGCAGCGGATATGGGTGAAGCCAAGCCGCAGCGCCTCATGCGCAATGGCCGCATCGTCGCCGCAGCAGAGGGTGAAGGTGAACGGCGTATCGGGAAATTCGGTGCGAAGCTGCGCCACGAGTGCGCGGTAATAATTCACTCCTGCATGGCAGGCCGCATAAGGTGGTGAGGCGAGCGCCGTCGCCCCTGCCTGCAAGGCTACACGAGCCTCGCTAAGCCCGTTGACGACGTGCATCTTGTGTCATCAGCGCGGCAATACCGGGCAGCTCCTTGCCCTCCAGCCATTCGAGGAAGGCGCCGCCTGCGGTCGAAAGATAGCTGAGTTCCGCACTCAACCCCGCATGCGCGAGCGCGGCCACCGTGTCGCCACCGCCCGCCACGCTGTGCAGTTTCCCCGCGCGCGAGGCGGCTGCCACCATCCGTGCGATCTGCACCGTCGAGCCATCAAACGGTGCGGTTTCAAACGCACCCACAGGGCCGTTCCACACCAGCGTTTTGCTGGCATCGATTACATTCGCAATGTTCATCAGCGAGCGCGGGCCAATATCGAGGATCATTCCCGTGCTAGGAATAGCATTGATTGCGCAGACCACGCTTGGCGCGTGCGGCTTGAACTGGTTTGCCACCACCGCATCCACCGGCAGGTGAATCTGGCAGTTGGTTTTTGCGGCCGCCTTCAGAATGTCGCGTGCGGTGTCGGCCATCTCGCGTTCGCACAGCGACGCACCGACATCATTTCCTTGCGCAAACAAGAACGTCGTCGCCATCGCCCCGCCGATAATCAGGTGATCGACCTTCGCCACGAGGTTGCCGAGCAGCTCCAGCTTCGTCGAAACTTTCGAGCCGCCAACAATCGCCGTCAGCGGGCGCGACGGATTCGCAAGCACTGAAGTCAACGCGCCGACCTCTTTCTGCATCAGGCGCCCCGCAGCGGATGGCAGATACGGATTGATGCCGACCACCGAGGCATGGGCGCGGTGCGAGCAGGAGAACGCATCGTTCACATAGCAGTCGCCCAGTGCGGCGAGCGACTTCGCAAACTCCGCATCATTCTTTTCTTCCTCTGCATAGAACCGCAGGTTCTCCATCAGGATCACATCGCCGGGCGCAGCACCGGCAATTGCCTGACGCGCGCTGGTGCCGATGCAGTCGGGCGAGAAGCGCACGGGACGATCCCACAGCGCGGCAGAGAGCGCATCCACCAGCGGTGCAAGCGAGAAGCTGGGGTCGAACCCTTTCGGCCGACCAAGATGCGAAAACACGGCCACCTTCGCATCGCGCTCCATGAGATATTGCAGCGTGGGAATGATGCGGGTGATGCGGGTGGCATCCGTCAAGCGCCCTGCATGCATGGGCACGTTTAAATCCAGCCGCACCAGCACGGTTTTGCCGGCAACATCGAGTGATTCAAGGGTCGGAAGTGTGGTCATGCCCCCCGTATAAAGCACCGTTCACGCAACGGCAACCGCCAACTTAGTTCCGCTGTGGGGTCTGCATCGGCTCCGGCGCGCGTGCGGGCGTTGCTTGTGCACGCACCTGGTCGGGCGCTTCCGGCAGGCGGTTTTCTTTCACACCACTTGCAGCCATCACCGCGCCAAGATGCTTCACTTCACTCAGCACATCCGGCGGCAGTTTGGCCTCGAAATAGCTGGCGAGTTTTTGCAGCATGGCATCCATCTTCGCCATCGCCTTGCCAAGGATACCCTGCTTTTGCTCAGGTTCTGCACCTTGCACCGACGCGGACTGTCCTGCTCCTTGCGCGACAGGCGGCTTTGCACCAAATCCTGCCCCTGGCTGCGTCGGTGGTTGCAGCGACGGGTCTGCCTGCGGCGATTGCGGCGCCTGAGCAGCCATCATCTGATTCATTTGCGCTTGTTGCTGCATCAATTGCTGTTGCAACATCTGGTTTTGCTGCTGCAGCGTCTGTGCGATCTGGTCGTAGCTTTGGCCTTGTTGCTGCTGAAACTGTTGCGACTCTTTCATCAATTGCTGCTGCAGGGTATGGGCTTCTGGCATAGCCGAGGAAGATTCCGCCCCCAATGCTGCAGCCCCTGCAGCAAGCCCAGCAGCACCGAGTACACCCATCGGCATGCCCTGAGGCGACAAAGCTTGCTCCTCCATCATCCGATAGGTGAGGTTCACATTCGCCGCGGCACGTGCGGCCTCTTCTTCTTGATTACCGCCTCCACCAGCGGTTCCCTCTGTAGCACTGCCGCCCGCCATAACCGCGTTGAGGCGACGGAGAGTCTCTGGCCCGGCAACCCCATCCGCGCGGATACCGCAGCGCATTTGAAACGACATGACCCCGTTGACAGTACGGCCATCGTAGGAACCGGTGACGGCATCTTCCGACAGCGACTTTACTCCCACCAGACGACGCTGCAACTCGGCTACGAAATCGCCGTTGTCGCCAAGCTGAAGGGTGATGTTGGAGGGGAGAAACATGGGGGTGCCTAGTCGTTAGTGCCTAGCGGTCAGTATAAAGAAATCCGATGCCTAGTACCAGAAAAAACAAGGCACTAGTCACTAGGCAACACCACTAATCCTCGTCAATATACTGCTTCTCGTTCTTCTCGTGGCGTTCCTGCGCCTCGATAGAAAGAGTCGCTACCGGGCGCGCCTCAAGGCGCTTCAAGCCGATCGGCTCGCCAGTTTCCTCGCAGTAGCCATACTCACCGTCTTCGATGCGCATGATCGCCGCGTCGATTTTGCTGACGAGCTTGAGGTAGCGGTTGCGCGTGCGCAGCTCCACGCCCGCCTCGGTTTCGAGTGCCGCGCGGTCGGCAATGTCCGCCTGATGCCAGTTCTCTTCATGCAGATGGTCGAGCGTCTCGCGCGATTCGTCCATGAGCTCTTTGCGCCAGGCAAGCAGTTTCTGGCGGAAATATTCCTGCTGCTGCGGGCTCATATAGGCTTCGCTCGCCGTGGGCTTATAGCCTGCGGGAAGCTTTGCCGGTTTATATTCGCGGCGCTCTTTGATGAGCGCAGGCTTTGCGGGAGCCTTTGTGGCAGGTTTTGCTGCCGCTTTGGCAGGCGCTTTAGTCGTCGTCTTGGTCATAGGGGCTGAACTTTTCTTTGCAGTTTGGGTTGGCTTCACCGCTTTTGCGGGCGATGGTTTGCTGCTTGCCTTGGTTGCCGTCTTTGTTGGTTTTGCGGCTTTTTGTTTGGCTGCGGGCGCCGCCTTCTTCACAAGTTTCGCGGCGGGCTTTTTTGCCGCCGCTTTCGCCGGAGCGGATTTCTTGGCCGGAGCCGGTTTTTTCTTCGCCTGAGTCTTTGCCATAGGGACAGCCTCCGTAGGTGAATAATCCCGCCAAAATACGCCAAAGGCTAAAGTCTCGGCAAGCGGCATGGCAAAGCTATGCACAAGAACTGCTAGCCCCGAATACCCGCACCACCCATCGCCACTTCAAGTTTTGCGAGCTCCACTGCGGCGCGCAGTTCAATCTCATCCAGAATCCCGTTGAGCACAGGGTCGGTGGTCGTGCCACGCTCCTCGGCCACGATGCGCTCAAGCTTCTCGATGGTCGAAACCGGCAGGGTACCAAACAGCAGTGCGTCACGTAGTTGCGAGAGGGCTTCGAGCGTCAGCCGGCCTTTTTTGAATGCTTTGCGGCGTTCGAAATCCTTATCATCCACTTCCTGAAAGCCGAGGAACGGGTTCACGCTACCCACCGCCGTGGTTTCGGCAGCCTCTGCAGCCTCACCCGCCGCGGCAGCCGCCTGCGCGGCAGAAAGCGCCTTGGAAAAGCCCACACCATCGGCCTTGCCTACCTTTGCGGCAGTACGCATTGCCGTTGTCGGGCGGGTATATCCTACTTTATCAACCATTTGGGGAGTATAGCGCCCCCCTGCGCATCATGCAATGGGATGAAATTGTCACAGAAACGTCATATTTGTCCGTCTCCAAATAGGCTATAATAATGCTTAGATAGGAGTGGTTAAGCATGTCACAGGAACAACTAGAAAAGCGTTCAGAAAGTGCCCAGAAAGAGCTGGATAAGAGGCTGCATGACGCTATCTGTCATCGCTCACCGCTCGAAGTAGCAGAGGCACTTGAAGCTGGCGCAGATGTATGCAGGGAAAAATACTCGCGCGATTGGGGGCGAGAGTACAAAAATGGTACGACTCCAATGCATCTCGCACTGCGAACGCGTCACGCCGACATAAATTGTCTCGCCATTATAGATCTGCTCTATGTAGCAGGTGCGCGCCTGAGAAAACCGCAAATCAACAGCATAATCACTCCCGATGCCGATAAATCCAGTAAAATCCCTTGGTACGCGAGGGAAAGAAAAATCCCTGCGCACTATCGCGATGGCCTGAAGCATCTGCGTGACTTAGAAGCGGGCACTCACGTTGCAACACCGAAAACCATTTTTGAGAATTACGGTATCCAGTTCGATCTGGGCACCCATATCCGAAATGTGGCGCTATCACCCTTTCCGCAGCAGACATACGCTAAGGGACATTACGTGCCCAAAACGAATCCAGAAAAATACCGCGATATCGAGGCGCTTGGTCGGAGGAAAATCCCGGCGAAGGATTTTTCCATTCCCCAAAACAGCATTGAAGTGCCCTCCAGAGATCTTACCTATCTACGAGATCCGGCATCATCAGGGATCGTTCTTTAAAAATTAAATAAATCAATATATTATCGCCAAGAAAAACCACTTGGCATGATTGTCGCATAGGAAGGGTTAAAATAAAAACCCGGAGCTATTGCATGGACGATCTTATCCCATCCCTTCGCATGGAAGTATGCACTCACCGCCTGTGCCGCATGTTGCTATTAAGCCTCGTGCTGGTTGCTGCTTTTTTTGCGACCACAAGTGATTCGCACGCGGCACGTATTAAAGACATCGTGGCGTTCGAGGGCGTGCGCGACAACATCCTTGTGGGTTACGGCCTTGTGGTCGGCCTCAACGGCACGGGCGACCGCCTGCAGAACAACGCCTTCACCGAGCAAAGCCTCATCGGGTTTCTGGAACGTCAGGGGGTCAACACCCGCGGCGTCACGCTCGGTTCGAAAAACGTCGCCGCGGTAACCATCACCGCAAAACTGCCGCCCTTCGCTCGCGCGGGGGCGAATATCGACGTCTCCATCAGCGCGCTGGGCGATGCGAAGAGTCTCCTCGGCGGCACCTTGCTCGCTACCTCACTCTCGGGGCCGGATGGCAATGTGTATGCTCTCGCCCAAGGGCCTGTCACCGTTGGCGGATTTCAGGCGAGCGGCGCCAGCGGCAGTAACATTACGAAAGGCGTGCCGACCAATGGCTTTATCCCGAACGGCGCCATCATCGAGCGTGAGATTGATTTCCGTTTGAACGATTTGCAGCGTCTGCGCCTCTCCCTGCGCAATCCGGATATTACTACCGCGAGCAACCTCATGCGCGCGATCAACCGTCAACTCGGTGCAGGGATCAGCAATGTCGAGGATCCGGGCACCGTGACTGTCACCGTTCCTACCAACTATAAGGGCGACGTCGTCGGCATGCTGGCCGATATCGAGACATTGCCCGTCGATACAGACCAGCCTGCACGCATTGTGGTGGATGAAGCCACCGGCACCATCGTGATGGGCGAAAATGTACGTATCTCCACCGTGGCGGTAGCGCAAGGCAACCTGATTGTGAAGGTCGAAGAAGCGCCCCAAGTCTCACAACCGAACCCCTTTGCGCCCGGCGGCGCAGGTGCAGGCGAAGGTGCCGAGACCACCGTGGTTGAGCGCAGCGATATCACCGTCAGTGAGCAGAGTGGCAACAAAGTGGCTGTACTACAGGAAGGGGCAACGCTCAAAGACATGGTGGCTGGTCTCAACGCCCTTGGCGTAGGCCCACGCGACCTGATTACCATCCTGCAAACCATCAAAGCGGCGGGTGCCCTGCAAGCTGATATTGAAACAAGGTAAGCGAGAACCCCATGACCAGCATTCCCTCTATTGCTACACCACCGCAGGCAAGCATTCTCAAAAAGCCTGATGGGTTTGCGCTCAATGCTGCCAAGCATTACAGCGAAGAAAAAATCGATGCGGTTGCGAAGGAATTCGAATCGCAATTCATTTCGCAGATGCTAGAGAATATGTTCTCTACCATCGACACCAAGGATTCCCTAGGTGGTAGCGAATCGGAGGAAACCTTCCGCTCTTTGCTAATCAGCGAATACGGCAAAGTGATTTCGCGCAACGGTGGCCTAGGCATCGCCGAAGACATCAAACGCGACATGCTCAAACATCAGGAGGTATAACCCATGGCTACTGCAATGCACCCACCCGTCACACCTACCGCGCACATGCATTTCGATGTGAATGAAATGATTACGCTCACCAATCGCCTCAGCGATATTCTGGTCGAGGAAACAAAACTACTCGCCAGCATGAAGGTCAAAGAGATTAGCCCATTTCAGGAAGAGAAAATGCAACTTGGCCGCAAGCTGGAATCCTTCCAGCGTATGCTGGCGGCAGATGATACGGCGGCGCGCACCCTGCCCATCGACCATAAGGAAGCGTTGCTCATCGCGAGTGAGAATCTCTACGAAAAAATCGACGACGCGATGTACCGCACCAGCATTGCGCAGCAGGTCAACCAGCGCGTCATGCAAGTTTTCGTGGAGGCGATGGCTGAGCAGCAGCGCCTTGGCGTTTATGGCAATCAGGGGCGGATGGATACGGCGACAGATAAAACCATTTCTGTCAACCTCAATGAACGTGCTTAGTCTAGGTTTTTTATGGCAAAGAGAAGCAAGATCACTTGCAACCAGAGCGCACTATGGTACAATCAGAGCTTGCCTGCTTTGATGCGCTTTTGCTGCATCAGTAGGGGTAGGTAATGATGCGTGGAGAAACGGTGATGAGCGGCAGCGAGCCTGCACTATTTGGCATGAGTACGATACCGCAGATACTGCCGGACCGCATCGAAATTGAAAGCCGTTTTGGCCGTATTACCGTCAACCCACAGCAGTCGATTCTATTCCCTGCCGGCCTGCTCGGTATGCCAAACAAGTTGCAATTTTGCCTCACCGCCTTTCCGTCTGAAAAAATGGATCGCTTCAGCGTCATGCAATGCATGGATGACGAAAAGCTCGCCTTTATTACTTTGCCGATCGAGATTGATAATCCGATTATTGAGAAAGACGATATTGCGCGGGCGGCGCACGACCTCAACCTTCCGCTAGACGATCTCCTCGTGATTCTAATCGCCAGCGTGCATCGCGAAACGGGCGTTGCCAAACTCTCTGTCAATGCCCGCGCACCAGTACTGGTGCGGATATCGATGCGGGTCGCGGCACAATACGTATTTCCGCACACCAAATACCTCATCCGCCAGCCTTTGTCTTTATAGAGGTCTACCATTTCAAGTCCGTTCAACGCCTATACCCGCGCAACCCAGACCGTTAGCAAAACCCGTCAGGTGGTCATGCTGTACGAGGGGGCGATCCGCTTTGTTCAGCAGGCGCATGAAGCGGCGGAACAAAACGACAGCAAACTCCGTCACGATAAACTACGCCGGGCTGGAGATATCATCGCCGCACTGCAATCTGCACTCGATCTTGATCATGGCGGCGCATTGGCCCAGGGACTGTTTGATTTCTATGCCGCCATCGGCACGCGCCTACTCACCTTACATCGCAACACCACCGCTCTGGCTTACGCAGAGGTGGTGGAGGAACTGCGCTCCATGCGTGACATGTGGGACGCCATCGACCGCGAAAAACGGGCGTAGTCACCACATAATACGCCTAAACTCCTCGATTCTACGACTTGGCACGCCCCTTGCAATACTCCGTTGGATACAAATAAACGGAGCACCCCATGGCCGCCAACGGACCACTCAACCTGTTTCAAATCACCGCACCGAAACCCGCTAAGCCAAAAACGTCTTCTGTGCTGTCGCAAGCAACGGAGTCCACCGCTTCCTCGCGGGATGCTGGGCGCAAATTTGCACGCATGATGAACGAGGCGGCGCCACGCGATACCTCCGCGCGGGATGCCGCCAATGCACGTAGTGCGGCGGCAAAATCTTCCCCTTCTTCTCCCAATCAGCCGCAGATAGAAGACGCACAATCTATTGTACTCGCGCTGAATCGTAAAATCACACCAGAAGAAGCCACTGAACTGCTTGAGAGCTTTGACGCACTGACAACGAATTTGGGCGACCTCGCCAATAACCCGCAGGCTGAACAGCAGCTCAAAGAGCAGCTTACGCAGATTGTAATTTTGAACGAACCCAAAACATTAGGCGAACTGGTTTCCTCGGTAGATGAAGTCTCTGTTGATGCCCTTGCCGCTGGATCACCGGAAGTCGTAACAACTGCCACTGTGACTGCTACACTCGGACAAACCGCCCAGAATGTTTTTCATGCGATTCGTAAGGTGCTGTCACAATCATCCGAGGAGCCGTCCACGCAGGATAGCAATACCGATCAGTCGCAGATTACAGCGATCAACCCGGCATTGCTTGCCCTGCAGGCGGCCACGTTTCAAGCCGCGCCGCAAGCCGGTGACGAAAAAACCGCAACGTCAGCCACGGAAGAAACAGTAACCGTTATCACCCCGCTCGCACAATCAGCGGTGGCTAGCTATACCACCATGCAGCGCGCCGAAGTGGATCATGTGGACGAGACTGATCTTCCTGAAGCGCAAGACATCAACGCGCGCATTCCTTCGCTGACCTTAGCAAAAAATGATAACGACCGTGCACTGCCGGAAATCGAACTGCCACGCACCGCTGCTGCGGCACACAGCGTCGATAAAAAACCTGCGCTGCCAACATCCGATTTTGTCCGTCAGATCGAAACGCTGGGCGTCACCGCACAAGCGCTAGTCGATGGGCGTAGCGCGAAGAAAAACGAGCCTCTCGCCATCGCAGAAGTAAAAGCGCCGACCGAGGTGCAGCCCGTCGCCCCCAACACCTTCACCCTCAGCACCAGCGCCGATACCCGTGTGAACGCCCCTGCTCCTGTCGCCGCCGCCTCGGATGTTTTGGGTCGCGGCGTAGTCAACCACGCACCAGTGCGCGAGCAAGTATCCATTGCCATCCGTCAGGCAGTAGGCAATGGCAGCGATGAAATCACCCTGCAACTTGACCCGGTTGAGCTCGGCCGCATTCAGATCAAGCTGCACATGAACAGAGAAGGCCATACCCAGCTGGCGTTCTTGGTTGATCGGCCCGAGACCTTTGATGCTCTCAGCCGCGATGCGCGCATACTTGAGCAATCGCTCCAGGATGCAGGGCTAAAAGCCGATACGGGCGGCATGCAATTTAACCTGCGTCAGCAGCCACAACCACAGCAAATGCAATCAAACGCGGGTGGCAGTGATCATGGCCAGTCTGGTAATGGCGCGCATGGCGCACCAGAGCATGACACCGGCAACGTTTCTGCGAAGCCTGACATCCACGCTTCCACCGCGCCCGTTAGAAATTACCGTCTCGACATCCGCGATGGCGTGGATATTGAGGCCTAAAAAAGAAACAAAACCACGTAACTGAGACCGCTGAACAACAATTGAAGGAGCCTCTCATGCAGCAGTTACGCCGCTTATTCACCGCCAAACGCTCTGCCCATAGAATAGCTGAGCTACGGCAACGGATTGAAACACTGGAGGACGCATTGCCCCTAAAATTTTCTTCACGCGAGGGACTCGAAAGCGAACTCTACCGCACGATAGCGGAGATGGTCGCTGTGCAATATGCGTTGTCACCGGATAACCCACATCGCTAACGGGATTGATGCTGCGGCGCCTTAGACGAACCGCACACATCTTCGGAACTACTATCGTCTAGCTCCTATACCACTGGCCCGGAGGCTCATGCTTCCGGGCTTTTTTTGAATTATGACAATTGTGTGAAGATTGGCCTCCCCCCATTGTGTGTTACGTAAAATCTGTTATACGCGTTAACTTCAATTAACA
Source organism: Rickettsiales bacterium (assembly GCA_044237845.1). Lineage (GTDB taxonomy): Bacteria > Pseudomonadota > Alphaproteobacteria > Rickettsiales > UBA3002 > QFOX01. The sequence continues at coordinate 31,473 of JBIIEL010000003.1, read as the reverse complement.
AAACCGTGCCCAAATAAACACATTCTTAAAAAAGATGCGTCAATTGGGGATGAAACATCAAAAAGCGCTTACTCAACCAGACGTAGTATCGCTAAATGAAAAGAAAACGATAGGGGATGGTATGACTGCCTATAAAGACAAACTCTTTATCTCGTTCAAGGCCTCGCAGGAGCCACGCACCGGCACAGGCGAAGCGGGCGACCTCGCCGACTTGATGGCGAACCCGAACTACCTGCGGCACTCTTCCTCGATCATCAACGAAGCGTTGAAAGAGGGCTTCGACGTACTGCAGATGCCAAACGGCGACATCGTCACCACTGGCACAAAAATCATCACCAACACCTATGTGTGGGATGCCAAACGCGGCACCCTCGGTAAAGCTCGTGCCTCGGCCAATAAACCCGCCCGCACCCGCAAAACCAAAACCGATAGCGCTGCGGAGTAGTTCGCCCCGTCATTCCCCAAAATCTTCATAAAACTGTCACATTTTTCCTGCGTGTGATGTGCTATGTTGCCCTGAAATTCAAATCAGGCAGGTATTATGCATCCTTCTTTTGATATTCCCAACACGCGCGAGGGCATTCTCGCCGCGCTGGATGCGTGGCAAGCCAAGCAAGAACCCATCACGCCGATGAGCGATGAAAGGGCGATGGAAAAGCTGACGCTAAAAAAGCTAACGCCTGAAGACATCGGCGAAAAAATGGCAAAAATCCGCATGAACGGCGGCAAAGCCCCACTGCGCTACATTGCCAGCTACCCGGACTTGCAAGCGATTGACCGCCTGCAAGAGGCCAATCAGGGGATGGATCTTTCCGACAATGACGATGCGGCGAATATCCGTGCCCTCATGCAATGCTCCGAAATCTGCCTTCTGAATATCCATGATCTGGCGCCGAAGATTGCCTCTCAGTTCGCCCAGCAGGAAATGGAAAAATACCATCACTATGGCGTAGTGGGACTTGATGGTCCGGAGCGACTTTTTGGGGAAACCACCGCCACCGAAGCCTATCGCTGGATCAGCTCCTTTCAGGAAACGCTGGGCGAGATCGTTGGCTTGCTGGAGCGGCTTCCGGCGAACGGAAAAGGCGTCGATCTCAGCCTCAGCAACTCTCCCCATATCGGCCAGTGCTTCGATTCGCTTAAGGTACTGCATAAAGAACTGGGTAAACAGCAACGCTTTCAGCCGATGATGATTAAATTCAACGGCACCGACATCAACCACCAGAATTTCGTGGATACGATTTACACGGAGATGTGGGAAAAAGCCCTGAAACAGGTTCACATTCCCGGAGTGGAACGCGCTACCGGACAGAAGAAGCACGACCTCTATCAGCAATTTGTCGGCACCGAAGCGCTGAACCTTGCCGTCAACGAACTCGACCAGATAGACCCGCCTTTTAACTTCCTGCGTCAGTTCCGCGCCTATCACCAGATCAGCGAGATTCTAACCGCGCGGGTGAACGAGCTATTCTGCAAAAGCATTCGTGAGCTGGCCGACCCAACCGTACCCACCCTGCAAGCCAAAGAGCATCTGAATCACGCCGTGCAGATGCTTGATATCGTCAACCGCAACCTGCAGCCGATTGCGCGTAATCTCAGCTTTATGGAATACCACAACATCCGTGATTCGCTCGGCGTCACCAGCGGTAGCGATTCGCCCAATCTCCGCGCCGGGTTATTTCATCCGCTTTACGGCCTGTTGGTCGCTGCCGCCGAACAACGCGCGCTGGGATTCACTCCCTGCTCCGAGAAAGAGAAAGAAAAACGCCTCTCCGATATCGTCGCGCATCGCAATGAAAACAATGAGTACAACAATCTCTACGAGATCATGGAGAAGACGCTCAGCGTACATACCTGCGTCAATCGCTGGCGGAATGCACATTTACAGCTCATCAAAACGCAGATCGGTGTGGGTGAGGATGAAGAAACGCAGACCGGATCGATCAAGGGCAGTAAAAACGCCTATCTCACCGCCAAAGGCTTCTTTGAGTTCGCCAGCAAGACCGATCCCATCCCACCTATTTTCAAAGCCATCCGTGGCAAAAAATATGTGCCGGAACCAATCGAAACCCAATCCGAAAACCTGCCCTATAACCGCGTGATGGCGGATGCGACAGCAAAAACCGTCAAAATTTACGACAAGGTAGAATTTCGCGTGAATGGCGATTTGGGTGGTTATTCCGCCATACTTGGCCCCAATGGCGAACTGGTCAAATCCACCTTAAATCGCTAACCACCCACCTGCACGGGCATGATCTCCGTCGCCAGCCCATTGGCACCCACCGTCACGATTGCACCTGCCAGTGTGCCGATGCCGCTCGCGGGTTCCATGCGCACTTTGCGGTGCTTGTTGAGGAATTGCTGCATCGGCCCCGTGGGTTCGAAGCCGATGATGCTGTTATAATCGCCGCACATCCCCGCATCCGTCTGGAAGGCCGTGCCCTTGGGCAGAATCCGCGCATCTGCTGTCGGCACATGGGTGTGGCTGCCGATCACGAGGCTCACCCGGCCATCGAGAAAATGCCCCATCGCCTGTTTTTCGCTCGTCGCCTCGGCATGCATGTCGACCACAATCGCATCCACATTACCGCCGAGTGTGTAGGGCGCGAGCGCCGCCTCCGCACAGGCGAATGGGCTGTCTAGGTATTCGCGGTGGAACACTTGGCCTAGCAGATGCAGCACCAGCAGCCGCTTGCCACTGGCGAGCGTGAACAGTTTGCAGCCAGTGCCGGAGGTGGTCGGCGGAAAATTATGCGGCCGCAGCAGGTAGGCCGTCTGGCCGAGGAGGCTCGGCGCGTCCTTCTGGTCGAACACATGGTCGCCACCGGTCATCACATCAATCCCGCAGCCCGCGAAATCGCGCAGCGTCTCTCCGCTGACACCAAAACCGCCTGCTGCGTTATCCACGCTCACAATCACGGCGTCGAGCCCGTGCTCCGCACGCAGTTTCGGCACGCCCCGCTTCACCGCGTCGCGCCCACTACGTCCCACCACATCGCCACAGAAGAGAATTTTCATATCCGTTACCGCAAACCGTTGGCCGAAGTTTCCTGCCAGTCTTATGCGCGCTACACGGCAAACGGTCAACGGCAAACGGTCAGCCGATACCCCCTTGACGCCTCCGTTTCTTCACATTATAGATGCGAATGATTCTTACTTCTATTCTCAACTGCTCGGAGACTTCCATGAAAAACCTCGCTCGCCTGCTTTGCACCGCCAGCCTCACCAGCCTTTTCGCCTTCTTCGCACAGGCGGCGGAGACCTCCCCCAACCGCTATGTGCAGGAGAATTTTGTCGCCAACAAAAAGCAGTATGCACCGACGCTCGCGGTCGAGAAAAACTTCATCAATGCTTGGGCTATCGCCATTCGCCCGAAAGGTGCGGGCGGGCATTTTTGGGTCACCGCGAAGGATGTCAGCTATGAATATGTGGGCGATGTGAAAGCCTCTGCCGACCCAAAACTCCGCCCCATGCATGCGGATGAACTCAAATACGTCACCCTGCCCGTTGGCGGCGACGACAAGTTTGCCACCAGCACGGTATTTAACGACAGCAAGAAACATTTTGTCATCACTCAATCTATCAAAGACAAGGAGCCAATCACCGCACCGGCGAAATTCCTTTTCGCAAGCGATGGCGGCATTGTTTCCGCGTGGACAGAGCGCAAGCTCGCCGATGGCAGCTTCGACCGTGCGGGCGAGGCCATTACCGTCATCGACCAGTCGAAAGAAGGCGCGCAGTTTTTTGGGCTCGCCATCAGCCATGATTACGACACGCTCTACCTCGCGGATTTCGGCGAGAAGCCCGTGATCAAAACCTTCGGCGGCGATTTCAAACCTAGCAATATCTCCTTCGACATGCCGTTCGATGACAATAAAAACGGTGTGGTCGACCCCGGCGAATATGCCCCGTTCAACGTGCAAGCACTGGTCACCCCAGACGGCGATGAGCGCATTTTTGTGACCTACGCCAAAACGCAGCCCTGCCCTACTGCAGAAGTCAAAAAAGGGGCGTGTAAAAAAGACGCGCTATTCGTGGGTGAGGAAGACACGTCAAAACCCGGCCATGGCCGCGTGGCGGAATTCACCGAGAAAGGCAAGCTCGTGAATCTATGGAATGACGGCGGCAAGCTGAGCGCACCGTGGGGCATCGCCTATGCACCGGCGAATTTCGGTGCACTCTCGGGCAGCCTGCTCGTCGCCAATTTTGGTGACGGCACCATCGCTGGCTTCGACCCCAAAACCCGCGCCTTCATCGACGTGATGCGCGACGCGAAGGGCAAACCTGTTGTGATCGACAAAATCTGGGGCATCCTGTTTGGCAACGGCGAGAGCTTGGGCGACAGCAACGCGCTCTACTTCGCCGCCGGGCCGAAAGACGAAACCGATGGCATCTTCGGCAGCCTACGCGTGATGGAGGACAAAAAATAATGCTACGCCTGAAATTTCTTCGCCCGATTCATATTGCCGCGGGTGTCTACAATATTCTGTTTGTGTATACGCCGCTGCATGCCTGGGCATACGGATTTGCCATCGTGCAATATATCACCATGCCCGCGCTGATTCTGACCAGCTTGCTGATGCTACAGGCCAAGCGGCGTTGGCGTACACGGGCAGTGATGGCGTGAAGCCATCGCGTCCCACCTCAGCGTCACAAAAGAGAATTTTCATGAGCTGCTTTCTAAGCAAAAGTAAATAACTACTGCTATCCGCCGGGCCGCCCCAAGGATAGCAGCTTCGATATACCACTTCAAAGTACACTGAGCGCAGCGAAGGACTTTGAAGTGAATGACTAAAACATACTCACGCCGAGCTCGGTGAGTATACCATCGAGTCGCTGATCGCCGTCATTGGTGGGCACGCGCTCCAGCTCCTGCATGGTATAGCCGACGCCGATAAAGAGCGGCGGGGTTTCAAAGCGGCGCATCGCCGCCATAGTCGCATCGTAATAGCCACCGCCATAGCCGAGGCGGTTGCCGCGCGCGTCGAACGCGAGCAGCGGCACCAGTACCAGCGCGGGGATAACCGCAGGCGCAGTCGCCGACGGTTCCTGCATACCAAACGCGTGGGGGGTGAGCGTGTCACCCGGCTGCCAGCGCCTAAAATGCATACGTTTCTGTTCGGTGAGACGGGGCAGCGCCATTTCTTTTTTGAAGCGCGCCATGTTGTCGAAAATGCCCATCACATCCAGCTCGCCGCGCATGGCCATATAGCCTGCGAACGAGGGCATGAACGCCAGAATCGGGTGGTCGGCGAAATGGCGCGCGACGGAATCCGCCGCCTGCGCCATCGCAATCTGCGGCAAGCGCGAGCGCTTGGCCTGCATTTCCTTGCGCAGCACTTGCTTCTCGCGGGTAATCGTATCGGCTAACGTCATCGCCCCAGTATGGCGGCCACACGCCGAGATTTCAATCGTTGTATCACTTCGCCAAACGCACTTTCAAGCAAGCTACTTTTTTATCTTGTCCTGATTGAGATACTCAGAAATTACTTGCTCTATCTCAAAATCCACTGCCTTTTTATTTGTAAATGGCAGCGCATCCTTCAAAAGCGTCCAGAACTTACGTGCTTCATCGCCCGTATAGAAATAGGTCGAGAATGTTTGGACACCCACAGGATCGTCCTCACTACCAAAGCCGTGTGTTCGATCAAACTGTGGAAACATCGTGTTGAATGCATTTGTCACAAGGGAACACTGCATTGCATGGTCCCTAGCCGTAGATAGCGAAACTTCGCAACGCAATCCTGCCCCTTTTACAACATAGAGCGTAAACTGTGGATATTTCTGACCTGATTCTTCAGACATTCTACACCTGTGATGAAGCATGCAGTCGACTCGCGCTCCACGAACCTATGTGAATGGACCACCCTGGCCGTGGGTACGTCTGATTCTCTCGTGACCCGTTTGAACAGGTGGGCACCGTATGCCACAAGCCAAGGGCTCATGACAGGGACAGCTCCCCAAGAGTGATAGTCGGTCCGGAGTAATGCACGACCTGCACAAACCGGGCAGTACCATTCATCCGTTAATGTAGGGGAAAGCTAGGGAAAATACAAGTGTTAGCTCGCGAGCTTCTCCGCAATCCCCTCAATCCGGGTTGCGAGGGCGTGGAGGCTCTCGGCCATGCCTTCTTCGAGAGCGGCGATGCGGGCATCGTCGCCGCTTTCCATCACCTGACGGCGGGTGTCTGTCAGTTCACGCTTGAGGTTCGCGTTTTCGCGGGTGGCTTCGTGCAGTTCGTCCGCTAGCATCAGCGCGGTGTAGAGCAACAGCATCGGCTCGGAGAGTTTGCCCACGCCTTGCATCAGCGTCGCCGCGCGCGCATTCACTTCAGTCACGAGCTGCGCGAGATGCTGCTCCTGCCCGGCGTCGCATGCCAGCGTATAATCCTTGCCCTGAACGGTAGCGATGACAGTTCTCATGGCCATGTCTAGTGCTCCAGAATCAGGTCGAGTTGTTTCACCGTCGCGTCGAGGCGCCCCACGGCATTCCCTGCCTCTTCCTGCAGGGCGAGGTAATCGCGTTGCAGCTGTTGCAACTGGTTGCTGAGGCGCACATTATCCGCCTTGAGGAATTGGTTTTCGCCCTGCGCGTCGGAGAGGGCGGTTTCAATCCCCGCCGTATGCTGTTGCCAGGATTGGGTGATTTCGGCCTGCGCGGCCTCGCGCTTCGCGGCGGATTGCGCGCGTTCATGCACCGCCACATCCGCTGCTGCATCCAGCCGCACGAAGGCCTTTTCCACGGCTGCGATCGCCGATTTTAGCACGTTTTCTGAACTACTTACCATCGTTCCCTCATCTTTCACCGACGCATGAGACGCCGAAAACAGGGTGTTGTTTTTTACAAAACTAAACCCATCCCGCCGCGATTGCAAATCACCCGTAAGGGGGTGGGGATAACCCCTATGCACTTGCAGGAAGGCGTGCGCGCGTGTACAGGCTCGTGCGAGCGAGGAACCCATGAGCAGCCCCATGAAAAAGCCAGCCCCTGAAACCGTCACCCATGACCGCATGGCCAACGCCATCCGCGCCCTCTCGATGGACGCGGTGGAGAAAGCCAAGTCCGGCCACCCCGGCATGCCGATGGGCATGGCGGATGTCGCGACCGTGCTCTTCACCGAATTTTTGCGTTATGACCCCACTCATCCGCACTGGCCGGATCGTGACCGTTTCGTGCTCTCCGCCGGCCACGGCTCCATGCTGCAATATGCGCTGCTCTACCTCACTGGCTATCCCGACATGACGCTCGACGAGATTAAAAACTTCCGTCAGTGGGGCGCGAAAACCGCCGGTCACCCGGAATTTGGCCACGCCACCGGCATCGAAACCACTACCGGCCCGCTCGGCCAGGGCGTTGCCAACGCCGTCGGCATGGCGATGGCAGAGCGCGCGCTCAACGCCGAATTCGGCGGCGACCTCACCGACCACTATACCTACGTCATCGCCGGGGATGGCTGTTTGATGGAAGGCATCAGCCTTGAGGCCGCATCGCTCGCGGGTCACCTGAAGCTGAACAAGCTCATCGTGCTGTGGGACGACAACAAGATTTGTATCGACGGGCCGACGAGTATGACGGTCTCCGATGACCATCTCGCGCGCTTCGCCGCGCAGGGTTGGAACACGGATGCGGTGGATGGGCATAACCCTGCCGAGATCCGCGCCGCGATTAAGAAGGCACAATCGAGCGACAAACCAACGCTCATTTCCTGCCGCACCGTCATCGCCAAAGGCGCGCCCACCAAGGCGGGCAAAAACTCCAGCCACGGCTCGCCGCTCGGGGCAGATGAAATCGCAGGCACACGCAGCCATCTCGGTTGGGAGCATGCGCCGTTCGAAATTCCGGACGATGTGCTTTCAGCTTGGCGCGATGCCGCCACCACCCGCGCAAAGTCTTACACTGAGTGGGAAGCCCGCTTCGCAAAATCCGCTCACCGCGATGCTTTCGCCGCCCGCATGGAAGGCGATCTGGGCGAGGCATGGACAACCGCACTGACCAAACTCAAGCAAGCTCTCGCAGAGGGCCAACCGAAAGAAGCAACCCGCGTATCATCGCAGAACGTGCTCGAAACACTCGTGCCCACCCTGCCCGCACTGTTCGGCGGCTCGGCGGATTTGACCGGAAGTAATAATACGAAGACGAAGGCAATGATGCCCTTCACCCCGAGCGACTACGCAGGCCGCTATATGTACTACGGCGTGCGCGAGCACGGCATGGCGGCGGCGATGAACGGCATCGCGCTGCATGGCGGCTTCGTGCCATATGCGGGCACCTTCCTCGTGTTTACGGATTATTGCCGCCCCTCCATCCGCCTTTCGGCGCTCATGCAGCAGCGCGTGATCTACGTGATGACGCACGACTCCATCGGCCTTGGCGAGGATGGCCCCACCCACCAGCCGGTCGAGCATCTCGCCACGCTGCGCGCCATCCCGAACCTTCATGTTTTCCGCCCGGCGGATGCGACTGAGACCGCCGAGTGCTGGCAGCTTGCGATTGCGACGGGCGACACCCCGTCCATCCTCGCGCTCACGCGTCAGGCACTGCCGCATCTGCGCGGCGCATTCACGCCGGATAATCTCTGCGCCCGCGGTGCTTATGTGCTGCGCGAAGCAAAAGGCGGCGCACCGCGCGTCGTCGTCATGGCCACCGGGTCGGAGGTCATGCTCGCGGTCGAAGCCGCGAAGCAGCTCAACGCCAGCGGCACGCCCACCCGCGTCGTCTCCGTGCCCTGCATGGAACTGTTCCTCAAGCAACCGAAAGCCTATCAGGATGAAGTCCTCGCCCGCGGCACCGCCACCAAGCGCATCGCCATCGAGGCCGGCATCGAACAAGGTTGGGAAAAACTGCTCGGCGAACACGGCATCTTCATCGGCATGAAGCATTTCGGCGCCTCCGCCCCCGCGGAAGAGCTCTACAAACGCTTCGGCATCACCGCCGATGCGATTGTACAAGCGGCGAAATAATCACAGCGCGTTTTTCTTGCCCTTGGCGGGTGGTTCATCCACCTTCCCGGTGGAGTAGAAACGCTCGTCGGTAATTTTCTGCTCGGGCGTGCGCTTCATTTCTTTTGCAATTGCGGTGATTTTTTCATCCCACCACGCGCTGAATTCTTCGCGGATTTCTTGCTGCACCTCTTTTGAAGGTACTTTATCATCTATTTTCATAACATAATTATCTAACAGAGAATAACTGATGGATCCTCTGTCCTTGGGGTGGAATCCACTCATGTATATTGCTGCCGATAGCTTTCCCCACCCCATGCCTGCAATCCCGCCTTTACGCGCCATATTGCTAATGTAATTACATCCGATTTCTTCCAGAGCCTTTAATGCTTCCGGGTTGTTCATGAAGTGATCGAAATACTCCTCAAATGTAAACGATATGTCCCCTGCGCTGTTTTTTATACGAGAATGCATCATTATTTCTTCGCGGGCATTCGCATAGTCATAGTATAATTGACAGGTTCGAGAGGGCTGCACAACGTTTCCCCGCTGCTCCAGTACCATCAGATTGGTATGTTCCCCCTGCCATCTCCAATAGGGTGAGGTATTAGGTATATAGCGCCCGGGCGGATCATAACAGACCAACTCCTGCCCGGCCAGTTTGTGGAGCATCGGATCGCCGACATGATTTGTCGGATTATCCTCACCATAGGTGAGAATATGCATCACGCGGCCGCCTTTTTTAGTGATCATCCCACAGGCAACCATGCTACTCACCTGCATATGGTCGCTATGCGGATCATTGATTACATTGCCCGTCAGAACATAATCATGTTTTGGCCCGTTCGCGGGATCCATGTTGATCCAATCCCCCTTTGAGTGACATGATTGCGGCGCGTCATCTTTTCGCGCATCGGTATAACTCACCCTATCAGTATAAAGCCCTGCTACCATATCGAACGCCTTGAACTGTTTGAGGAGTGGCCGCGCCACCGCAATGGCCTCATCATCTGGCGCAACAAACGCACACGAGATATCCGCAAAAGGCTGAAGCTTGTAATGCTCTAGTCGTTCAACAAAAAACTCATAAAATTTTGGCTCAAGTATAGAATGGTTTCGATGCTCTTTACCAAGATATTCATCGATATCTTGCTTCAGCGATGCGCGCACCTCTTCAGAACCAAACTTCTCGGGGTGACGCGCGTATACGTCGTTGATCATCGCCCATAATCCCCATAGGTCAGCAGCACCATCACCCATGCTGTATGCATCATACCACTTCATTTCCATCAACATGCCGGACTCCACCTTCTTGCCAGACCTCAGTTTACCACCATATGTTTAATGAAAGATTAAGGGGATAGCAGAATGGCTAGACTCTTGGATTATAATGCATTATAGCGCCTTAGCACCTGAAAACAGGAAGGAAACACCATGACCATCAACGTAGGTATCAACGGACTGGGGCGGATTGGCCGCTCGGTCGCGCGCGCAATTATCGAGGAAGGCTACGACGACATCAAACTCGTCGCCGCAAACGGCTCGGCAGCCAACGCGAACCACGCGCATCTGCTGCAGTATGATTCCGTGCATGGCCGCTTCCAAAACAAAATCACGTTCGATGATGCGGGCATCGATATGGGGCGCGGCAAGTTCACCGTCACCCACGAGCGCGACCCGCACTCCGTGCGGTGGGATGAATTAGGGGTTGACGTTGTTCTCGAATGCACCGGCGCCTTCAACTCGCTCGAAGCGGCGAGTGTGCACCTCAAACAGGGCGCCAAAAAAGTGCTCATCTCCGCCCCGGCGGGGGATGACTGCCCGACTTTCGTCAACAAAGTAAACTGTGGCAAGCTCAAGCCCGAGCACACCGTCTTCAGCGTCGGCAGCTGCACCACCAACTGCCTCGCGCCCGTCGCCAAAGTGCTCAACGATTCCTTCGGCATCACCTCCGGCTACATGACCACCATCCACGCCTACACGGGCGACCAGAATTTGGTGGATGGCAGCCACAAAGACCTGCAACGCGCGCGCGCGGCGGGGCTTTCCATGGTGCCCAGCAAAACCGGTGCGGCGAAGGCCATCGGCCTCGTGCTGCCGGAGCTCGCGGGCAAGCTCAGCGGCACCGCGATCCGCGTGCCGGTGCCAAACGTATCACTCGTTGATCTTACCGTCGTCGTTGAAAAATCCGTCACCAAAGAATCTGTCAACGCCGCACTCACCGCCGCGGCGGATGGCGCCATGAAAGGCGTGCTGAAAGTAAACAGCGCACCGCTCGTCTCCATCGATTTCAACCACGACAACGCGAGCTCCATCGTCGACCTCGCAGGCACCGCCGTCATCGGCAACCTGGTGCGCGTCGCCGCGTGGTACGATAACGAGTGGGGCTTCAGCTGCCGGATGCTGGATTTAACGCGGCTGGCGGCAAAATAATGTCATCCTGAACTTGTTTCAGGATCCATCGCGGTGCCATAGCGCCGAGTATTTATTTTGATGGATGCTGAAACAAGTTCAGCATGACAACTACTTCTTCAACACCAGAATCGACCATTTCCCGCGGCGCATGCGTCGCACCAGGTGCAGCCCCTGCATGCGGTACGCGCTCATCACCATATTCTCCTGATCGTTCATCAGGCCGGAGAGAATCAGCGTGCCGCCGGGCGCGAGCTTGGCCGCAGCTTCGCGCGCCATCAGCATCAGCGGACGCGCCAGAATATTCGCCACAATCACCGGCTGCGGCGGCAATTTCTGAATCGGCCGATGCTTATAACCATTGCTCACCCACGCTTTTGCGTGCGGCGCGATCTGGTTCGCCTTGAAGTTTATACGGCTTACTTTCACCGCCATCGGGTCGTTGTCGCAGGCCTCGATGCGCGCCTGCTTCCACAACCTCGCGGCGCCGATGCCGAGGATCGCCGTGCCGCAGCCGACATCGAGCACCTCACGCACACGCGGATTTTTCCGCTTCACCCCTTCGAGCGCCAGCAAACATCCCGCCGTCGTCGCGTGCTCACCGGTGCCAAACGCCGCCACCGCGTCAATCAACAGCCGATGCTTATTCGCAGGCAACCTGTCCTTCGCGTGGCTGCCATAGACATAAAAATTCCCGAGCGCGAAGGGTGGGAAATCCTTCTGCACCTGCGTCACCCAGTCGATATCCGCGAGTTTGAGCATGCGCAGTTTTGCGCCCGCATCGATATGCGTAATCAGCGCCTGCACCTCCTCGGCCTGGCTTGCATCCACAATCAGGCTGAGATACGGCACCACGAAATCCTTATCGACATGGCGCGTGATCGCGAGTGCGACCTCTTCCATCCGCAGCTCAATGATGTCGAGCATCTCCACGCCCGTCTCGACCGTAATCTGCACCGGGCGCAGCGGCTGCGCGAAGGCGTTGCTTTGATATGCCATGATGGGTCGCCTTGCTTCTGTGAGACTGAAAAGCTGCTAAAGCAGTTTATGACCCTTGTAAATTGAACAACGCCATGGCGGGCAGACGAGGCCCTATGTGAAACTCTAAAATCCTGTTTCCAAGCCCCAAAATGCCGCGCCGCACAAAACCCCAATTGTATGATTTTTATGAATATTTCGCATGCCCCAAGCCAACAACCTGCCCAACCGCCCTCAATTGTCATAAAAGCTTCACAAAACTCAGGCATAAATTGTTGTAGATTGGTGGAATGGACGTAACCGATTCACCCTTCTAACCGCCTGAGACTATGACCGAACTCTCTCCCGCAGTAGAAAAGAAAAGCGACGCGAAGCACCCGGACGTCGTCAAAGCCGCCGCGCCACAAAAGCGCAGCTTTGTCTCGGCGGGTGAGAAAATTCACAAATGGGGAACTTATTTTAGCGTCGACTTTTTGCTGAATGCGACATCCGGTGTTTTATTTTGGTATGGGACAGAGCATACAAAACTGGGGCAGCGTCTGTGGAGCAACCCGATTAAAAAAGGCTTCACCAGCCTCCTTGAAGGAAGCATAAAAGACGCCGAAAGCCTTAAAAAAAGCGTTGATAACGGCGCTACATTTATGAGTATTATTGCAGGAGGCATGTTCACTATTCCCCCTCTGATGGCACTAGAAAATACGAAGAATAAGAAAGCCATCATCAAATCACTCGATGAAAAAATCTACGGCAAGGACAACGTTGCCAACGATCCCAAATTCCAAAAAGCGTATGATGAAATCGGTAAGGAACCGAAGAAAGGATTCTGGTCCGGTTTATTGGGAAGATTCGCCGCACTGGCACCTCTGTTGTGGTCAGTAACAAATAGTAAAGCGCAACCAGTCACCTATAAATATTATTTAGATAAGTTCGCGTGGGCGAGTGAAAAATGTGCCCACGGGCTTGGATTTGGCCGCGATCTCAGCATCAAAGAAATTGCTGGGATCGAAGAAATTGCTAAGAAAGCCGAAACGGAACCGTTACTCACCGAAGCCCAAAAACGCTGGAAAGGTATCCATAATACCATCGCCATGGATGTCGGCTTCGACTGGCCCTATGCCTTGATGCACATGGTCACCTACACGTTTTTTGCGAAAACATTTGCGGCGCTTGGCATCGAGAAGAAAAATCCCATAAAGAAACCCACTCTCACGCATATCACAGGCCCAATTCACAACGCCATTGGTGAGGAGGTGGAGAAAGAAGCTGCTGCCCCCGCACGCAGTGAAGACGTCCCCGCCAAGAAAGAAATCCCTACCACTGCCGTTAGCCACTCTGCGGGGCACGAGAAGCATCAGCATGCCCACGCGCACGAGCAGCAGCATCACGCGAGCATGCGCGGTTAAGCCGCTGGCCGCCGCGCCACCATCACAGAGGCCACCATTTCCATCGCCACTTCGCCCCGCTGGTTAAATGTCTGCGACTGATAGCGAATAATACCCTTCGTCGGCCGCGAGTTCGACACACGCATCGCCAGAATCGTAATCGTCACGCGTAGGCGATCGCCCGGCAGCGTCGGCACGGGCCAGCGCACATTCTCGAGACCCATGCCAACCACACCTTCAGCCACCGTAAACAGTTTCGTTTGGGTTTTGAGGCGCATTGTCACCGCCGCCGTGTGCCATCCGCTCGCCACTAGCTGCCCGAACAGAGTGTTCTTTTCGCCATCCTCAAGATGCATCGGTTGCGGATCGAACTCACGCGCGAAGGCAATCGCGGCGTCTTTTCCCATCACATATTCCTGTGCACTGTCAAACGCTTCGCTGACGGCGAAATCCTCGTAATAAAGGGGTGCGTTCATAAGCGTGCCTCGTGAGTGATGTCGGCGTTGCGTAGCGGAATCACGTGCGGGTTACAAGCATTAGGCTGCCATTTTTCCCAGCTTTTCGTGGATGAAGCTGGCCGCAGCATCGAGCCGCGTAGCATCCGCCACGTCGCAACTGAGGCCGTGCGTGCGGCACCACGCCACCAGCGCTTCCATCGGCAGATTGCCTTTGGGGCTGTCGGCATAGGGGCAGCCGCCGAGGCCACCCGTCGCCGCATCAAAAATACGGATACCGAGCGCGTAGGAACGCTCCACATTTGCGATGGCATTGCCGAACGTGTCGTGAAAATGCATCGCCACCTGCGAAAGCGGCACGCCGGCGTGGGTGAGCGCCGCAATCAACGGCTCGATTTGCTCCGGCTTGCCGATGCCCGTCGTATCACCGAGAGACACTTCAAAACAGCCCGCATCAAGCAGCTGTTTGCTACGCCGCGCGACTTCAACCGGCGAAAACGGCATATCCGTATAGCCGAACAGGTTCGAGATATAGCCGCGCACGCGAATCCCCGCCGCATTCGCCGCCGCAATCACCGGCACGATATTCGCGAAGGACTCATCCACCGTCTGGTTGATATTGGCTTTCGAAAACGCCTCCGAGAGCGCGAGGAAAATCGCGATTTCCTTGGCCCGTGCGGCCTTGGCGCGCTCCAGCCCCTTCAGGTTCGGCACGAGGTACGAGAAAATCACGTTCGGAAAATCCTGCTCCACCGGCGGCAATGCGTCGGCCACCTCTCCGCTATTGGCCATGGCGAGCACTTTCGGGTGCACGAAGCTTCCGGCCTCGATCCGCGTCAACCCCGCTTCGGCGAGCTTACGGATGAACACGACCTTATCCGCCGCCGAAAGCTGCGCAGCATTTTTCTCGTTCTGCAGCCCGTCACGCGCGCTGACATCGACAATCTGAATATCCATCGTCATTTCGCTGCCGGGGTGATTTTCACCAGCTCCGCCCCGTCCGTCACCAATTCGCCTTCCTTAACCAGCACGGCATCCACTGTGCCGTCGCCACCGGCCGAAAGCGTGGTTTGCAGCTTCATCGCTTCCATCACCAGCAGCGGATGGCCTTTGCTCACCACCTCGCCCGTCTTCACCAGAATCTGGCGGATGAGCCCCGGCATCGGCGCGCGTGGGCTGAGCGCGCTTTCGCCATACCCCTGCCCGCCCGTTTTGGTTTGCTCGGCCACCTGCGCTTCAAGCGTACCCAGCGACACGCGCTTGGCATCTTTGGTGGGCGAGACAGAGCCGCTCACGCGCTGCCACACGCCTGGCGCGATTTCACGCTCGAGCAGATATCCTCCGCCTGGCAGACGCTGGCTGCGGAACTGATAAGTTCTTCCGTTGAGCGTGAACGCCACTTCCTGCGCTTTGCGCGCAAGATTCTCAAGCGTCACCGCATTGCCGTCGATATGGAGTGTTACGTTCATCGCATCCCCGCCAGTTTGGGGTCATTCCATGCCGAATGTTCCGCCTGTGAAGCCGAGGCAAGCTGTGGCACAGTCGCACTGAACAGCAGGTAGGCAGCGGCTAAGGCCGCCGTTTCATCATCCGTACGCTCGGTAGAAAACAGGGCATCCTTAAGTTTCGGAATAAAATCGGTCGACGTTTTCCCCGCCGCGAATTCGGTATGCGCGAGCACCCGCGCAAGGAATGCACGGTTATTCGTCAAACCGCTGATGGTGGTTTTCGAAAGCGCATTCAGCATCCGCGCGATGGCTTCATCACGCGTTGCGCCCCAGGCCGCGAGCTTCGCGATCATCGGGTCATAACTCGCCGACACCGTGCTGCCGCTCTGGTAGCCGTTCTCGCAGCGCAGATGCGGCAATTGCGGCAGGCTAAACTGCGTCAGCGTGCCGGGCGACGGCATGAAATCCCGCGCGCAATCTTCCGCATAGAGCCGCACTTCGATCGCGTGGCCGCGCTGCGTCACGTCCTTTTGCGCCATCGGCAGCTTCGCACCTTCAGCCACTTCAATCTGTAGTTTCACGAGATCGAGCCCCGTCACCAACTCCGTCACCGGATGTTCGACCTGCAAGCGCGTGTTCATTTCGAGGAAGTAAAATTCGCCGCTCGCATCCATGATGAATTCCATCGTCCCCGCGCCGACATAGCCGATATGCGAGGTGATTTTGATTGCCGCCGCCGTCATCGCGTCGCGCGTTGTGGTGGGCAGTTGCGGCGCGGGGCTTTCCTCGACAATTTTCTGATAGCGCCGCTGGATGGAGCATTCACGCTCGTAAAAATGCAGGTGATTCCCATGCGTATCCGAGAAAACCTGCACCTCAATATGGCGCGGTTTGGTGAGGTATTTCTCCATCAGCAAGCGGTCGTCGCCAAACGCGTTCTTCGCTTCCGAACGCGCGGATTCGAGCGCAGCTGCGACATCCTTACTCTCATGCACAATGCGCATGCCTTTGCCGCCGCCGCCCGCCGCCGCCTTCACCAGCAGCGGGAAACCAATCTTCTCCGCTTCTTTCACCAGCTGCTTCACATCCGTCGCCGAACCGTCATAACCCGGCACGGTCGGCACGCCGATTTTCTGGCACATCATGCGCGATTCGGCTTTGTCGCCCATCATCGAAATTACCTTGGCGGGCGGGCCCACGAAAATCAGCCCTGCTTTTGTTACCGCCTCGGCGAACTTCGCATTCTCCGAGAGAAACCCATAGCCGGGGTGGATCGCATTCGCGCCGCTGGCCTTGGCGGCGGCGATAATTTTTTCGATGTTGAGATAGGTCTCCGCAAGGCCTTTCCCCTCAAGCGCTACCGAGAAATCCCCCGCATAGGCATGCGGCAGATCGCGGTCATTCTCGGCGAATAGCGTCACGGTTTCAATACCCATCGCGCGGCAGGTTGCCACAATACGGCAGGCGATTTCGCCACGGTTAGCAATTAGTAAGCGGGTGATTTTTTTCATGCCACCGTCCATTTCGGTTTGCGTTTGGTGAGCAGCGCATCCATGCCCTCCTGCCCTTCATCGCCGACGCGTAAATCCGCAATCGTTTCAATCGTGAACTCACGAATCGCGGCACGCGCGTTCTTGTCGCGCGACAAACTCGCAACCGTGGCCACCAGCGCCTTGGTGCGCGCAGCGGCGCCCGGTGCAGCACGCAAAAATTCCTGCACGGTTTCTTCTGTTGTCGCCTGAAGTTCCGCCGCAGGAACAATCCGATGCACAAGATGCATTTCCTTCGCGATATCCGCCGAGAACACCGCGCCGGAGAGGAAATACGCCCGAGCGTAAGAGAGGCCGATTTTCTCAATCACATAAGGTGAAATCACGCTCGGCGCGATGCCAAGGCGCGTTTCGGTGAATCCAAATTTGGTGCTCTCTTCCGCGATGACGAAATCGCACGACGCGGCAAGCCCAGCGCCACCGCCCATCGCATTGCCATGCACCACGCCGATGAGTGGTTTCGTGAGCCCCGCCACTTGTGCAAACATCACCTCAAGCTTGGCGCTATCCGCCACGTTTTCCGCGCGGCTATAGGCTTTCATCTTGCGCATCCAGTTGATATCACCGCCCGCGCAGAAGGATTTGCCATTGCCCGCCAGAACCGCCACACGCACCGCCGGTTTGGCGTCAATCGCCGCGAAAGCGCGGGTGGTTTCCGCGATCAGCGCATCGTCGAACGCGTTATGAATTTCCGGGCGGTTGAGCGTGACATACGCCACGCCGCGCGCATCAATCGTGAGGGTGAGAAGCGAGAAATCCGTCATCGTTACATCCTGAACACGCCGAATTTTGTATCCTCAATCGGCGCGTTGAGGCTCGCGGCGATGGCAAGGCCAAGCACGTCGCGCGTCGTTGCGGGGTCAATAATTCCGTCGTCCCACAGCCGCGCGGTGGAGTAGTAGGCGCTGCTTTCCGTCGCGTATTTTTCGAGGATGCGTTTGCGGTTGGCTTCCACCTCTTTCGGTGTCGCATCCGCCTTCACGCGCGCCAGCACGTCTGCCGCCTGCTCACCGCCCATGACGGAGATTTTCGCGTTCGGCCACATCCACATAAAACGCGGGTCAAACGCGCGGCCGCACATGCCGTAATTCCCCGCGCCGAACGAGCCGCCGATGACGACCGTGAATTTCGGCACTTGTGCGTTGCTCACCGCCATCACCATTTTCGCGCCGTGGCGGGCAATGCCCTCGGCCTCATATTTTTTTCCAACCATAAAGCCGGTGATGTTTTGCAGGAACACGAGCGGAATTTTCCGCTGCGCGCAGAGCTCAATAAAATGCGTCGCCTTGATCGCGGATTCCGAAAATAAAATCCCGTTATTCGCCACAATCCCCACCGGCGAGCCATGAATCGCCGCGAAGCCGCAGACGATGGAGGTGCCGTAACGGCGCTTGAATTCGTGGAACTGCGAGCCATCCACCAACCGGGTGATGATCTCGCGCACATCGAACGGCACGCGGGTCGATTCCATCGGCAAAATGCCGTAAATCTCCTCCGCCGGGTGGCGCGGTTCTTCGTAGGGTTTGGTGTTGCGCAGCGCCGCCGTTTTCCAGTTCAGGTTCGCGACAATATCGCGCACGGTGGCGAGCGCTTCTTCCTCGTTCGCAGCGTAATGATCCGCCACGCCGGATTGCGCCGTGTGCACCTCCGCACCGCCGAGATCCTCCGCCGTCACATCTTCCCCCGTTGCAGCTTTCACCAGCGGCGGGCCCGCGAGGAAAATCGTGCCGTTGCCTTTGACGATAACGCTCTCGTCGCACATCGCGGGTACATAGGCGCCGCCTGCGGTGCAGGAGCCAAGCACCGCAGCGATCTGCGGAATTCCGGCCGCCGACATGCGCGCCTGGTTGAAGAAAATACGGCCAAAATGGTCACGATCCGGGAAGACTTCATCCTGCATCGGCAAAAATGCACCGCCGGAATCCACCAGGTAAATGCACGGCAAGCGGTTCTGCGTCGCAATCTCCTGCGCGCGTAGATGTTTCTTCACCGTCAGCGGAAAATAGGTGCCGCCTTTCACCGTCGCATCATTCGCCACGAACATGCATTCATGCCCATGCACGCGACCAATGCCGGTAACGACGCCCGCGCTCGGCACGCCGCCCTCTTCCTCATACATACCCCACGCGGCGAGCGCGGAAAGCTCCAAGAACGGCGAGCCCGCATCCAGCACCCGCGCGATGCGCTCACGCGGCAGCAACTTGCCGCGCGAATGGTGACGCTCCACCGCCTTCGCACCGCCACCTTCGGCCACTTTCGCCAAACGCTCCGCCAGTTCACTGGCGAGTTGCTGGTGATAGCTCGCGTTTTTCTCGGCGCTGTTTTCAGTCATTTTTACGGCAGCTTTGCTCATTTTTTAAGCACCCTTAAGTTGGTTTAACCAACGATTACTCCGCGCAACCAATCGCGCGCGAGATAATCAGCCGTTGAATTTCCGACGTGCCCTCGCCGATGCGCAGCAGGCGGTGATCGCGCCAGAAGCGCGCCACGTCATACTCCTCCACCAGCCCATAACCGCCGTGGATTTGCACCGCCATATCGCTCACCTCGCCCGCCACTTCCGAGGCGTAGAGCTTCGCCATCGCGCCTTCTTTGGTGAAGGGCATGTGGTTATCCGCCATCCAGCACACCTTATAGAGATAATGCCGCGCGAGCTCAATTTTCATATGCATATCCGCCAGCGCAAACGCGATTGACTGGAAATGCGCGATCGGCTGGCCGAACTGGCGGCGCTCTTTGGCGTAAGCCAACGCTTTTTCATACGCGCCCTGCGCACAACCCACGCCCATCGCCGCGATGCCGATTTTGCCGCGATCCAGCGTCGCGAGCATTTGCTTGCTGCCGTCGCCCTGTTTGCCGAGGATGTTTTCGTCCGGCACGAACACGTCGTCGAAATAGAGCTCCGTCGTATCCGACGAGCGCCACATCAATTTTCCATGCATGGATTTCGCGCTGAAGCCCTTGGTGCCCGCCTCCACAATGAAGCAGGAAAGCTCAGGCTTCCCCTCGCCTTTACTGCCGGTCACCGCTTGCACGGTCACCCCCGCATTCATGTGATTACCGTTGGTGATGAAGATTTTTGCGCCATTGATTTTCCAGCCGCCATCGACCTTGGTCGCGGTGGTTTTGCTCCCGCGCGAGTCCGACCCGGCGCCCGGCTCCGTCAGCCCGAACGCCCAGAGTTTCTCACCCGTGCAGAGCTGCGGCAGGTATTTTTTCTTCTGCGCCTCGGTGCCGAAATAATAAAGCGGGCCAATACCGAGCGAGTTATGCGCGGTGATCGTCGCCGCCTGCGAGCCATCCACCCGCGCGATTTCCTCGCACGCAATGGCGTAAGCAAGGTAATCCATGCCCTGCCCACCGTAATTCTCTGGCAGCACGATGCCAAACAAGCCCATCTGCCCCATTTTACGCGTCAGATCTTCCGAGAATTTCTCGTGCTTATCCAACTCACGCACAACCGGCGCAATCTCGCCATCCGCAAATTTGCGCACGGTGTCGCGCAGCATGGCGTGCGTTTCCGGCAGCGTGAAGTTGAGCCCTTCGCTCATGCTGTTTTCTGTTCGTTTAGGTTGAGCGCTTTGCACATTTCCTCCCGCATTTTGAATGTATCCGCTATATTTAAAGTGAGTAGGGACTTTATCACCCCTGCTGCCGATTGCAAGGGGGATAGAGCGGTATAAAACGCGTAATTAATCTCCAATCATCGCCAGCCATTCGTCTTCACTCAGCACGGCTATACCTAGCGCCTCAGCGTCTTTCAGCTTGCTGCCGGCATCTTCGCCCGCAATCACATAATCCGTTTTCTTTGACACGCTCGATGCCACTTTCGCGCCGAGTGCTTCCGCGCGCGCCTTCGCCTCCTTGCGGCCGATACGCGCGAGCGTGCCCGTAAACACCACGGTTTTTCCTGCGACGGGTGACTGGCTTGCTGCCGGGGGCTGATACAACTCCACGGTCAGAAATGCCAGCAACGCATCAAGCTGCTGCACGTTATGCGGCTCGGCAAAAAATTCGCGGAGCGCGCTCACCACCTTGTTACCGACGCCGTCAATCGCGAGCAATTCTTCGCCCATCTCCGGCCGCTGCATGGCGCTCACCCACGCCTCTACCGTGCCGTAATGTTTGGCGAGCAGCTTGCCCGTCCCCTCGCCGATATGGCGGATGCCAAGCGCATAGATAAACCGTGCGAGGCTCACCTCACGCGCCTTCGCAATGCTCGCGAACAAATTCGTCGCCGATTTTTCGCCCCAGCCTTCACGGTTCTTGATGCGCGTCAGGCTCTCACCATCGCGCGCCTCAAGCGTAAAAATATCCGCCAGCGTCGCGATCAACCCCTCGGCAAAAAACGCCTCGATCTGTTTGTCGCCCAGCCCGTCGATATTGAGCGCATCGCGGCTGGCGAAATGTTTCAGCCGCTCCACTGCCTGCGCGTTGCAGGTCATGCCGCCCGTGCAGCGACGCACCGCCTCGCCCTCCTCGCGCACCGCATGCGCACCGCACACCGGGCAAGTCGTCGGAAAAATATACGGCTCACTTCTTTCTTTCTCACTGGCTACTGACGACTGGTGACTGGCGACTGAAACCACCTGCGGAATCACATCCCCCGCGCGCTGAATCACCACGCGATCCCCCACGCGCACATCCTTGCGCGCGATTTCGTCTTCGTTATGCAGCGTCGCGTTGCTCACCATCACCCCGCCGACATTCACCGGCGTAAGCCGCGCGACCGGCGTAAGCGCGCCCGTGCGGCCCACCTGAATATCAATCGCCTCCACCGTGGTGATCGCTTGCTCTGCGGGGAATTTATGCGCAATCGCCCAGCGCGGCGCACGTGCGACTTGTCCTAGACGACGTTGGTAATCGAGGTCATCAACTTTATAGACCAACCCATCGATTTCTGTTTCGAGTTCTGGACGACGCTCCTGCATCTGGCGCGCATATTTCAAAAGCTCCCCAAACTCGCTAGTACGCATTAAATGCACGCCTCCATCTCCCATTAATGAGAAAATTCGCAGGCCATACTCAAAACCCAAGCGTTTAATTACTTCTAAATGGCTGTTACCCAGCGCGAAATCATTGCTCACTTCTCCCCAGCCATAGACGAAATAACTGAGCTTTCGGCTAGCGGTAACTTTGTAATCTAATTGACGTAACGAACCTGCTGCAGCATTGCGTGGATTAGCAAATAGTGTTTCTCCTGCTTTTTCTCGTGCACTATTCAGCAATAAAAAATTATTTTTACTTATGTAAATTTCACCGCGCACTTCTAATATGCGAGGAGGCGTTCCTTTAAGCACATGTGGGAAGCCCTTTAGTGTTTTAATATTAGCGGTTATATCTTCACCAACCTCGCCATCACCACGCGTTGCCGCTTGCTTTAGTTTTCCATCTTCATATCTTGCCGAGAATGATAGGCCATCAATCTTTGGTTCACATATCAGCTCAAGAGGTGCCGTTTCTGACAAATCTAGAAATCGCCGAATGCGCGCAATGAATTCACGAATACCATCCTCGTCAAACGCATTGGCGAGCGAGAGCATCGGCACGGAATGCCGCACTTTACTGAACGTCTCCGCCGGAGCGGCGCCGACTTTCTGCGTCGGGCTATCCGCGCGGACTAGCTCAGGAAATTGCTTTTCTAAAAATTCCAGCCGCGCACGCAGTGCGTCATACTCGGCATCGGAAATACTCGGTGCATCGTTTTGGTAATAACGCACATCATGCGCGCGAATCTGCTCGCTCAGCGTGGCAATCTCTTGTTCCGCGTCGCCTTTCGATACCATCAACGGATTGTTCATAGCATCACCTAAAATATCCGAACCATGAGGTGGTCGTCGTAATATTTGCCGTTGACGCACACGGCTTTCGGCTCTGTTCCATAGAGAGTAAAGCCATGTTTTTTGTAGAGTGCGATAGCTCCGTGATTCTCTGTTTCCACGGATAAATGCACCTGCGATACTTTGGTTTTTGCGTGCGCCATAACGGCCTCCATCAATGTACTGGCGATGCCTTTTCCGCGATGCGGCGGCCGCACATAGACCGCCCATAATTGGCCGCGATGCTGCATTCTTTCTTCTAACTCCACATAAAACCCAACTGTCCCTAGCAGCGCGCCCTGTGCGTCTTTGAAGCCCAAAATATCGTTGCTCTTAAACCGCGCGAAATGTTGCTCATCCGTTTTGGCCAGAAAATGTTCCGGCGTTTCAAGAAATGCCGTTGGGCAATGCTCCAAAGATTCCAAACGGATTTCTTTCCACGCAGCAAGGTCATCCGAAGTAAGAAGTGAAATCACGCCGCCCCCTGAAGCAGTTTGGCGGCGGTTTTACGGGCTTCGTCGGTGATGGTCGCGCCGGAGAGCATCCGCGCCAGCTCCTCTTTGCGCTCGCTGGCACTGAGCAGCTTCACGTTCGTCGTCACTTCCTTCGTGCCGCCTTTGGTGATGTAGAGGTGATGGCTCGCCAGCGCCGCCACCTGCGGCAGATGCGTTACCACTAGCACCTGCGAATCCTCTGCGAGCTTCTTGAGGCGCAAGCCGATGGCTTCAGCCACTGCGCCGCCCGTGCCCGCATCGATCTCATCGAAAATCGCGGTCACCGCGTCGCCGTCGCGCAGGCAGACTTTCATCGCGAGCAGTAGACGCGACAGTTCACCGCCGGATGCCACTTTGGCCAGCGCACCGAACGGCATGCCCGCGTTGGTCGCCACTTCAAACTGCACCTGATGCATACCGGCCTCACCCCAGCTTTGCGGCGGCAATTCACTCTGCACCACGCGCAGCTCGGTCGTTGCCATCTTCAGCGGCTTGAGTTCTTTCACGACTGACTTCGTCAGTTTTTCTGAAGATTTCTCACGCGCCTCATAAAGCGCCGCCGATGCCTCACGATACGCATTCTCTGCTTTCTCTAATGCCTGCACGGCACGTGCTTTTTCGGCTTCGAGGTTGGTCAGCGTTTTCAGTTTCGCTTCCGATTCCGCGCGCAAACCCGGCAGCAGCGCCACCGCCACATTATATTTTCGCGCCGCGCTGCGCATTGCATGCAGCCGGTCTTCCGCCCGCTCGATCTCGCGCGGGTCGATATCGGCATCGGCGAGCAGCTTCTCAAGCGCGACGCTCACCTCTTCCACCTCTGCCTCCGCACGTTCGAGCGCGGCGGTGAGCGCCTCTTCCACCAATGGCGTTTTGGCGAGCAGCTTCGCCGCCTGCCGCAGATTCAGCGCCACCCCGCCGGATTCCGTGAGCAGCGCCAGTGCTTCCTTCAGCGAGGCATTCGCCGCCTTGGCGTCATTGGCGCGCTTGCGCAATGCGGTAAGCGATTCTTCCTCGCCCTCTTGCGGATCGAGCGCGGAAAGTTCTGCTGCCGTATCCTTCAGCCACTGCGCCTCACGCGCTGCGTTCGCGGCATCGGCGAGTAATGTTTCCATCGCGGCGGATGCATCCTTATACGCACGAAATGCGTTCGCCGTTTTGCTAACGAGCGCAGTGTGGCCACCAAACCCATCAAGCAGCGCACGGTGGGTTTTACTATCGAGCAGGCCGCGCTGGTCGTGCTGTCCGTGTCGCGCAATCAGCAGCTCGCCGAGCTTTTTCAGCGTCGTCACCGTCACGCTCACATCGTTCACGAACGCGCGGCTTTTACCATCGGCGGAGAGCGTGCGGCGAATCACGAGCGTGCCGCTTGAGGCAATTTCAAGTTCGGCGAGTAGCGCCGTAACATTTTTATTTCCTTCAATCTCAAACTCCGCCGCCACACTGGCATTCGCCGCACCTGCGCGCACCAGCCCAGCCTCGCTGCGCTCACCCAGCACCAGCCCGAGCGCGTCGAGCAGAATGGATTTGCCCGCGCCCGTTTCGCCCGTCAGCACGTTGAGGCCGCGCGTAAACTCAATCTCGCAGGCCTTGATGAGCAGAATATTCTGGATGGAAAGTTGCGTCAGCATCGGGTTACTTCAGCTTCAAATACTTATCGAACACGCTCTTTTTTTCTTCTGGCGAGAGATTCCCCTGCATCATCTCGTAGCTGTATTTATACCAGTCCGATCCCGGATGGTTATAGCCCAGCACGGCGGCGTATTTCTTCGCCTCCTCGACCACGCCGAGGCGCAGATGGCACTCCACCAGCCGGTGCAACGCTTCCGGTGTGTGGCTCGTCGTCTGGTAATGGTCGATCACATATTTGAAGCGGTTGAGAGCCGCGCCATAATCCTGCCGCTTGAGGTAATAGCGGCCGACTTCCATCTCCTTACCCGCGAGGTGATCGCTGGTGAGATCGAACTTCAGCTTGGCATCTCGCGCGTAGTCGGAATCCGGATACCGCGCGATCACATCCTGCAATGCGGCGCGCGCTTCCTCGGTTTTTTTCTGGTCGCGCCCCACATCCGAGATTTGCGTGTAGTAGGAAAGCGCCATCAGATAATAGGCATAAGGGGTGCTGCTATGCGTGGGGTGCAGCTTGGTAAAGCGGTCGAGAATACTGATCGCGTCATCGAACTGGCCGCCGCGATAGGCAGAATATCCGGCCATCACCTGCGCCCGTGCTGCCCATTCCGAGGTAGGGTATTCGCGTTCTACCGCCTCGAAATCTTCCACCGCAAGTTTGTATTTACGCTCGTTGAAGTTGGCCATGGCTTTGTCGTAGAGCACATCGATGGTGGCGCTGATGTCGACCGGCGCGTCCTCTTCCTCCCCGTCACCACAGGCGGCAAGGCTGAGCAGCAACGCCACGCACGCAGCGCGGAGCATCGGTCGAACACAGGAAGAAGCGATGGGTTTCATGGCTCCTTTATAGCAGCGGCGCGCTTGCGCGCAATGCCCTCGCGCGCTATAAGGCCTCATGCCCACAGCTAAATCCACCGCCCGCCCGAAAATCACCCTCCGCGAGCTGAAACGCACGGAGTTTACCACGATTTTCCCGCTGATTTCTGTTCTCAACCCCAGCATCACCAAGCCTGTTTTCACCCGCCGCCTGAACACGATGATGCCGCTGGGCTACCGCGTGGTCGCCGCGTTCTCAGGCACCGAGATGGTTGGACTAAGCGGCTTCTGGCTCTGGCCACGCTTCTGGTGTGGCATGCAGATGGATATTGATAATTTCGTGGTGCACCCGGCGCATCGCAACCGAAAGGTTGGCGAGAAACTCCTTGCCTGGCTAGAGAAAAAAGCGCTGGCCGAGAAAGCCGACCTCATGGGGCTCGATGTCTATGCCGACAACCACCGTGCACAGCGTTTTTATTTCCGGGCAGGCTTCACCAGCACCGGGCTGCACATGACCAAAATCCCCGGCAGCAATGTGCCGTATGGGCGGTGTAATAAGTAAAAGGGAACCTAACCTACAAGCGCGTGGCTATATTCCGGGCGCTCGACGGTCATCGGCACATCGGCCTCGGTGTCGCCAACGATGCGGTAGTTCGCCGGGTCGGCAAACAAGGCGCGCAGCAGCTTGTTGTTGATGCCGTGGCCGGGGCGGGTAGTTGCCACCGCGCCTTTGATCGCCGCACCCGCGAGGAAATAATCCCCCACGCAGTCGAGCGCTTTATGGCGCACGAACTCATCCGCATAGCGCAGGCCGCCTTCGTTGATGATCTCGTCCTCGCCGATCACAATCGCGTTATGCAGCGAGCCGCCGAGCGCGAGGCCCATGCTGCGCATTTTCTCAACATCACGCGCGAAACCGAAGGTGCGGGCACGCGCCAGCGATTGCTTGAAGCTCGTCTCCGTGAAATCATATTCCGCTTTTTGCGTGGCAATGAGTTTATGGTTGAACGCGATCTCCACCGCGAGCGAGAACCCGTCCTGCGGGGTCAGCGTCGCACGCGAGGCGCCCTCTTCCACCGTCACTTCGCGCAGCACTTCCACCACGCGTTTCAGCGCGCGTTGCTGCACGCGGCCGGCGCATTCGAGCAGGAACACAAACGGCTCACTTGAGCCATCCATAATCGGCACTTCAGGACCATTCAGTTCAATGCGCGCATTGTCAATCCCCGCGCCCCACAGCGCCGCCATCACATGCTCAATCGTCGAAACCGTCACGCCATGTTTGTTGGCGATGGTGGTACCGAGCGTGGTCTCGACCACCGCGTCATAGGTTGCGGGTACCACGGCCTGCGCCGCGTCGATATCCGTACGCACGAACGTAATACCGGTATGTGGCTGGCTGGGGCGGATGACCATGTTCACCATATCGCCGCTATGCAGCGAGACGCCTACGCAGCTGACTTCCGCCGCGACGGTATGCTGGTATTGGGGTTCATTTTCGTGGCTGCGGTTTGGCATGGTTTTTCCTTGGTTTTACGTGGTAGACCCTAGGGGGTCTTGTCTACCTCGCAACCTACCCTCACCCGCCATCACGCACAATTCACGCTTTGTAACGGTTTGTTACAGCCCTGCAGGCTGCCGGCTAAACGTAGCTTTGTCCGTCTAGCGGCCCAAAAGCACTTTGGCTTCTTGCTCCAACTCATTCAGCTTATCCTGAATGGCCTCTTTCGGCTCAGAAATCGTAGTTTTTGGCTGAGATTCGAACTCAATCCCATAGGTCTGTTGCGCCAATTTCAAATCAATCACGATGTCTTTGGCTTTCGCAATGGCATCCTGAATATAGTCAGGGTCTCCGCCACGGATGAAGTCCTGATTTTCCGTAAGCTGCAATATCTTTTTCTGAAAATTCCTTCGGAACCTCATTATTTTAGCTGGCGCATGCACTTGGTCAATACGCTCTTCTATCATTGCGTTTACACGGCGTAGCGTATCGCCTTTGAATTCAGCGAGATGCGTAAAAAACTTAGCGGAGTCTTCTCTATCTGCTACTGCCTCTTTTGTAATACCGGGCAGCATTCTTTTTACCAAATGTGTCAAGCTCTCTCCGCCTACCACAGTTAAATAACCGCATTTATTACTACCCCGATAGGATTGTAAGAATTGCTCATGCTGAAGCTCCTCACGACTGTAGAGCGTTTTAATGAGAGGACCTGCAAATCCACTAGCCCTGAATTCGTTCAGCAAGTCGGGCGTTTCCTTAGCACCTTCTGAGAATTGCATTGCAAAGCTATCCGCAACGATCAATTTGAGATCCTGATGCTGCTTGAATGCATTCTTGGCATCTTCGACAGAGTCAACGAGAACTACATCCGCATAGCTCTCCAAATCTTCTAAGTATTTTTTTTGGATACCCTTATTTCTCTCAACAATCAGTATTTTTGGCTTCGTCATAACCTGCATCCTTTTCCATGAACGTGGAATCAGGCTAGCACCGTAAGATGACAGTTTTGTGACGGTTTGATGACGTTTGTGTGACAATCGCCCAAGCTACCCACGCCACGTTTGCGTCAAAACGCGCGAGATGCTAGGAGCGCCTGGGCGCAGAACCACGCTAGTGATTATCGTGCGTAGCGCTTTATGGCGCGAGCCGCTTGCGGCGGGGGTCAGCGAAGCGAAGGGGGCAAAGAGCCCCCTTCAAAAAAACTAGTTTGCTTGGCGGCGTAGGAAGGCGGGGATGTCATACATCTCCTCCTCATCCCCTGCGCGAGGCATGGTCTCATGCACCTCGAGCTTGCGCTCTGCTGTGGCAGTCGCCGCTGCTGTGCGCGTGCTTTGCGAGGCAGGACGCTGTGCCGAGCCCGCAATGCTGCGGCCAACATTGGCGAGACGGTTGAACAGCCCGCCGCCTGAACTGGTGGTTTCTTCCGCGTCTTCGTCCGTTGCTTCTGGCTCCATCGCGGTGAACAGCGTGCGCTGTTGCGGTGCTTCGGCACGCGGGCTCACGAACAATGGGCCCGCGTCTTCCGTCGCCGGAGCAGCCGTTGCTGCAACCGCCGCGGCGGCCATTTTCATCGCCTGCTCACGTTGCACGGCAGCTGCAGCCTCAGCAGCCTGTTGCCATGCTTTTTGCTGCTCGCGCTCGGCCTCGGCATCCTCATCCACCACGCGGATGGTGGGGGTCGTCGCTGGTGCAGCGGTACGCGGTTGCGTTGCCGCCTGGCTGGCGGTGGCAGATGGTGCGCCCGCCTGACGCACAATTTCTGCCGCCGTGCGCTCACGCGAGGGCTGCGACGCCGTCGCCGGTGCAGTGGTGCGTGGCGCGCCAAAATGGTTGCCACCACCCATCGGTGTGCGTGGCTTTGGCATCATGCTCATTTCCTGCGGTGGACGCTGGGTCATTTCCCCGGCATCAATACCGGTAGCGACCACGGAAATCCGCATACGGCCTTCCATGGCATCGGAGAAGGTGGAGCCGAAAATAATATTCGCATCCGGATCGACTTCGTCGCGCACGCGGTTCACCGCTTCGTCCACTTCGAACAGCGACATATCCGCGCCGCCGGTGATGTTGATCAGCACGGCACGCGCGCCCTTGAGCGACACATCATCGAGCAGCGGGTTGCTGATAGCTGCTTCCGCCGCTTGCGAGGCGCGCTGGTCGCCGGTCGCTTCGCCGGTGCCCATCATTGCCTTGCCCATTTCGCTCATCACCGCGCGGATATCTGCGAAGTCGAGATTCACAAGACCAGGCTTCACGATGAGGTCGGTCACGCCGCGCACGCCGGAATGGAGAACTTCGTCGGCCAGGCGGAACGCCTCGGCGAAGGTGGTTTTTTCGTTGGCGATGCGAAACAGATTCTGGTTCGGCACCACGATGAGTGTGTCGACATATTGTTGCAGCTCACGAATCCCGGCTTCTGCCAGTTTCATGCGGTGCGCGCCCTCGAACTGGAACGGTTTTGTTACTACACCCACCGTCAGCATGCCTTGCTCTTTCGCGAGGCGCGCGATGACAGGCGCCGCGCCAGTGCCGGTGCCGCCACCCATGCCCGCGGTGATGAACACCATGTTCGAGCCGTGGATATAATCCGCGATTTCGTCTTGTGCTTCTTCTGCTGCAGCGAGGCCAACTTGCGGTTTCGCGCCCGCGCCGAGGCCGCGCGTGACGTTCACACCGAGTTGAATAATCCGATCCGTCTGTGCGCTTTCAAGCGCCTGTGCATCCGTGTTGGCGATGACAAAATCGACCCCTTCAAGGTTGGCGGCAATCATGTTGTTGACTGCGTTTCCACCCGCGCCGCCGACGCCAACGACGGTAATTTTTGGGCGCAGCGTGTCAATATGGGTGGGAAGGTGAAGATTAATGGTCATAGAGCCTCCGTGGATGCCGCATGCGCGGACAATTGCAAAAACAAGTACTTGCCGGAGTGTATGTTGCGGTATGCCGCTGTTTTGTGACACTATATGTAGTGGCTGGCACGAAGTAAAGCGTTAGTTGCAAAAAAGATGCAGCGATTCACAGATTTTCTACGACAGCCGATAAATATGCAAAAATCAGTGTCGTCAGCACCCCAAAAGCGCGCTGAGTGAGCCAGCCATGAGCCAGCGGAGCTGCGCGCAGCGCTGATCAGCAGATCAACGCGAAGTTACTAAAAATTCTCCTTGAGCCAGTTCATCAACCGCTCAGGTAGCCAACCACGGCGCGCAGCGGAGGCGGTAAGAATCTCGTCCTCCCACGTGCGGTGCCTCGTATAGTGCAGCATACCGATCACGCTCGCAAACGCAGGGCCAGAAACGGCCTCCGCAAGGCCGGGGATCGGCATCGGCTTGCCTTTGCGCACTTGTTTGCCGAGCATGCGCGCCGCGAGATCACCCACGCCGAGCATCTGGCTCGCACCGCCGGTAATCACGCAACGGCGACCAGCGATTTTATCCATGCCGCTCGCTTCGAGTTTGCTGCGAATCATCTCGAAAATTTCTTCCATGCGTGGGCGAATCACGCCAACCAGCATCGCGCGCGGCATGGTGGTCGGCTCATCGTCATCCTCGCGCTCGCCAAGTTGCGGCACGTCGATCATCACCTCGGAATCCTTCACCGAATTGACAGCGCTGCCATGCAAAGTTTTAAGGCGTTCCGCGTGGTGCAGCGAGGTGGAAAGCCCCTGTGCAATGTCGTTGGTCACATGATTGCCACCGATGGGGATCGAGTCCGAATAGACATTTCGTCCCCCCACAAATACGGCGAAACTCGTCACCCCGCCGCCCATGTCGATGAGCGTTACGCCGAGATCCATCTCGTCTTTCTCGAGCACAGAAAGCGCGCTGGCGTGCGGTGCGAGCACATAGTCTTGGATGTTGAGATGCGAGCGCGCGATGCACGCGCCGAGATTGCTGAGATACTGCTCGCGCGCGGTGATGACCTGCAATTCCGCGCCGAGTTTTTTGCCAATCATGCCGCGCGGATCCTTGAGTCCACGCGTACCATCCAGCGTGTAATGCGCCGGAAAACAATGCAGCACCGCCGCATCCGGGCCCCGCAAACTTGCGCAGCCTT
>JBIIEL010000040.1:0-17120 GCA_044237845.1 Rickettsiales bacterium | reverse complement strand
ATGTCCTGATCGCTCACGCCATCCGCGAGCACGTCGAGCTCCACCGACACATGGCGCGATTTGAGATTGCTTCCGTTGACACTGACGATCACATCTTCCACCGTTACGCCTGCCATTTGCTCAGCCGCATGCACCGCGGCGGTGATCGACGTTCCCGCCTCCGACACATCCGTAATGATGCCGGATTTAATACCGCGTGCGAGCTGATGCCCCACACCGACGACCGAGAACGCGCCGTCCTCCGCCACCTCTGCAATCAGGCACACCACTTTGGTGGTGCCGATATCGAGCACTGCGATGGGGCCGTGGCGGGTCGGTTGCGCGTTGCGTTTCATCATCATTACACTTCTTTTCCGGTTGCGCTGGTCAGCGTCACTGATGGTTTATCCTCATCAATCGGTAAAATAAAGACCCTATCGGCAAGGCGCATATCCACGCTGCGAATCGCTTTGGCGAGCAGCGCTTTTTCGTTCACAAGCGCGGCGAAGCGCTGCCATGCTTTTTCTGGCGCGTCTTCTGGCAGCATCACCGTAATGTCGCGTGCGAGCTGGATATTCCAGCGCCGCCCGCCCACGCGCACCGCCGCCACCACATCCGGTTTAAGGCTCGGCACCGCTTCCATCAGCGCAAGCAATTCGTCCATATGCTTTGGTGCGTCGGCACCCACCACAATCGGCAGTGTCATTTTCTCGCGATATTTAGTGCGGTCGAGCACCACACCATCGCGGTCGATGAGCCGCACATCCCCCGCTGATTGCCACAGCGCCGCCGGCCTGCGCTCGGTGACATACACCTTGAGTGTACCCGGCAACGCGCGGCCAATCGTCGCCGTTTTAATTTCAGGAATCGCTTCGAGCCGCGCCTTCATTTCAGCGAGCGATAGCGCCAGAATCGGCGCGCCTTGGGTAATGGCAAGCGCCTGCTTCACTTCTGCTGCGTCGGCATGTTTGCGCCCCGCGAGCTCCACCTGATCGAGCGTAAAGCCCATGCCCGCCGTCATATTCCAGAAGCGCGCGTTGGTCGCCTCCGCCCAGCGCGACGCCGCGCCGGTATAGACCATCCACCAGCTGCCCACCGCGAGATAGAGGGTCAGTGCACCTGCCCCCACCATCAGCACGCGCCGATGGTTTTGCTTGCGCCGCTGCCGCACTTTATTACGACTAAACTCCGCCGCTGCCTCGGCCCGAGTGACCGCGGATTTGCGAACTTTTACTTTTGCGCGGCGTGCCATTAATCGAGCCTCGCACTAGCCAGAATTTTTGCCACCAGTTCGTTAAACGGAATACCCGCATGCGCCGCGAGTTCCGGCGAGAGCGAAAGCGGCGTCATCCCAGGCTGGGTGTTCGTTTCGAGGATGTAGAATTTGCCATCGCCGTTTTCGTCGTAGCGGAAATCCGAACGGCTGAGGCTGCGGCAACCCAGTGCGTTATGCGCCGTCACCGCCATTGCCATCACTTCGTCGTACTTCGCGGGGGGCAGCGGCGCGGGGCAGATATGCGTGCTTCCACCGTCGGTATATTTATTGTCGTAGTCATAGAAACCCGACTTGGTGGTGATCTCCGTCACGCCGAGGGCCACGCCGTCGAGCACGGCCACCGTCAGTTCGCGGCCGGGGATATATTGCTCCACCATCACCGTATCGCCATACGGCCAGTTTTCTTTGGTGAAGAAAAAATTATCGTTCGCGAACACCAATTTTACGCCGACACTCGAGCCTTCGTTGGCAGGCTTCACCACATAGGGCCGCGCGATCACATCCCGCCCAATCACCTCGTCCTTATGCGCCACCACGCCCAGCGCGCAGTGGAGTCCTGCGAGCGAAAACAGTTTTTTCGCGGTCGGTTTATCCATCGCCATCGCCGAGGCAAGCACGCCGGAATGGGTATAAGGAATGCCCAGAATTTCGAGCACGCCCTGCACGCAGCCATCTTCGCCGTAGCGGCCATGGAGCGCGTTGAACGCCACATCCGGTGCGGCATGTGCAAGGTCGGCAGCGAGGTTTTTGGAAACATCGATGGCAACGACACTATGGCCAAGCGCCAGCAGTGCTTTTTCCACCGCCGCGCCGCTGGTCAGCGACACTTCGCGTTCGGCGGACATTCCCCCTTTTAAAACGGCAACATGCATGCGCGCGTAATCCTTCACAAATGATGTGTTCGATAAGCTGCCGATACGATGGATTTTTTTGTTACGGAAACATTAGCGTAACTGCCCGCGCGATGCAATGGGATAGTAACCAGTGACCGCTGTTTATTCCTTCCGCCCCACCCGCTTGATTTCCCACTGCAACTCGATGCCGCAATGGGCTTTCACGCGGGCAATCACCTCGTCGCCCAGCGCTTCAAGGTCGGCCGCCGTTGCGCCGCCGATATTGACCATAAAATTACAGTGCAGCGGGCTCATCTGCGCGCCGCCGATGGTCAACCCACGGCAACCCGCCGCGTCGATCAGCTCCCACGCCTTATGGCCTTCGGGGTTCTTGAAGGTGCTGCCCCCCGTGCGCTCGCGAATGGGCTGCGTGGCCTCGCGCCGCGACTGAATTTCGCCCATGCGCGCGTGGATCACTTCCGGGTCGTCCTCCACCGTCTCAAACCAGGCGCGGGTAAAAATCAGGCCCTCGGGGCCAGCGTATTTACGGTAGCTATAATTCATTTCCTCTACCGAGAGCATCACGATTTCACCCTCTTGCGTCACCGCCTCGGCCTTGATGAGCACGTCTTTCGTCTCGCGGCCATAAGCGCCCGCATTCATCGCGAGTGCGCCGCCCACCGTGCCCGGAACGCCGGAGAGAAACTCCAGCCCCGCACGCCCTTCATCTGCTGCAAACCGCGCGAGATGCACATCCATCATCGCCGCGCCTGCAATAATGCTATCCTTCTCCATCGTCGCGAAATTAAATCCGCGGCCGAGGCGAATCACAATGCCCTCAATCCCCCCGTCACGCACGATGAGGTTACTGCCCACGCCAATCGCCATCACCGGCTGCGCCGGTGGCTTGTTTTTAAGGAAGAATGCTAAGTCCTCTGTGTCTTCGGGCTTAAACAGCACTTCGGCCGAGCCGCCGACACCGAACCAGTTGGTCGTCGCCAGCGGTGCAAAAAAACGGTATTGCCCACGCACTTTTGGAAGATTGCTATGCACGCTCCTTCGCCTTCTTCGCTTGCAGTGCCAGCAGCTCCGACGGCAAATTCCCTGCCCATTTGCTGATGCTTCCGGCACCGAGGCAGATGACAAAATCGCCCGGCTGCGTCAGCTCCACCAGCATCGAAGCGAGGTCTTTTTCGCTGGGCAACGCCATCACATGTTTATGCCCATGGCTGCGGATGCCCTCAACCAGCGCATCGCGGTTCGCACCCTCGATCGGCTCCTCGCCTGCGGTATACACATCCGCGACAAGCACCGTATCGGCATTGTCGACGCAAGTGCAGAACTCGTTGAACAGACTATGCAGGCGCGTGTAGCGATGGGGCTGCACCACCGCAATCACCCGACCACCGCTCGCTTCCACCGCCTGACGCGCGCTTTGCAGCGTCGCCGCAATCTCCACCGGATGATGGCCGTAATCGTCGATGATGGTCACCCCGTTCGCCTCACCCGTTTTCGTAAAGCGCCGCTTCACCCCGCCGAACTCACGCAGCCCGCGCAGAATCACCGCGTCCTCAATCCCGCAATCGCGCGCTACCGCAATCGCCGCCAGTGCGTTGCGCATGTTATGCAGGCCAAACATCGGCAGCACCACGTCTTTCAGCGTGCGCACCTCGCCACTCACGCGGTCGGCGAGTTCCACATCAAACTGCTGGCCGCTGCCCAGCTGGCGAATATTCACCGCACGCACATCCGCCTGCGGGCTGGTGCCGTAGGAAATAATCCGCCGATCCACCACCTTCGCCATCAGCGCCTGAACCTCCGGATGGTCGATGCACATCACCGCAAACCCATAGAACGGCAGCTGCGTCACAAACTGGTGGAAGGCCGCCTTCAGCGCCTCAAAATTGCCGTAATGGTCGAGATGTTCGGGGTCGATATTCGTTACCACCGCCACCGTGCTCGGGATGCGGATAAACGTGCCGTCGCTCTCGTCGGCCTCCACCACCATCCACTCGCCTTCACCCAAAAACGCGTTGGTGCCATAGGCGTTGATGATGCCGCCATTAATCACCGTCGGCTTCTTATCCGCCGCCATGAACAGCGTCGAGATCAGCGAGGTCGTCGTCGTTTTGCCATGCGTACCCGCCACCGAAATCGTGGCCTTCAGGCGCATCAGCTCGGCCAGCATTTCCGCCCGGCGCACCACTGGAATACGCTGTGCGCGCGCTTCCACCACTTCGGGGTTGTTCGGTTTCACGGCGCTTGAAATTACTACTGCGGCGGCGCCTTTCACGTTCTCGGCCTTGTGTTCGCCGATCATGATTTTCACATCTGCTTTGCGCAGGCGGTCGAGCGTATAGCTATCCGCCATATCGCTGCCCTGCACTTTGTAGCCAAGGTTCGTCAACACTTCGGCGATGCCGCTCATGCCGATGCCGCCGATGCCGACAAAATGCAACGTGCCCATATCGAGCGGAATGCGGTTGCCGGGGGTGAATGCGCGGAATGTTTTGGTCATAGGTTCCTCAAAAGCGGGTATTCTCTATTCCGTATTCGGTATTCAGGAAAAATAAAAGCGTAAGTTGGGGTTAAACGCGCAAAAATCCCCACGGAATACGGAATGCTGAATACCGAATACTACTTGTCCCCCACCACCAAATCCGCCAACTTTTCAGCGGCGTTGGGGGCGGCGAGTGTGCGCATCGCGGCGGCGCAATCGGCCAGGCGTTGCGGGTTGCGCATCAGCGTTTCAATCTTGGCGGCGAGCGCCTGCGCAGTAAAGGCCTCCTGCGTCATCACCCAGCCGGCGCCAGCATCTTCCACGGCCTCGGCATTAAAATACTGGTGGTTATCCATCGCACTCGGCAGCGGCACCAGCAGCGCCGGACGACCAACCACCATCAGCTCCGCCACGGTGGATGCGCCCGAGCGCGTGATGATGAGATGCGCGCTCGCCAGCCGCGCGGCCACGTCGATGAAAAACGGCGCGAGATCCACCTGCATATTCAGTTCGGCGTAACGCGCGCGCGTCGCGTCCATTTCCCCCGCGCGGCATTGCTGGTCGAGCCGCACCCGCGCCCGCACATCTGCGGGCAGCAGCGCCATCGCCTCCGGCAGCACGGCGGAAAACACGCTCGCGCCCTGGCTGCCGCCCAGCACCATCACGCGCAGCATATCATCCGCCGCGCGTGTGGGATACGCCACATCCGCCACCGCACGCACGGCCGCGCGCACCGGGTTGCCCGTGCCCACAACACGGCGTGTCGAGACGGGCATTCGCTGCGTTTCTTTATACGTCGTCGCCACCACATCCACCCGCGCAGCGATCATGCGGTTCACGCGCCCGAGCACCGAATTCTGTTCATGGATAATCGTGCGCCGATGAAGGGCAATCGCTGCCAGCATGGTCGGCAGCGAGGGGTAGCCGCCAAAACCCACCACCGCCACCGGCTTCACCCGGCGGATAATCACCAGCGCCTGCACCACCCCAAGCGCGATGCCGACAAGGCTCAGAATTTTTTTGAGGATACCGCCGGAAAGTCCGCTCGCGCGAATCGTGTGAATCGGCATTTCGGCGAGCACGCCCTCCACTCCGCGCGTGTAGTGGTGGAAGCGATGGTCGGTGACGAGTTCCACACGCATCCCGCGCGCGCGCAGCACCTCCGCCAGCGCCACCGCCGGAAAAATATGCCCCCCCGTGCCACCTGCCGCGAGCAGAACGGTGGGTGATGAGTCGTGAGTCGTGAGTCGTGAGTGGGCTTTCATGCCTTCGTATTAGCGGCCTACAGCGCGTCGGTCAACGCAACATCGCCTATACTTACTGCACGACTCACTACTCACTGATTATACCGTGCACTCCCCACCACCTTATCGCTCTTCGGAGTGCCAAACCGTTTGCGGGTGAGGGCGAGCATCATGCCCATGCCGCCTGCCATGGCGATGAGCGACGAACCGCCGTAAGAGAGAAACGGCAGCGTCATCCCCTTCGCGGGCAGCAGGTTCACCGCCACGCCCATATTCACAATCGCCTGAATGCCGAATTGCGTCAGCAGCCCCGCCACGGCAATAAGGCGGAACATATCCGTTTCGCGCCCCATTTTCATGAAGCCGCGCACCACGATAAACGCAAACAGCGTCACAATCAGCAGGCAGAAAATCATGCCGAATTCCTCCCCCGCGACGGAGAAAATAAAATCCGTATGTGAATCGGGGATATGCTGTTTCACCACGCCCTCACCCGGTCCCCGCCCCAGCAAGCCACCCGCTTTGAAGGCTTCGAGCGAGCGTTCGACCTGATAGTTATCGCCGGTGGATGGGTCGAGGAAGCGATCGATCCGCGCTGCCACATGCGGCAGCGCGTGGTAGGCCGCAAATACGCCACCGATGCCGAGTATAATCATACCCGCCACCCATAAAAACGACATGCCCGCGAGGAAAAACTGAATGCCAAACATCGCCGTTACCGTCAGCGTCATCCCGAAATCCGGCTGGATGATAAGCAAAAACGCCACCACAAGATAGGCGCCAATCGCGATGCGGAAGCTGGGGAAATAGGGTTGTGTGAAGCGTGCGGAGAAAATCGCCGCCAGCACCACAGCAAAGCATGGCTTCATGAATTCCGAGGGCTGGATGGACATGCCCGCAAAGCGCAGCCAGCGCACGGAGCCTTTATTTTCATAGCCAATCAGTGGCAGCAACACGAGCAGAATGAGACTCGCCACAAACCCCGCCAGCGCGATGCGGCGGATCTGCGGCGCGTCGAGCAGCGACACCAGCACCATCACAATCGTCGAGAGGCCGAGGAAAATCTGATGCCGCGACACAAAATAAAAATCCGGCAGGCCGATGCGGCGCGCTACTGGCGGGCTGCCCGCCATCACCAGAAAAAACCCAATCGAAATCAGCGCCAGCATCGCAAACAGTGCCGGGCGGTCGATCGTCCACCACCAGCGCCCAAGTGCGCTTGTGTTACGCCTATCGAGCGGTTGCCGCATGCGCTCCTCCTTGCGTTTTCCACGCCTCAAACAGCGCCATGAATGCCTCGCCGCGCTTTTCA
Source organism: Rickettsiales bacterium (assembly GCA_044237845.1). GTDB lineage: Bacteria > Pseudomonadota > Alphaproteobacteria > Rickettsiales > UBA3002 > QFOX01. The sequence continues at coordinate 9,976 of JBIIEL010000040.1, read as the reverse complement.
AAATTCGCGAACTGATCGAACGACGCACATGCCGGCGCCAACAGCACCGTGCCGGTGCGAGCGGGTTTTTGTGCCTCACTTGTGGCCGCTTCCGCGGCTTGAGCAAACGCATTTTCCAACGTACCACCCAGCGTATAGGCCACCTTTCCTTCCAGCATTTTTGCGAAAGATTGCGCTGCCTCACCAATCAAATAGGCATGGCGTATTTTCGAAAAATACGGCGCGAGGGGTTCAATGCCGCCCTCCTTCGCCACGCCGCCCGCAATCCAATAAATGTTGTCATAGGTCTTGAGCGCTTTCTCCGCCGCGTCGGCATTCGTCGCTTTGCTATCATTCACGAACTGCACGCCGGAAATTTCGCCCAACCACTGCATGCGGTGCGCAAGGCCGGGATAGGTTTTCATCGCGGCAATAATCGCCTCATGCGCGCAGCCCTCGCTCGCACACGCAGCGTAGGCAGCCGCGGCATTCTGCCAGTTATGTTGCCCCTGCAAGGCGCGCATTGGCTTTAAATTCGCGCGGTCACCGCCACGGAAACGCGCACGCAATTCGCCGTCCGCCACTTCCACGCCGTTCGCAATCGGCTGCTTCACCGAGAGGCGAATTGCCCGCTGATTCTTGCGTGCCATCAGCGTGCGTGCCACCGTATCACTCGCCGCATCGTCGATGCCGACAATCGCTTCATCCGTCTCCGTCTGGCGGTCAAAAATATGGCATTTCGCGGCGATATAATCCGCCATCGAGCCATGATGGTCGAGATGATCCGGCGTGATGTTAAGCAATATCGCCGTATTGAATTTCGTCGTGGCCACAAGGTCGAGCTGGTAGGACGAAAGCTCAAGCACATAGATGCCATCGGCACCAAGCGACGCAAGTTCAAGTGCCGGAACACCAATATTTCCGCCCATCTCCACGCGCTTTCCGCACGAGGCGAGGATATGCGCAATCAGGCTCGTCGTTGTCGATTTTCCGTTCGTGCCGGTAATGCCGATATAGCGCGCCGCCGGTTGCGCGCGGTAGAGCAGCTCAATATCGCCGATGACTTCCACACCGTGTTTTTTTGCAGCACGCACCGCTTCATGCGTCAGCATAATCCCAGGGCTCATGACGAGCGATGCCATCTGCGCAAAGTTCCACTCTGCGATGGGTTTGACCGTCACGTTCGGGAAATCTTGTGCAATTGCTACGCGGGATTTTTCGCCATCGTCCCACGCGAACACCTGCGCGCCGGAGGCAATCAGGCTCGCCACCGTCGCCCGGCCAGACTTGCCAAGGCCAACTACGCCAAAAATTTTACCGTTGATGTTAGGAATCACAATCATAACTCGTTCTTACCTTCGCGTAGCGCCACGATTGCCAGAGTGAGCCAGATGCTAGGAGCACATGCCGCTTCCGCGAAGCCGCGCGTAGCAGCGCTACGTAAGGGTTCGCGGAAGTGGATGCGACGACGCAGATGGTCCGCTATGACAATCGTTTTCATCGTAGCTTCAGCGTCGAGAGACCGATGAGCGCAAGGATCACCGCGACAATCCAGAAGCGGATCACCACCGTCGATTCCTGCCAACCCTTCTTCTCGAAATGATGGTGGATCGGCGCCATCAGGAAGACGCGGCGCCCGGTGCGCTTGAACCAGAACACCTGAATCATCACCGACACCGCTTCGACCACGAACAGGCCGCCGATAATCGCGAGCACAATTTCATGCTTGGTGATCACTGCGATTGCGCCGAGCGCACCACCAAAGGCGAGTGAGCCGGTATCGCCCATAAACACCATCGCGGGCGGAGCGTTATACCATAAAAACCCAAGACCAGCGCCGATAATCGCCGCCGCGAACACCGCGAGTTCGCCACTGCCAGGCACCATCGGCAGATGGAGATAGCCCGCATAGACCGCGTTGCCGACAAGGTAACTGATGAGCGCAAAACAGCCCACCGCGATCATGATCGGTACAATCGCGAGGCCGTCGAGCCCGTCCGTCAGGTTCACCGCATTGCTCGCACCGATGAGCACAAAAATTACAAAAGGCACATAGAGTATGCCGAGATTCAGCATAAAATCTTTGACGAACGGGAACGCGAGATGATGGTTGAGCGCCTCCGGCGTCACCGCACTCACCCACAGCGCGGCGATGAGGCCAATGATAAATTGCAGCAGCAACTTCTTCTTCCCCGCAAGGCCTTTCGTGTTTTTCTTGCTCACTTTCAGGTAATCGTCAGTGAAGCCAATCGCGCCGTAACCGAGCGTGACAAACAGCGCAATCCACACATAATGGTTGGTGATATCCGCCCATAACAGCGTTGAAATCGTCACCGAGAACAGCATCATCAACCCGCCCATCGTCGGCGTACCCTTCTTCGTCAGCAGGTGCGACTCAGGGCCGTCATCACGAATTGGTTGTCCACCATGCTGATTATTTTTCAGCCAGCGGATCATGCGCGGGCCGATGATAAAACTGATGACGAGTGCGGTAATAATCGCACCACCGCTACGGAAGGTGAGGTATTTAAACAGGTTAAAAAACTGGATATCAACCGCGAGCGGGAAGAGCAGATTATACAGCATCGGCGTTCTCCTCAATGGCGCTGACAACCACATCCATACGGCTGCCGCGCGAGCCTTTTACCAACACTATATCATTCGCCTGCAAGCGCTCGACAACGATCGGCGCCAGCTCGCGGCTGGTTTTACGATACGCGCCGCGCATCTGCTCTGGCAGCGCGTGATAGAGCTTTTCCATGAACGTGCCTGCGGCGAATACCAGATCCATCTGATTGTTCACCAGCGTCGGCGCAAGGCCGACATGCATCTCCTCCGCATGTTCGCCAAGCTCCAGCATATCGCCGAGAATCACCACCGTGCGGGCGCGCGTTTTGCCCGCGTCACGCATCGCGGCAATCTTCTCAATCGCGCCGGTGATCGAGACCGCGCTCGCGTTGTAACTGTCATCCACCAGGCGCAGATGCCCACCTTTGATTGGCAGCACTTTAATCTGCCCGCGTCCTTTCGGCTCGCTGAAATGCACCAGCGACGCTGCGGCTTTGGCGAGGTCACCACCCAGCGCATCAACCACACCGAGCACCGCCACCGAAGTCAGCGCCCAGTGTTTGCCAATCGCGCCAAGTGCGTAGGATACGGTCGTTCCCGCGATGATTGCCTCCACCGCCATCTGCGTGTCGCGGATGCGCCAATCGACGAGCTGGCAATTCGCGTTCGTGCCCGCGCCGAACGAAAGAATCCGGTCAAGCCCCTTGCTTTCTGCGTGTTTTCGCAGGCGCGGATAATGCGCATTATCCGCATTCAGCACCGCCACACCCGCGCCGCCCATACCGTCAAAAATCGCTGCTTTCTCATCCGCAATGGAGGATACGCTCGGGAAAAACTCGATATGCACGGCCTCCACATTCGTAATGACCGAGACATGCGGCCGCACCCAGCGCGAGAGCGGCGCAATCTCACCCGCATGGTTCATGCCCATCTCGAGAATCGCGTAATCCGCATCGTGCGGCAGGTTCGCGAGGTTGATCGGCACGCCGAGATGGTTGTTCAAATTCCCCTTCGTTGCATAGACGGAACCGATGGCGGAGAGCGCTTTCACGAGCATTTCCTTCGTTCCGGTTTTGCCCACGCTGCCCGTCACGCCGATGAATTTTGCGTTCGAACGCGCGCGCGCAGCGACACCCAAATCCTGCAATGCCTTCTCCACATCCTTCACCATCACCAACTTCGTTGGGTCGATATTTTTGATGGGCTTGCTGACGAGTGCGGCCACCGCACCAGCGGCGAGCGCCGCTTCCACGAAGTCATGCCCATCCACATTCGCTCCCGGCAGCGCGGCGAATAGCGCCCCCTTCGCGAGCGTGCGCGTGTCGATGCCGACGGAAGTCGCCACCCATGCACCGGTCGTTGTTCCCTGCGTCGCGCGCGCGACATCCTCTGCGGTCCATTCGGTCGTCATGCCATCGCCTTTCTGATATGGTCGGGGTCATAAAATTGCGTTGCTTGATTGCCGATGGTCTGGGTTGTTTCGTGGCCTTTTCCGGCGACGACCAGAACGTCGCCAGTGTTGAGTTTCTGCATCGCCGCGGCGATCGCCGCCGCACGGTCCGCGATTTCCGTCGCACCCGGCGCTGCTGCTAAAATCGCGGCGCGAATGCTTGCGGGATTTTCATTGCGCGGGTTGTCGTCCGTCACAATCACATCGTCGGCAAGGCGCGCTGCCACCGCGCCCATTTCCGGGCGTTTTCCACTGTCGCGATCACCACCGCAGCCGAACACGACATGCAGTTTATGCTCCGTATGTGCACGCAGTGTTTTCAAAATATTCTCGAGTGCTGCGGGTGTGTGCGCATAGTCCACAAACACGGATGCGCCGTGGTGACTCGCTACTTTCTCCAGCCGCCCGGGTACGCCTTGCAGGCGAGGCAATAATGGAATGAGCGCCTGTTCATCCGTGCCGGATGCGGCAAGCAGCCCTACCGCCGTCAGCATATTCGACAGTTGAAATGCGCCATAAAATGGCAGCTCAATGCGATGCTGTTTACCACGCACCACCAACTCCGCGCTGAGGCCGTCGACATGCGGGGTCACCCGCGCCACGCGATAATCCGCCGCTGCATGCGCACCGAAGGACGTGACGCGAATATTGCGTTTCGCACAACGCGCGACGAGATCGTCGAACCGCGCATCGTCGCGGTTGATAACCGCCTGCCCGCCTTCTGGAATCACCACATCAAACAGCCGCGCTTTGGCGAGGTAATAGTCTTCAAGCGTCGCATGATAATCGAGATGGTCGCGGCCGAAATTGGTGAACGCACCAGCGGTGAATTTCACGCTGTCGAGGCGCTTTTGGTCGAGCCCGTGGCTCGATGCTTCGATAGCAACAACGGAGACACCCTCCTCTTTCAACACGCGAAGCGTGCGGTGTAGAAGGATTGGCTCCGGCGAGGTGTTGGTCGCCGGGAAAGCGTTGTTGAGCGCCTCCGACGGCGAGCGCAAGCCGAGCGTACCGATCGACGCAGCCTGCTTACCGGCGAGCATGGCGAGTTGGCGCACGAAATCGGCGGTGGATGTTTTGCCATCCGTCCCCGTCACCGCGAACATGAATTCCGGTTGCACCCCATAAAACGCCGCCGCAATCGCGCTCGTCGCCGCGCGCATATCGGCCACGCGCAGCATCGGCACGGTGGCAATCACATCCGTGCGCGCATTGTTCGCCATCAGAATTGCCGCCGCGCCTTTGCGCAACGCGTCGGGAATATATTGCGTGCCGTCCGCCGTCACGCCCGGCATGGCGACAAACAGCGCACCCGGCGTCACCGCGCGCGAGTCAGATGTCAGGCTTTCCACCATCACCTCGGCATCGCCGGTGATTTTAGCGTCGATGCCCGATACAGCAACAAGCTTAGAAAGCGACAGCATCATTCGCCTCCTTCTGCGGCGCGAAGGCCGACGCGTCTTCATCTTCCACGACATCTGGTTTCTTATGCAGCACCTCAAGCGGCGTCATTGCGGGTGCTGGTTTGGGCGTTTTGGCGACCAAAACTTTCGCCTCACGCGAAGTAGGCCACAGCGCTTCCACCCGCGCGTCGGAATAAGTGAAGTTCGGCTTCATCGCCAGCATCGGCGCCATACGCTGCACCACACGATTCACCACCGGTGCAGAAATCCAGCCCCCGGTCGCAAAGCCATAGGTCGATTTATTGCCCTTCGGCGCGTCAACCATCACGAGAATTGCGTAGCGCGGTTGATTAGTGGGGAACACGCCGACGAACGATGTCACTTTCGAATCTTTGAGGTACACACCATTGGCGATTTTCTCTGCAGTTCCGGTCTTTCCGCCGATCTGATAGCCCGGGACATTCGCAGATTTCCCCGTGCCGTGCAGCACCACCAGACGCAGCAGGTCGCGCATATGTTTTACATTTTCCTGCGACAGAATCTGCGGCGCGGCGACCGCGTTTTTAGTGCCGTCTTTCACCAGAGTCAGGTTCATGCGCGTGCCAGTGCCGGCTACGCTCGCGATAGCGCGGATGAGATGCATCGGCGACACCGAAATGCCGTGGCCATAGGAAACCGTCATGGTGGTTAGCGGCGGCCATTCACGCGGCACGATGGGGCGCGCAAGCTCCGGCACTTCCAGCTTCACCGGCTCGAACAAGCCAATGGCGCGCAGAAATTCCTGCTGTTTTTTGCTACCGAGATCGAGCGCCATTTTTGCCATGCCGATATTCGACGAATGGGCAAAAATCTCAGGCACCGAGAGCCAGCGCCCTTCCGGGTGCGAGTCGCTGATGGTGAAATTGCCATAATGAATCGGGCGACTGGCATCATAGCCACCTTTCATCGTCACGCTTTTATTCTCGAGCGCACCGGCGACGGTGAAGGTTTTGAACGTCGAGCCCATTTCATACGCACCGAGCGTCGCGCGGTTGAAGCGTGCATCATCGCTCGCGCTGGCGGGCTGATGCGGATCAAACTCCGGCAGGCTGGTCATCGCAATCACTTCGCCTTCAGGAATCGAAACAATCACCCCCGCGCCGCCGAGCGCGCTGAAATCACGCACCGTGCGCGCAAGTTCTTCACGCAGCATCGACTGCACCCGCAAATCGAGAGAAAGCTGGAGAGGCTTTTCCTGCTGCGGGTTCTGGAGCTTCTGGTCGAAATGTTTTTCAATCCCCGCGAGGCCCTGATTATCCACGCCGACATAGCCAATCGAGTGCGAGAACAGCGCGCCATACGGATAGACACGGCGCATATCCGGCTCGAAAAAAAGCCCCGGAACGCCGAGGTCATTCACCGCCTGCTGCTGTTTGGGCGAGAGATGCCGCGCGATGTAAAGGAACGTCGAATGCTTGCGCATCAGCTTCTCGCGCAGCGAGGCAACCGATTCCTGCGGGAAGATTTTATGCAGCCCCGCCGCCACTTCATTCTCGTGGCGGATGATGGTGGGGTTAGCGACGAGCGAGGCTGTAGCGATAGAAGTTGCAAGCACAAAGCCGTTGCGGTCGATGATTTCATGACGCAGATTGGTATCGCCCGCCGCGATTTTCGAGGCATCCACATCGTCTTCACGCGTCAGCATGAGATGCGGCTCTGTCACCAGACGCTTGAACGGAATATCGCCACCGCCGACCGTCGACACTTCAAACAGTCGCACGCCGAGCATGAAGAAACAGAGGCCGAAGAAGGTCGCGACCAGCGTGATGCGTACCCGCGATTCACCCGCGGCGCGTGCGTGCGTGCTCTCCACATGGAGGACACGGCTCGCGGGACGACCAGCGGGTGATCTGCGGTATTGCTTCACTTACTGCGCCTCCCCGTGTTGCGAAACGGGTTGGTAAATCGCGCGCGGCGTGTCGTCGTCACTGCGCGAGGCGGCGGGCAACAGTGCGGTATTTTCGATGCGACGACTATCGAGTGGCACCAGGTCGAGATGGCGCTCCGCGAGCTTCTGCAGGCGGTCCGGACGGTTGAGATACGCCCACTCGGCGTTGAGCAGGTGGAGAGATTCTTTCTCCGCCGCGAGTTCAGTTTTTAAGCTCGCCACATCGCGCTGGATGTTTTGAACGCTATATTTTACGAGGTATAAACCCATCGACGACGCGGCGAAGCAGGCCATATAGACCAGCGCGAAAATCCGTAAACTCATCGTACATACTCCTAAGCTGACTCATAGACAGGACTCGCCGTGCGTGTGGCACAGCGCAGCTTTGCCGAGCGCGCTCTAGGATTACGACTCACCTCTTGTTCGGTCGGGGTGATGGCGTTTTTGGGGGTTAGAATAAACGTGGCGTTCTGTTCCGATGCATCCGGCATCAGCGCCGCCGGGGAGTGCCGCGAAATCGTGTTCGCGCGGTTGCTCCGGTGCAGCATGAATTGTTTGATAATGCGATCCTCAAGCGAGTGGAAACTGACCACCACGAGCCGCCCACCAGGCTTCAGCAGATGCTCCGCCGCAGCAAGCGCCGCTTCGAGTTCGGCGAGTTCCTGATTCACCTCAATGCGCAGCGCCTGGAAGCTACGCGTCGCCGGGTGAATTTTCATCCGCCCTGCCCCACGCACCGCGCCGCTGATAATTTCCGCAAGTTGCCGCGTTGTCGTAATTTTCTGAACATTCCGCGCCTGCACAATCGCCCGTGCGATGCGGCGCGAGTCCTTCTCCTCGCCATATTCGTAGAGGATGCGGGCAAGCTCCGCCTCGCTATAGCCATTGACGATATCTGCCGCCGTGGCGCCTTCGTCGCCCATGCGCATGTCAAGCGGCGCCTCGCGCTGGAAGCTGAAGCCACGCACGTCTTCGTCGAACTGCATGGAGGACACGCCGATATCGAGCACAATAGCGTCAACAGCGTTCACACCCACGTCGGCCAGCACGGTCATCATCGATGAAAAGCGCGCAGGCATGAATAAAAAATGCCCGGGAAACTCCCGGGCAAGCGCATCGGCAAGTAACTTGACATGCGGGTCGCGATCGAACGCAACTACCTTGCAGGTAGCGGCATCTAAAAGCGCCCGCGAATAACCACCGGCACCGAACGTGCCGTCAACAATCACTTCGCCGTCACGCGGCGCAACGGCGGCGAGCATTTCATCACGCAGAACCGGAACATGAAGGGCGCGCGTCATGCTGCACCTCCGTCAGATTTGAGGTTGAGGCGACGCGCCAGCGCCATGTCGCGCATCGCGGTTTGGTGCTTCTCGAACGCGGCAGGCGACCAGATTTCGAACGTCGCGCCCTTCCCGACAAAAATACCAATGCTGGTGATGCCCGCCTTGTTAAGCAGCGCCTCTGGCAGCACCACGCGGCCTTCACCATCAAACCCAAGCTGCACCGAGCCACCGAGGATGGCGGTAGTGAACGCATCACGCTCTTCGGAGAATGGATCAAGCCTTTCAATCTGCGCGTAGAGTTTTTCAAGTCGCTCCATGCCGCACGCCTCGATGCAGGGATGCACGAACGAGGAATAAGCGATCATGCCATTAAAGCTTTGCGCGGCGAGCACGGCACGGAAGGTCGGCGGCACGCTCACGCGCCCCTTCTTGTCGATCTGCTTCTCAAACGTTGAGAGAAACAATGCCATGGAATCCGCTTTCTTTCGTCTTTTTGTTCCCATCGAACGGGCGGCCAGCGTTTGGCTAGATACCCGTCCATCGCCCCCATTAAAAACTATTAATAAATATCAATTGCTTATCTATTTCATGCAGAGGCTCTGCCAAATAAATTGAGGAAAAACAATATTGGATATTTATGGATTTTATTGGGAACACTTGGGAGAATATGGGCAAAACTTGGGCTAGTCAAGGTCGAAGTTGGGCAAAACCGGGGTGTGGAAGGGGCTGTGGACGGATTCACGCGCACCGCACTCGCCCTTGATGATTGAATTATTTCGCTTTTTGGCAACTGGCCGTTCAAATTCACTTCCCAAGGGGGTGGCGCAGAAATGTCACCAAACCTTCACACTTCGTGGGGTTGGGTTTAACAATGAGGGGATTGGAAGGGGTGATACCCCCTTCAATAAAGAATCTCGCCAGATGGCCTGTAAGCCGGGTTCTGTCCTCCCTTGCGGGATGGATGACTATTCCTCTAGGCGACGTGTTGCCACGGCGCTCAAGCAACCTACCCGCGCGGTCTCAGGACGGAACACCCCTAGTGATTTGCATCACGCGCCGCGCCTATTCGGTCTTGCTCCCGGTGAGGTTTGCCCTGCCATTTCTGTTACCAGAAACGCGGTGGGCTCTTACCCCACCTTTTCACCCTTACCATGCGAACATGGCGGTTTGTTCTCTGTGGCACTGTCTCTCGGCTTGCGCCGGGCGGGCATTACCCGCCACCGTTTCCTGTGGAGCCCGGACTTTCCTCCCCACCGCGAGCGGTGCGGCAGCCATCCGGCCATCTGGCGTGGGGGAGCATAGAGAGTCGAGGGTCGAGATTGGGGTTAGAAAAGGAGGGGTTCACCCAAACACCCAGCGAGAC
>JBIIEL010000025.1:0-30884 GCA_044237845.1 Rickettsiales bacterium | reverse complement strand
GGGTGGGGCGGGAATGAGGTTTTTGCTGATTTTTAGCAGATTTTAGGGCGTCATATAAGCGATATGACAAGCAAAAAATGTGACAAAAATGCCAAATAAATGGCGAATTGTCATCAAACCGTCACATAATTTTGCTAGGATGTAAGGTGAAAGAGAGTCTTACGTGACCGAAGAAGAAAAAGCAGAAGAAGAGCGCAAGAAGAAGGAGCAGTCCGACGGGCTGTGGGACTTCTTGAAGGGCTTGCTGCCCGGTGGAGGCGGTGGTTTCGGCCTCGGCTCGATTTTCACGATCCTGCTGGTGGTGACGGGCGTCTACTTCCTCGCGCGGAACGAGAAGGTGCAGGAGTTCGTCGGCGGCTTGTTCGGTGAAGGCGGCAAAGAGAAAGTGGCAGGCTTTGTCGATAAAGCCAGCGGGCTCATCGAAGGTTTTCTCTCCGAAGATATGGCAGAAAAAATTGGTGTAAAGGGCGCGCGTTTCCGCATAGCAGAAAACCAAAACGATGAAGAACTGACCAAAACCATCACTGAGGAAATGTCGGCGGCGGCGGCGCAGGTGATTGTTCCTAACCGCAAAGTATTTTTTGAGACGATCAAAGAAGCCAATGGCGGCACAGTGGGCAAAGATGGATTCACCAACGAAAAAAGCCTTTTCGCGCTGCTGACCAAACAGCCCGCGCTGGTGAAGCAGCTGATTCCTGCGCTGATGGTGGAGCCGAACGCGGCGCTCGACGACAAGGCAAAGACAAAACAGAAAGAAAAGAAGCTGGAAATTTTTGCCACGCTGCAGGCGATGATGACGCCGGAAAATCTTACGACGCTTTTTGATGCCACCAACCGTAAAAATACGATTGAGATTTTGGCGGCGGTATCGCCGGATAAGACGAGCACGCCGGAAGCGATTGAAGCGAACCTCAGCAAGCTGATGGATGCGAACGGTGCGCCGAAGGAGTCGTTGCGCCTGCTGCTCAGCAAAATGCTGACGCCCGACGATAACGGCGAACTGCCAAAAGATATGAAAACCGCGGTCGCCGCGCTGATGGCGGATGATAAAATCTCTGCGGACGCGAAGAGCGATTTCATGAATCTCGCACTCGAGAATCCCGATCAGATTGCGGGTGCAGGAAACGGCGATAAGCTCACCACGCTACGTAGTAGCATCGGGGACGACAAGATGCAGCAGCTGATGGCGCTTGGTGCGTTGCCGGATGCGGAGGCGAAGGATGCATCGTTTGCGCTGATCACGCAGGACGTGCCGACGCTGATGGCGTTCAAGGCTTTCGCCGATGGGGCGGATATCAGCACGCTGCCGGAGAATTTAAAGAAGCCGGTTGAGAATCTGAAAAAACTCGATGCCCGTTATATCGACGCGCTCTGGGGCATGAAAAACAAGGATGTTACTGGGCAAGAAGCAGCACAGATTCAAACCATTCTGGCACCGAACGGCGACGCGACCACGACCAATGACGTGATTGCGCAATTATTTGACGCCAATAACCGCGCGCTACTGATGAAGGCGCATCCGAATAATATCAACCGCCTGATCTATGCCGCCATGCCGCCGGACGGGAAGGGTGCAGACGGAAAGCCTCTCTCGGATAATGAGCAGAAGAAAAGAATCAAAACGGTAAACTTCATGAAGCCGGAGAATATCACTGCGCTGCTTAACTCGGTAGATCAGATTGACCGGGTGGGCAAAGCGATGGACGCAACTGCAGCGGCTGCTGGTGATACAAGCGCACCGGGCACGACGATGGTAAAGAAGGTGTTCTCGGCGTTTGTGGAGATGATGGGCGGTCATAACGAAGCCTTTAAGAAGCTTCCGCCGGGTGAGGTGGCGCTCTTGTTTAAAATCCCTGAGTTTGCTTCGGCGATGGAAGGGATGGTGAAGGGGCTGAAGTTCAAGGAAGGGTCGACGGACGACAAAATGATTCGTGCGGTGCAGAAATATTGGGGTACGCTCACACCCAATCAGTCGCCTGACGCGCGGCCGAAATGGGCTGATCGTGATGGCTGGGGCATGATCGAAGTGCTGTCTGACGAGCAGGCGGTGAGGGATCTGCAAACGCGGTTCATGAAAGAAGATCAGAGCAAAATGTCACTGTGGTGGAATAAGAATGCGCTTGCGACCGATAGTAAGCTCTATCAAAATCTCGACTATCTTCAGTCGATGATGAAATCCATGCCAAAGGCGCAGCATGTGGAGAATGGAACAACTGTTTCCCCGACATCATCTGGCCGCAGCCTTTCCAGCGATTACCCGTGGCTATGACATATATACCCCATGCGGTACCATCATTTTAGCTTCTCCACTCACGGATAGTACCCCGGCTTGCGTCGGAAGCGGCGGCGGAGGTTGCAGATGAGGCTTTGTAAAACGCTTAGCGATTGTGGCGCGAGCGGGTTGCCGATGGCCTGCATGTTGGCGGGGATGATACCGCTAAAATAAAAACGGTAGAGATTTGGCCAGGCGCAGGCGACGGCTTCGTGGCCCCATTTATGCACCTGCTGGGGCACGCGGGCGACGGCTTCGATGACGGCAATCGCTTCCTCGACCAGCGGGTCGGGGTGGCGGTAGACATCCGCATCCGGCGCGAGGTTGAAGGCCATATCGGCGAGGAATAGCGTCGTGGCGTTGCCCAGCCGATGGTAGGGATAGACGCGTAACGGGAGATAGTTTCCGGCCGCTTTGCTACGCAAAAGGAAGACCGTCCAGGCGGCAAGCCTCCAGAGTTGATAGAACAGCCAAGGCGGGCTGAAACGCATTTTCCGCTGCGCATAAAACGCGACGCCGGTTTCTGCCCGGCGCAATCCCGATAGTCCCGCGCGGTGATACTGTTCCGCCAGTGCGGCGACGCAGCGCATGTCGGCCAGCCGACCATCGCGCGCGGTGGGGGAGGCGCGCAGCGCGCTGTGATGCGGATCGGTGGAATGCCGCCCCATAATGCCGCGCTTCGTGCGGCGTAAATCCGCGAAATGCCCCAGCTCCTGCCCGGCGATGACGACCATGCGCGCCAGTGCGGGGAAGCCATCGGTCACGTAATGTTTCTGCGCGCCCTCGAAAAACGGGTCGCCCCCGGCGGAGACATAGACTGCGGTGCCTTCGCTGCCGGTGGCCTGCATGCCACTGGCCATGCCGTTGGTTTGCCATTCATGCACCGCCATCAAATCGCTCACATTGTGGGAATAGGACACAAACACTTCCGTGCCGCTGACGAGCAGGAGCTCAATCACTTCCGGTTCGGCGGATTGCACCAGCACGCGCGCGACCTTCATTTCTTTTTCGACCGCCACGCCGCGCGCTTTTTTGAGGTCCTCCATCAGCCGCGCATAGAGCCGTGCGAAGCCGTCCTCGCCCTCCGCCGGGGCAACATAGCGCGCGAGCTCGGCGCGGGTGGCGGCAGCGAGTTTGGGGTCCGTCAGCTCGCGCGTGGTGAGGGTTTTGTCGCTCGCCGTGGCGCCGAGGCGCACGAAGTTGCGCTCGGTATCCGCATTCACCCGCAGCTTGCCGGACTCCACCAGCCGCCGTGCCTGCGCCTCGCGCGCAGGCGGCATTTCCCACGCTTCCGTCGCCGGAATAAAGCCGAGAATATGGTAGAGGTTGCTCATGCGGTCACTTTACTGGATTTGTTGGGCTTGTCACCCGCGCATCTTCTGTTATAAGCGTGCTGTTATTCAATTTACCCTCAGGAGTTACTCAATGAATCGTTTCCTTGCTTGTCTGGTTGCACTCTCGCTCGTTGCTGCAGCGGATGCCTCGTTTGCCCGTTCGTCGAAAAAGCCGGAAGATGCTGCGGCTGAAGCCAAAAAAGAAGCCGTTGTTGCCGAGAAAAAGGCTGAGAAATCGGCTGAGAAAGCAAAAGACGCTGCAAGCGACCATGCAGAACCAGTGAAGCACGCAAAGAAAAAAGCGAAGAAGAAAAAATCCTGCAACCACAATAAAGACGACCGCTACACCTATCCGGGAACGTTCAGCACCCGTGCGGTAGAGAAGCGCTAGTTTCTAGCAATTTTTAAGTGAAGGGGCGGTGGAAGTCAGTCTTCCATCGCCCTTTCTTTTGGTGTATAGTGAAGGCGAGAGAGGGTCCTTATGACGCATATCACGGCTATTCTGGCATCCGCATTGCTGATGGTGACTACAACCTCTGCACTCGCCCGTTCCAATCAAAGTGAGCAGTTGCTTTATGAGCAGGAGGTTTCTGGCGCGGCACGGGGTGGCGTTCCGGTCAGTGCGTTTGATAAACAAAAAAGTGCATTTGCACCCCAAGAGGGCAATCCGCTAAGCGCATTTGATAAACGACGGAGCGCCTTCGCCGATAAAGAAGGTCGGCCGCGCAGTGCGTTCGATTCACAAAAAGGCGCCTTCGTGCGTAAGCCCAAAGCGGAGCCTGTGGCGCAGGCGGCGGGTGGTGAAGCTGCTGCGGTTGATTGGGAGCGCAAAAAATTCCATGGCGAGCCCTATGTGAACGGTACAAAACCCTCCAGCGAGCATAAGCGCGCGAGGGCGGATACGAAAGGTTCATCGGACATCGAAGCATCCGATCGCGACCATCGTTAAGCCTTATTCCCAGTCCGCATCGTCCTCAGAAATAATGCTGCCCTTCATGGAGGGGCCGTAGCGATGCACGCGGGTTTTATCGCCCGAGATAAGGTGATGCCAGCGCGGTAATTTCTCGCCGCGCGCCACCAGCCGATAACCGCAAGTGGTGGGCAGCCATGTGAGTTCGTGCACGTTTTCAGGCGTCACCTTGATGCAGTCGGGCACGTTCTTCTGCCGGTTGGCGTAATCGGTGCATTGGTGGCTGTTCAAGCATAAATACCGGCACGCCACATTGCTCAGTGCAATCGCGCCCGTGTCCTCGTCCTCCACGCGGATCTGGCAACACAAGCCGCAGCCGTCGCAGAGCGATTCCCACTCGGCGTCGGTCATTTTCTCGATGGGCTTTTTCAGGAACTCGGGTTGTTTCATGGGGGCGAGTATAACGCTTTTGCTGGAAGCTGAAACCTAAAACCTGTAACCTCGACCCATGCAAACCCGCGCTGCGACACCGACGCTTGAGTATATCACCCGCATTTTCGTGCGTGAGCCGGTGTGGGTGGAAGCCGCGCGCGCAGAGGGGGAGCGGCGTAGGCCGGGCATGCAGGTGTCGGCCTATGAGGGCTATCTGCTGAGCTGGCTCACGCGCATGGCGGGCGCGAAAAGCGTGCTTGAGATCGGCACGTTCATGGGCACATCCACCTTGTGGCTAGCGGATGGGGTGGGCGATGACGGCCATGTCACCGCGCTCGAATTTGCTGCGGATTATGCTGCAGCG
The DNA here is from genome assembly GCA_044237845.1 of Rickettsiales bacterium. Taxonomy (GTDB): domain Bacteria; phylum Pseudomonadota; class Alphaproteobacteria; order Rickettsiales; family UBA3002; genus QFOX01. The sequence continues at coordinate 25,572 of JBIIEL010000025.1, read as the reverse complement.
GCGCAGAGTCATGTTGCAGCATCCCCGCACAAAAACCGCGTCGAGATTATCCATACGGATGCGCATGCGTGGCTTGCTGCATCGCCGCTCACGCCGACCTATGACCTTGTGTTCATCGATGCAGAGAAAACCGGATACGCGAATTATTTGGAGGCCGTTTTGCCGCGCATGAATCCGCGTGGATTTATTATCGGCGATAACACGCAGCTGTTTGGTGCACTGACGGGGGAACAGCCGGGTGCCGCGAAACCCGCCGCCATCGCCGCGATGACGCGCTTTAATGAAACCCTCGCCGATGCGTCACGCTTTGAAAGTATTTTGCTGCCGACACCTGAGGGGCTAACCGTTGCACGGTTAAGAGAGTAAAGGAGCGTCTATGAAGCGTGCGTTGATAATTGTTGGGATGATCGGGCTGCTCGCATGGTTGGTGGTGCTGTATCAGCGGATGAATGAACCGAAAGCGCCGCATGAGCGGGTGGCATTGCCGCCGCTGGTGCCCGCAGCACAACCCACCGCGAAACCGCCGCGCGATATGGCCGCGGAGCAGAACGCGAAAGAAATGGAAAAGCGCCGCCGCAGCAAGCTAATGGTGAAGGTGCACTAGATAGTATCGTCATGAGATTGAGGGCTTGCTGCAAACAGCGAGTTTCTGCGCTTCCGCTCCGCATGTACTTCTGCGGGGCGGTTCTCAAAACTCATTGTTTTCGCTAGCGCCCTGAATCTCATGGCGACACTATCTAAGCTGCGGCGACTTCCATCTCCAGCTTCCACCCGCCGCCGGGCTGTTGCTTGATATATTGCAGCGCATGCCCTGCGGATTTATACTGCGCCCAGCGTGTGCGCGCGGCGGCGGTGGCGGCCTCGTTATTACCGTCGAACACGTCGAGCACCTTGCCGTAATTAGCCAGCGATGCGGGCGATGAACCATCCAGCACGCAGAGCAAATCGGCGTTGTTGGGGTTCACGTCGGTGAGCGATAAATAAATCGGCTGCTCTTTTTCATGCCCGTCGCGCTGCGACCCGTGCGGTAAAAATCCATTCGGGTCGGCGCTCCACAGCGCGTCACTCATGGTTTTGAGGGCGGCTTCGGAATCAAGCAGCATCACCACCCGATTGCCCGCACGCAGTGCTTTCTCCATCAGTTTCGGCACCGCGCGCTCGCGTGATGTGGAGAGCAGATGATAGAACTGAACGGTCGTGGCCATTAGCCTTCGTAATTCTCGCTGATCCAGTCGTTCAGCAGGCGCACACCCCAGCCCACCGCACCTTTGGGGGCGACGGGGAAGCGGATTTTATTCTGCCATGCCACGCCCGCGATATCGAGATGCGCCCATGGCACGTCGTTCGTGAAGCGCTGGAGGAATTGCGCGCCGGTGGTGGAACCAGCCTCGCGCCCTTCGCCCACGTTCTGCATGTCGGCGATGTCGCAGTTGATCATCGCGTCGTATTCCGCACCCAGCGGCATGCGCCAGACTTTCTCACCCGTGCGATCCGCTGCGGCGGTGAGGCTTGCGGCGACTTTATCGTTGTTGCTGAACAAGCCCGCCTTCAGCGAGCCGAGGCAGACGATGATTGCGCCGGTCAGCGTCGCGAGGTCGACCATCACCTGCGGCTTGAAACGGTCCTGGCAGTACCACAGCGCATCCGCCAGCACGAGGCGGCCTTCGGCGTCGGTGTTGATGACTTCGATGGTTTGTCCGGACATGGATGTCACCACGTCACCCGGGCGCTGCGCGTTGCCGTCGGGCATGTTCTCGACCAGGCCGACTATGCCGACCACGTTGGCCTTCGCCTTACGCGCAGCGAGCGCGCGCATGGTGCCGATGACGGCGGCGGAGCCCGCCATGTCCCATTTCATTTCTTCCATCCCGTTCGATGGTTTGATGCTGATGCCGCCGGTGTCGAACGTCACGCCTTTGCCGATGAGCGCGACGGGTTTGCCGCCTTTTTTACCGCCATGCCATTGCATGACCACGAGCTTCGATTCGCGCACCGAGCCTTGGCCAACGCCAAGTAGCGCGCCCATGCCGAGCTTTTTCATTTGCGCTTCGCCCAGCACCTCGACGGTGACGCCGAGTTTGGTGAGTTGCTTACATTCCGCCGCGAGCGTTTCCGGATAAATCACGTTCGCCGGTTCGCTGACAATGTTGCGGGTGAAGGTCACCGCATCCGCAATCGCAGCGAGGGGGGCGTAGGCTTTTTTTGCCTTCTCCGCCGCGGCGGTGACGACGTTCACGGTTTTGAGTTTGGGTTTGTCTTCGGGTTTAATTTTCGTGCGGTATTTATCGAAGCAATAGGCACGCAGCTGCGCACCGGAAGCGAGATAGGCCGCGCCCTCGGCTGCATCGATCTTGCTGCCTTTGGGCAGGGCGGCCATGAGGTCGAGGCTGGTCACTTTCGCAGCCAGCGCGGCAGCAACAGCGCGTGCGCCCGCTTCTTCCAGCGAGAGTTGGGTGAGGGATTTGGCAGCGCCGAGGCCGATGACGAGAATATGCGACGGCGATTTGACCACGGTCACCAGCGTTAGCACATCGCCCGCTTTGCCTTTGAATGCCGCGCTTTCGACCGCCTGCTTCACAAACGCATAGCCGCTACCGAGCGCTTCTTTCGGCAACGAAACATCCTCGCCGACGAAAATCGCGCTGGCGTGGGTGGCAGTGCTGCTGGTGGTGCGGGCAGTGGTGAAAGAAAGGCGGATCATAGGGCTCTCGCAGTGAGGGGTGAAGGATGAGGAATGAATAATGAATTTTGAGGCGCTTAGCAACTAGAGCGCGCGAGAAAGACGGGCGAAAAAGCGACATCTGCCAAAAAACACTGAACCCCGGGATGAATTGCGGGGTTTTGTTGCGCGGTTCGCGCGCGCGGGCTAATGTCGCGCGCGTATGCGCCAATATGAACGTTATTTATTTTCCCACCTGCTCTGGCCGACGGTGCTCATCACCGTGAGCCTGACTGGCATCGTGTGGCTGGTGCAAATGCTGCGCTTTCTGGATTTTATCCTGAACCGCGGCCTTTCGTTGGGCGATTTTCTCTACCTCACGGGGTTGATGCTGCCGTCGCTTCTGCTGATTCTGCTGCCCATCACGCTCGCCATCGCGGTGATCTACACCTACAACAAGCTCACCATGGAAAGTGAGCTGGTGGTGCTGAATGCGGTCGGTATCAGCAAGTGGCAACTCACGCGCCCTGCGATCCTCATGGGTGTGGCCTGTATGCTGATTTGCTACAGCTTGTCGTTTTATATTGCACCGGAATCGAACCAGCGCTTCCGCGATATCCGCAGTCTGTTCCGCGATAAATATGCCTCGGTACTGCTCGAAGAAGAAGTATTCAATAACCCGGTCGGCGGCGTGACCGTGTTCGTGCGCGAACGCGACAAAAGTAATAATCTCAGCGGGATTGTACTGCATGATAACCGCAATCCGCAAGAGACGGTGACGATGATTGCCGAGCAGGGGCGCGTGGAACAAACCAGTGCGGGGCCCCGCTTTTATTTGCAGAAAGGCATGCGCCAACAAAGAAGCAACGGCCGCGTCAGTTGGCTGGCGTTTGATGATTACGCGATCGAGATAGCGTTTTATGGTAAAACAGGTGAGCGGCGTAAAAGTGCAGAAGAACAAAGTATCAGCGAACTTTTTGCGCGTGATGGGCTATCAGACAAAGAGGCAGCGATTTATCTTGCGGAGGCGACACAGCGCATCACTTGGCCGATTTTTGCAGTTGCATTGCCCCTATTTGCGCTCGCCGTCCTGTTCAGCAGTGAGTTTAACCGGCGTGGCCAGGCGCGACGGATGATGGTGGCAGCCATAGGCATGGCAGTGTTGGTATTATTCTATTTTGCGCTGCGCAGTCTGATGGTGAAGCACGACTTCCTTGTTTTTGTGCAGTATCTGCTGGCGTTCGGAACTGCAGCAGCGAGCATATATGTGTTGTTCACAGGCTGGGTCATGCGCGGTACTCGCGTGGCGCCAATGCCGCAGGCGCAAGGGGCTGGCTGATGCGGTTGCCACTCACTTTATCGCGCTATATCGGCCGCCAGTTTTTTGTCGCCGCAATGGTGACGCTGGTGCTGGTGCTGGTGTTGGTTGGGTTAATCGAACTGCTCGAGTTGGTGCGCCGTGCCAGTCGCGCTGTGCACTCCGTACCGTTCTCGATTTTGCTTGAAATGATGCTACTGAAATTACCCAGCAGTGCTGAGCGCCTGTATCCGTTTGTGTTTTTGATTGGGGGTATGGTTGCGCTCAGCCGATTGACGCGCAATAGCGAGCTGGTAGTAACGCGCGCGGCGGGGGTCTCGGTATGGCAGTTTCTGATGCCGGGGATTCTCGTTGCACTGGCGCTGGGTGTTTTTTTTGTAACGGCACTGAACCCCATCGGCGCGGTTGCCATCGCCAAGTTCGACCGGATGGAAGGAAAATATATTGCAGGAAATGCGAGCCTGCTTTCGGTGCTTCCCTCGGGCCTCTGGTTGCGGCAAGTGGGCGAGGAGAACCTCGCCGTGCGTGGCACGCAGGCGCACGAATACATCATGCATGCGGATCGTATTAATCAGGACAATCTCGCGTTTGAGAATGTGACAATGTTCCTGTTCGATGCGCGCCACAGCTTCGTTGGGCGCATCGACGCGCCGACAGCGGCGCTTGCTACAGGTCGGTGGGAATTGCCGACGGCGACGCTTGCTACACCAACCACAAAACCACAAGCTCTCAGCGACTATGCGCTACCAACACAGCTGACGATCGAACAGATTAAAGATAGCTTCGCTGCGCCCGAAACCTTCTCGTTCTGGCAACTGCCCGCATTCATCGCGGTGCTGGAAAAGGCTGGATTCTCGGCGCTTCAGCATAAACTCCATTTTCATAGTTTGATGGCGCTGCCGATGCTGCTTGCTGGGATGGTGATGCTGGCAGCGGTGTTCAGTCTTCGTCAGCCGCGGCGTGGGCGCACTGGCGTGATGCTCGTGTTTGGAATGGCGGTGGGGTTCGCTGTCTATTTTATGACCTATGTGATTTACGAATTTGGGGCCTCTGGCAATCTGCCAGTGGTGCTTGCCGCATGGGCGCCAACGCTGATTGTGCTGATGGCAGCAAGTGCGGCGCTGCTGCATCTGGAGGATGGCTGATGCGGACACGCGCGCTTGTTCTCAGCATGGTGATGCTGGCGCTCCCTTGGCAGGGATGGAGCCAGACATTGCGCCCCGGCGAATTTCTGTCGCAACCCACTGTCCAGCCTACGGTGGTATCGCGCCCTGCGCCGAAGAATGGCGAAGGTGAGCCGGTGGTGCTCGCCGCTGAGGAAGTGACATATGATCAGAAAGAGGAAGTCGTCGTCGCCCGCGGCAAAGTAGAAATTGTGCAGGGTGACAATGTGGTCATGGCCGATCAAGTGACCTATTACATGAAACGCGATGAGGTGGTTGCCGAAGGAAATGTGAGCATGCTTCAGCCCTCGGGCGATGTGTATTTTTCGAATCGTGCGCAGCTTAACAACGCACTCAAGACCGGCGTGATTGATAATTTCAAAGCGCGGCTTGCCGACAACACTGTGTTTGTTGCAGATCGCGCGGTGAAGGAAAGCGCGGCTGTTACCAAGCTTTCCAATGCTTCCTATACGCCGTGTACTATTTGTGAAACGGCCGCACCGTTCTGGCAACTCAATGCAGACGATGCCACCGTGGATGAGAAAGAAGAGCGTATAACCTATCACGGAGCAACGCTTGAGTTTGGCGGATTCCCGGTGCTTTACACGCCATATCTTTCGCACTCGACACCGGACGCCGGTGCGCGCAGTGGTATTTTAATGCCGCAATATATTGGCAGCTCGAATATCGGCAGCGTTATTCGTGTGCCCTATTACTGGCGTATTCATCATGATAAGGAGGCGGTGATCACGCCGTGGATTTCAAGCGAGGAAGGCTTTCTGCTGCAAGGTGGCTATCGTCAGCTGAAAGACAATGGCGCGTATAAGTTTGATGCCACGGCGACGTTGCCAGAAAAGCGTGATACGCTTGGCAATCAAATCGGCGGCAGTGAATTCCGTGGGCATCTTTTTGCACAAGGCGCGGAAGAATTGAATGACATCTCGCGCGTTGGGTTTGATATTGCGCGCGCGAGTGACGATACTTTCTTGCGCCGTTACCGTCTTGGCGATCAGCCGACCTTGTTCTCGCGTTTTTTCTATGAGGCAGCGGAGGGGCGCAATTATGCACTGGCGCAGGGGCTTGCCATTCAGGGGATGCGCGCGACGGATGATAAGCACACCACGCCGTTTGTGTTGCCCGCACTCCAAGCCTATTACGAATCCGCACCGGACGCACATAATATCCGCTATCATGCGGCAGGCGATGTGCAGGCGCTTGCGCGCGACCAGGGCATCGACCAGCGTCGCATTTCGATGACGGCGGGCGCCTCACTCCCTTATGTCACTAGCGGTGGCCATGTGTTTACCGGCACGCTCAATGTGCGGCAGGATCTCTACCAGACGGATAATGTGCCCATTAATGGCAGTGCCCAAACGCGCGATCACACGAACTATCGCATTCTGCCGCAGATGGCGCTCGAATGGCGTTATCCGCTGATTCAGCAATTCGGCAAAGGCAGCTGGATGGTGGAGCCGCTGGCGCTTGGTATATTACAATCGAGCAAGGGTAATCCGGTAACAATCTCCAATGAGGATAGCCACCTGCTGGAGTTAACGGACACCAACCTGTTCAGTCTCAACCGTATGCCTGGGCTCGATGTCGTCGATAGCGGGCCGCGGGTAGCCTATGGTGCGCGCAGCCAGTTTTTGTTTGGCGATGGCACCGCGCTTGAAGGGCTAGTGGGGCAGAGCTATAACCCGGACTCGAGCACGCCCTTCCCGAACTCCACGACGCCGGACGAAGATCTATCCGACTTGATCGGCCGTGTGGCCTATAACGTGGCGCCGCTTACTTTCTCGTACCGCTTCGCGCTCGACAAGGACACGTATAAGGCGCACCGCAACGAATTCGGGTTTCAGTTTGGCAAGCCGTGGCTGACATTTGGTGCCTCCTATCGCTCGATCGACAATAACCAGTTTCTCGTCAGCAGCGAGGAAGGGCAGGCCGCAATGTCGCTACCGTTGACGGATCGGTGGAGTATCCATACCGAGGCTCGTCGCAACTTTACCATCGACGAGTTTGTCTCGGCAGGTGGGGGCATTCTCTACAAGAACGAATGTTTCAACCTGCTGCTCGACACACAGCGCAACTTCTCACGCGATCGTGACATTGAACCGACAACCACGTATATGTTGCAAATTGCTCTCAAGAATTTAGGAGAATTCGGCTATGGAGGCACATTCAGTGGCGCGTCGCAATAGACTTCTTCTGCAACAACAGCGCCCCAATAGGTTGCAGAAGAGCAGCGTCCTTCTGGCCGTCGTGGTGGTGATGGCGGCTTTTTATGCTAAAGCCGATGCGATTGCCATTGTGGCAACGGTCGATGATGAGGTGATTACGACGACGGATGTGAATGAGCGCCGCGCGCTGATACTGTCGGGTTCGGACATGCCAGCGACGGAAGAAAACAAGGCGCAGATCACGCCGCGTATTGTCAGTATGTTGATTGATGAGCGGCTGCAATTGCAGGAAGCCAAACGCCAGTCGATTACGGTATCGGACGCAGAGCTCGAAAAAGCTATTAGCGGGATTGCTGCGCGGCAAAATCTGTCTGCGGACGCGTTTGCCAAGGCACTCGCGGCGAAAGGGGCGTCGGTACGCTCGTTGAACGAACAGCTACGAGCACAACTGGCCTGGAGCAAAATCGTGCAACGGACATTACGCCGCAACGTGACCATCTCGCAGGATGAATTGCGCCGTGCGGCACAAACAGAGGCAACCGCACCCGGCATTGGCGAGGTGCGGCTTGCGGCGCTGATAGTGCCTATTACCCCCAAAAGTAAAGAGGCAGAAATTCGCGCGCGGGTGGCGGAATTGGGTGGCGCCCTCGATGCGGGAACATCCATCGCGACGCTCGCACAAAAAAATGCAGGAGCGAAGGACGTGAAGTTCAGTGCACCGGTTTGGGTGCCGGAAGAGAAACTGTCGGAGCCGCTTCGTGTGGCGCTCCAGGATCTAAAACCGGGCGATATCAGCAAGCCCACGCGCACCGGAAACATGATCCAGTTTATTCAGTTGCTGGAACGGCGCATGACGAAGAAACCCTCACCCGCAACGGAAATGACCATCAAACAGCTGACGCTGGATTTGCCTGCAAAACCCGACAAAGACATACAGGCAAGAATTGCTGAAACGGTGGAGACACTTGGTAAAAATCCGGGAGGCTGCGACGATGGTTCGGTGCCGTCGACGAAGTTGCCGGTTGAGGTCGCGTTTGCACAAGTGAAGATGGGAAGTGTGGCGCCGGAACAGGTAGGCGTCCTCGCACGGCTTGAAGTGGGTGAGGTGAGCGCGCCAATGGTCGACGGCAAAAAACTACGGATGATTCTGCTGTGCGAACGGCGTGAGGCGATCAACGCCGCACCGGATAATGAGGAGCTGAAACAGCGACTTTTCGGCGAGAAAATGGAGCTCGAAGCCGAGAAGCATCTGCGCAATTTGCGGCGCGAGGCGACGATCGAACTGCGCGGCGCGCAATGAACCATCCTGCGCCTCTTCCTCTCTCGCAGGTGATCGACCAGCATGGGCTGCGGGCGAAGAAATCGCTCGGCCAGCATTTTCTGCTCGATACGAATCTGCTCGCGAAAATTGTGCGCGCGGCGGGGGATATTTCCGGCACGCAGGTGGTAGAAGTGGGCCCCGGCCCCGGCGGGCTGACGCGCGCGATTCTGGCCGCCAACCCGCCGCAATTGATTGCGATTGAGAAGGATGCACGCTGCCTCGCTGCGCTTGCGCCACTCAAGGAAATCTACGGCGAACGTTTCACGCTCATCGAAGCGGATGCGATGGAAGTGGATATCACCACGCTCTGCCCCGCGCCACGCGCAGTCATCGCCAACCTGCCGTATAATGTGGGCACGGCGCTGATGGTGGACTGGATGAAAGCCGCCGCGCGCGAGGGGCGGGCGGCGCTTGAGAGCTTCACCGTGATGCTGCAGAAAGAAGTGGCCGAGCGCATGGTGGCCGGTGTGGGCGATAAGGCATATGGCCGCCTCGCGGTGCTGACGCAGCAATATTGCGACGCGACGATCATGTTCGAGGTGCCTGCGGGTGTGTTCAGCCCACCGCCGAAGGTGACGTCTGCGGTGCTGTACGCGCGCATTCGTGAAACCCCGCGCGAAGACGTGCCGCTCGCCACGCTCGAGAAAGTGACCGCCGCCGCGTTTGGCAATCGCCGCAAAATGCTGCGCCAGTCGCTGAAATCGCTTGGGGTGGATGCGGTTGCACTCTGCGCGAAAGCGGGGATTGAAGAAACACTCCGCGCCGAACAATGCAGCCTTGCCATGTTCGCACGGCTCGCGCGGGCGCTTAGTTAGCGCTTGATTTGCAGAGGTTGCGCACGAATTCGCCGATATCGAGCTGGCGCCAGCGCTTGAAACGCTCCGCATGGAGGATGCGCTGGATATGCGCCATCGCGGAGTCGAGATTCTCGTTCACCACCACGTAGTCGTATTCTTCCCAGTGGGAAATTTCCTCGACCGCTTTGGCCATGCGCTTTTGCACGACTTCTTCGCTGTCCTGTGCGCGGGCACGTAGGCGGCGCTCCAGCTCCGCCAGCGTGGGCGGCAGAATGAACACGCTGACCAGATCGGCGCGGGAGTTCTGCGCCAACTGACGTGTGCCCTGCCAGTCGATGTCGAACAATACGTCGTGCCCGGATTCGAGCGCTTGCATGACATGCGCGCGCGGGGTGCCGTATTTGTTCTCGAACACGGTAGCGTGCTCGAGGAACTCGCCATTTTTCACCATCGCGTCATAGGTCATGTTATCGACGAAGTGATAGTCGCGGCCATTGACCTCGCCAGGGCGCATGGGGCGCGTGGTGGCCGACACGGACATCGACACGCCTTCTTCCTGCTCCAGCAGGCGGCGCGACAGCGTGGTTTTCCCCGCGCCTGACGGCGACGAAAGCACGAACATGAGTCCGCGGCGTTTAGCGATGGGAGGATACTGCTTCATTAGTGCTGATGTTTAGGCGAATCTTTGCTTTCTTGCAAGCCCGCCGCGCCGACGGTGAAGTTGAATTTCTGCTCGCCCACATGGCCGAAGCGCAGGCTGACGGGCACGACATCGCCCGCCTTGAGCGGTTTCTTGAGGCCGATGAGCATGATATGCAGCCCGCCAGACTCAAACACGGTGGGGACCTTCGCCTTGAGCGGCACGGCATCGACCTTACGCATTTTCATGACGTCTCCATCCATCTCGTGCGTGTGCAGCTCCACCGCTTTGCAGCAGGGCGAACTGGCACTGAGCAACACGTCGTCGATGGGGCTGGTGATGCTGGGATAGGATACGGCGACCTCGCCGGGGGTGAGGGGAATGCTGGTGTTGGTGACCGCAACCGGCTCGTGGCAGGCAAAGGCCAACGCTGGGAAAATGAGTGCGAGTGCGGCAATGGCCGCGAGGATGGGATGTCTAGCGAACATATTTGCGCAGTCCTTCTTCAAGCTCCCGCTCCGACACGTTATGCGGGAAATGGGTGAGATACGAGGCGTCCGTCCCCATGAGGTAGATGAAGCCGGAATGGTCCATCATGTAGCCGAGCGCGGAGTCTTTCGCCTCGACCTTGCTGTAGTAGATTTTGTAATTCTCGGCCACCGTTTTGATTTGCTCGGGCGTGCCGCTGAGGCCGATCATATCCGCGCCAAAATGGCTGGCATAGTCGCTTGCGACTTTCGGCGTGTCGCGCTCTGGGTCGATGGAAATGAAAATCGGCTGCACGTCGCGCGCGCTCGGTTTCATGCGGCTGATGACGTTTTGCATGAGTAGCAGGGTGGTCGGGCAAATATCCGGGCAGTGGGTAAAGCCGAAATAGACCAGCATATATTTGCCGCGGAAATCTTGCTCGGTGACGGCCTTGTCGTTCGCACCGGTGAGGCTAAAGTTGCCCTGAATGAGGCCGCCTCCATTGCTGTGTACCGGCGCGTGGGGGATAATATCGCGTCCGAGGACGGCGAGCAGCGCTACCAGCCCGAGCACACAGATAATCCATGCCATTACGATTCGCTTCATGGCGTGCACCCTAACCGCGTGCCTTGGGGATGTAAAATGAAGCTTTTGTGACAAAAAGGTTAAGATATGTTAGGGGTTTGGGGGCGATTCCAGACGACTATAATGCTGGTTTTTGGCCAGAAATTATGGTATAGTTTCAAAAAATAAGAAGAATTCACGAGCTAGATCGATGGTGTCACTCAGCAGTATTCCGCCCGCGGGGATTGTCAGCGGGCCGCTTCCTAATGTGCAGCCGCAAGCGGTGGTACAGGCGGCTGCGGCTGCGAGCGCAAGCCCAACCGCGCAGCAATTGCTGCCGACCGCTGTGGTGGCGACGACGCTGGTACCGCAGTATTTAACAGATACGCCGAAACCGCCCAAGCCCGTGTTGCGACAGGCGGCGACGTCGCCTTCGAGTGCGCTTGCTGCGCAGTTCATTGCCCAAACGCTGGAAGCCAGCGACGAACAGCTCGCTGTGTTCAGCCCGCGCGTGAGCCCGTCGCCACAACAAGTGCCGCGGGATGAGCCGGAATTTTTATCACAACTGCGACTCGCGCGCGGGGATTTACCACCAGAGACCGCGGCCACCGCGCAGAATGTAGCGGCGAAGGCGGCTTCTGTAGCAACACCGGTGGCGACGACAACGACCAATGTTGCCATGCTCAGCACCGCAGTTTCTAGTGCGCCGGTGATAAAACAAGCCGTGCCGTCGGAGCGTGGAACTATACAGTCGCAGCAAACGGTCAGTGGAAGGAAATCGAGCCTGACACAGACGCGTGGCGCCGCGGCGTATGCGCTTGCGGAGTTGCGAAATGTGAGCGGTATCGTGCCTGCGAATGTTGAGGCGGTGGGTTAAAGAGAGGGGTTAGAGGTTAGGGGTTAGAGGCTAGAAAGAAACCAAGAGTGCTATCCTTTTCCCTAACCTCTAATCCCTAACCTCTAGCCTCTTACTTCCGGCCAAACAAACTCGCCACGAACAATCTTGTCGCTCTCGACCGCGGCGAGGGCGTCGCGCATCGCATAGATATAATTCGCAGCACCCACAAGCTGGCTGACCGACCCCTCTGCTACTGTGCCGAACAGGTTGCGAGCGAGCGCGCCACGCAGCATTTCTTCGTCGGCGATACTGGTGGTGTAGGCAATCAACCGTCCGTGATAGGCCTTCGCCATCGCCTTGATGCGGTAGCGCACACCCGTGTCGGCCACGCCGAGTTCGCGCACGCTGCGATCCATATCGGCAAAGAAAAGCTCGCTGAGCTCGCGACCAAATTCATCGAGCGCTGTTTCTCCGAGCAGCCGATGTTGCAATAAGAAAAGGTGAAGCAATACCATCTCGAAGCGGCCATCCAGCGTATCCGGCACGCCGAGCGATTCATAGAAAAAGGGATTCCGCGCGCGCGCAACCAGTGCTATATAGCTTGCGTGGGCTCCCGCATGGGGCTCGTGGACAAACGCGCGGCGAAGGAATGCAAGCATCATGAAACCTGTTCTTCTGACAATGGTGATGGCCTGTGTTAGCCTGCTGATAGCAGGCTGCGACCCAATTGTCGATGCGCGCGGTTATAACACGAATGAAAGCGATTTTAAACAGATTGTCATTGGCCAAAGCCGCATGGAAGATGTGGTGGCGATCCTCGGTAGTCCCAGCGCACGCTCAACCTTTGGCGATGAGACCTGGTATTATATTCAGGCGCGCAAAGAAACGCGCGGCCTTCTTGCTCCAGAGATTGCGGAGCAAAATGTCGCTGCGATTCGATTCGATGCGAATCAGGTGGTGGCTGCGATCGAGTCGCATACCAAAGCGGATGCAGTCCCGGTCGAGATGGTTGAGAAAACCACACCAACCGAAGGGCGTAAACTTGGCGTGATGGAGCAGTTGCTGGGTAATGTCGGCCGCTTCAGCGCACCGGGGCGCGGCATGTCTGACCGCAATATGGGGCGATAGCGTTCCGCTCTAGCCGTGCTGCCAACCGGCGCGTGTGATGGCGATTTTTTTACCTGCATCATCCACCAGAGAAACATTTTTTTCTGCCGTGATTTCACCGATGCGGGTGAGCGGAAGCATGAGTTCGTGCGCAAGTGCATCGATCGCTTCGCGTGCCGCACGTGGGGCTGTGAAGGCGAGTTCGTAATCGTCGCCCCCGCCGAGGATGTCGTTCCAGATGCTGTCGTTGGTATGAAGTAGATGTTGCAATTCGGGTGAATGGGGAATGGCATCACGCGCAATGCGCGCACCAACGCCGCTTGCGTTGCAAAGCTGGGTGATATCGGCCAGCAATCCATCCGAAATATCGAGTGCGGCGCTGGCGATGCCAACGAGCGCAGTACCCAGCGCAAGACGCGGCGTGGGGGTGTGGTAGCGAGTGATGAGAGGCTGGTGAATAGTGAGTGGTGAACGGTGAGTGGTGAGTAAGCGTACCCCCAGTGCGGCATCGCCGATGGTGCCGCTGACATAGAGGTCATCGCCTGCCTGCGCACCGTTGCGCCGTAGTGGGGCGCTGCTGATGAGACCGAAGCAGGTGAGGCTGCTATGGATGGGTGCGTTCGCCGCGCCACTGGTGGAATCCCCCCCCACGAGGGTAAGGCCGAACACGGTTTGCTCGGCGGCAAGGGTGGAGGCAAAGGCTTCGAACCAATCCTCCGCCAGCCTGCGTGGAGTGTGGAGGTTGAGCGTGTAGCGCCAGGGTGTCGCCCCCATCGCTGCGAGGTCGGAGAGGTTGCGGCGCATGAGCTTCTGTGCGAAGTGCTGTGGCGATGTGGCGGGCAATACATGAATGCCCTCGATCACACTATCGGTGGTGATGACGAGCTGTGTACCTGCAGGGGGTGTGAGCAGCGCGGCGTCGTCTGTCAGTGCAAAACTACCCGGCTCACCCGCTGCAAGCGGCGCGAAGTAACGGGCGATGCGTGTGTGTTCGGTCATGAGATATTCAAAGGGGGATGAAACTTGAAGTGATTGCAGAAATGGCTATGTTCAGTACGTATGGCAAGAACAAAACTGACAGCAGCTAAAGCGGGATTCACATTGGTTGAGCTAGCCATTGTTCTGGTGATTGTTGGGTTAGTGGTCGGTGGAGTATTAGTAGGGCAAGACCTCATTCGCAGCGCGGAACTCAGGCGTTTCTATTCAGAGAAAGAAAAAATTATACTGGCAGTTCGTGCTTTTCAGTTGAGATACAATTGCTTGCCAGGTGACTGTACCAATGCCACACAATTTTTTGGTACGGATCCGGAGGGATGCCCTGGTCCGGGGACAGATAAAACCCCCAAAACACAGACATGCAATGGTGATGGTAATGATATTATTGGTCAGAATGGCATGACTCCCAATAACGAAGAGCTCACCTACTGGCAGCAATTGGTGGCTGCAGGTGTCTGGACAGGAAAATTTAGAGGCAGCCTTATTTCATCAGGAACCAGCGTCGATTCGAGCGTTGCTCCCCCGATTAGTATAGCAGAATCGACCTATTGGCAGGCTTCAAATACCCAAACGTCTCCTTTTGATGATGGTTCCCTAGCTCAGATCCCGCCTCTTGGTAATGCTTTTGCACAGTACGGATCCAGCTTCCTCACCCCACTGGAAGCAAGTGTTATCGATATAAAATACGATGACGCGAAACCAGCTTCTGGAAATATTCGTATGTTTAATAGTGCATACACCTCTGATTGTACGGATGAAAATGGAGACGCGAGTGTCTACCTGACGCTCTCTATAGGTATCAGAAGCTGCTTAATGGGCTTTGTGAACGTCTATTAGTTTTCAGCAGAAAGGCTGTAGTCTACTTTCGGAGCGCGCCGAGCAGCAGGTTGAAGGCTTTGTGCGCGTATTGCAGCTCTTCGTCGGTGACAAGCTGCGCGGCGACTTCGGTATATTCGTCGACCAGCATGGCGGCGGCGCGGTTGGGGTAGGCGATCACCTCCGCCGCGAAGGCGCGCAGCACGGCGAGCAACGGCAGGCTGGTGCGCGCTTTGCTCCAGTTCGGCAGAATCAGCGCGTCGATCGCTGCTTCGATGGCCGCGGCATTTTTTTGCGACGACTCCACCAGTGTGTTGAGCAGCGCCGCCTCTGGCTGCGTGGCGTGCGGCAGGTCATCCGCATCGTTCGCTTTGCTGTCGACCCAGGATTCCAGAATCCGCGCGACCATGAGGGCGGGCAGGCTTTTCTTTTCGATCAACGCTTCGGAATAAAGCGCCTGTGCGGCGGCCAGGCGCGACGCGCGCTTACGCATCAGGGATTTGCGGGGTGCGTTCATGCCGACTCAAGCCCAAACATCTGACGGATTTCCGTCATGCGGATGGCGGCGCGTGCGGCCTCGCCCCCTTTGTTGCCCTGCGACGGATGCGCACGCAGCGTGGCTTGATTCATGTTCTCGCAGGTGAGGATGCCGTTGCCGATGGCCGCATGGGTGGCGAGCGCGAGCTGCTGCAAGCCGCGGGCGGATTCGTTGATGACAATGTCGTAATGCGAGGTGTCGCCGCGCACCACGCAGCCGAGCGCCACAAAGCCCGCATAGCGGTTGCTGGCGATGGCGATGTTGATGGCCGCCGGAATTTCGAGCGCGCCGGGCACGGTGATCATTTCGCTGGTGAAGCCTGCGCTGGCCAAGGTTTCCGTCGCGCCCGCGAGTAGCATTTCGCTCACCTCTTCATAGTAAGGGGCGATGACGATCAGAAACGGTTTCGAAGCGAGTGAGAAAGTGTGCATCTGCGTTTCATAGCCTGCGCGCCCTCTTCTCGCCAGTGTTTTTTGCGGGTATGGCGCTTCATGAGTTTATAAGAGCGAAGTCGCGAATGGTATTACTTCTGCGTCACAGTGTCTGCAATTGTACAACATAAAGTCAACACGACGGATCGCAGGATTATTCGAAGCTGGGTCGCCTAGTCATTGCTGCTTAACAAGTGTCCCCTCAAAGGTTATTCGGGGATCCTTGACGTTCACAAGCTCATCAAGCTCGTAAACGTTCTGATAGCCGTATCCATAAAGATTCACATAGGTTGGGATATTCAAAGCCATCATAAGCGGTTTCTGCTGCGATGTAATTTGGTTGGCAATATTGGCATTACTTGGGTTCGAAAGTGCTGTCGGTTCGGTGACTTTAGAGGCAAAATCAACCTGATTACCATCAAAGTTATTATTGCAGTAGATGAGTATTCGTGTCTGAGGAGTGGAGATAACTTTAGCAAGGTTACCTTGTGTGAAATCCGTAAAACTTAAGTGTTTTGCTCCTTTTAAATGCAGGCGTTCAAAACGAAAATCAGAGCGAGTGTCTAAGATTATTGTTCCCGGTTCCGCACTCATTTTCAAGAATGTGTCAAGATCAACCAGGCGTTTTGCTCTGTGATTTTCAACCGCAGACACAAGACTTTTAAAGTCAGAAAAACTAACTTTTGCTTGAGGGTAAGGTTCTGGGGTTTCGGCCCGACTATGCTCTGTCGTTAACAGTACAACGAGAAATGCCATAAAAATATTTCTAATTAACATGTCTACACTCCCTTATGCTTGGGGTTTTGCGGGGGACTAAAAACTACTGGCTGTAAAACGACGGAGCATGTGTGACTCTTACCTGAAACGTCTATAGCGGTTGGTAGCCGGAAATCTGCAACCCGTAACCTTCGAGGCCGACAATCATTTTCGGGGTGTTGGTAATCAGCGTCATTTCGCGGACGCCGAGATCGACGAGGATTTGCGCGCCGATGCCGTAATCGCGCAGGATGGGGGTGGCTGGCGCCTCGCCCTGTTTGCGGCGCAGGCCGTCCGACGCGGCGGTGCGGCGCGGCTCGCGCAGCAGCACCAGCACGCCGGCACCTGCTTCGTCGATCATCTTCATCGCGCGGTGGAGGCCGCCCGCGCGGCCATGCGCCGTGTCGCCCAGCACATCGCCCAGCACATCGAGCGTATGCATGCGCACGAGCGCCGCGCCTTGAGGCGGGATTTTATTTTTTACCAGCGCGATATGCTCGGCGTAGCTGGGCGATTGCGCGTAGGCGATGCAGGTGAAATCGCCTGCGAACGACGTGCTGATGGTGCTTTCGACCAGGCGGGTGACGAGCTTTTCTGCGCGGCGGCGATAGGCGATGAGATCGGCAATCGTGCCAATTTTCAGTGCGTGTTCGGCGGCGAATTTCAGCAAGTCCGGCAAGCGCGCCATGGTGCCGTCGTCATTCATGATCTCGCAGATGACGCCCGCGCTGTTCAGCCCCGCGAGGCGCGAAATATCGACGGCGGCTTCGGTGTGCCCGGCGCGCACCAGCACGCCACCTTCGCGCGCTTCGAGTGGGAAGATATGGCCGGGCGAAGCGATATCCGTAGGCACGGCGGCTTGGTTGATCGCGGCCTCGATGGTGCGGGCGCGGTCGGCGGCGGAGATGCCGGTGGTGACGCCCTCGCGCGCCTCGATCGAGACGGTAAACGCAGTGGAGTGGCGCAAAGAATTATGCCGTGCCATCGGCGGCAGGCCGAGCTTTTCGACTTGCGCCTTCTCAAGCGCGAGGCAGATGAGCCCACGCCCATGCTTGGCCATGAAGTTGACCGCCGCCGCATCCGCAAACTGCGCGGGGATGACGAGGTCGCCCTCGTTCTCGCGGTTTTCGTCATCGACCAGAATGACCATGCGGCCGGCGCGCGCATCGGCGATGATGTCTTCAATGGTCGATATCGTTGTCATACGCATTCCTTTAGTCGGGCGGCATAGCGCGCTAGCATGTCGATTTCAATATTCACCTGCTGCCCCACGCTGAGTGTTTTGAAGCAGGTGACCTCGGCCGTGTGGGGGATGATGTTGACCGCAAAGAGTGCGGGTTTTGCATCCGTCGCGAGATCCTTCACGCTGTTCACCGTTAGCGATACACCATCAATCGTGATGGAGCCTTTGGGCGCGATGAATTTTGCCAGTGCGTGTGGCACCTCAAATTCCCAGATGGTCGAGTCGCCTGATTTTTCACTGCGGGTCACTTTTGCAATGCCGTCGACATGCCCCGATACGAAATGCCCGCCCATCGCATCGCCCACGCGAAGCGACGGTTCGAGGTTGACGCGCGTGCCGACCGCCCATTGCCCTGCCGTGGTGCAGGCCAGCGTGGCAGCGGACATGGAGGCTTCGAAAACATTGCCATCGAGATGCGTGACGGTGAGGCAGATGCCGTTGACGGCGATGGAATCGCCGAGCGAAGCGGCGAAGGGTTCGTGCATCGTCACGGCGATGACGCGGTCGCCACGTTGATCGACGCGGCGGATTTCACCCGTGGTTTTTATGAGGCCTGTGAACATGCGTGTATCTCGTAACAATCGTAGCGGTCGACGCCAAGCGCGCGGGATTCACGGTGCGTGAAGCGCGCAGTATCGGCAAGGGATGTATCTAGCCCAGCAATTGCGGATGTGCCAGCATTTCCGAGCAGCAGCGGCGCGCGATACCAATGCAGTGTATCGACCGCATCGGCGGCGAGGAAGGCGGTGGTGAGTGCGGGCCCGGCCTCGACCAGCAGGCGGGTGATGCCTGCACGGCCAAGGGTGGTGAGGATCGTCGCGGGCGCGAGTGCGGTGTCCTCCACGATGTGCAGCACCACCCCGCGCTCGCGCAGGTCGGTGGCGTGGCTCGCGTTTTGCTCAATCGCTTCGGCGGAGGTGATAACCCAGACGGGTTGTGCTTCGGCGGATTTCACGAGCTTACTTGTCAAAGGCAGACGAAGTCTGCGGTCAGCGATGATGCGCGGCTGGTGGCGGCAATCGATGCCGGGCAGGCGCACGGTGAGCTCGGGGTCATCCGCCAGCACTGTGCCGATGCCGGTGAGTATCGCATCGAACTGCGCGCGCAGGCGATGGGCATGGCTGCGCGCCGCGCCGCTGGTGATCCATTGGCTCTGGCCGGTGGCGTCGGCGATCTGCCCGTCGAGGGAACTCGCGATTTTCGCCGCGACATAGGGGATGCCGTTTTGCACGCGAGAGAAAAAGCCGCGGTTTGGTGCGTGGTGCGTGGTGAGTGGTGAGTGGTGCACTTCAATCCCCGCTGCTTCCAACATCGCGATGCCTTTGCCGCTGACGCGCGGGTCAGGGTCGGTTTGCCCGATGACGACGCGGGTGATGCTCGCGGCGATGAGTGCCTCGGCGCAGGGTGGGGTTTGGCCGTGATGGGCGCAGGGTTCCAGCGTGACATAAGCCGTGGCGCCACGTGCGGCGGTGCCAGCGGCGGCAAGCGCAAGCGTTTCGGCATGTGGCCGACCGCCATCGCCCGTGCGTGCGGCGGCGATAACTTCGTTATTTTTGACAAGGATGCAACCGACGCTGGGGTTTGGCGCGGTGCGCCCCAGGCCGCGTGCGGCCATGCGGGCGGCGTGGGCGAGGAACTGCGCGTCGTGCTGCATGCTAGAGTTTTTCGACGAAGGTCTCGAAATCCTCGGCGTCGGAGAAATCGCGGTAGACGCTGGCGTAGCGGATATAGGCGACGGCATCAAGTTTTTTGAGCTCGCTCATCACCAGCGAACCGATATGTTTGGTGGCGATATCGGACTCGCCTTCGGATTCGAGCTTCTGCACGATGCGGTTGATCGCCATCTCGACCTGCTCGGCCTCCACCCGGCGTTTGCGCAGGGCGATCGCCATCGACTTCGCGATTTTCTCGCGGTCGAACACGCGCTTCTCGCCGTTGCTTTTCAGCACCGTCAGCTCACGCAGTTGCACGCGCTCGAAGGTGGTGAAACGCGATTCGCACGAGGGGCAATAGCGCCGCCGACGGATCGACGAACCATCCTCTGACGGGCGGCTGTCTTTGACTTGGGTGTCTTCGTGATTACAGAAGGGACAGCGCATGGTTAGTTCTCCGTAGCGGAAACAGGGGGTGATTTTTTGGCGAATTGCAGGGCGAAGGGGGTGTTCTTCAGCCAGCGTTCGGTGATGACGAGGAAGAGCGCGCTGAGCATAAGATTTGCAATGCCAAATATGCCACCACACACAAGAGCCATCACCATATCCACAATATTCGGACGCACAAATATCACCCTTAGAAGCAGTATAACTACAGGCAGCACCATCGGCGCGAGCAGTGCACGCGAATAATAGATACGACGGTGTATTTGCTCGTGACGCACCACGCGGCGTGCAAGGTAAAGGCCAGGCACCCAGGTGCAGAGCAGAAGCAAGAGCATGATAGACATGCCTAACCATACAGAAGGTAGTTCCGCTGCGGTTGCATTGGATGCCTTGGTGAAGAGAAGAAACGCAGGAAGCAAGCTGGCAAATAACGGTGCAGCTAAGGCATAGAGGAGCATGATGTTGGAGAATACCGAAGGCTGGCTATGCTTCTCGGCCACAATATGCGCGTAGGGATTCTCTTTGGGCGTGATACGCGCGTTGAGCATTTTATAGGCCATGAACACGCCGGCAAGAGTGTTGCAGATGATAGTAGGTGTGGAGAAGGGTTGTAATGGGTGATATAATGCCTTCACAAAGTGAAGATTACACATGACAGCTAAGAAATAATACACGCCCAGATGGAGTTGGCGTTCAAATCGGGTGCACCATGCGCGATAGGCGCCACTGGCAAGAGCTGCGCTGCCAACAAACACGTAAGAGATAGGTATGCACATAACAATGGCAGCCAGTGCTGCATTAAGGTAGTGGGTGGTCACCGCTACTTCCGGGTGGGTACGCAGCGGATCAATGATCTCATCGAGCATTAACCCAGCCCACACAAAGGGAATGGCAAACAGCGGCCCGATGAGCAGGTAGCGCCAGACGGTATAGGCGAACTGTTTGGTTTCCAGTTTCATGACTACTCCTAATAAATCGGAAACTGTTGGGTGAGGGCATCGACGCGGGTGCGGGCGGTGCGTTCGGCGGTGCTGTTATCGTCAGGGTTCTGGCTGAGGCCATCCAGCACATCGCCGATGAGGTTGCCGATTTCTTCGAACTCACGCGCACCGAAACCTCTTGTTGTACCTGCTGGGGTACCCAGCCGGATGCCGCTGGTGATGAATGGCGAGGCCGGATCAAACGGAATCGAGTTTTTGTTGCAGGTGAGGCCAGCGCGTTCGAGCGATGCTTCGGCCGCTTTGCCGGTGACGTTTTTCGGGCGGAGATCGACGAGCACGAGATGGTTATCCGTGCCGCCGGAAACGATGGAGAGGCCACGCGCGGTGAGGGTGGCGGCGAGGGTTTTGGCATTGGCAGCGACGGCGTTGATGTAGGCGGTGAATTCCGGCGTCAGCGCCTCGCCAAAGGCCACGGCTTTGGCGGCCATGACATGCACCAGCGGCCCACCCTGAATGCCGGGGAAGATGGAGCTGTTCAGCGCCATCTCGAGCGTTTGGTCTTTGCCCGCCGCGGTTTTGCCGATGACGAGCTCGCCCATCGCGGAGAGGATCATCCCCCCACGTGGCCCGCGCAGGGTTTTATGCGTGGTGGTGGTGGCGACATGCGCGTGCGGCAGCGGCGAGGGATACGCCCCCGTGGCGACGAGGCCGGAGACATGCGCCATATCCGCCATGAAATAAGCACCGACCGAATCCGCGATCGCACGGAAACGCGCCCAGTCGATCACGCGGCTATAGGCCGAGAAACCGGCGATGATGAGGCGCGGTTTATGCTCTTTCGCGAGCTGCTCCACTTGGTCGTAATCGATGAGGTGGGTGTCTTCGCGCACGCCGTATTGCACGGCGTTGAACCATTTGCCGGACTGGTTGACGGACGCGCCGTGGGTGAGGTGCCCGCCCGCGGCGAGCGAGTGGCCGAGGATGGTATCCCCCGGTTTCAGCAGCGCGTTGAACACGCCCTGATTCGCCTGCGAGCCGCTGTTGGGCTGCACGTTGGCGTAGTTGCATTTGAAGAGCTGCTTCGCGCGGTCGATGGCGAGCTGCTCGGCGACATCGGCGAATTCGCAGCCGCCGTAATAGCGTTTGCCGGGATAGCCTTCCGCGTATTTGTTGGTGAAGACGGAGCCTTGCGCCTCGAGCACGGCGCGGCTGACAATGTTCTCCGACGCGATCAGCTCGATGCCGTTTTGCTGACGCGCGAGTTCGTGGCTGATGGCGGCGGCGATGGCGGGGTCGCTTTGTTTCAGCGATGCGGTGAAGTGCTGGTTCGTCATGGGTTCCTCGTGTTTACGTGCGGTGTTGGTCATGCTGTGTCTCGTTGTTGTGAGGGTGAATGGTTATCCTAATTTCTCCACGCGCGCCGTGTGGCGGCCGCCTTCGAAATCGGTGGTGAGAAAACGGCGGACGCATTCGGCCGCGTCGGCATCGAAAATGAATCGCGCGCCGAGGGCAAGGATGTTGGCGTCGTTATGCTGGCGGGCGAGGCTGGCCGTTTCCGGCGTGTGGCAGAGCGCGGCGCGGATGCCGGGCACGCGGTTGGCAGCGATGGAGATGCCGATGCCCGAACCGCAGATGATGATGGCGTAGCGGGCGCGGCCTTCTTTCACCGCGGCAGCGGCGCGCGCGCCGTAATCGGGATAGTCGACGGAGTCTGCGCTATCCGTGCCGAGATTGAGCAGCGTGAAGCCGCACGCCGCAACAACCGGTGCAAGCGCTGCTTTCAGCGCCACGCCCGCGTGGTCGTTCGCGATGGCAACTACGGTATCCAAAATACTTTATCCGATGCGTTTGTTTTTTATTGGTCTGTCATCTTAGCGATGGCATGACGCCACTACATATAGTATGTGGTGACCGATCAATGCCACGAAGCTGTGGATAACGCAACCGTTGAAATGGGGTGAAATGGTGCTTTCTGTCCTCATCATTGCCGCGATCCTCGGCGCCTCGGTCGGCTCGTTCCTCACGCTCATCACCTATCGCCTGCCGCGCGACGAGAAAATCGGCATGACGCGCTCGCGCTGCCCCGCCTGCCAAAACACCCTCCGGGTGCGGGATTTATTCCCGATACTCTCGTGGGTTATGACGCGTGGGCGCTGCGGTCAGTGTGGCACAAAGGTGAGTGCGCGCTACCCGCTGACGGAGCTGGCATGCGCGGGTGCGGCGCTGTCGGCGGTGATGGGTTATGGCCTGAGTTGGCAGGCGCTCGCGCTCGCCGGGCTGCTGTGGTCGATTGTGGCGATTATCGTCACTGATCTCGAACATACGATTATCCTCGATGAAGTGCAGATTGCGGTCGGTGTTTTCGGTGCGTTATGGGGCTGGGCGAACGGTACGGCGGCAGAGGATATGCTGGCGGGTGCGGTGACGGGTGCAGCTATCGGCCTCAGCCTCAAATATGGATTTCTCTATTTCCGCAATAAAGACGGGCTCGGCATGGGCGATGTGAAATTCCTCGCCGTCGCCGGGATATGGCTTGCGGATGCGGCGAATTTCGTGCCGTTTTTATTTTTCTCCGGCCTGCTCGGCATCGCCTCCGGACTCACCTGGAAAGCACTTGGGTTGGGTGAGCGTTTTCCCTTCGGTCCGGCACTCGCGCTCGCGCTGCTGTTATGCGTGGTGAAGCCCGACACTGCAAACGGATTCTGGCAGCTTTATGGACTGCTTGGGGTACGTTAACATACGAACATCCTGTGGGTAACTATACAAACATGTTGTGAGTGGTGCCCCACCTTGCTACTAGATATGGGGTTACAAGTCCTTACGCAGGGTATGCAATGCCGCTAACCACGAACTATAAGCCATACCGCCAAACATGGGCGATGCTGATGCTGGTTTCGGCTGCGTTTTTGCCGCTTTCTGGGTGCGCATTTCTTGAGACATTGACACCAAAATCTGGCGATAGAACTGATATTATTGATCGCCAGCAGAAGCTCAGCGTCGACGATTTCCGCAACCTCAACCACGTTGACAAACTAAAAAAACCATCCGATGAGCCGACCGCGACTGCCGCGCTTGGCGTGCCACCTGTGCCGGATTTGGCGCAAGTGTTGGCCGCACCAAAAGCACCAAAAGTGGCCAATACTAAGCTGGTTACGCTCTCGGTCACGGAAGACGTGCCGCTGCGCGATGTGTTGTTTGAGCTTGGTCGTCTGGCCAACGTGGATATTGAAATCGGCTCCGGCCTTGATGGCAACGGCATCAACTTGCGTGCGACCGACCGCCCATTTAATGAGGTGATCGAGCGTATCGCCCATCTTGCCAATCTTCGTTACAGTGTTTCTGGCAACTCCATTCGGGTCGAGCGCGACCTGCCCTATATCAAAAACTATTCGATCGATTTCCTGAATACCGTCCGCTCCACGACTTCAACCTATAACCTCAGCACCAATATTCTCTCGGGTGGCGGTGGTGCTGGTGGCGGTACAGCGACCGGCTTTGGTACGACGGGTTCCACTAACAACATTACCAGCACGGGGGAGAGCGATTTGTTCTCGTCCCTTGAAGCATCGATTTCAGAAATCATCAATTTTCAGCCGGGCGGAGCGGTTGCTGGAGCGGCTGGAGATGGGCAGAAAACTGCGGCAGGTGGTGCTGGCGCTGGGAACGGCAATTTTGTAGTCAACCGTCAGTCGAACGTGCTGACCGTGAATGCTACGGAAGCGCAGCATGAAATGATTCAACGGTTTCTGGCGTTGATGTCGCGTAATGCCTCCGCACAGGTGCTGATTGAGGCCAAAATTGTCGAAGTGTCGCTTGCGGACGCATTTCTCTCGGGAGTTGATTGGTCGAAAGTGCTAGGGGGTACAACCGGTATCACTGCCGAGGGCGGGACCTTTGTTCCTACCGCGTTGACGACCAACAGCCCTTTCAAACTTGGTGTAAAGAATGGCGATCTCGATTATGCCATTTCCTTGACAGAGAAATTCGGTACCACGCGCACTCTTTCCAGCCCGCGCCTTTCTGCCATCAACAACCAGCAGGCGGTGCTGACTTTTGCCCGCAACACACTCTATTATGAGTGCGAGGCGCAGGCGGGGGAGGTGATTGCAAACACCGGCACAACGGGTGCAACGGCAGCGCAGCCTTCGGTGACCTGTAAGCAGAATATTGTGCCGATTGGCATTATCCTCAGCATTCTTCCCTCTATTAATCTGAATACGCAGGAGATCACGCTGAACGTACGCCCCACCCTGACCCGTCAGGTGGGAACTGTACAAAACCCAAGCATTCAGCTTGCTGCAGCTGTGGTTGCGGGTAGTGGAACGCCTCTAGATCTTGAAGACACAGTACCGGTGATTGAAGTGCGCGAGCTGGATTCTATCATGAAAGTCAAAAGCGGTGGGGTGATGGTTATTGGCGGCCTGATGGAAGACTCAACCCGCAATGAGCACGAAGGTATTCCGGGTGCGCAGGAATTGCCGATGGTGGGCAACCTGTTCAAAAGCCGAAACGAAGATTCCCTCAAGCGTGAGTTGATTATTTTTATCAAGGCAACGATTGTAAACTCCGACGGAAGTGCGCATAAAGTCGACCATACCATTTATGACACCTACACCACCGATCCGCGGCCGCTGTTTCAGCAGCAATAGCACGACGAGGCATTTAGATGTTTAGTAATATTCGCTACGTGTTTCTCA
>JBIIEL010000024.1:0-31393 GCA_044237845.1 Rickettsiales bacterium | reverse complement strand
ACCGGTCAGTATAAATTCGTTATCAAAGGCGCAAATAATAATCAGGCATTCACCTTTGCTAATTCTACTGGCCCAAATATATTAAATACGCTTGGCATTATAGATGGGGCCAATACCTTTACCACCTACAAAGGCGTGGCAGATGAGTTTAACACACTACTAGATGCGTATACGAATGTAACGACGGGCACCTTTAATAGCATGATCACATCGCTTCAGTCGACCAATACGGATCTCGGTAAGAAGGCAGACCGTATTAAGGAAAAAACAGATGCATTCCAGCTCACCCTGATTGATAAATATGCCAAGCTCGAGGCGTTGATCAAAAGTTCCTCAAACGTCAAAAGTCAAATCAAGGCGATTATCAACGCTGGAAATAACAACTAGCGCTTAAGTTTGAGGGACTGCATGACACTGCCATATACCCCTGGCTCTTCTAATCAGCAGAACCGCGCGGCGAACAGCTATAAAACGACCGCGATCCAGGGCGGATCTGAGCGCGAGGTAATGGCAGCACTAATTGCAAAAATTATCTCCGATATATACCGCGCGCGCGATGCCTATGTTGCTGGCACACTCGATGCCATGTGTGATATCACCGACAAAACCTGCTTCGCACTGGATATCATCCGTCAGGATCTACTCTCCGATGAAGTGCTGAGAAACCCGGAAGCGGCACCGACCGCAAAATTTCTGTACAAAACCTATGGCACTGTATGGCGGCGCCTGACCAGCGTGCTGCGCGCAGAAAAGCCTGCTGAAGAATTTGATGCTATCGCGGATCTGCTCAAGCCCATCTATAAGGCATGGCTCCCAACTTCTACGGAAAGTGGTGGAGCATAATAACGAAGCGCGCTAGGTCGTCGAAATGAGGCTCATTGTCCACCGCGCGCTATGAGCAACTGCGCCGTCGCTAGAGCTCCCGCCCGCCGCGCCGTAGCAAGGGGCGTTTCACCATTAGTAGCGACAATATTGACTGGCGTGCCGGCGTTGAGCAGCGCACGCGTGGTCTGCACATCGTTACGCACAACGCTTTCAAACAGCAGGTTCGCGTAATCGTCCCGGTGTATAGCGATCGGCAAATGCTTGTTCGGCTCAGCATAGGCATGACGATAGATGGTGGCTGGTAATAGTTCGCGGCGGTAGTGGAAGCGCGTTTCCTTAGGAAGGATCGCAGGAGCGAGCTTTGTGTGCCAAGTTTTTTCTTTCGGCTTTTCCTCTTTCACGTCGATTTCTGGCAAGGCCGCCACTTCTTCATTGCTCTCTTTATTCTCCGTGTTCTCTGCATTCTCGACGCTCTCGTCGCCCTCTTCTTCATTCTTTTCTTCGTTTTTAGCCGTGACAGGCGCAGGCAGATTCAGTGGCGGCGGCGTGAGCGATGCTGTGGGCGGTGCTGGCAAAGGAGGAGGCGCTTTAGAAAGATCAGTGATTGGACTCGCCTCCTCGCTCGATTCCGGCGAAGAAGGCGGCAAATCAGCAAGCGCCTCGCTTTTGGGTGCGTCGACAGGCTTGCCAAAATTATCCGTCTTGGGTGCAGCTGATTCAGCTATTTCTTTAGGCTCCGGTAGCGGCGCTACTTTTGATGCATCCTCCTCCGGTTTGGCTCCCGGTAAAGATGGCACGGCAAGCGCAGGCACTTTATTACCACCGGGCGCACCAGCAAGCTCAGGCAAAGGTAGCAGCGGCGGGGCGTCAAACGAGGAAGGCGGGAAGCTTGAAGTTGCCGCTAGCGCTGGCAAGGCTATCCCTAGACAAAGCAACGCAACAACAATGCGTTTTTTTCTATTTAATCCAGATGGGTGATTCGGCTTTCTCATCATGTACGTGAATATACTACATGCGCGCCGCACAGCATAAAGCGAAAGCAAAAACAGCCCATCCTGAAACCTAAAAAACGAGCTGATGTGCCGGAATGGTCACAACCACCATTACTGGCTGAGCTTGCTGATCTCTTTCTTCACCAGCGCCTCAACGAGCGATGGGAGATTATGGTCGAGCCAGTCTTTAAGCATAGGCTTCAACGCCTCACGCACCAGATCTTCGACCGTGGTGCCAGAGCGGAAGGCAATATCGATACCAGACGTGGATGGACGTGGCGCTGCCGCCGTCATCGAATCACGCAAGGCATTGAGCGCCGACACGGACGCAGAAAGCGCCTCGTTCGAAATCAGGCTTTCGTCTTCAGCAACCGGCACCAGAGGCTCCGGCTCAGGCTCCGGCGTTGCCACGACGGGAGCGAAATCCGGCATGGCGACTGGCTCAAACGCAGGGACTGGTGCGGGCGCCTCCATCGGCGCAGAAGCCATCGGCGCGGCCATGATTTCGTCGATCGACATGGTGGGCAGTGCCTGAGCTGAGGATGCTTTGCTGATAGACCCATCTTCCGCCAGCAGTTCTGTCAGTTCCAGTACATCCGCATTCGAAGCGGCAGGCACAGGGTCGCCCTCTTCCGCGATGATGCGTTTGATGGACTGAAGAATATCCTCCATCGACTGGTCTTGATCTTTGGCAGCTTCGGCCATTCGTCCCTCGTATGGTATTGATACCCCAAGGTATGCCACTAGTGCTGCGAAGTGCAAGGAGGATTTTATCTTTGCATGATATTCACAGCACGGTGCGTAAAGAAATTTAGAATCTGTGGATTTCGTGACGCGAGCGGAAGTGGTTTAGACAGAGCGAAGCATCTTTATTCAGATACTCAAGCAGCCATGATTAGTCATCGCGGCCTTTACCGCCTTTTTGCTTCACTGGCTGCGAAAGGTGAAGCCCAGGATCATGAATAGCCCTCTCAGCCGCAGTAAAATCATGGGTTAACCCCAACTTCACCGCCTGCCGAAGCGATTCTGCAAACGCTTTGTCGTTTAAAATAAGCTCTTCATACGCATTTTTTTCAGTGTTAGGGCTTGCTGTTACGCTATTGTCTGCGTGGACGGTTACCTGACCTACCCCCTCCTCTACGATACGATAATCACCCGTCTTCAGCCCCTTCTCAACGCGCAGGTGATGACCGTTCACATCTCCTTCTACAATTTCCACGCCATCAATGACTACGTTCGGCGCATGATCATCTGCAACTTTTAAAGTGCTTTCCCTTGCTCGCTTGGATAACAACAGTGCGTCTAACTCCTTGTAGAACTCGACCAGCTTTTTATTTCCAGCGAGGTTGGCATTTTCCGCTGCATCACGCACTTGCGCGAGAATGGTTTTGCCATCTTCGTTTTGAAAATTAACATCGGCATCATACTTGATCAGCAGCGTGATACTTTGCTTGAGTATATCCAATTCTTCTTTTCGCCCTGCCTTATCGAGCCTCTTATCCGCCATAATGAGAGCAGGCATATCGACCGCCAAACGCGATAATAGGGTGACGCGCTGTCCGGCACGATGCGGAATATCTTGTGTATCTGGATTCGCACCATCTTTAAGATCCTGCTCCGCCTTGACCAAATCACGATTTTTGCCGAGATGATCGATCAATCGTGCATCTAACGCTTTTTGTTCTTCTACCGTTGGCATAAACACTCCTCTTTCTCAGCGCAAAGCACTCCCTACCTTTGATTTAAACAGATTTCGGTTAAAATAATGTTAATTTTGCCACGTTAATTTCCCGGGTCAAAGAAATGGCGCACGTATGCCGCCTAACACCCTAGGCCGGGGAGGTTTTGAATTTCTTGACGATATCCGCAAGAATCGAGAACTCCAGATGGAAGATGCTGCGTGCAAGCAATTCGGCCGGGTCGATGGGTTTCAGGAGATAATCCGAAGCCCCCGCCTCGTAGATGGTTTGCAACCCACCGGCTGGCCGCTCAATCCCCGTCTGCACAAGGATAGACAGGTTCGCGATGGCCGCATTCCGATCCGCCCGCACCGCGCGGCAGAGCGCAAACCCGTCCATCACCGGCATTTGCAGGTCGGTAATCACCAAGTCAGGCTTTTCCGCCCGTATTTTCTCGAGCCCGATTTTTCCATTCTCGGCCTCGCTGACATGGGTAAATTTGTGCATCGCAAAGATACGTTTCATCGTCTCGCGCGCGACAATATCATCCTCGATGATAAGAATTTTACAGCGCTTTATCGCGGCAGTATTGGGATTGTTCTCGAACGGATCATACTCGGTCATGGTTATCCTTTAGATACATGAAGCCCTCGCACACAGAGATTCAGAGCATAAATGGAGGCGGGGGCACTCCCATACTCGCCAAGCAACATTTTGATAGTTGATATTAATTCAAAATACACCTTATTGACATACCCAGAAAAATACCCAGCACTACGACAAATCTACGTGGGACTTATCCTACCATACTTGGGTGTGCAATGCACCCTCGTTACCAAGGCTCTGGTACGCACGCGCCGCGCCGAATGCAATTTGCCCGCCAATCCTCACCACGACAACGCGTCCGACACCCCCACCCCCCTATTTCCGCGCACAGGAGGGGGGTTAAATATTTAGTACACGCACCCGCTCGGGCAGCGCGGCGTTTTTTGGAATTTCAAGAATGATGCCGATAACCAAATGATGACCATAATGTTTGCTCCTCTGACTCATCCCAAAGTATCTGCCATTCCTGTAAATACCGAGCTGCAACGTCAGGGTTGTTTCTGAGTATAATCACATTCTCAGCGTTCTTGTGCTCAGCGTTATAGGTATAACTGAAGCTGCCTGTCTGTACCGTTACGTCATCAATCACCATGAACTTATTATACATGATGGCGTACTTGTAGTTTATCCGCGTAAGGACGCCGCCATTCAACAAAAAGGGTGCAGAACTGTATTTCATGCTGTTGTTGAGCTTATCGAGCACAACCTGCACATCGACACCGCGCTTGTGCGCGTCCAGTAGTGCTTGGGCTATCTCTTTAGAGGTGAAGATACAGGCCGCCACTCGAATGGATTTCTTTGCCTCACCAATTAAGCTCACGATGGCCTCCGTCGCTCCCCCATTAGGCGAGAAGGTTACTTCTATCTCGCTGGCGCTCGGTGAACTCGCTATAGCCAGAGGGCTGGCTAGCGTGATGAATATGACCAATAACCATTTTTTCATGACTCCGCTCTCCTATGACCAGTGAGATAGATCTATACCGCGCCGCCAAGCTCAAAATCAACAAACATGGGGATGAAGTACAACCTATCGGCTGATCCCGTGTTTTTTGAAATTGCCATAAGGATGCAGATAACCTAATGATGACCGTGGCGAGCAATCGCTGGGGCTTAGAAACCTCTTATCTGAGCGGCCTTAGTGCGCCGCGAGCACTCCTCTTCCGTATGGTCGAGGAGGCGCATGTGTATGTTCAGGGCGTAAGCCTAAAGACTTGCGCGACCTTTCTCAGATAAGGTTTTCTAACTCCCCGATCACCATCTGGGGAGCCGATGCTCATGAAAAAAATAGTTGGACTTTTTAATGCGCTAACAAGCAGCACTAACGACAAGATTGAAAACTTAATAGAATCAATTGAAGGCAGTGACAATCGCGATGCGCTGAGACGATCAATAGCCTGCCAAATGCATACTGTTGTTATGCCCGCATTCTTTGAAGCATTCGAAAGCCCTGATGATTTTTTTGAAAAACCTAATCGTGCCGCAGACTATTTAAAATTGTTGTCACGAGTGTCATCTGAGTTCTTTTCAAAAAAGAATGTTGAGGGCGCAATGGCTTGTGACCTGCAATTTCTAACACTCACGCTACTGCGGGAGGGTAAAACGCATGCATTTAATTTATACTCAGCTTATATAATGCACATACAAACTGAGCACAAAGGCTATATTGATCAGGTGCTATCTGAAATAGAAGCCAACAATCACCGCGGTGGTGTTTAACTACGATGGAAACAAAGAAAACAGTATTCTCAAAAATAAATGCATCCGTAAATGCAGTAAGAGCTGTTGAAGATTATGTGCTCGACAAGCGAATCACCGGTTTGTTTAGGAAAAAAGACTACAAGAGCGGGATTGCCACCATTGAGCAAGAACTCAGGAAGATCGCAAGCATAGAAAACAATCTCTCGCACGCGGTGGAGGGAGAAGAGCTAAAACTTTTTCTGCGTTACATAGAAAATATTCGGCGGCTATTCGACGTTGTGTATTCTATATGTATTGGACTGGACAAAAACCTACAGGGAAGCTGGTCTGAATATAAATGGGATGATTATAGGGCTTCCCTGTCTTTGCTTGAGCAAAAAAGAGAAATTTGCGGTGCTTGTCAGAACGAAATCGTGGCATTTTCCACGAAAGCTCGTGGCAATTTAAATGCCGATTTGAAAAATCGCGCTGGACTAGGTGACCCATCTGCGCAATTTGATCTCGCTGGAAAGTATGCGAAAGGCGACGGCGTATTAAAAAGTTCGACTGAATCTATGAAATGGATTCGTAAAGCAGCTGAGAATGGTCATGCCGAGGCACAGTACATGGTCGGTGAGACATACAGCACGGGCGATGGGGTACCGAAAGATTATGCGCAAGCGGTGCAATGGTTTCGCAAGGCTGCTGAGCAAGGAAATCTAAGCGCACAGATAATTCTCTGCTCGCGCGATACGGAATGCGGACGGTACATACCCCAGCATGAGTCATTTATGTGGTGTCGTAAGGCCGCAGAACAGGGGCACGCGAAGGCACAATTTCTTTTCGGCCTTATGTATACCACTGACGACACGCAGGCAGTGAAATGGTTTCGTAAAGCATCTGGTGGAGGCCACTTAGAAGCAAGGCTGCGGCTCAGCCAATTGTATTATGAGGGCAGAGGCGTTCAAAAAGATATTCTAACTGCCTATATGTGGTGCAAAATCGGGGCAATGCAAAATGATGCTGCGCAAAATGCAATATCGCTTCTTGAGAAAATCAAAAGTGAGATGAACACAGAACAAATTACCGAAGGTAATAGCTTGGCAAACAACTGGATTCTTAAGCATGGATAAAACAATGACCAACAGCATCACAATCAATAGCGCGGCGCTCAAGAAAGCCTGTTCCACTCCCGCGCTTGGTGTGCATACTCCCAAAAAAAGCACAGTGATTCCTGAATGGACGCACATCGACGGCCTTAAGCCGAACAAACTGACCATCACAGCACCGGCGCACACCACGACGCTTGAAGGCACGGGAGAGTTGAAGGATCGATTCTCGGTTAACGCAATCGACTTTTACCTTGCGCTGCTACGATTTGAGAAGGTTCGCAAGTCCTGCACGCTGTCTCTTGAAGGGAACCGCTTATCGCTATCCTTTGGTGGTACGAAGATGACCCTCGGCAGCGAGATCGGACGGTGGATATTGTAGGGAGGCGAATCTACGCCAGCCCCTAAAATAATGAAAAAATAAGGGTTTTTATGCAGAAAAAAATAGCATTTATTATGACGCTGGCGACATTCAACCTCGTTGCTAATTCAGGCGAGGCGGCAGAATCGTGTGAACAAAAAGTAGTGAGATTGGAACAAGAAATATCAGAACTAGAAAAAATGGCTCAGGAGAATCTTGGTGGTTGGGGCAATTGCATTTCAGCCCTCAAACAATGCCGACCGATGAATAATCTTCCCAGAAATAATTCCATGAACGATATGTTGTTGCGGGATGATAATGATATGTTGTTACGGGAGAATAATGACATTCTGAGACACATAAAACGAGAGCTAGAATGACGTAATTAGCATTAGCTCTCTGTTTCTCCTTCGCACCACGCCAGCGCCCGCCGACATTCGCGCAACTGCTTGCGTGCTGCTTTTACATCTGCGCTATAAGCACCGTGCTTCGTGGCGTTCCGGCTGCTGATCGCTTTCCCCTCCGTTGTTTTAACGCCTGCGTTTTTCCATGGTTCCCAGCGGCGGATCATCTCCGCCTGTCGAGCGCGTTCTTCAATTGTCCAGTGTCGCATTTTGCCCAGCTTTTAATAATTCGTTTTCTGTTTTTGTTTCCCGCGCGTCGATATTCACCTGAAGCGCAGTCGTCGGCGCAGCTTCTTTCGGGTTCTTTAACTCTGCAAAAGTAAGGAGTGTCTGGCGGCATGTGGCATGGGCTTTGAGTGCAATAGAGCCATAGACCTGGGCTGCTTGGTGGTGCCGCGCGGTGGCGCATTTATCGCTGGCGTCTATCATTAACGCGTTGACCACTTTTGCCTGCACGACCAACATGCGCTCGATTTCACTCAAATCGCCATCCAGAACTTTTTGAGATTCTTCAGCAAGCCGCACTGAGACAGCACACGCTGCAGCGCTGTTCTGTCCGCTTATTTTTAGCAGAGTCATTGCCCCCATTAGGTGGGGTTCTGCTATTATCGAAGCAGTCATTAATGGGTGAGGATCCCTATCGGAATTGTCTTTTTCCGTGCCCTCGAGATGGCTATCCTCGTTATCAAGCGTCATTGTGGCCCCCATTTTCTTGCATCATCCCACGATCGATTGCATCCCAAGCGAAGGGAATTGCGGGAAGTGTGAAATTGGATTGCGGCTCTCCCGCTGCTAAAGTTGCTAAAGATGCTAAAGCTGGGGTAGGATCGACTGGGGAAACTTTAGCAAGTTTAGCAGGTTTAGCATCCTCCGGCGCTCGTGCCGCAAGCATGGCAAAGGGATCGAATGTGTTGAATGCCAGCATCGCTAGTCCTCCTTCAAAATGCGCCACGCCTCGCGCCGCTTTTCACCCGCAACAACCGCACCGCCTTTAATGGGCAGCAGGTGACCGTGATCCTCGAGAATACCTACCAGCTTGCGCGCTTTCGCCGTGTCGCGGATGGCGGTAATCGGACTGCGCTGGTAAATATCAGGAAGCGAAATCAGTCGATTTGGCTCTGTCCATGAATGATGCAGCCATGCCAGAAGTTTCTGCGCCAACAGAAGATCGGCATTGATGTGACCGGCACCAAACAAACGCAGCGCTTCATTTGCGTAATGTTTTGCCAGCTCAATACCGGCGGCCATTTGCTCGCCTGTGATTGCCGCTGCACGCAGATCGTCGATAAGCGTTAGCACACCAGCGAGACGGGCGGCATGTTCCGGCAGCTTGTTGGAAAGCCCGCGTATGGGCTCCCACACGGCATTTGGGGCGATTGCACTCTCCACATGATCGGCAAATGCGATCCATAATGTGCGTGCCTCTGGGGACAACGGCAATTTACGGGGTTCAAGCTCGTTTGTCTTACCTTCGGCTAGCGGTAGTGCGGTTTTAAGAATGGCAATTAGCCGCGCTCCATAACGCTTGATCGCCGCATCACTTTCCGGGGAGGATTCTTTCCAGAAGCGAGTTCCGGCTGCAGTGCCGGGGGCCGATACCAAAAACCGAGATAAAAGCCCCTGATCCGCCAACACTCGGTCGGTGAGCATGCTGCTGGCCACGTCGGGCTGCATCATCAAATGCACTGCCAGGCGCTTGCCGTGTAGGGTGCTGACACCATCGCCACGACGAACGCGACGGATAGGCTCACCATCCCACAGCATCGACAACCCGGTAGCGGTACGCAATTTATTATCGTCGCTCATACCATGACCGCCAACAAACTGTCCGCCTTCGTTGGCAAAAATACCAAGGCTCGGCTGACCAATCGAGTAAAGCAGGCATAAACCCTCGAACGTCGGCTCCTGACAGGTTAGCAGCGGTTCCAAAGGCCGCTCGGGCGCGGGCCCGATTGTATCAAGAGCAGCCTTTGCGGCTGCGCGATCTCCTTTGGATTTTTGTATGGCTGATTCACGCGCCTTATCCCACGCAGCCTTATCATTCACGTAGGGAGGTGATTCTTTGTCATATTGCTTGCGTAGCTCGGCCTCACGATTTCGGATAGGCCATAGCGCTATATCATCCGAAGCGCTTTTGCGTTCTCCAGTCGCCGCAATCGTGATGAAATCGCCTGATATAGGTTTACACTGCCCAGTGGGCAGTTCGACGTTAGCGTGGCCCTGTACTGCTAAAGTTGCCACCGCTAGTACCGATTGGCCGCCGATTGCCAGCGGAGCCTGCACCTTGTCGTGGATCGCCTTCGCGGCATCACCAAGTATGGTGCCAAGCGCCTCGATCGGGAACGGGTGCGCCGGAGGCAGTTCCCGCATCAGCGGGCGTGGACGCTCTGGCTTGAAGGACGAAGCGTTTTCAACGGTTGCGTTTATGGTTTCCTTGCTCATGACTGCACCTCGCGGAGCAGATCATTGAAGTCTTTGCCCACATGGGGTGGTGTGGCGATGCGAACATTCCGTCCCTCGGCATACCAGCGCGCTGCCGCAGATTCAGCAGCTTGCTGCCCCACGCCATTCTCATCATTGTCGGCGCAAATCAAAACCTCACAGGCCAACGGCAACGGGGGTAGAATCAGGCCAGCAATACCTCCCGCCGATAGTGCCGCCCATGTCGGGATGCCGGTGGAAATCATGACGGATAAACCGGTTTCCAGCCCCTCAGAAATGGCCAGTTGCTCCCCAGCCGCACCAAGATGCACCGAGCATCCCATCACCGGCCCTAACGTCATCCGTTCCGGGGAAACCGGAGCCTTGCTACTCCCATCAGTGGTAAGATAGGTGCGGTGGAGAGCGCGTAAATTTGCAGCATAATCCGTAACGCCCGCGAGCATTATTGGCCAATACGTCTGCGTTGGCCGGTGCTTGTGTCGTGGCAGGAAGCGCAGCGCGTCAGGAATATCGGTTGCGAGGCCGCGTGCCGATAGATATGCAGCCACCAACGTTTCTTTCGCTGGCTGGCTAGACTGCCAGAGTTGCTGGATGTAGTCGCCCAGCCCTTTGTTCTCGGATTTCTCTTTGGGTTGATAGGCGGGCACCCTATCTGCAACGCCTTCGACATCGCGCACCACGGCCCATAAATCCGACTGCGCACAACCAGCATGACAATAATAGAGCCGCTTCCCGTTTTTCTCTGTAATACTCAATGCCGCTTTATACCCGCAGCACGGACAATCCCCGATCAACGCATTGCCGGAACGACGAATATGGCCTTGCGCCGAGCGATAATTTGTGGGAAAGTAATGGTGTGAGTTTTTGTTGTAAGCCGCCCGTTGCTCCCCAGCTCCGGCGGCTTTTTCTTTGGGGGTGAGGTTCATTTCACACCACCATTCATGAGGCGCTGGCGAAGTTCCCCAACATTCCACGTTGTCACCCGCTCGGAAAACTTTCTTGGAGATGGAAGGGTTCCACTCTTCACTCGACGCCAGACAGTGGCGCTTGAACAAGAGAATAATGCCTCAACGACGGGCTGCCGCACATAAGCGGAATCAGGCAATGAATCAAAATTCTGTAATGATGGGGGAACGACGTGGGAGGTGCTTGCGATTGAAATTTTCATGTCATGCTCGTTTCTGGCACCGCATGAATTGCGGCGCTACGACATGATGTGTTTTTTTAGGATTACTTGCTAGCCAATGCTATGGACGGATTCGGCGTCAATTAGCGGGTGAATCTGTCCTTGAAGCTATAACTTTCTTCATAGCAGCATCAATGCTGCCATCACTGACCTCTGGGTCGCTTATTTTTGCTATGAATATCACAAATTCTTTGGCGTCCTCGGTGTCCCGTTTAGAAGATCGAGACACACGCTTTTTTGTGTAGTGCCAACATACGAAATCAAGATGTTTCACGAGTTCATAAAGACGCAGCACCTTACCATCAGATAATTTGCGAGGAAGATTTTTATAAGGATTACCGCGCTTGCTCCAAAGGGAATCAAATCCTTTGGTTACAAGTCTGTCTAGTAGGTTGTGGGTAGCTATCATTTCGGTTATCATCAGAATGTACGCATCCTCATCAGGAGCGGCATTCGTTGCATCGTATAAATCACGCCATAGCCATAAGTTTTGATTGTCTAGATCGTTTATCAGAGTTGCAAAAAGAGGGAGACATCCCTGTTGCATTTTTTTGATGTGAGTGCGTGTTTCAGCAGCAGTTGGGGTGTATTTATTTCTGCTGCTTTTATAGCGCCTTATCGCAACGTCTAATTCATCCCTTGCTTCTAGAGGGAGGTCTATTAAGGAGACAATTTTTTGCCATTGTTCGTCAGTTAATTGCGGTTGCAAAAATTCTCTGAGTTTTGGGGTAAGACTTTTTGAATTGTGCATAGTTAAGGCTCTCTTTAACGTAAGTGGGAAGTCTCCTGTCAGCCTCTGGCATTCAACGGAATAACTTTTTCAGCCTTTGGCTTAATCAGCTTTTTTTCTTCACACGCCGCCAAATAATCTGCCCACCACTGCATCATCGGTCGGCGCTCTTCGAGATATTGAGCGCGGTTGTAGGGCTTGCGGCTGGAATTTTCCTCGATATGGGCGAGCTGCGCCTCGATCACATCGGGGCGGAATTCGGCGCTTTCATTAAGCACCGTTGAGGCAATGGCGCGGAAGCCATGGCCGACTTGCCTGCCGCCATAGCCCATAGTGCGCAGGATTTTGTTGATGGTGTTTTCACTCATCACCGGATGGCGGCGGCGATGGTGGGAAGGAAATAGATACTCTCCCTCCCCGGTGATTGTTTTGAGTTCACGCAGCAACAGCAATGCCTGTTTTGATAACGGGACGATATGGGGCTTGCGTTTCTTCATACGCTCGGCGGGAACGTTCCATAGCTTGCCCTGCCAATCAATCTCTTCCCATTTGCCATAACGTAGCTCGCCGGGACGCAGGAACGTATGCAGCAGCAGCTTGACCGCAATGCGATTCTGCGTACTGGTAGCCGTGGTTTTCAGCTTGCCCAGCAGCTCTGGCAACTCAGAGGGATGAATCGCGGCAAAGTGGGTGGCCGTATGGGGCGCAAGGATGCCTCGCAAATCGTTGGCGGGATTTTGCTGGATGATGCCACTATGCACGGCGTAACGAAACACAACATTCATCACCTGCGCCACACGGCCAGCGGTATCGAGGATGCCTAGTTTCTCCTGCTTACGTAGAATGGGTATCAGGTCGGGCGTTTTGATGGATGCAATGGGGCGGTCGCCAAGTTCAGGGAATACATACAGCTCAAGCCTGCGCAAGAGACGCGTCGCATGCTCCGGTGTCCATTTTGACTTATTGGTGTCGTGCCAATCCTTGGCAACGGCGTGGAATGAGTTTTGTGCATCCAATGCGACAAGGCGCTTATCGGCCTTCTTCTTAACGCTCGGGTCAACGTCATTGGCGAGCAGCTTGCGTGCGGCCAGCCGACGATCACGGGCATCGCTCAGGGAAATCTCCGGGTATTTTCCCAACGCGAGCATTTTCTCTTTACCCAGAAAGAAATACCGCAGCCGCCAGTATTTGCTACCGCTCGGTTCCACCTGTAAAAACAGCCCATCTCCGTCTTTCAGGCGGTAAACCTTGGTTTTTGGCTTGGCATTGCGGACGGCACGATCGGTTAGCAACATAGGGGGCTCACTGGGTATATGCGATAGATACCCAGAAAAATACCCAGTTACGTGTGAGATGTCACGATTTATTATGAAATGGAGTGATTCGAGAAAACGGCTTAGAACCTAGCTCCTAAGGCGAAATCTGATATTGAGTGAGATGTCACGATAGGAAGCGGTGGAGGCCGGGGGCGGAATCGAACCGCCGTATACAGGTTTTGCAAACCCGTGCATTACCACTTTGCTACCCAGCCGCGCCGTGCATGTGAGGCGGTTGTTTAACCTGTGTCCATCGGCACGTCAAGCCGAACAAGCGGCGTAGCGCGAGCAGACGCGTAAGCGCAACGGCGGGAAAAGGCTTGCCCGCTGCCCCCACCCCGCTATCATGCCGCAGCTGAACCCATGACGAATCGATACCCCATGAAAATCGCCACCTGGAATGTCAACTCCCTGCGCATCCGCGAGCCGCTGCTCGCGCGGTTCGTGAACACGCATAAGCCCGACGTGCTCTGCCTGCAGGAAACCAAGGTGGAGGACGCGTTGTTCCCTCACGGCATCGTGCGCACGCTGGGGTTCAAGCATGTCGTATTCACTGGCGAGAAAAGCTATAACGGTGTCGCTATTCTTTCCAAAACGCCGCTGAAACTCCTCAGCACACATGATATGAACGGCAGCGGCCAGAAGCGCCATATCGCGGCAGAGCTCGAAAACGGCCTGCGCATCCATAACTTCTACGTGCCCGCCGGTGGCGATGTGCCGGATGCCGAGCAGAACCCGAAATTCGGCGAGAAACTGCGCTTCGTGGAAGGCATGCGCGACTGGTCGCAGCAGGAGGTGAAGCAAAACGACAAGGTCGTCATCGTCGGTGATTTCAACATCGCCCCGCTGGAGCATGATGTCTGGTCGTCACGCCAACTGCGCGATGTGGTCAGCCACACCCCCATCGAGCGCGACTCGCTGCGCGAGTTGCAGGAATTAAGTGGGGGGTGGTGCGATGCGATGCGCGCCCTCACCCCGCATGAACAGAAGCTCTATAGCTGGTGGAGCTACCGCAACCGCGACTGGGACAAATCCGACCGCGGACGACGGCTCGACCATATCTGGCTCAGCCCCGCGCTGAAAGAGTCACTAAAATCCGGAAAAATCATCCGCGAGGCCCGTGGCTTCGACAGCCCATCCGACCATGTGCCGGTGATGGTGGAGTTGGCGGTGTAAGATTATTTCCCATTCCGCGCACGCACAATGGCGCGGACGGGGCGAAGAATAATCGCGAGAATGGTGAGCCAGAGAATCGTGAGGAACAGGGTGATTTCAATCAGCATCATGACCTCCTCCTAATCTGTTTCCCTAGTGCAGGCTCATCGGCGAGAGGTTGTGGCGCACCGTGTTGTAGTACGCGCTTTCCATGGAATCGAAGGTGGCGAGCTTGGTGCCGTCGGCCGCATACACCGCATAGTTCGTCGCACCCGCATCCAGCTCCGGCTTGATATACGCCATCGTCTCAAGGCCGACCATGGCCATCATGACTTCTTCGAGTTCTGCGTGGACGAGTTGCATAGAGGCTCCGTGGTGTTTTGTTCGATAAACACACCATAACAAATTCCACCCCGCCCGTGTGTGACAGTTGTGTGAAGATTTAGAAGTCTTTGAATTATCAGCGATTTCGGCGCGCATTGCCGCGCGGGTCGTCGAATGTGAATAACTTATCCTCAAGCGCACCACCGAATTTCACGTTCTCAAGTTCGACGCGTGAGGTCTGGTTGGTCGCATCTTTAATTTCAATCGCCCGCAGCGCCAGCGGCTTATCGGCGAACACCAGTGTCATCGTACCTTCTTCGGGTTTTTTCCGCTGCATCAGCATCGCACGGATCGTGCCGTTTTCTACGTCAAACTGCGTGAGTTTCGTCGTCGGGCTTTCGAGGCGGATATCCTTCTGCGCGAGGAACCCTGCGAGCGTATCATCCACGCCGATATAACTCACCTGATCGAGCTCCGCGTCATAATACGTAATCGCTTTGCCATCGCTCACAATCAGCAGCGGCGTGGGCGGCGCATATTGCCAGCGCATTTTTCCTGGGCGCTTCAGAAAAAAATGCCCCGTGGCCTTGGTGCCATCCGCCGCGGTCTGGTTAAAATCCGCCGAAACGGTGGTGATCTCGCTCAGATATTTTTCCACCCGTGCCACCTCCGGGTTAACAGGCGCCGCAATCATCGCGGGCGACTCTGCATGCGCCCCAAGCGCCATGCTCCCGCAAATGCCCAGCACCGCAATCACCATCACCCATATCGCACGCATAGAAATCCTTTTCGTTATGCCCATAGCCGCGTCATACCACGCCTCGCTGAAGCGAAGCTGAAGAAATTCACTCGGGGGGCTGTTGGTTATGCTCCTTGTTTTTGGCGGATCTAGAATCTTTCCTTATCGCGCTATAAATCATTTTGAACCCACTACGAAACCGAAACTCAGGCGGCACATCCGTGAATACATCCGTACGAGAACGGTCTGCCTGTTTTCGCTCATCAACTACCGCCGCATCGTCTTTGATCGCATTCTGACGATTCCTAATGACATCTCGAAAAGAACGGATTTTTTGTTTCCATTCACTAGCAATGGCTGTCAGCAACTCTTTTTCTCTGGATTTTGGAAGCGGCAGACAGAGAAGCCAAAATAATAATGTCGCGAATGAGAATATCTGCTTCTTCTCGGTTGCGCCGATAACGCCGCGATCAACATGGCGATGAAAGCGCGCCCAGAAACCATATATTCTCTCTTGAAAATTCATAGCAATGCTGAATCCCCTGCAGTAATTGGCAATTGGGGTCAATAACAAGCAAACTAGAATCTCTAATAAATTCCTCAGCACATTTGAGAAATATATGAACAAGAAAAACAGAACGAATGGATTAAGCAGTAAAAGCATTACTGAATTTTTCTTTGCTAATTCCGAGTAACCAGATTCAAGTTCTGGGGAAGTGGACTCAAGAGCATTAAAAAATTCAGTTGGAATATCGGGCCTCATCAACACTAGCAGGCCCAATAAGACTGGGACTAACAATATAGGAGTTTGGAGCGCAAACACTAGAAAAGCGCTCATAAAAAAGAAAAGAAAGAACTTAGCCTCGTCTGGCGCATTTGCGATGTCACGCGCAACATCCGATAGAGTTACTTTATCGCTTTGAAAATTTTCGTCGGCGGATACATCCTGAGGCACTTCTTCGGAACTATCGATCGTAGCCGATTCATCCACCTGCTCAATCACTGGTTCAGGGGAATCTTCTTGAGCCATGGCGGGCATGCTTTGCAGCAAAGAAAGTATCACGAGCGCATTCAGAAGACCTCTCATCACTCCCTCACCAGCACTTCGCGCTTGCCGACATGGTTGGCGGCGCCGACGATGCCTTCCTGCTCCATTTTCTCGATGATGCGCGCGGCGCGGTTATAGCCGATTTTCAGGCGGCGCTGCACGTAGCTGGTGCTGGCTTTGCCATCGCGGTTGACGAACTCTTTCGCCTGCTCATAGAGCGCGCGGTCGGCGTCGGATTCGTCTTCATCGAACATCTCGCCGTTTTCGCCCTCCTCTTCAGGGTCGTAGGTCACCGCGGCGTCATATTGCGGTTCGCCCTGCGTGCGCAGATAGCTCACGATGCTCTCCACATCCTTATCCGAAATGAACGGCCCATGCACACGCGTGATGCGCCCGCCACCTGCCATATAGAGCATATCGCCCTGGCCGAGCAGTTGTTCCGCCCCCTGCTCACCCAGAATGGTGCGCGAATCGATTTTGCTCGTCACTTGAAACGAAATTCGCGTCGGGAAGTTGGCTTTAATCACGCCGGTGATCACGTCCACCGAAGGGCGCTGCGTGGCCATAATAATATGAATCCCCGCCGCACGCGCCATCTGTGCGAGGCGCTGGATGGAGCTTTCGATCTCCTTGCCCGCGACAATCATCAGGTCGGCCATCTCGTCCACAATCACCACGATGAACGGCAGCGCGTTCATATCCATCGGCTGCTTTTCCATGATCGGCTTGCCGGTTTCCGGGTCAAACCCCGTCTGTACGCTCCGGGTTAGCTCTTCACCGCTTTTGCGCGCTTCTTCGAGGCGCTTGTTGTAGTTGTCGATATTGCGCACGTTGAGCGCGCTCATCAGGCGGTAGCGGTTTTCCATTTCCTTCACCGCCCATTTGAGCGCCACCACGGCCTTGCCCGGCTCCGTCACCACCGGCGCGAGCAGGTGGGGAATGCCGTCATAAATCGACAGTTCGAGCATTTTCGGGTCGATCATGATGAACTTACATTGCTCCGGCGTGTGGTGGTAAACCAGGCTCATGATCATCGTGTTGATGGCGACGGATTTCCCCGAGCCGGTCGTTCCCGCCACTAGCACATGCGGCATTTTAGCGAGATCTGCGATGATCGCCTCGCCGGAAATATCTTTCCCCAGAATCAGCGGCAGTTTGGCTTCGGTATTCTCATAGACCGAATCCTCACACATCTCGCGCATATAGACGGTTTCACGGTGGGCGTTGGGCAGTTCAATCCCCAGCGCGTTACGCCCGGTAATCACCGAAATACGAGCCGAAATCGCACTCATCGAACGCGCGACATCATCTGCAAGACCAATCACCCGGCTCGATTTAATCCCCGGCGCGGGCTCGAACTCATAGAGCGTCACTACCGGGCCCGGCCGCACGCGCAGCACTTCGCCCTGTACGCCGTAATCCTTGAGTACGGATTCAAGCAGCCGCGCATTTTGCTCCAGCGCCGCTTCGGAGAGCTGCTTGGGCCCCTTGGCGATCACTTTCTGCATCAGGCTAAGGCTCGGCATGGTGTATTTGCCCTTGCGCACCGCGAGGTCGAGCGCGCCCTGATCCGCGCCTTTCTTGGTCTTTTTCGCCTCAACACGTTTTTTCTTGGGCGAATCAATCCGTGGCCCCATCAGCGCGTCTTCGTCCTCTTCCTCGTCTTCGTCGATCTCTTCATCCTCATCGTCGAGGCTATCTTCGTCTTCTTCCTCGTCCTCGATGTCTTCCTCACGCGCAGGGCGACGCATCAGGCCAACGCAGGCACGAATGCCATCCATGACCGAGGTCGCCACCACCTGCAACATCGCCAGAATCGCCATCCACTCCTGTAATTTCAGCCCCAGCGCAAATGGCAGGGTGAGGATGAACAACGTGCCCATCAGCATCATTGCGCCCCACACGGTAATCAGATTCATCAGCCATATACCCACCAGAATGCCAATGGAGCCGCTCATCTCACCCAGTGGGGCAGAATTGCTGGTGGCCGCGATTAGCGCCATCAACGTGGAGCCGCTCACCAGCGCCGCAATCAGTGCCACCACGCGCCAGCTGAGGCGGATGGTTTCGTCGCGCGTGAACAGACGCCACGCCCAACCGAGGCTTGCAAAAATAATGAGGACA
Organism: Rickettsiales bacterium; assembly: GCA_044237845.1. Taxonomy (GTDB): domain Bacteria; phylum Pseudomonadota; class Alphaproteobacteria; order Rickettsiales; family UBA3002; genus QFOX01. Next base: position 12,676 of record JBIIEL010000024.1, on the reverse strand, counting down.
CTCATAAACCCAAGCGTCTGCCGCAGCATATCCGCCAACGTCGCACCGAAACTGCCGAGGAAATTCTGCGTCGGCGCATCGCTGATATAATTCAGCGAAGAGTCGCCCGCATGGTAGGTGACCAGCACCAACGCCACCACCAGCGCCAGCGCCGTGAGCGCGAAGGCCGCCAGCTCGCTCGAATAGCGCTTCACCATGCCCGGCATCGGCAGCGCGGAAACCAATCGTGTGACCATAATCAACCTTTGCAGTTGTAGCAGAGCGTTTCAACGCGTCATACCCGCGAAGGCGGGTATCTTAAAAAGCAGAAAGATTCCCGCCTACGCGGGAATGACAGGCTCAATCGCCGCAAACACCTAAAAACCCCATAAAACTACCAGCCCCGCCCCCTCAAAACAAGAAAACCAACCCCAAAACCACCGTTTTCGCGCAGATTTTCGTCAGGTGTGGCTGAGGCAAGCATGCTTTGTATCTGGGGTTGCCGCCTCAATTGTCACACAATCTTAACACTTTCCGGCAACATTGAGTGTTATAAGTTAACCTCAATACACAACTTCTGAAGCAAGATTGGAGATAATAATGATCCCCTTAGACCCGCCTAAGAAAAGGGTACATACAGATGGACTCGAACCTGATGCAGCCAAGCTGCGACCGTATTTATTGGGGCAGCTTTGTGCGCTCTTCAATCTGTATGATGATAACCGTTATCAAATATGCACCCCCACTTCAAAAGGCATCAAAATCATTCGCGTTACCGACCACGATGGCGTCTTGTCTAGTTCTTATAAAGCTCTGAAGAAGCTATATCCAGACAGCGGAGACTCAATTACGCTCAGCCCATACACTCCTCCAGCTTCACATTCGGAAAGCCCTGCTGTTGATTTAACCAGCACATTTATGCTCGAAATCAAGGATTCAAAAATTGTAGATGAACTGCGCGAACACGGGTTAAAGGCGGATACTTACGAAGCATTAGTGCTCAGAAGTATGGAACATCACTTTAATAGCGCCAACCGCTGATACCCCTTGCACCCGCGCGCGGTTGCCCCTACATATTCCCCCGGCTGGCGGCGGGCGACGGTTTTCGAAAACCCGGCCAGGGCCGAGAGGCAGCAACCGTATTGAATACGCCGTTGGGTCGTCCGCCAGCCACCTGATTTTCAAAGCAAAGTCCTTCGCTACGCTCAGTGTACTTTGCTTTGGATGCGTTGCATGCGCCAAAACGGGCAAAGCCCGTCCAGCGCGCATAGCCTTAAAGCAGTAGGAAAATAAGATGCGTGATATCTATCAGGATTTTTATAGAAGTGCCGATGATAAGAAGATAGCAGGTGTTTGTAGCGGACTTGCACACAAAATGAATTTAAATACGGCGGGTTTACGGTTTGCATTTTTTTTGCTTTCTTTTTGGGGGATTGGATTAATCATTTATGTCGTTCTATGGCTTGTATTAAAGGGTGCCCCGACGAAAGACATCGCGCTTAATTCCCGCCCGCGTTTAAATGACAAATACCGTGAATAACCCTCACTCGACTCTCGACTCTCGACTCTCGACTCTGTAATCTGCCCGCCATGTATAGAGTCCTCGCCCGTAAATACCGCCCGCAGACCTTCGCCGATCTCATCGGTCAGGAGGTGCTGGTGCGCACCCTCACCAACGCGTTTGCGAGTGGGCGGATTGCGCATGCGTTCCTGCTCACCGGCATTCGCGGCATCGGCAAAACCACCACGGCGCGTATCATCGCGCGCGGCCTCAACTGCATCGGGGCGGATGGGCAAGGCGAAGAAACCACCACCCCCTGCGGTGTCTGCGCCAACTGTATTGCGATTGCGGAAGACCGCCATGTGGATGTGGTCGAGATGGATGCGGCGAGCAACACCGGGGTCGACAACATGCGCGACCTGATTGATTCGGTGCGCTACGCGCCCACCAACGCGCGCTACAAAGTCTACATCATCGATGAAGTACACATGCTGAGCAAGAGCGCGTTCAACGCGATTCTGAAGACGCTCGAAGAACCGCCGCCGCATGTGAAATTCATTTTCGCGACGACGGAAATCCGCAAAATCCCCGTCACCATTATCTCGCGTTGCCAGCGCTTCGACCTGAAACGCGTGGAGATGGATGAGCTTTCCGCGCATCTTGTCAGCGTCGCTGGGCGTGAATCCATCACCCTGCCTGCGGATTGCGCGACGCTTATCGCCGCCGCCGCCGAAGGTTCCGTGCGCGACTCGCTCTCGCTGCTCGACCAAGCGATTGCCATGCATACGGATGCCGAGGGCAACGTCGCCATCAAAGCAGATTCCGTGCGCGACATGCTCGGCCTCGCCGACAAAACCCAGGTCTTCGACCTGATGAAAAAGATTTTCTCCGGTGAAATCGAATCCGCGCTCTCCGCCGCACAGAAGCTGCACCTGCAAGGTGCCGACCCATCCATGCTGCTGTCGGACTTGCTCGACATCACCCATTACCTCACCCGCATTGTGGTGGCGCCTGCGCTGGCGGTGAACCTCAATTACTCACCTGCCGAGCAAACCCTCGCGCGTGACATGGCGGCGGAACTTTCCGTGCCCGCACTCACCCGCGCCTGGCAGATCCTCACCAAAGGCGCGGATGAAATGCGCCATGCCGATCAGGCAGCCGCCACACTCGAGATGATTCTCGTCCGCCTCGCCCATGCCTCCGCACTGCCGACGCCCGCTGAGCTGGTGCGCAGCGTACAGAGCGGCAACATCCCCGCGCAAAGCGCTGCACCGCGCCCCGCTGCGCCTGTGCACACCGCTCCCTCCGTTCACCCGATGACAGAGAGTGCCAGAGCGCGGATGATGAGCACGCCAAACGCCGCGACCGGCAGCACCGTCATGAGCATGGGTGGCGCGGCCACCGCTGCCGCACCGAAAATCGAACCACAGGTGATGCACGAGGTGCATTCCTTCCTCGACGTGGTGCAGCTATTCGAACAAAAGCGCGAGGCCATTCTCGCTGCAAGCCTCATCAACGACATGCGGCTCGTGAAGTTCGAAGCCGGGCGGATTGAAGTGAAACCGACCTCGCACATCGCGGCGGATGTGCCCGCACGCATCGCCCGCCATCTGCGGGAATGGACGGGTGCGAGCTGGAATTTTATCCTCAACACCCATGCGGAGGAAGCCGAGCCAAGCATTCGCGAACAGCGCGCCGCCGCACTGAAACAGCAACGCGACTACGCCGCCAGCCACCCCAAAGTCCAAGCCGTGCTCGGCATGTTCGAGGGCGCCACGGTCATCGATTTTATTCCCAATAAGTAAGGACAAAAAATATGAATATCGCCAAAATGATGAAACAAGCCCAGCAAATGCAATCCAAGCTCGGCGAACTGCAAAGCGAAATGGAAGCGCGCGAGTTTGAAGGCGTGGCCGCGAGCGGTGCGGTAAAAATCACCCTCACCGGCAAGGGGCACATGGTGCGCATCGCGCTCGATGCATCGCTCATGAACGCGGATGAAAAAGACATGCTCGAAGACCTCATCGTGCTCGCCCACCGCGACGCGAAAGACAAGGCGGATGGCGCACTGGCCGATGCCATGGGCAGTATTACCGGCGGCATGGGTCTGCCTGCCGGGTTGAAGCTTCCTTTCTAGTATGGCCACCAGCGTCATCGAACAACTGATTTCCGAACTCGCGAAGTTGCCAGGCGTAGGGCCGCGTTCGGCGCGGCGGCTGGCGCTCAACATTCTGCGCGACCGCAACAAGCGCATCCCCACACTGGTGAGCGCGCTGTCGAACGCGCTAGAGAAAGTAAAAACCTGCGACGCATGCAGCGCGCTCGATGAACAAAACCCCTGCTTCATCTGCAGCGACGCGGCGCGCGACGCATCCCTCATCTGCGTGGTGGAAGACGTCGCCGATGTGTGGGCGATGGAGCGCAGCCGTGCCTTCCGTGGCCGCTACCATGTGCTCGGCGGCACGCTTTCCGCCATCAATGGCCGCGGGCCGGATGCGCTGCGCATCGAACCGCTCATCGCACGCGTCAAAATGGATGAAGTGAAGGAACTGATCCTCGCCCTCTCCGCCACTGTTGCCGGGCAAACCACCGCGCATTACGTGGCTGAGCGCGTGGCCGAGCTGCCGGTCAAAACCACCCGCCTCGCCCACGGCATCCCCATGGGCGGCGAGCTGGATTACATGGACGACGGCACGCTCAGCGCAGCGCTGAACGCCCGGTTGGCGTATTAAGCCGCATCCTCTTTCGTCAACGAGAGTACATCCCCCTCACCTGCCACCAAATTCGGCGGTAGGTTTTTAGAATTTTTTACGCCCAGCTCTTTCAACTGCTCGGCCTGACGCAGAATGTTGCCCGTGCCTTTGGAGAGTTTTCCGAACGCTTCGCTATACTCGCTCTGCGCTGCATCGAGCCGTTTGCCGAGGCTCACCATGTCGCTGACGAAGCCAACCACTTTGTCATAAAGCCGCCCACCGCGCAGCGCGATCTCATCGGCATTTTTATTCTGCCGCTCCAGCTTCCACATCGAGGCGATGATTTTCAGAATCGCAAACAACGTGCTCGGGCAGACAATGATAATCTTGCGATCCCACGCATAGCTGTGCAACTCGCCGTCCTGCTGCATCGCCAGCGCATAGGCACCCTCAATCGGCATGAACATCATCACGTAATCTGGCGTGTTGAGCCCTTCGGTGTCCTGATAGCGCCGCTCCTCCAGCCCCTTCACATGCGCCTTCACGGATTGCAAAAACTGCGTGAGATGCGTGGCGCGCAGCGCCTCGTTCTCCTCCGCACAGAACCGCTCATAGGCGGTGAGCGACACTTTGGAATCGATGATCGCGTGTTTATTCTCCGGCAGCTTTATAATGAAATCCGGCTTCTGCGTGCGACCATCTTCCGGGTGTTTCAGCCCCATGCCAGCGGCTTGTGGAATATATTCTTCGCCTTTGCGCAGCCCGGCGGATTCTAAAATCCGCTCCAGCATCACCTCGCCCCAACTGCCTTGCGCCTTCACGTCGCCCTTGAGCGCCTTGGTCAGGCTTTCGGTCTGGAAGCGCATCTGGTTGCTGACCTTCACGATATTTTCGATTTCGTTTTTCAGCGCGAATTGTTCCTTCGCGTGGTTGCCGAACGACTCGCTGATATGTTTCTTGAAGCCGCTCAAATCCTCCTTCAGCGGGTTCAGAATTTCCTGCAGGTTCTTTTTCGACTGCTCGCTTTTCTCGTGGAAAATTTTCTGCGCGAGGTTTTCAAACCGCGTCTGGAATTCTTCCTGAATTTGCTTCACGTAATTCTGTTGATCCTGCAAACGCTCACCGAGCGCGGCTTTCTCGGTGTCGAGGGTCGCCACTTTCACTGCGTAATCGCGAATGTCTTTCTCCAGCGCTTCCATTTTCGCGGTGGCCTGTGCGAGTGCGGCGCTTTCGCCCCCCGGGCGCTGCAATTTCGTCAGCATACGCCCCACTATGAACCCCATCGCCCCACCGGCCACCAGCGTGATGACTGGCAATAATCCCTCTTGCATAACCGCTCTCCCGATATTGGCGCGAAGCGCCCTTGACTATCCGCACTCTTCATAACATCATCGCGCCAACAATTCACGAGGTTTTCATGGCTAATCCCGATCCCACCCCTGTTGCTGCGCTCATTCTTGCTGCGGGCAAGGGCACCCGCATGAAATCGCGCCTGCCGAAGGTGATGCATGAGGTCGCTGGCTTTCCCATGGTCGCGCATAGTGTGTATCAAGCGCTGGATGTGGGCTGCGCGCCGATTGCGCTCGTCACCGCACCGGGGATGGAAGACGTCGCCGAAGCTGCCCGCGCCGCCGGTGGCGACATCGACGTTGGGATTCAAAAAGAACAGCTCGGCACCGCGCATGCGGTGCTGGCAGGGCGCTCGGCGCTTGGTGAACTCGAAGGCAACCTGCTGATTCTCTACGGTGACACACCGCTGCTGACGCCCGAAAGTATCGGCCAACTGCTCGCCGCGCTGGATGACGACAAGCAATGCGCCGTCGCTGTGCTCGGGTTTATTCCAGAAGACGCGGGCGCCTATGGCCGCCTCGTGCTGGGGGATGATGGGCAGCTCGAACGCATTGTCGAAGCGAAGGATGCAAACGAGGACGAACTCGCGATTGAACTGTGCAATTCCGGTGTCATGGCGCTGCGCGGCAGCCTCGCCTGGAAGCTGCTCGCACAGGTGAAAAACGACAACGCGAAGAAGGAATATTACCTCACCGATGTGGTCGCGCTTGCCCGCGCTTCTGGCCATCGTGCCGTCGCGGTGGAGGCGGATGAAGACGAAGTGCTCGGCGTGAATTCGCGCAGTGAGCTCGCCGTCGCCGAAGCGATTTTCCAATACCGCGCGCGGCAGAAACATATGGAAGCGGGCGTGACGCTGATCGACCCGGACAGCGTATTTTTTGCGCTCGATACGCTCATCGAGCCGGATGTGCTGATCGAACCGAACGTGTTTTTCGGCCCCGGCGTGCGCATCGCCAGTGGCGCACATATCAAAGCATTTTCACATATCGAGGGCGCAACGATCGGTGTCAATGCAACGGTCGGCCCCTTCGCGCGGCTACGCCCCGGCACCGTTCTGGGTGAGGACGTGAAGATCGGCAACTTCGTCGAAATCAAAAAAAGCAGTATCGAGGAAGGCGCGAAAATCAGCCATCTCAGCTATATCGGCGATGCGCGCGTGGGCGTCGAAGCCAATATCGGCGCGGGCACCATCACCTGTAATTACGACGGTTATAACAAATACAAAACCGACATTGGCCGCGGTGTTTTTGTTGGCAGCAACAGCGCGCTCGTCGCCCCCGTCACCATCGGCAACGGCGCGATGATCGCGGCAGGCTCCGTCATCACCGAAGATGTCGCCGCCGATGCACTCGGCCTCGCCCGCAGCCGTCAGGAGCAGAAGGAAAAATGGGCCGCAGGGTTTCGTGCGAAGGCGGAGAAGTTGAAGAAATAAAATCTGGCGCGCTATAGCCCTCACCCGGAATCATGAAAAATGATTCCGACCTCTCCCGATGGGAGAGGTTGCTCTGCGTCACCTCTTACACTCAAATGGCAAAGCACACTCGGTAACCTCTCCCACCGGGAGAGGTCTAAAAATGCCCTTTGCATTTTTAGGGTGAGGGCTCGCGGCGCTCAACGGCAAAACTGATGCTGCAACAAGCCCAGTGCCGAGCTAACGGCCTGAAGCCGAACCTCTGCACGATTTCCTGAGAACACACACTGCGTGTGAAGCGTAGTAAAACTTTTATGTCCACTTGCAATATGCACCAGCCCCACGGACTTGCTCGCCGTTGCTCCACCCGGGCCCGCGATGCCCGTGACCGCAATCGAAATATCTGCCCCTGCGGCGCGCAGCGCGCCTTCGGCCATAGCGATAGCGACCAGCTCACTCACCGCGCCATGGGTTTTAATCAGCGATGCATCCACGCCGATCATCCCCGTTTTTGCCGCGTTGGCATAGGTAATGAACCCATGCGTAAATACATCCGAACTGCCGGGAATTTCGGTGAGCAGTGCCGAAAGTAATCCACCGGTGCAGGACTCCGCCGCCGCCAGCACCATCCGCCGCTGACGCGCGGATTGCAGGATAATTTCGGCAGTGCGGAGAAGTTCAGGCGTGAACATTTATACAAACCCGCGCGTGGCGACGAGCACATAACTATCGACCGCGAACAATGCGCAGGCAGCAGGAATGGCAGCAACCAGATCATCGACCATCACCCCGAAGCCGCCCTTGACCTTACGATCGACCAGCGAGATCGGCCACGGCTTTACAATATCGAACAGGCGGAACAGCACAAACCCAGCGATGAGATGCGTCAGAATCTGCTGCTCCGTGGCGAGCATCATGCCCGAGGGGTCACCCTCGCCAATCCACACCGTATAGGCCGGGAAAATCGCGTAGGTCAGCCACTGCCCCGCCCATTCATCCACCACAATCTCGCTCGGGTCGTGATGCGTTTTCTGCGATTTCATGTAACGCTCCGCACTCAGCGTGCCAAGCACCGTGAGCAGCGCCGCACCGAGCAGCAACCAGCGCCAGCCATCGGCCTGCATCAGCAGCGGATACGCCAGCAGCGCCGCAACCAGCGAGCCCATCGTCCCCGGCGCGAATTTGCTGAGGCCAACCCCATACATCGTGGCGAGTGTGCGTTTGCTCATGTTACATCTCCGGCAGTGAAACGGTGGCGACGGCCTGACACGCGATGCCTTCTTCGCGGCCGGTGAAGCCGAGTTTTTCGGTCGTCGTCGCCTTCACACTCACGCGCGCGATCGGCACATGCAGCATCGCCGCAATCGCCGCGCGCATGGCATCGCGATGCGGCGCCACCTTCGGCCGCTCGGCGATAATCGTCACATCCACATGCGAGATCACCCCGCCATGCGCCGCCACGCGCGCCCGCGCCTCTTCCATAAACACACGCGAATTCGCGCCTTTCCAGCGCGCATCACTCGGCGAAAAATGGCTGCCGATATCGCCCTCCGCCACCGTGCCGAGCAGCGCGTCGACAATCGCATGCAGCACCACATCCGCATCCGAATGGCCGTGCAGCTTATGCGCGTTCGCGATCTCCACCCCGCCGAGGCGGATCACCCCCTCCTCGCCTGCGGGCACCAGCGCGTGCACATCATAGCCCATCCCCACCACGACCCTGCGGGTCGAGGCAAAACGTTTCTCAGCCCATGCGATATCTTCTGCTGTCGTCACTTTGCGCAACTCCTCACTGCCCATAACATAGTCGAGCGCGAACCCGGCAGCAAGCCACAGCGCGGCATCGTCGGTGGCGGCGCCCTGCGCATAAATTTTCTTCAGCGCCTCAAACGGAAATGCCTGCGGCGTCTGGATGCGCATCACCCCCGCGCGCGGGATTTCCTCCCAACCACCCGCCACGTGGCGACGCAGCGTATCCGCCGCCGCCAGCGCCGGGGCCACGGCGTGGTGGGGCGATAATTTGGCGATGATTGCATCGAGCACCGCATGCGATAAAAACGGCCGCGCGGCATCGTGAATCAGCACATAATCCGGCTGGTGGGGGGCGAGTGCGTTCAGCCCCGCGCGCACGGAATCGCTCCGCTCCGACCCGCCATAGACCTGCGGCAGCAGCGCCAGCCCATCGACCGACTGCGCGTAAAGATCGTAATGCTCCGGGTGAATCACCACCTGCACCCCCGCGATGGCGTGATGGTGCAGCAGCGCCTCCACACTATGGCGCAGCATCGCCCGCCCACCCAGCGCGTGATACTGCTTCGGCAGCTCCCCCCCGGCACGGCTACCCGTTCCAGCGGCGACGATGAGGGCGTATATGCGGGGTTGGTTCATCATAAACATCACTATAAATCAATATTCTAGCCGCCGCAAGGTAGGAACCGTGCAATCTTCACAAAACTGTCACACTTCTTGTTGCATTTTTTTGCTATAGTCAGAACTGTTGACTAACCTAAAATAAACCCCAAAGGAGTATAAAGTAATGACCAATAAATTTGAGAAAATGACAGATGAACAAAAAAAACTTTTAATACAACTGGATGGCGCAGATGGAAAAAATGACTGTGTTATTCATAAAAAGGACGCAGTCAAATACCTCAATAAAGAAATTCTACATTTGAAGGAAGAGACTAAAAAGCATCAAGACAGTCATGGCATTTATAATAATGGGTTACCCAACGAGCTTAGTGAATTAATTGCACTACAAATCATTCAAGCAAAGATTCAAAAAGGCCCTAATGAAATCAAACTTGATAGAGCTAGCACTTACGGAGATGCCATCAATATTCAATCACCTAAGGTCAAAGACTTTAGGCTAGCATCAGATAACCAGATTTAAAAATAACCAAGTCTCCCCGCGAAAGCAGGAATAATCACACCACCACACTCACCTCGCCACCGGCGCGGGCGCGGGGTTTGCGGCGCACGGCAATTTCAACATCCTGATCGAGCCGGGTGAGAAACTCCATCAGCTTCTCGAGCGAGATTTCTTTCAGCGTAAAGCGCACAATGCTCGAGACGCGTGGCTGCGTGGTGCCGAGCAGCTTCGCCGCCTCTTTCTGCGACAGTTTACGGCGCTTGAGCAAATCGGCGATAATCATCGCCAGCTGCACTTTCACCTGCCGCTCCTTCGCGTTTGCCAAACCGAGATCGGCGAAGACATTGCCGCTGCTCACTTCATATGTCGTTGTTTTTTTCATGCTATTCTCCCTTTGCTCAATTCCACCGCTTGTTTATAACGCGCCTTGATAACCGCGATTTCTTCCTGCGGCGTGGCGATGCCACTCTTCGATTTCTTCTGAAACGCGTGCAGCACATAAAGCACATCGCCCAGATTCACCGCATAGACCGCGCGGTAGGTATTTTTGTCGAAGCGGCTGACGATCTCCATCACCCCGCCAAGTCCCTTCCAAGGTTTGGCGTCCGGGTGCTTTCCGCCGAACTGCGCCACCTGCAACGCGCCGCCGAGATGGTCTTTCACCACCTCCGGGAACTCGCGCACATCGCGGCGTGAGGAGCCAATCCACACCAGTTGTTTCACATCTCTCTCCCCATCAAATCCTTCTGTGCATTTATATCGGAACCAATATACTTATGCAAGCATATTATATCGGATTCAGTATGAAACCATCCCCCTTGCCCCCACCCGCGGCCTAGGCTATAAGCCCCGGCCTATGGAAAACCCCGCACAGCGCCGCGAACTGCCGCCCATCCGCATTGGTGACATTACACTCACCGAGAACGCCATTCTCGCGCCGATGACGGGGGTGAGCGATTTGCCGTTTCGCCAGCTCGTGAAAAGCTTCGGCGCGGGGCTGGTGGTGAGCGAGATGATCGCCAGCAAAGCCGTGGTGCTCGAGACGCGCAACGCGCTGCGCATGGCGCAATCCCCCGTCACGGAGCGGCCATTTTCCGTGCAGCTCGCGGGCTGCGACCCGGAAATTATGGCCGAGGCCGCGCGCCTCAACGAAGAGCGCGGGGCGGATATCATCGACATCAATTTCGGCTGCCCGGTGAAAAAGGTGGTCAACGGCATGGCGGGCAGCGCGCTGATGCGCGAGGAAGGCCTCGCCGCGCGGATTCTGGAAGCGACCGCGAAGGCGGTGCGAATCCCCGTCACCCTGAAAATGCGCATGGGGTGGGACCATAACTCCCTCAACGCGCCGAAGCTCGCCAAAATCGCCGAGGATGTGGGGATCAAGCTCATCACCATCCACGGCCGCACGCGCTGCCAGATGTATAAGGGCAGCGCGGATTGGGGCTTTGTGCGCAGTGTGAAAGACGCGGTGCGCCTGCCGGTGATCGTCAACGGCGACATCACGAGCCTCGCGGATGTTGACCGCGCGCTCGCGGAAAGTGGCGCAGATGGGGTGATGATCGGCCGCGGTTCCTATGGCCGCCCGTGGTTTGTGGCGCAGGCCTGCGCGCATCTCAAAGGCATCCACGTGGAGGAGCCATCGCTGGCCGCGCAGCGCGATATTGTGCTCAACCATTACGAAGAAATCCTGAATCTCTACGGCACCGTGAACGGCGTGCGCGTGGCGCGTAAACATATCGGCTGGTATTCGTCGGGCCTCCATTCCGGGGCGGAATACCGCCAGAATGTCAACCGCCTCACCGACCCGAACCTCGTGAAAGAAACCATCCGCAGCTTCTATGACGGCCTGCTCGACAAGGGCTACACCACCCGGGTGACGGAGAAGATTGAGGCGAGTGAGTAGGTTGCCCACTCTTCTCAAATCTTCATAAAACTGTCATATTTCTCTTACATCCATCTGCTATTCTGCGGCCTCAATCATAGGAATAGGAGAAAATATGGCACCGCAAATTATATTAGACTCGCTTGAATCGCTCACTCCGAAAGTGACAAAGATTCTAGCGCAAGGCGGCTACACAACAAAGCCATCGCTGCGCGAAAACGCGATGGATTATGCGGCTAATAAAATTGATTGGAGCTATCCTCCAGCGAAGGCAAAAAAAGATATCAGCCAGCTCGATGCAGATCAAAAAGAGGTACTGAGCTTCCTGACACAGATTGAAAATCCTGCCATCGCATTTGGGCATGATGAAGGGAAATTCTCTGCGTGCGCGAATGTGGCAACGTGGCCCCCATACGACTATTTCCAGCCAGGCGAATCGCTGCAGCCGCTCATCGGAGAAAAAATACGAAGAGATGCCGTTGATATTGCTAAACGCAAAGGCGTGTCAGGAAGCGATGATACTGAGCTGCTCATTAACTATGTTATACAGAAAATGACTCTCCCAGAGCAATGGTTCAAGGGCGACCTATCTTACTGTGATAAGACCGATAGAATTGAGGGCGTCTGGTCTCTTTACTCAGGAACATATCCCGTCGAGGTTGAGGTTAAACGCCAAATGACTGTGCTCCAGGCACTAAACGAAATGGGCGAAATCACGGAAGGTAAATACTATTATGAAGCCACAGGTAGGCTCAAAGAGCGGTTCGAAGAAATAGCAGCACTCCTCGGCGCAGACGGACAAGAGGCAAATAATGCGCTGTATGCGCTCGCTGCGAGCATCGTTCCGTTCCGATATTCTCCCGAAAAAGACACCTATAGCACCCCCTATAACTATAACGCGGCCTATGCAAGCACTAGACTAGCAAGAGAATTATTTATAATACTATTAGACAAGGGTGACATTGAAATATCAGGAGAGGTGAAAAGC
>JBIIEL010000023.1:0-31492 GCA_044237845.1 Rickettsiales bacterium | reverse complement strand
GATTCCGTTCTTCGCCTTGCTCACCGCCCACGCGGAAATGCAGCGTGCAACTACCGTTTTTGAAGCCTTCAAACTCTCCCTTAAACACACGACTGTCCTGAATGCTCATATCGAACACGCCAAATTTAAGGCTGGAACTGCCAGCATTGAATACAAGGATTTTCATACGTCACCATCCGAAGGAATGTTCAAAACTTTGCCACAATGCTTGCAATGCACCGCGTCACTTTCATGCAGGAAAAGGCCGCAGGCATCACAGGTGAAGCGTACTTTTGAGGGGCGAAACATCGTCTGTATAAGCCGCAAAAACAGCGACACTCCAAAGATCATGATGATGATGGAAAGTGCGCGACCCGAATCGCCCTGCAAGGTGACATCGCCAAACCCTGTAGTGGTAAGGGCGGCAATGGTAAAGTACATCGCATCCAGAAAATTCGTGACGGCGGGGTTGCTGTGGACTTGCGTGACGAACACCAGTTCGGTCATGATAAAAATGAAGATGAACAGATTGGTCGCGCTCATGATGACATCTTCATGCTGCCGAAAATAGACAAAATCCTGTCGCATCCGCGCTTGCAGACGATAAGAGCGCAGGAGCCTGAGCACGCGCAACCCGCGCAGGAAGGCAAAGTTTTCGCCCAGCAGTGGCGCAAGGAACGAAACCATCGCCACCAGATCTGCAATATTCAGTGGGTTGAGGAAGAAGGCTGGCTTCTTAGGCGCAATCCAAAGCCGCGCCGAGAAATCAAGCGCGATATAAAGCCCGAATAGCGCATCAATCCATTCTACGATGGCGTGGCCATAGAAAAAGGTAGATCCGATTAGAAACAGAATTGTCACCACATCGAACACTAGCAACGCGTAGCGAAAGCGATGAGAGGTTGCTGAATCACCTTCATACAGTTCGGTGATTTTTTCTTTAAGCGTTGGCGAGTGCATTTTGTTCCCTTAATTTTTTGATGATTTTTTCAATGGTGCCGTCTTCGGTGCCCACCTGTTGCATAAGTAGACGTGCTACACTCAGGCTGGATTCCAGCGTTTCGGCCACGACATATTTTGCTCCCATGTCATAAAGTGCGGCCATATCCGAGGTGTCTTTCGCCCGTACAATAATGGGCAGCAGCGGCCACTGCGCCCGAATCGATTTTAAGATACTGTGGGTGGCCGCATGGTCGTCAATGGCGATGACAGCAGCGATCACATGATCCGTATGCAGCCGGTGCCATAGTTCTAACTTCTTGGCATCACCGTAAATAACTCGGAATCCATCGCGTTTGAGCGCCTGTACGCGCTCGGCATTATGGTCAAACCCGATATAGGCAATCTGCTGCTCGGCCAGTGCGTTACCTAATAATTTACCGACGCGACCAAACCCAGCGATGAGCACCACACGCTCGCCAAGCTGAGGAATATCCTGCTCTTGTTGGGCAGTTTTTGACATAGATTTTGCCATGCGTGCCGCCAATGGAGCACATCTGAATAGTAATGGTGTGGCCATCATTGCCAGTGCTGTGACCAGCAAGAAGAACTGCACATCTTCTGCAGGCATCAGGTTTCCCGCCATAGCCACACCCAGAATCAGCAGCGCAAATTCGCCCGGCTGCGCGAGATAAATCGACGCTTCTGCTGCCTGACGGCTAGGCACTTTGAACCACAAGCACAGTGGAAAAATAATCGCCGCTTTGAGGGCAAAAATACCGACTACCGAAAGCGCCAGCAGGAACGGTTGTCGGAATATCTCCTCGACATTGATCATCATGCCGATGGAAAGGAAGAAGATGCCGAGTAGTAAGCCTTTAAGCGGGCTGACAATGACCTCTACCTCATGCTTGAACTCGGTTTCGGCAATCAGTAGCCCAGCCAGAAATGCACCCAGTGCCAGCGAAAGCCCTGCTGCTTCGGTGATGGCCGCGCATGCGATGACGATAAATACGATGAACGCCGCCAGCCACTCAGCATTGCGCGAGGTGCTAACCGATTGCAACAGCGGCGCGAGAATACGTTTTCCTAACATCATCATCGCAAGCACGGTACAAGCACCAATACCAAGCGATGTCAGCAAGGTCATGCTGATGCTTTCATCCGCTGCCCCTGTAAACGATGCCGCCAGCACCAGAATAGGAACCACGGCCAGATCCTGCATCAGCAGAATCGAAAAGCATAATACCCCCACCGGGCGGTTGGAAAGATGGCGCTCCTCCAGCAGTTTCATGACGATGGCGGTGGAAGAAAGCGCAAAGGATGCGCCCAGCAAAATGGCTGCTTCCAGCGCGTTATCAAACCATGAGGCAATCAGGAAGATGACCAGTGCGGTGAGTAGAATCTGCGCTGATCCAAGACCAAAAATAAAGCGTCGAAGCTCCTTCAATCGTCCAAGCGATAGCTCCAGCCCGATCATGAACATCAGGGTAATAATGCCCAGTTCGCCCAGTGTCTGTACAGTGCCTAGCTCTTTGATGCTCACTGCCGAAAGCCAGGGGTAAGTGTCTGCCAGTGCCGCAAGTCCATACGGACCAATCACTACACCGCACAGCAGATAGGCCAGCACCGGCGACATGCGAAGCCGCTGGAGCAGCGGCACCACAACCCCCGCGATCCCGAAGAACAGTAGAATGTTCGAGAGTATGAGCGCGAGGTGATGTGGTGATGTTACTACTGGTTCCATTAAGCATTCCTACTTAATCTAAGGCGAATTTGTTTTTCTGTTTCGATCATACCATCGGAATAAGAATGGATTGATAACAATCGATAGCATTGCACCTGCTAAAATCAGGTTAAATAAATCCTGATCGAGCAAGCCTTTGCTTAAAGCCAGCCCTCCGAGAATAAATGAGAACTCACCAATTTGTGCAAGGCCGATTGCGACGACATAGGTAATGCTTTTGGGTTGCTTGAGCAAGCTTGTGATTGATATGGCTGCAACACTTTTTGCAACGACAATGATGAAACACGTCATAAGCACGGCAATCGGTTGAACCAGTAATGTTTTAGGGTCAAAAAGCATACCTACGGAAACAAAGAAAAGCACCGAAAAAGCATCCCGAAGCGGCACTGTGCTTTCAGCAGATTTTTTCCCAATCTCACTTTCGCTAAGCATAACGCCAGCCAGAAATGCGCCAAGTGCCAGCGACGCATCAAATACCAGATAGGCAATAGACGCAAAACCTAAAGCGATAGCAAGTGTTCCAAGTGTGTTCAACTCTGCAGACCGCATTTTGGCAATCTGAAGTAAAAGCCAAGGTAAAAAACGCCTGCCGACCACAAACATAAAGGCAAAAAATCCACCAATTTTAAATAGGACTGCTAGCATGGTGCTGGCAATCAACTCAACGGAGGTTTCTTGATTGCCATTGATTATCTCCGCAACAACTGGCAGCATTACCAATGCGAATACCATTGCAATATCTTCTATAATCAACCAGCTGATGGCAATTTTACCGCCCTCGGCATTAAGAAGATTTCTTTGCTCAAGTGAGCGAATTAATACAATCGTACTTGCAACCGACAATGAAAAACCAAAGATAAGAGCGGTAGACAGAGGGTAGCCCAACTGAGTGGCAAGCAAAGCACCTATGATGGTTGCCGTAGCCATCTGCACCAAAGCACCAGGAAGAGCAATTTTTCGGCTTTCTAGCAAATCACGCAATGAAAAGTGCAAACCAACGCCAAACATCAAAAGAATGATGCCTATTTCTGCCAGCTGTTTGGCCAGCGAAACATCCGCCACAAATCCTGGTGTATGCGGACCAATAGCAACGCCAGCCAGCAGATAACCAAAAATAGCTGGCAGATTGAGCTTCTTTGCTACCATGCCAAAAACAAACGCGGTAACAATACTGGCGATAATAGTGTTGATAAGCGCATATTCCATAGGCATCAATATATAGCTATTTGCAGATTTTACAACGATTTATCAAGCAATTATCCAACGTTTAATACAAGAATTTTCATGGTGTTCCCTTCATCCGCCAAAACGCAAGACGGATTTGTTTTTCTGTTTCGATGATGGCAAACAGTGCCGCGCCGATGCCAATCACCAGCACGCCGTCCCAGAACGGAATGGATACAGTATCAAACACGGCTTGCAGCGGCGGCAGATAGGTGATGGCGAATTGCGCCACGGTAATCACAATGACGGTTGCCCACACCACTTTCGTGCCTTGCACCGCCTTCCATGTCAGCGATGTGCCATAGATATTGCGGATGAAAAACAGGTGGAATATCTCCATCACCACCAGCGTGTTGACCGCCAGAGTTCTCGCCAGTTCAATCGAATAGCAGCGATCAATCGCGTAGGAGTAAATGCCATACACGCCGCACAAGAAAAGGATGGATACCAGCACAATATGCCATACCAGTTCGCCCGACAAAAGCGGTGCATGGCGTGGGCGCGGCGGGCGGCGCATGGTGTTTTCCTCCGTCGGTTCAAAGGCCAGCGCAATCCCCAGCGTGACGGCGGTAATTAGGTTAATCCACAAAATCTGAATCGGCGTGACGGGTAGCGTTAGCCCCATCAAAAGCGCAATAATAATCACCATCGCTTCCCCAGCGTTGGTGGGCAGCGTCCAGCTGATGACCTTCTGGATATTATCATACACTGTGCGGCCTTCGCGCACGGCAGCGGCGATGGAGGCGAAGTTATCATCTGCTAACACCAGTTCGGCTGCTTCCTTGGCGGCTTCCGAGCCTTTCCTGCCCATCGCAATACCCGCATCGGCGCGTTTGAGCGCAGGGGCATCGTTCACGCCGTCACCCGTCATGGCGACGGTCATGCCATGCGATTGCAGCGCCATCACAAGGCGTAATTTATGCTCTGGGCTGGTACGGGCGAAGATGTCGCAATCCAGCACGGCTTGCCGCAATGCTGCATCGTCCATGCCGTCAAGATCGGCTCCAGTCAGCACCTTATCAGGGTTTTGCAGGCCGATCTGCTTGCCGATGGCAGCGGCGGTTTTGGCATGATCGCCCGTAATCATTTTTACGCGAATGCCTGCGCCATGACATTCCGCCACTGCTGCAATCGCTTCCGCACGCGGCGGGTCGATCATGCCCACCATGCCAAGCAGTGTTAATGAACCCTCTACATCCGAATGCTCCAGCACCGTATGTTCTGGCTTCACCGATTTCACTGCAAAGGCCAACACGCGCTGACCGAGCGCGGCTATACCTTCAGCTTTTGCATTCCAATACGCCGTATCCAGCGGCTCCGTTTTGCCATTGGCAGCACGCTGATTGGTACACATCGAAAGAATCTGCTCCGGCGCACCTTTGACGAATACATAGGCATGGCGTTCATGGTCATGGTTCAGCGTCGCCATAAAGCGATGTTTGGAATCGAAAGGAATAGCGTCGGTGCGTGCCCACGCCGACTGTTCCTTGCGGGTATCCACATCCATTTTACCGGCAAAGGCAAGGAGTGCCCCCTCCATCGGATCACCTTCAACCGCCCAAACGCCGTCATGCTGGCGTAAAGCCGCATCGTTGCAAAGCGTGGCGGCGCGAGCCAGTTCTTCCAGCATCGTATGTTCGGAAGGTGATATATGAGCATCCTCCAGCATCAACACGCCTTTTGGCTCGTAACCCGTTCCTTCCAGTGTGAAGAGATGGTGATGGGTTATCACCGAGGCCACCATCATTTCATTACGCGTCAGCGTGCCGGTTTTGTCGGTGCAAATGACGGAAACAGCCCCCAGCGTCTCAATCGCGGGTAGACGGCGTACGATAGCATTCCGCTTTGCCATAGCCTGCACACCAATAGCCAACGTGATGGTGAGTACGGCAGGCAAGCCTTCAGGAATGGCAGCAACCGAAAGCCCCACCACCGCCATGAATAGCTCGGTGAAATCCTGATGCTGGACAAAATAGCCATAAGCCAGCAGCAGCGCAGCAATCAGTAGAATCAGGATGGTCAGCCACTTGGCGAACACACCCATTTGCGAAACGAGCGGTGTGGTGAGCATCTCCACTTCCGAAAGCAGGCCGCTGATGCGCCCGATTTCCGTGCTTCCTCCTGTGGCCACTACCACGCCTTTACCCTGACCCGTTGTCACCAGCGTGCCGGAAAAGGCCATGCAGGAGCGGTCGCCCAGCGGTGCATCCGCCGCTACAGGTTCAATATGCTTTTCGACAGGAACGGATTCACCGGTGAGAATCGCTTCCTGCACGCTCATACCGTGTGCGGTAAGCATTCGCAAATCGGCAGGCACTTTGTCGCCTGCTTCGATCAGCACAATATCACCGGGAACGAGCTGATCACCTTCGATGCTGATGCGTTCGCCACCGCGTATGACATTGGCATGCGGCGCAAGCATATGGCGGATGGCATCCATTGCCTTTTCCGCTTTGCCTTCCTGAATGTAGCCAATAATGGCGTTGGCAACTACCACCGCCAAGATCACGCCCGTATCAATCCAGTGATCGAGCGCAGCGGTGACAACCGCGCAGCCGATCAGCACATAAATCAGGATGTTATGAAATTGCAGCAGAAAGCGCATGAGATTGCTTCGACGCGCTGCTTCCGGTAAACGGTTCGCGCCGTATTTTTTGAGCCGTGCAGCGGCTTCGTTCTGACTTAGGCCGGTAACGGAAGAATCCAGTTGTTTAAGGACATTATCTAAAGCGATATTATGCCATAGTGTATGAACAGCCCCTGGTTTTTCTAACTGCATTTTTCAGCCTCACTTAGTCATATGTGTTGCCTGCACCTGCGATATATTCTGGAATCCGCGTAATAAGAATCTTGTCTATCCTTCTCGCATCCAGATCAACGATCTCAAAACGATGTCCATAGCGTTCGATGAATTCGCCTGCTTCAGGTGTGCGCCCCATTGTATGTAGTACGAATCCAGCAATCGTTTCATAGCTGGCATTCGCGCTGATGTCTTCAAGCCCGATAGAAAGATGGATTTCATCAATCGGCGTGGCGCCATCCACCAGCCATGAACCGTCTTCGCGCTCGGTGATAAGGGGTTCTTCGTCACGACCATAATTCGACGGCATGAGGCCAACAATGGCTTCAAGCACATCAGAAGTGGTCACGATGCCTTCAGCCACACCATATTCGTTCACCACAATAGCAATGTGTGCTGAGGATGTTTTGAACAGTTCCAGCACGCTCAGACATTTTGTGCCTTCGGGGATAAACGGAGCCTCTTTAAGATGGTCCAGAATATGCAGATCATCGGAATAGGTCAGCGCAGCATCCAACAATTCCTTAGCTTGCACTACGCCGATCACCTTGGTGATGTCGCCATCCACCACAGGATAACGGGAATGTCCTGCTTTATGCACTTTTTCGCGGATGGCGGTGATGGAATCATTGATGTCGATAAAGGTAATGTCCACGCGGTGGGTCATGATGGATTCGACATTGCGATCACCAAGGCGGATGATGCGGGTGAGCATATCATGCTCGGATTTCTCAATCGCGCCACTAGCAACGCCTTCGGTGAGCATTGCCCTGATCTCGGTTTCTGTGACCTTCTCTGCTTCACGGCGAATGCCGAAAATACGAAAGAAAATATTTGCTGAACCTTCCAAAGCCGCCACGACAGGCGTGCAGGCAATAGAGAGAAAATACATCGGGCGTGCCGCCCACATCGCAAGGATTTCAGGTTTGGAAAGTGCAAACTGCTTGGGAATCAGCTCCCCAATCACCACGGAAAGATAGGTGATAATTGCTACCACCAATATCACCGCCACCAGTTCACCTTGCGGAGCAATGAAGGCTATTTCATCAAACTTTGGGGCAATCTTATCAGCGATTTCTGCGCCGCCATACGCGCCAGCCAGCGTGCCAACAAGCGTGATGCCTACTTGCACCGTAGAGAGGAAACGACCTGAATCTTCCTTCAGATGCAACGCTAGAGCGGCACGTTTATTGCCCTGTTTAGCTTTTTGGCGCAACAATGGCTTGCTGGCAGACACAATAGCCATTTCCGACATAGCGAAAAAAGCATTGAGTAAAAGAAGAATAAAAATAATCAGCAGTTCGGTCGTTATCATTATGAATCTTTTGGTTGTTTTGGAGAATATAAAGCATAGGGCATTGAACGGAATTGTAAACTAGACAGCACCCTTAGGATAGCGTTGCATGCTCCCGATCTATATTCAGCAAGCCTTCACAGGCGAGACAAACCCATTCGGTTTCAATGCCAGTAGCGAACAGCTCAGTTTTTGCAGGATATTTTCCGCCGTGTTGCCGATGACAAAACTGTAAATGCCCGTGCGTGCCACCGTACCCATCACCAGAATGTCGATGCCGTTCTTCTCCATAAAATCAGGTATGGCTTGCTCAGGCAGTCCCTTGATATGCTGAATGCGATATTCACCGCCCGTGATTGCGGATTCATGTATCAGTGCATCCAACGTCGCCCGGTGCTCACTCTGTCTTTTTGCAACCAGCTCATCCAGCTCGCTCTTCGGTACACGTATCCATACGCTCGCATTGCTGCGTAAATAATCTTCATGCTCAAAGTGCCAGCATGAAACGATATCGAGCGCACCAGAGCAACTGGCGGCAAGGGAGTTAGCAAGTTGCAGCAATCTAATCGATAAATCGTGACCTTCGGGTGCCATGCTTTCTGGATCAATCGCTACCGCAACCTTCATTTCGTTGCGATGGCGGCTGATTGGCCGTGTCAGCCACACGGGACACGGTGATTTACGCAGCAATTCCATATCCATCGCCATGAAACCTTTTCCGCTTACTTTCGGCTCAGCTTCCTTGATAATCAGATCAACCGAGTGTTTCAGCACATGGCGGATGATGCGAATGGCTGGCGTGTCGCCGCTCTCCACCTCAATCTGCACTGGAACATCCGCTTCGCTGACCTTGATTGCTTCACGCGTTTTGTGGATGGAAGCCTGCAACTGTTCAATCAGTGATGACTCGTACTTTCCTTTATAATCCGACATTTCCTTGGGGAAATCAGGGCAGACGATCAGCGCCTTCAATTCCGCCTTATTGTTGCGTGCCAGACTGAGTGCCTGTTTCAAGGCTTCGGTTTCATCTGCCACACCGTGGCTAACGAATAGGATATTGTTAAATCTTTGCATATGTCCTCTGTGTTGTTAATGCGCGAGCAAGAGATTGCAGGTGCGCGAGTTAAGAAAATGGCGGGTGAATCCACCCAGCACCATTTCACGAAGCCTTGAGTGTGAGTATGCGCCCATGACCATGAGGTCGGCTTTCTGCTCTGCGTAATACTGCTCAAGCGCGGCAGCGGGGCTTTTCACATTGCTGATGGTGTGGGAATGGGCATTGATGCCGTGCCGCTTGAGATAGGCGGTCAGTTTAGCCAGTTCCTTGGCGGAGGGCGTTTCTTCACCTTCATCTACGTTGGCAATCAGCACTTTCCCGGCTTTCTTCAGTATCGGCAGTGCCAGCCACTGCGCCCGAAGCGTCTGCGGCGTGAATTTCCACGCGAGCACCACGGTGAGCTTGCTCAAATCCTTACCTTCAGGGAATGAGTGCACCAGCACCAGCGGCCTGCCGGTTGCAAACAGCGCACCCGTGACCACATCATCAAGAATAGAGGTGCTTAAATCGTAACTTGCAATGGTGAGGTCATGGAAGCTGCACTCATCACGAACCTGCTCTGCGGTTTCACCGAACAAATCCAGCGATTCACGCCACTGAAGGCGACGACCGGAGGCGAGCTTCTCCTTGCTCAGTTCAAACCATTGCTGCACCTGTTTGGCGCGTTTGGCAAACTGCTCCTGATAGAATTTCTCGGCAAGATTTTGGGACGCGGTGTATCCCTCCTTGCGGTACATCTCGCCCACCTTGTCGCTCTGCTCACCTTCGAGCAGAAGCAGCGATTTCGAGGAAAAAGCGCACTCCGCACCCGCATCAAAAGCCTCAGCAAGAGAAGCCCCGAAAGCGATGGCTGGCAGCTGATCGCCGTGGCTGGAAAGCGGGATAAAAATAGACTGATACATAAGACCTCCTAAAGTGTTTTTTGACCCTGCAAATGAAGTCAGTTGCAGATAACCATGTTTGAGTGTAATTAGATACAACTAAACAGCCTTGAGATAAATCAATTCATGTTGAGCGCACCATTATTGACCACTCAGGAAGTATCCGAACTGCTCAAAGTCAGTGAGGCTACCGTTCGTAGCTGGATCAAAAATCAGGAACTGCGTGCTATCAAATTCGAGCGCGAATTCCGCGTGGCGAAGGTGGATCTGGAGAGTTTTCTGAATACGCGCACAACAATCCAGAAGTAGTAAGGTGCTAAAGTCTAGGCATCTCTATTTATCTCGGCTCTGTGACAAAACCAATATTCGTCAGGCCGTTTGCTTGCGCGCTAGCGAGGATGTGGCTGACTTTTTCGTAGGGTGTTTTTTTATCAGCGCGTAAATGGATGGGTTGTTTGGGATTGAGGGAGGCTGCCTCTTTCAGGCGTTTTGTTAAATCTTCTGATGTGATGGCGGTTTTATCCCAGTAATACTGGCCGTTTGCGTCAATCGACAGGGTAATAGGTTTGTCATCGGCGATAGCGGCGGCGCTGTCACTCGGCAGCTCGAGCTTGATGGCTTGCGTGAGCATCGGTGCCGTCACCAGAAAAATCACCAGCAGCACCAGCATCACATCCACCAGCGGTGTGGTGTTGATCTCCGCCATCGGCGCCTGAAAATCATCTTTATCGAATCCGCCGAGTGCCATTATTTCCTCCCATGTGCGGATAATGTGAGGGTCATTTGTTCAGCAATATGCCGCAAATCCTGCACTAGAAGACGGTTTTTGCGCACGAAAGCGTTATAAGCGAGCACCGCAGGAATGGCGGAAAACAGGCCGACGGCCGTTGCTACCAATGCTTCGCCCATGGGGCCTGCAACCACATTCAAACTGGCATTACCTTCGGCTGCGATACGGGTGAGTGCACCGTAAATCCCCCACACCGTGCCGAACAACCCGATAAAAGGCGAGGAACTGCCGACCGATGCGAGTAGCGTCAGTCCTTTGTCAAACTCGACGCGTAATCTATCGAGCGTTTGCGCAAGATAAGCAGTCAGCAATTTTTCCCGGCGATCGCTATCCGCATCCACTGGCAAAGCGGCATGTTGCTTGATGGCTTCGTTTATCAACACACCGATACTACCTGCGTGTGCAGGGTTTGCGCTTAAGTGCAAAGGCCAATCGGGCTTTTGCATGACGCGCGCTTGAAATTCAGCAAGCGATGTTTGCTCCATGCGAAGCTGGCTTATTTTCAGAAAAATCATCCACCAGCTGGCAAACGACATGGCAAGCAACAGCAGAAAGACAGCGATTAATAAGGGATCGCCCTGTTCAAAAATATAGGTGAGATTCATACGATTTTTTACTCCAGTCTGAATTCTATCGGCACGATCACGTGGGCCTCCACAATTTCGCCACCGCGCTTGGCCGGAACAAATTTCCAGCGCGACACGGCATGTCTAGCCGATTCATCGAGCAAGGCAAACCCACTGCTTTCGGCAATACGCACGTGCTCTGCGGTTCCCGCCGTGCTGACCGCGACATCCAGCATCACCGTTCCTTCCATGTTCCGGCGCTTGGCAGGGGCAGGATATTCTGGTGCGGGATTATTCAGATACGCAGCATCGAACAACGGTTTGGTCATCACCAGCTGGGCTGTTTCTGTCGTGTTGGTGGTTTTCCCTGCCGCCGGTGCTAGTGCTGCCAATCGTTCTGCGGGCGCTGCCTGCGTAGGTGGCGGAGGCTTGGTTTGCTGCATGGCGCGAGGCGATTCTTTCGGTTTTTTTACCTCATGATTTTGCACCTTCTCAGGCGGTGTAGGCTGGGGGACAGGTGTCGGGTTTTGCTCAACCGGCTCGGCGCTGGGCGCGGCCAGGAGCGTTACTTTAATCATCTGTTGCGGCATGATTTCGACCGGCGTTGCAGCCGACAAAAACCACGTCGCCACAAACGCATGAAAGGCGATGGAACCTGCCATCGCCCTCATGTTCGAGGATGGTTTCAAAGAAGCCGCGTACATCATTCATCCTACCATAAGGCGATCTTTATACCTGCCATCGCTGTCATCGGCATACCAGGGCGGTAGCCGGCAGGGCGAAGTGCTGCGGTATAGGTTTCGTCAAACAGGTTATCAATAGTGGCAAACCCACTGACCTGATCGGTAATTTTATACTCACCTGCCACGTTAAACACCCAGTGATCTTCCACCAGACGATTTTCAGGAATCGGTCCTTTGCACGCCACCGAGCGCATATCACTCACATATTTCCCGCCGAGCGAAATTCCCCAATCATCCGTTTCTAAACCTGCTGAAAGATAGAGCTGATGGTGCGGCATATAGGGCAGTTCGAAGCCCGATTGCACATTTCCCCATTCGGAAAAACTGCTGTTAAAGCTGTTTTTGAATTCGCTTCTGGTGTGTGTGTAGGTGGCGACCAGTGGCAGTCGATAACCCTTATTCAATCCAGCTGCCTGCGCTGCATCATAGCCAAGACTGGCCTCCAACCCATGCACTTGCACTTCGCCACCGTTAAACGTATCGCCGCTGCCGCCGCCACCGGAGGAGAAGGTGTCGCGGCCCAGCAGATTTTTATAATCGTTGAGGAAACCGATCAGTTCACCGCTGAGATTGCCCGATTTATAGCGTGTGCCCAACTCGTAGTTGATGCTTTCCTCTTCCTCGGTGAACGCAGCTTCGGCGGTATTATTCGGAACACCCGGAGGTGCAAACCCCTTATGCACGCCGCCGAGCAGCTTCCATTCCGGCGTTACGGCATAAGTGACACCTGCGCCAGGAATAAAGACGTTGAGGGTGTTTTCAAAATTAGTGAGCGCGGATCCGGTGCGACCGGGATCTGACGCGCCGTAATCGTCACGGCCCAGGGTGATACGTTCGAAGCGCAGTCCGGGAGTGAACGTCCAGCGATCCCAGCTCAACTCGTTCTGTATAAAGGCACTATAGCTGTCAGCGTATTGCACGCGGTTACCGGCTGCTCCCGGTGTGCCACGGGAAACCAGAGCCATGCGGCCACCTGCCATGTTGTAAATATCTTCGCGCTGGTAGCGATCCTCCTCATCCTGATGGTAGCGACCGCCGATTTCGAGTTTATTCTTTGTGTCCCCAAGAGCAAATTCCGTCGCGAGTGTCGATTGAAAGCCTTGCGCGAAATAAGTACGGGCATTATCGCGCTGGATGAACTCGTCAGCCGAGTTCGCCGATTGCAGCGCGGCAATATACGCAGCGTTGGCGGTGGGATCATTGAATATTGTGCCAATATCGCGCCGCACGCCGCCGATGCGCACCGCATTCAGGCGATACCAGCTGCGATCCACTTCGTTGTGATAAAGTGTGCTGGTGAGGTTGGTCTGCGGTGTGAGTTCGATAAAATGCGTGGCGGCGGCTTGCCATGCCGTGTTGTCCATTTCGTCAAGCTGGCTTGCGCCATAGCGACGGTTGGGGTTCGCGTGAAAATCACCGGCCGTAAGCCCTAGATAGGTTTCGTTGGAAATCTCATCATAGCCGCCCAGTTTAATTTCCAGCTCTTGATAATGCTCTGCGGATTTGTCGGTGCTCAGGCGGAATTTGCCCAGCACATCCTGCACATTGTATCCCGTGTCACCACCAATAAAATCAACATCCTTAAAGCCATCTGTTTCCTTATGCACGGCGTTTAGCATCAGCCCGACATTTTCCAGATTTACGCCGGTGGTAAGCCCGGTGCGGTGCGTGCCATAGCTTCCGGTCTCAGCTACAACATCCGCCTGTTTTTTGGTAGGAATAGGCTTGGTCACCATGTTGAGCACGCCGTTGGTGGTGCGTGGGCCATATTTCACCGAGCCTGTGCCTTTAATCACCTCCAGCGATTGCATCCGATCCATCTGCGGGAAATAATAGGCTTCCGGTGCCGCATAGGGCGCAGGGCCGGTGAGAATATTATCTTCCATCAGCGTGATGTCGGCGCTGCGGTTGGAGCGCCCGCCGCGAATGGCGATATTAGGACGCAACCCATGCCCATCTTCTTCCTGCACAATCACGCCCGGCACTTCCTGAAGCGCACGATGCACATCGGTATATTGATAGCGATCCAGCGTCTCCTTGCTCACGATACTTGCCGAACCAGGAATCTCCTCGCGCCGATCTTGCGATCCAATCACTGTCACGCGCTCCATCACTTTCACGCGTTTATCTTCTGCCGCATATACCGGAGATGAAAGAACCGTGGCCATTAGCAGTAACGGAAGTGAAGAATAACCTCTTATAGCGTGTTGCATTATATCGTAGCCTTTTCGTATCTGTTGCGAATCGTTCTCAACTACATAAAAGGCAAAACACCGCCTGTCAATGCAAATGATAACCATTCGCAATCATGGGGCGACATAGCCTATTCCTCAAATGATTGAATGATCCAAGCAGTTGACTTGTTGTGAGTGATTGCTATCTATATCCTATCCTCCCCCATAGGATAATAAGGATAGGGTATCATGCATCATCAATCACACCCCGACATCATCAAGCGGCTCAAGCGTGCCAACGGGCATCTGAGCAAAATCATCGCCATGATCGAAGAAGACCGCCCCTGCGTGGAAGTCGCGCAGCAGCTACAAGCCGTTTACTCCGCTATCGGCAATGCCAAGCAGGTGTTCGTGCATGACCATATCGAGGGCTGCATCGAACACACCGACAACGAAACACCCGCCGAAGTGAAAAAGAAAATGCGGGAACTTAAAGAAATAACCAAATATCTGTGAGGCACTTCATGCGAATACTACTCCTGCTTTTAGCCAGTTTCTTCCTTGCCGATGCCGCTTTTGCCCACGGCGTAACCTCTGGCGATAAAGGTTACATCGCCGAGATTTCGGGCGTTCATGCGATCCCGTTTATCTATCTGGGAGCAAAGCACATGATGACGGGCTATGACCATTTGCTGTTCCTGTTCGGCGTAATCTTCTTCCTGTATCGCCTTAAAGACGTGGGTATTTACGTCACGCTGTTTGCCGTCGGCCATGTCATTACGTTGCTTTCAGGCGTGCTGATGGAAATCAGCATTAGTGCCTACATTATTGATGCCATCATCGGTTTTTCAGTGGTTTATAAAGCACTCGACAATATGGGCGCATTCCAGCGTTGGTTTGGGTTCCAGCCGAATACCAAAGTAGCAACATTTTTATTCGGACTTATCCACGGCTTCGGCCTTGCCACCAAGATTCTCGATTACGAACTGCCTGCCGACGGGTTGCTCGCCAACCTGATTTTCTTCAATGTCGGCGTAGAAATAGGCCAGATACTCGCGCTTGTTGCCATATTGATTGCCATCACCTACTGGCGCAAATCGGGCGGTTTCATGCGCCACGCCTACACCGCCAACGCCTTCATGATGATGGTGGGTTTCCTGCTGATGGGATACCAGCTCACGGGCTATTTCGTATCGTAACTTATCCAACATAACCGAGGACACTATGTATAATTCCAATATCCCAGCTGATAGAGAACTTCCTTCCACCCCAAAACTCATTAAATCCACCGTGCTGGCCGCCATCGGCGCGGCTGTGCTGCTCGTTACTGTCGTCATGCCTGCTGAATATGCCATTGACCCCACTGGCTTTGGCAAGCTGACGGGCTTGCAGCAAATGGGCGAAATCAGAGTATCGCTCGCTGAAGAAGCCGCGCAGGAGGAAGCCGCTAAACTCGCTTCTACTGCTAGTCCTTCCGTAGAAGCAAAGCCTGAACCTTTGGTTCAACAAGCAGCCGCACCTGCGCCACAAGCTGAGCCTGTTGCTACTGTCACTCGCAAAGACACCACCACCTTTACCCTTGCTCCCAATGAGGCGGCTGAAATCAAGGCCGCGATGAAGAAAGGCCAGAAGGTCAATTTTGAATGGAACAGCAGCGGCAAAATCAATTTTGATTACCATGCTGATTCCAAAGAACTGAAAATCAAATATCACGGCTATGGCAAAGGCGTTGGGCAGGAACGTGACAAAGGTGTGATCGAGGCAGCGTTTGACGGTAAGCATGGCTGGTTCTGGCGCAATCGCAGCAAAGAAAAGGTGACGGTCACGCTGGCCACTAACGGAGAATATAGCGAGTTGGTGAGAGTAGATTAAACTTTGGATCTCCTTTTACTCTTTGCCGCATCACTGCTTGCTGCCACCATCGTTCCCGCGCAGTCGGAGGCGGTGCTTGCAGGGCTTGCGCTTGCTGGCAATCACAGCCTTGTGGTGCTGGTAGCGGTTGCAACACTCGGCAATGTCCTTGGAGCCTGTATCAACTGGCTTTTGGGGCGTTACCTTGAACATTTTAAGAATAAACGCTGGTTTCCTGTGAAGGAAGCCGCGCTCGATAAAGCAGCGCGAACGTATCAGCGTTATGGTGTGTGGTCGCTGTTGCTCTCATGGGTTCCCATTATCGGTGATCCGCTGACAGTGATTGCAGGGCTGCTCCGCACACCATTCCCGATATTCGTGCTGCTTGTCACCATCGGCAAACTGGCGCGGTATGTAGTGGTTGTGGCTGTCGTTTAACCAATAGAAGGAGAAGTGTTATGATGATGATTCTAAAAATAGGCATCGCCGCAACCGTGATTGGCTTCACCTCGTGGTTATCGGGCAAGAAACCAGAACTGGCAGGATTCATCATCGCGCTGCCCATCGCTTCCTTGCTGGCACTCGCATTCTCACAAATTGAACATAAAGACGCAGCGGCTTCCATCACTTTCGCCAAAAGCATCCTGATCGGAGTTCCGGTATCATGGCTGTTCTTCGCACCATTCTTTTTTGCTGATAGGCTCGGTGGTAACTTCTGGCTTTGTTATGCCATCGGCCTTGCGTTGCTAGCCGGTGGATTCTTTGTGCATCGTTACTTTACCTCACTGATATAGGTAGGGCGATCGGTTGTCCCACACTGATACGCGCTGCACCAACCACCTGATACCACTGCGCTTATCACAAACTTCATCCGTGTTCGGACAATTAGAGCGTTGCACAATACCGCCATGTTTTGTAGTCTTTCGGAATGAGAGGCGCACCACATGGCAACCATCGAAACGAGGACAACGCCTGACGGTAAAACCAGCTCCCGCGTGAAGATTCGCATTCGTGGGTTTCCCTCTCAGTCGGCCACGTTTGAGCGCAAACGTGATGCAACGCCGCATCACGAAACGTCACGCGCCGTCACACAGCGTCACGCATTTCGTTTTTGAACTTCTGGGTCCTTCCTGAAAAATTTCTATACGGGGACGCTAGGCGCGGCATTTCGTTAGATTCAGCGTCCAGATATTCATTTCGTTTCGCAATTCTATGTATGAAATGTTGGATTTGCTGGGCTTCCAGCCGATATGCACCCACGCAGAAAACGAAATACGGGGTGGTGCGAACTACGCAGCGAAATCAGTACTCGTTGGCCAGCATGATTGTCAGCACTCGTGTGGTGTTGTGGTTGTCGGAGGGGTCATCCGCGCCGAAGCACAGAGTGTGGTCAAAATAGTCAATTTTCCAAAAAAATTGCACATCTCCGAACATAATCCGACCAAAATCATGTTCACGGTGTGGATCATTGTCATCGTTGAAGTCATCAAATTCCGAAACGGCTCGGAATAATTTCTCACGCGTGGCATCGGGCAATTCCTGCACGCCTTGCGTTATCATCACCTTGCCACCCCAGAATGTTTGTCGGAACCGATCATTGAGCGCCGCAATCCGCTCGGTCTTGCCTATCACTTGCTGCATCTTTCCTCCATAAAAACAGTTGGTTACTGTCTCTAGGGGATAACAAGCTGGCAGCTGCAATCAATAGTCTTTTTGATGGAAATACTGGTGGTTATCTATGCCGCCTCGGTCATGCGGTGGATGAGGGAGTCCATCAGGTGGGTGTTGAGCGTTTGGGTTTGGGTGATGTGCGCTTCGAGCTGGTCGCAGAGCGTCATCAGCTCATCCACCTTGGTGACGATGCGTTTTTGCTCGGCGAGTGGTGGGAGGGGAGTTTTGAGCATACCTAGCGACGTGCCGTTGACGTTGGGTTGGCCTGCGCCCATTGATGCGGCGTAAAGCTGTTCCCAATAAAGCGGCGAATCAAGGTAACACTTCAGGAATTGGGGCGATACGAATGATGGGAAAGTTCTGATACGAATCAAGTAGGATGCAAAAACGCTATCGAAATCAACATTCGTTACCAAAAAACTTTTGCCGATGGTTCCACCAGTACGGGCAATAAGGAAGTCATTCTCTGCCAGCTGGTAGGTAGGCAATTTATCGGGCTCTATGTCGCATCCAGGAACGGTTTCCCAGTTCACGCGGCTGTTGTGAATATCTGTAATACGGACAAATTTTGGCTCTTGTTTTGTGCTATCGGCAGATGCGGTGTAGCCGTACTGGATACTGGCGGAAATCGCACCGAGCCGTACCCATTCCCATTTTTCTGGCAATAAATATGGCTGGTCATCTTCTGACATGGGTGCTGGCGTTTTTTCTCTGCCAATCTTCCCTTCCTTCACCAGTCTTTTTTTCTCTGCCTCGATGCGTTTGAGGAGTTCACTGGCGGGTTCGTCGGTGGGGTTTTGGGGGACGAGTTTGCCTAGCACGGCCAGTTGCAGGATGGTGGCGCGGAGGTGTTTGACGGTGGCGAGATCATCGAACCAGTTGCCGAAGGTATGCTCAAGGATATTTAGGCTGGTGCCGAAGCTAGCGGGGCTTTCGGCGTTGGTGAGCTGATGCAGGGTGGATTGCACGGCCTGCGTTTTTAGCGTGCGTTGGGCTTTTCGCTCGGCCTCGAGCTTATCACACAGCACCATCAACTCATCCACCTTTGCCACAATCCGCTTCTGCTCAGGGAGTGGCGGGAGGGGGAACGGTTTCAACGCGAAGTAGTCTTTAGGCACTCGCTTCTGGCCAGCGGAACCAGTCATGCGTCGCTCACCTTCGAGCAAAAATTCAGGCGATTTTATCCAAATCCACACATAGGCAGGAACGATGGTTTTAGTTACGTCCCTGAATATGTGAAGCTCGGTAGTACCAGCCCCAATCCCATTAGGAAGATCACGAAATACGCATGATTTGCTGTTCTCGAAGCAAGGTGTGATTTTAGCCAGCCCGACATCATCATTCGCAAAGTGCGTATATCCCTTGCTTATTTCAATCCAGTTTCTTTCTTCGTAACGCGGAAAAACGCCATATCCTTCCGAGACAAGCGTCATTGGAACAAAGCCAGCCGCAGTATTTGCATCACAATCATTGCGTGGGTTGATTACACCTAATTCATCAAGCGTTGTATGTACCCATGATGACGGCAGATCATGCGTGGTTTCATTGGCAAGTGCGCGATGCAGACTCTTTACCTTTGATTTTCCAAGGATAGCTTCTTTCTTTTTGAGAATACTCTTCAACAGCACTTCCGCTGGCTCATCGGCTGGATTCTGTTCCACCAGCTTACCGCGCACGGCCAGCTGCAAAATCACGTCGCGCAGCTTTTTGATGCCGCCTTCGCCTTGCGCGAGATGCCCGAATTGCTGGAGGAAGAGATCCGCATCCATTATGCCGCCTCGCTTTTCACATGGCGGCGCAGCGCCTCGGCGAGGATGTCTTTCAGCTGGTTTTGCGTGTGCTGCATGGCGCTGGTGGCGGCTTGGTATTCGACCAGTAGCTCGGCAGGCTCGCGGTGGGTGGGGTCAATATTGCGCGGGTTTTTGACATCAAGGTTATAGTTATTCGCCTTGATAGTTTCGATGCTTACCTTCCAAGCAAAATCGCTTTCCTCGCGCTTGTTCCACCATGCTTTTTCGGTGTCGAACTCCTCAAGGCGCATGGGCTTGGTTTTGCTGTAGCTTTTATAGCCTTCGGGATATTGGTGTTCGTAGTACCAGATTTCCTTGGTGGGCGTGCCTTTTTCAAAAAACAATAGGTTGGTTTTAATACCCGTATAGGGGCTAAACACACCGTTTGGTAATCGGATGATGGTATGCAGATTGCACTCCTCTAACAGCTTTTCCTTCAGGCGGGTTTTGATGCCTTCGCCAAACAGCGTGCCATCAGGCAGAACCACGGCGGCGCGGCCTTTGTCTTTGAGCATTTCCACAATCAGGAACAGGAATAAATCCGCTGTTTCGCGTGTGCGGTAGCTGGTTGGGAAGTTGTTTTCGATGCCGTCTTCCTCGGTGCCACCGAACGGTGGGTTGGTGAGCACCACATCCACCTTTTTGCGCCACGGGTGGTCTTTAATCGGCGTGCTCAGCATGTTGTCGTGCTTGATGTTGGTTGGTACTTCGATGCCGTGCAGCAGCATGTTGGTGGTGCAAAGCAAATGTGGCAGGGCTTTTTTCTCCACGCCGTTGATGGTCTTTTGCAGCACTTCCCAATCTTTTGGGGTTTTGGTTTGCTGGCGCAGGTGCTCGATGGTGCAGCTTAAGAAGCCGCCCGTGCCGCAAGCGGGGTCAATCACCATTTCGCCCAACTGCGGGTTCAGCATATCCACCATGAACTGCGTCACGGCGCGTGGGGTGTAGAATTCACCGGCATTGCCTGCGCTTTGCAGGTCTTTCAGGATTTGCTCGTAAATATCCCCGAAGGTGTGTTTGTCAGCAGTGCGGTTGAAGTCGATTTCGTTGATTTTATTCACCACCTGACGAATTAGCTGGCCGGATTTCATGTAGTTATAGGCATCGACAAATACGTTACGCACCACGACGGCGCGGCCACCTTGCTTGCCCTCTGCACTAAGTTCTTTCAGCGTGGGGAAGAGTTTGTTATTCACAAAATCGGAGAGTTCATCGCCCGTGATGCCCTCGGCATCTGCCGCCCAGTTGCGCCAGCGAAGCGGCTCGGGGATGGGGGATTTGTAGTTATCCTCGGTGAGTTCCAGCTGTTCTTCTTGGTCATCGAGAATTTTAAGGAAGAACATCCACACCAGCTGGCCAATGCGCTGCGCGTCACCGTCCACGCCCACGTCTTTGCGCATGATGTCTTGGATAGATTTAATAATGCCGGATACGTTGCTCATGCGCCATTTACCTTCTTAAATAGTTCTTCTTCCAGCTCGCGCAGGGCAGCTTCGTATTTTTCTTTGCCGCCGAAGAAATCGTTGATGATCTCCACCGGCGTGCCCATTTCGCTGATGGGTTTGAGGCTTAGCACCTTGGCGCTTTCAATGCTGCTCACGTCCTCATCGGCGTATTTGTCCAGCAGTGCATTCAACACTTTGCGTGCCTTGTCGCCATATTTGGTGAAGTAGTTGCGCTTGCGAACACTCTCGGCGCGTTCTTTGCGCGTTAGCGGCGGCTGGCCATAGACGATATGGCAAATCAGGTCGAATGTACCATATTGCTCGCCATTTTTAACCTCTTCGCGCAGAGCGCTGAGTAGCAAGCCTTGGCTTTCGAGTTCTTTGATGATTGCCTCTTTCTTCGCTGATTCCGTCCAGCGGCGTAGGAATTCATCCAGCGTGCGATACTGCTTCTGCACGGTTTTCTTGGTGTAGTCTTTCAGCGATTCTGTGACTAGCTTGCCGTCTTTATCGTAATATTGCACGCGCTCAGAGATGACATTCACCTCCACGTTATTGACGTAGTATTTTACGCGCTTCTGCCCAGGCTCGGCGGTGGGGTCGAAGGAAATATCGGGCTTTAGCGCCGTGCCTTCGCTCGGGTCAATGTTGGATTCATCATCCGGCGGCACAATGTCGTCTTCGCCGCTGGGCTGGTAAATTTGCACTGGTTCGCCATCAAAATCAGGATCGGCGAATAGCTCGGTGGCTTTTTTGAAATCCATGATGGTGAAGTAAAGCTTGCCGTGCTCTTCGTCGATGCGCGTGCCACGGCCGATAATCTGCTTAAACTCGGTCATGGACTGAATGCGCTGGTCGAGCACTACGAGCTTGCAAGTTTTGGCATCCACGCCGGTGGTGAGTAGTTTTGAAGTGGTGGCAATGACGGGGTGGGCGCTTTCGGGGTCGATGAAGTTATCCAGCTCCGCCTTGCCCTGTTGGTCATCGCCCGTGATTTTCATTATATAGCGGTGGTTTTTGAGCACGAGGTAGCTGTTGAGGTTAGCCAGCGCGTGGCGCATACGCTCGGCGTGATCAATATCCTCGCAAAATACGATGGTTTTATCGAAGCGGTTGGTGGCTTTGAGGTAAGCGGTAATTTTCTGCGCCACTAGCCAGTCACGTTCCTCGATCACCAGTGTGCGGTTAAAATCCTTTTGGTTATAGATGCGGTCTTCAATCAGGTTGCCGTATTTATCCGCCTGACCCTTTTCGGGGCGGAAGCCAATTACATCGCGGTCAATATCAATGCGGATCACTTTGTATGGTGCGAGGAAGCCGTCCTCGATGCCTTGCTTCAACGAATAGGTGTAAACGGGTTCGCCGAAGTAGTTGATATTCGAAACATCCGCCGTTTCTTTGGGCGTAGCGGTAAGGCCGATTTGCGTGGCACTGGAGAAATATTCCAGAATCGCACGCCATGCGGAATCCTCGGCGGCACTACTGCGGTGGCACTCATCGATGATGATGAGATCAAAGAAATCAGGCGAGAATTGTTTGTAGATATTCTGCTCTTCCTCATTACCGGTGACGGCTTGATACAGCGAGAGGTAAATTTCGTAGGATTTATCAATCTGCCGCTTGCTGATTTTGGCCATCGCCTGGCCGAATGGCTTGAAATCATTCTGGCGGGTTTGATCGACAAGGATATTGCGGTCGGCAAGGAATAGGATGCGCTTCTTAGTTTTGGATTTCCATAAGCGCCAGATAATCTGAAATGCGGTGTAGGTTTTTCCGGTGCCGGTCGCCATCACCAGCAATATCCGGTCTTGGCCTTTGGCAACCGCCTCCATAGCACGATTGATGGCATTCAGTTGGTAATAGCGGGGGGATTTGCTGCTGCCGTCGGAATAATAATCCTGCGTGACCACTGCTTCAGCTGTCGCCGTTTCAATATTGCGGAGTTTTTTGTAACGTTTCCAAAGCTCTTGTGGACTTGGCAGGCAATCAAGCGGTAAGTCGCGCTCTACCTGTTCGCTTGTGCCAGATTTGTCGTGGAAACGAAAGCCCGTGCCGTTCGAAGTGAAGATGAACGGAATATCGAGAATCTCGGCATATTCCAGCGCCTGCTGCATTCCATCGCCCAGCTGGTGGCTATCATCTTTTGCCTCGATGATCGCCAGCGGGATGTTGGGTTTATAGTACAGAATGTAATCCGCACGCTTGCTGGTGCCGCGCGTCGCCATTTTCCCGCGCACGATGATACGGCCATGCGTGAATGAAACTTCCTCGCGCACCTGCGTCTGCAAATCCCACCCTGCATTTTTGATGGCGGGGAGGATGTATTTGGTTTTGATGTCCGCTTCGGTGAAATTACCCATTACGATGCCGCCCTTTTTTCTTGTTCTTTAATCCACCGGTCAATTTCGCTTTTGCGGAAGCGCCATGACCCGCCGACCTTAAAGCCTGGTATGTCGCCGCGTGCAGCGATTGCATACGCCGTTTTGAGCTTTAACTTCAGGTAATCTGCGACTTCTTCCATCGTCATGATGTCAGATTTCATGCCCCAATCTCCTTCTGGTTGCCGTTCGAAAATACAGGAAAAAAACGTTTTAACAAGAAGAGCTTCGGTGTATGTTCCACTTTGTTTAACCATGAGATGATGCCTATGAAATCTGATCCGTACACCATCCGAATCTTTGTGCCTGAGGGTGATCCCGAAGGTGTGCGTATCATCGACCGTATGAATTGGACGGGCGTTGGCGTAGCGTTCCCACGCGCTAAATGGCCAGAGACAAAACGCAGGCCAGAATTTAGCCGCGCTGGTGTGTATTTGCTGGTGGGGTATCGCGAAGAAGATGATTTGCCTGCGATTTATATCGGGCAGACGGACGTGCTCGCAGATCGCCTTGAGATACACCATAAGCAAAAGGATTTCTGGGATTGGGGGATCGTGTTTGTTTCGGGCAGCGGTGGCCTGAATCGGGCGCATGTGACTTGGTTGGAATATGCGTTGGTGGAGCGTGCGAAACGCGCACAGCGTTGTCACCTTGAAAACGGTAATTCACCACAAGAGCCTTCGCTTACTGAATCAGAAAAGGCCGATTGTCAGGCCTTCCTCAAGGAAATGCTGCAGATATTGCCGCTGGTGAATATTCGTGCATTTGAGGAAGCTAAAGCGGTAGCCGCACCACATGCTGACAGCAAGGATATGCAAGCCGCTGTCAAAAGCCCGATACATGCGCTGGATACGATTGTAGTGCCAGCACAGGAGGACGGATTTAATCGAGTATTTCTAGGTGAAGATAGTTGGTATGCAATCCGCATCGCGGGTGGCAAGCTGGATAAAATCAAGTTCATCGCCGCCTATCAAACCGCGCCTTTATCCGCGATCACGCATGTCGCGCCTGTCAAAAGCATTGAGCCTTACGGCGATAGCGGAAAATACAAAGTGATTTTCAGCGAGAAGGCAAAATCAATCACGCCAATTCCATTCGCCGATGCGCCGATGGGGTATATGCAAAGCACCCGCTACACCAGTTTTGATCGGCTGCAGAAAGCCAAGAAAGTAAGCGACCTATTTGAGTGAGAGAGCTGCTAAGGTCTCCTAATCTATGTAACGCTCTATGTTTTTTCTATGATTTATTAGGCCGCACAAAGCAATTTATAAGACATTGATAAATATGAATACTCGCCGTTCAATTGCTTATTCTATATGAATTCTATGATTTATTAGCCTGAGTCTCATTACATAGCAATTGTCTATTACTATAGACAGACAAGGCTTAATTGTATATAGTAATAGACAAATAGGATGATTTTATGCGTACAAACCCGCCCATGCCATTACCCGTAAAGCGCGCGCTCGCGAAGCTTGGCGGGGATATACGCGCTGCGCGCCTGCGCCGTCGGATCACTACCGCATTGATGGCTGAACGCGCTCTGATTACGCGTACCACCCTCAGTAAGGTAGAAAAAGGCAATCCAGGCGTCTCGCTGGGGATATATGCGACAGTGCTTTTCATTCTCGGCATGACTAATCGCCTTGCTGAGCTCGCCGACGTGCGTAGCGATGATGTCGGCCTGCAATTAGATGAAACCCGTCTCCCAAAACACGTTGTGCCGCGTCGGCGCACTAAGGGGGCTTAAGTGATAGAACGCAAAATTTTCGTATATGTTGATTTAGAAAGCCACCCGTATCGGGTTGGTACGCTATGGACACGGCAGGGCAATCGCGACAGCGCCAGTTTTGAATATGATAGAGATTGGCTTGACCATCCTAAGCGATTTGCTCTTGAACCTGCGCTTCAGCTTGCATCCGGCACAATTCATACTGGTGCAGGTCGCTCGCTCTTTGGAGCCATTGGCGATTCCGCACCAGATCGCTGGGGGCGTGTGTTGATCCAGCGTGAGGAGCGCCGCAAGGCAAAAGAAGAGAACCGCGCTCCCCGCACTCTAT
Source organism: Rickettsiales bacterium (assembly GCA_044237845.1). Lineage (GTDB taxonomy): Bacteria > Pseudomonadota > Alphaproteobacteria > Rickettsiales > UBA3002 > QFOX01. The sequence continues at coordinate 6,103 of JBIIEL010000023.1, read as the reverse complement.
CGGAAGGCGACTATCTATTAGGCGTGGGCGATATAACACGTCAGGGAGCACTAAGGTTCCGCCTATCGGAAGATGGCGAATTTCTTGCGCCGCAGGATAGCCAAAACATTCCACCGCTTATCCGTCTGGGTGATTTGCTTGGCGCAGCCACACGCTTATGTGCCGATGAGGAGAATGAGAACGACCTGCGGTTGCTACTCGCGCCTGGCTCATCGCTGGGTGGCGCACGCGCTAAAGCCTCAGTTATCGACCGCGACGGAAGTCTGGCGATTGCCAAATTCCCCCAAGCCGATGATTTATGGCAGGTGCCACTATGGGAGGTTGTTGCGCTCGATTTAGCAGAGCGCGCAGGTATCACGGTTGCTGGCCGACGGATCGAGAAAGTTGATGGTAAGCCCGTGCTGATAGTCAGTCGCTTCGACCGGCAGGGTGCAACACGCATTCCTTTCTTGTCTGCCATGAGCATGTTGACGGCAGGAGACAATGAAGATCATAGCTATCTTGAAATCGCCGATGCTCTGCGTACCTATGGAAGTAAGCCGGAACAGGATTTACATCAGCTTTGGCGGCGTATCGTATTTCATATTCTCATTTCCAATTCGGACGACCACTTGCGGAATCATGGGTTCTTATATGCTGGCAAAGGATGGACGCTCTCGCCAGCCTACGATCTCAACCCGATGCCAACGGACATAAAACCGAGAGCACTCAGTCTAGCGATTGATGAGCATGAATCCACAGCATCACTCGAGCTCGCTTATAGCGTTGCGCCAGATTTTAGTCTGAAGCCCGAAGAAGCGAAAAAGATTGCGCGGGAAGTTGGCCACGCCGTAAGCGGGTGGCGAGAACGTGCCGCAGAGCATGGCCTTTCCAACAAAGAAATTAGCCGTATGGAATCTGCGTTTGAACACGATGATTTGAAGCAGGCGCTAAAGGAGTAGTAGAGATTCCTGCTATTCGTCCATTGTGCAATAGCAATGCAGATTGGACGAATTCTGTAAATGCCTGCTTTAATGATCCACGAACCCCTGCGCGGTGAATTTATAAAGCACCTTGGCGTTGGGGTTGGATTTGAGGGGCGTGTCCATTTTGTAATCGACGGTGGGGTCGATGTGATCGGCGTAGCGTGCCACCCAGTCCAGCCACTCGGCCTGCTCGGGCGCGGTGGCGTTGGGGAGTTGACGCATCGCTTCCAGATAGTGGCGGGTGCGTCGGGCGATTTCCATATCACGCAGTGCGATCTTTAGACGGCGCACGCGCTGGCGCTCGGTCATTATGTCGGGTTTTTGCACGCGGCGTTTATCGTTGGCTTTGGCGAGTTGCTTGGCATCACGATCCACGGTGATTTCGGTGGGGATATCAGCAGGCGCTGGGCGCAGGATGGGCTTGGTGGTGGGTTGGCCGTAGGAGCGCTTCGCCCAATAGCCACGCGGCGGGCGCGGGATTTTCATCTTGGTGCAGATTTTGGCGAGGCCGACATCAGACAGGCCATATTGTTTCGCCAGCTGGAGGATCGGTACCGACCAGATTTCATCATAGAGCTGGTCACGCTGGAAGGTAATGACTTGGGCAATCTCTCGCTTCATCCTCTATCGGATAAGTTACTGGCAGCTGAGGTCAATAGTCTTTTTAGTTGGTAATCACGTCGGCGATGATTTTCTTCGATGCCTTGGTGACACCAGCTTCTTCGGCATGGATTGGCCACTGCTGCACGGAGTCTTTCACTTCATCAATGATGGAGTTTGCAAGCGGTTTTGCGATCCCTATTTTTGTTGCAAGCATCAGCAAATGTTCTTTGCCTGGGTGTTTTCCTTCACCCATGACGGTGGTGCTATGTTCACCGCCTGGACCACCTGAGAAGGTCAGGTCATAGGCAGGAGCGACACGCCAGTTTCCTCCATCATCCATCAGGAAACTGAAGTTTTTCGCGTGATCGTCGCGGTTATGGGCGAATACGTTAAACGCCGCGATCCGTAGTATCTTCTGAATCTCTTTTTTATTGCGCGTGAGCGCCAACGTTGCACGCATGATCTGTTCGTAATCGAGTGACGGCAAACGATGGTCGGCATGAATAAGGCCAGAAACGGTGTGCATATGCAGCCGCTTGTCGCCACTACGATCAAAGCGCCCGACGCCGAAATAGCCCGCAGCTTTTTTGGCAGAGAATAAATGCGTCGGCATCATCTCAATCCCTGCCGCACGCGCCATCAGGCTATAGGCATATTCAATCGCGCCGATGTCTTTGGCATCCGAGGCAGAGGCAAACTTCACCATCCAATGTGCATATCCTTTAGGCAATTCTTGCTGACCGTGAATCAGCTTCTTCTTGTTTGCACTTACGCCGAGCATCACCTTAGGACGCGCACCAGCGGATGAACCAGAAAGCCCAAGCAATTCAGCAAATACATCACCTGCTTCGCCTTCCAGAACTTCTCCCGTTTCGGCGGCCAGCTTGTCGAGGCTAATGGCATCAGCGTGCTGCGAGTGTTCGCTGGTGTCCGGCTCGTAGGTAAGTGCACCCATGCCAAAACTGCCGACATGCGTCAGCCGATCTAGCGGCGTGAGTTGTTCGGGTGCTATGCCGTGTTTACGCACCTGACGATCAAGCAGCAAACGTCCCCAGCCATCAGGAAGGCTATCATTGAACACGCCGAACAATCCTTCGAACACCGCATCATCACAGGGGATTGCGTCGGTCTGTTTGGGTAGCTTCAGCGGTGAAATATCCAAACCAGATTTTATGAATGCGGGATCATACTCAAAATAAATCTTGCGCTTCACCAGCGCGAGCCTTCCTACCTTGTGAGTAGCGCTGCCAAAGTTGAGGCTGACATGCACGAGGGATACGGGCTGATATGTCATTTAACACTCCCGCGCTTACGCTGCTTCGGTGTTTTCATCAGCTCATCAAGCGATAGACCCGCACTTGATTGCGCGGTGGCGAATAGCCCATCAAACTCATGGCTGGTGCCTAGCGCGAGTGAGATTGCAAGCAGTGACTCGAGAGAAGTTTTGCCGGTATGCTCGAATTGCTTCAATGTGCTAAGTGGCACACCGGAGCGAGATGCCAAGCCTTCTTGCGTCAAATCAAGAGCAAGCCTCCGCGCTTTCGCGCGGGCGGCAATTTCTTGTATAATCTCTTGGGGCAGCTTCATCATATAGCTGCTATTATAGCTACAAACATCTTAAAAGTCAATTAACGGCTATTATAATAGCTATAGCTTTCTGGGTTTATTAAGGGGTGTTCTGAGTCACTCCACCCGTATTTCGGCGATCACACACCAACCCCGCACATTCGCGGAGTTGTTTGATACGAACCGCAAGTTTGGCATTCAAACCAACTGTCCCGCAAGCGGCTCTATGGGACACTGGTGGGACACTCGGGCGCAAATAGTCACAAATTTTGACAATCGCGCACGAAAAAGATAATCTAAAAATGTGACGGTGAGGTTGTCGCAGTGTTTTGTAACCAGCTGTAATAAATGGTGAAAAACCGCCTTGAAAACCGGCGAAATCGAAAGGTTTCCGTGGGTTCGAATCCCACCCCTTCCGCCAACCCCACCAGTGATAATTTCCCTCATGGGACACTGGCGGGACAGTTCAAAACGAAAAACCACCACGCGGGACAATTCACCGCGTTACATCAAGCAAGCAGAATTGATCGAGAAATACTGGTGATATTGAGGCGATGGCAAGCCGCATGTCCCACAAATGTCCCATAATGCGTCATGGGACATTTTATCCTTTTGATATTTAGTGCTTATCAAAAACATTCATAAGTCTATACAACCAGTATTGCTATTTAAGGCTGGTTACGGTAGTGTCTTGCCATTATTCGGAGCATGTTATGGCAATGATCGAAACCCGCTCTAACGCTGACGGAACCACGTCTTACCGCGTGAAAGTTCGGCTTCGCGGCTTCCCCACCCAGACAGCCACCTTCGCCCGCAAGGCTAATATAAACCATAAATTACAATCGGTTGCAACACAATATAACACCAACCATCAAACGCTTGTTACGATTCTCATTTTGCAGTGATTTGTCAGGAATCGCGCTTTTTCGTGAGCAAATGTCCCGCTAGTGTCCCATGAGCTCAGCATAATTAGCTGAGTTGGTTATCCTGCTTTATTAATTTGTTAATAATTACCCCCGCACATTATACCCTGCATCCACATAAATCGTCTGGCCGGTGACTTGTTTGGCGTTATCGGAAACCAGAAACGCCGCCATTTCGCCGATCTGTTCCAGCGTCACCAGCTGGTGCATGGGTGCTTTGTTCGCCGCTGTTTCCATCAGCGTGTCAAAATCCGTGAGGCCGGAAGCGGTGCGGGTTTTAACCGGACCGGTGGAAAGCGCATTGACGCGGATATGCTGTGCACCCAATTCAGCGGATAGATATTTCACACTGGCCTCAAGCGCCGCTTTCACGGGACCCATCAGATTATAATGCGTAACGACTTTTTCCGCGCCGTAATAGCTCATGGTGAGGATGGAGCCACCATCTTTCATCAGCGGTTCAGCCGCTTTGGCAAGGCGCATCAGCGAGTGGCAGGAAACATCCATCGCCTGAGAAAAGCATGCGCTCGTGCTATCCACCACGCGACCCTGCAAATCCGCCTTTGGCGCGAAGGCGATAGAATGCAGTAGGAAATCGAACTTGCCCCATTTTTCGGCAATTGCGGCAAACAGCGCTTCTTGCTCCTGCGGTTGCGTCACATCCAGCTTCATGCAGATCGGCGCGTTTAGCTTCTCTGCAAGTGGCTGCACATAGGGTTTTGCCTTGTCGTTCAGGTATGTCACGGCAAGCTCCGCACCGTGATCGCGGAAGGCTTTGGCGCATCCCCACGCAATCGACGCATCATTGGCGATGCCGACGACCAGACCTATCTTATCACTCAGCAACATATATACCTATCCATCGGATGAAAGTGCGAATAAGCGCTCACAGAAGTAAATTAGTATTGAGTTTCATGTAATGTGCGCCCCTGTATCATTTCCCATAACCTATACACATCACCAGCTTTGCGTCTGCGAATATTTTCAAAAAGAACATGTTTTTCTGGTTTATCTGGCTGCAAACGAATTCCCCATAGCGGTGTTGTTTGGTCGGGCAGCATCGCAAATCGAACATCGCCTATCAAACCAGTATATTTAGGGTCATACGCAATCCAGCCGTCCGAAAAAAATCTAAAATAATCCAGATCATTTTGCTGCAGTGGGCTTAATTTTGCAGTTTGCGTGTAAAGCGGAAGATGTCCGCCATGATAGATAATTTGACCATGCCACGGACTTACATGAACCGCATCAATAAAGATCATTCCCTGATTTAGATATTGTACGCGCCATACAATCAGATTTCCGAGTGACGGCTTTACCTCAAAACGTTCCACCGTATGCCCACGCGATGCAGCCAATTCATGCATCGCACTTGTTGCCCGTTCGCGCTGAACATATCCAACGCACCAATAGCTGCTCGCGAATACAATGCCGATTACAGCACATTTTCTGGACTTCTTCCAACAGGCTGCTCCGAGCAATGCGACTAATGTGAGGGTAAAAACTGGATCAACGATAGATATAATACTCCATGATTCACGGCGCATCGTAAAAGGCCAGAATAAATGCGAACCATAATTCGTCATTGCATCGAGTACGCCATGGAGCGCGAATCCCGCAAAACAAAACAGAAAGAGCCATGCGAATTCTATTCTTTTCCGCAGCAAGAACCATAATACACCCGCAACCATCAATGCGCCGAGTGGAGAAAATGCCAGCGAGTGTGTGAAATGACGATGAAATGCAAGACCAAGCATGGGGTTATCCGCAGAGCGAATAAGAATATCCAGATCAGGTGCCATGCCAGCAGTAATGCCACAGACAGCCGCCAACCTTAGCATTCGTGGCGTACGACATAGGCTGGTCGCTGCTATACCCCCAACCATTGCGTGTGATAATGGATCCATTCCTAACCCCTAAAAAATATTGCTGATCCCGAAGAACAGCAGAATGTTCGAGAGTATCAGTGCCAAATGATGTGCAGCGGGTGCGGCATGTTCCATAAATTACCCCAGCCCCCAGAAATGCAGCACGGCCATGATGATG
>JBIIEL010000002.1:0-125881 GCA_044237845.1 Rickettsiales bacterium | reverse complement strand
ATTTGTGAAGTTTTTGTGACAATGGCGGCATCAGAGCATTAATCCCCGGCTTCCAGAGCCTGTCACCCCGGCTTCATGCCGGGGTCTGCGCCTAAAAGATAGATAGAGCAGATTATATTGAGGGCGCGGATGCCGGGATAAACCCGGCATGACAATTCTTCAATTCGTCATTTCCTCAATTCGTCAATTCCCCTTACGCATGCCCAACGGTGGTCGAGAAAAACGCCATATCAACGCCGAGGGACTTGCTCGCCGTTGCCCATTTCAGCTCGTTCTCAGTGCCGAACATCAGGTTCGCGGTGGCGGGCACGGAAATCCAGCTATTTTGTTCAATCTCCGCTTCAAGCTGTCCGGCTGCCCAGCCCGCATAGCCCACAATCAGCGCCGCGTGTTTGGGGCCGTTGCCGGCGACGATATCGCTCAGAATCGCGCTCGATGCGGTCACGGCCAGGTCGCCGCTGCGGGCGAGTGAGAACTCGCGGAAATAGTCTGCCGAGTGGATGACAAACCCACGCGCACGCTCCACCGGGCCGCCGAAATAAACCGGAATTTTCTGCTCCGACGCCTCTTTCGGCAGGTCCATGCCATCGAGCAGCGCGGCGTAGTTCACCAGCTCGATCGGCTGGTTGATGATGAGCCCCATCGCCCCCTCGGCCGTGTGGTTGAACACATAGACCACGGATTTCTGGAAGCAGCCAGAATCAATCACCGGCGTAGCAACGAGCATCTGCCCGGCGAGATAGCCGTTTTGCGCCGTGGCATCAAGGATGTTGGGGGCAGCAAACGCCGTTGCCCCCACGGTGATATCCGGTGCGGCAGAAGCCTCTGCATCGTTGGCGTTGAGTATGTTTTTCACCGTGCGAAACAGCTTCATAATCACACATTCCTTCATGGGGTGAACTTCACTTTACCATGTAATGCGCGGCGTTCAAAATACAATAGCAGCGCTGTGCAAAAATATTTGAGTTGCGTTTTTGTGCGTGTGCGGCAGCGCTTATTTTTCAATCTATCGCATTCATGCGTCGGCATCTCCGAGCAGCACGAAACCGGAATGCGCCACATAGGCCACGCCGCCATCCGCCGCGCGGGTTTCGACCTGTTTTTCCACGCGTTTAGGGTCCCATGGCCCTTCACCCATTTCGATGTAAACTCCTGCTGGCAGCGCCGCACTCGCAGCATCCGCGAGCGCCATTTCCATGTTGCGCCAGCCATCCGTTTTCTCGCGCGGATGCCAGTTTCCTGAAGCATCGCGCAGTGGCTTCATCGCCCCGGTGAACACCACCCGTGCACCGGTTACGCGGCGCTGGTTCAGTGCGCGGGTCAGTGTACGCGCGTTCTCGGGCATCGTGTCGGTGCCTTGTACAATAATCACGCGAGCGCATGGCTCGCTCGCGATGCGCTCGGCGATACGGTTCATCACGTCGCCCTGTTGCGCCAGCGCCTTGCTATCACTCATTGCCAGCTTCCAGTAGACACAGTCTTGCGCCAATACGCCGAGGCGGGTGAGCAGTTCGGGAATTGCGCTCTCATCAGTGGATGCAGGCAGCGGCACCACATAGGGCGTGCCCTCCTCGGGCGAATAGAGTGCCTCAATCGTTCCACCGGTGATAATAATCAGTGTTTTAGAGTTTTCCGACATAAGGCTCTCGTAGCATGTTTTTTTGTGTGCTCGATGTAAAAATTTTATGCCCCCTTGCATCCGCAAAAAATACTCACAGACTTTTAGCCGCCTCGTTCAGCAATACTGTGCATAAATAGGGGCGTAAAAATGGCACCTCATACGCAAAAACGAGAAAAACGACCCAAGCTAAGCAAATGCCCTGGATCGCGTAGAAACAAAAATTCCGGGGGTTTTCTCGACTGGCTCAAAGTTCCGCGGAGGACCTTGAAATGCGAGCTTGGCGAGCGAGCCATCAGCCCGTGAAGCGGCGCGCAGGACTAGGCAGAATACAGATGTCAGGAGAAATTAAAAAACAAAAAAGGCCGTTTCGAAGGTCTGGCGACGTCTTACTCTCCCAAGCCTTGAGACTTAGTACCATCAGCGCTGAAAGGTTTCACGGTCGTGTTCGGTATGGGAACGTGTGGTACCACTTTCGCTATAATCACCAGACCGTCGAAACGGCCTTTTTTGTTTAGCTACTCACCGGAAGGCAAGTTGCTTATAGGTATCTACAACAGGATGTGATTTTACGCGGGCCATGCGACCCACATGTAAAATTAGTTCAACTCAGCCTTGCTGGCAGAGCACAAAACAGCCTGTTTTGTACTATGCGCAAGGGTATCATAATATGCAATCAAGCCGACCACGCTAGTAAACTAGCGGGTGCTAGATAAAACAATGGAGCAATTAGTACCAGTTAGCTGCACTCGTTACCGAGCTTCCACATCTGGCCTATCAACGTGATGGTCTATCACGGCTCTCATAGGGAAACCTTGTTTTAAAGCTGGTTTCACGCTTAGATGCTTTCAGCGTTTATCCATTCCGTACATAGCTACCCAGCTGCGCCATTGGCATGACGACTGGTACACCAGAGGTACGTCCAACCCGGTCCTCTCGTACTAAGGTCAGATCTTCTCAAGTTTCCTACACCCATGGCAGATAGGGACCGAACTGTCTCACGACGTTCTAAACCCAGCTCACGTACCACTTTAAACGGCGAACAGCCGTACCCTTGGGACCTTCTCCAGCCCCGGGATGTGATGAGCCGACATCGAGGTGCCAAACGGTGTCGTCGATATGGACTCTTGGACACCATCAGCCTGTTATCCCCGGCGTACCTTTTATCCGTTGAGCGATGGCCCTTCCACTTGGAACCACCGGATCACTAGGACCTACTTTCGTATCTGTTTCAGCTGTCACTGTCACAGTCAGGCAAGCTTATGCCCTTACACTCTAATGGACGATTTCCGACCGTCCTGAGCTTACCTTCGCGCGCCTCCGTTACGCTTTGGGAGGCGACCGCCCCAGTCAAACTGCCCATCATACATGGTCCCGCTCCAGGATAACTGGAGTCGGTTAGATATCAAGCGATGTCAGGGTGGTATTTCAAGGGTGACTCCACTCGAGCTGGCGCCCAAGCTTCAATGTCTCCCACCTATCCTACACAGACAATACCTAATACCAATGTAAAATTGCAGTAAAGGTGCACGGGGTCTTTCCGTCTAACCACGGGTACTCCGCATCTTCACGGAGAATTCAATTTCGCTGAGTCGATGCTGGAGACAGTGGGGAGATCGTTACGCCATTCATGCGGGTCGGAACTTACCCGACAAGGAATTTCGCTACCTTAGGACCGTTATAGTTACGGCCGCCGTTTACTGGGGCTTCGATTCAAAGCTCTCACTTCTCATCTTAACCTTCCAGCACCGGGCAGGCGTCAGACCCTATACGTCGGCTTGGGAGCCTTCGCAGAGCCCTGTGTTTTAAATAAACAGTCGCCACCCCCTGGCTTGTGACGCCCATTCATAGTTGCCTACAAATGGGCCACGCTTATCCCGAAGTTACGCGTGCAATTTGCCTAGTTCCTTCAACATCGTTCTCTCAAGCGCCTTGGTATACTCTACCTTCCCACCTGTGTCGGTTTAGGGTACGGTCTTATGGGGTGCTATTTCCTGGCACTGCTTCACTGCCCATCCAATCCAATAAGGACAGACAATACACGCAATGCGTCACACTCCCCCGGTTCAGGAATATTAACCTGATTTCCATCGACTACGCCTTTCGGCCTCGCCTTAGGTGCCGACTAACCCTGCTCTGATTAACATAATGCAGGAACCCTTGGGATTTCGGCGACAGAGTCTCTCACTCTGTTTGTCGCTACTCATGCGAGCATTCGCACTTCCGATACCTCCACGGATGGTAACCCATCCGCTTCGCAGGCCTACGGAACGCTCCGCTACCGCTTGCTTACGCAAGCCCTAAGCTTCGGTACGTGATTTAATCCCCGGTACATTTTCGCCGCAAGATAGCTTATTTAGACCAGTGAGCTATTACGCTTTCTTTAAAGGATGGCTGCTTCTAAGCCAACCTCCTGGTTGTTATGGCCGTCTCACATGCTTCCCAACTTAATCACGATTTGGGGACCTTAGCTGTAGATCTGGGTTGTTTCCCTCTCGACTACGGCAGTTAGCTGTCGCAGTCTGTCTCCTGGATAGTACTTCCGGGTATTCGGAGTTTGGTTGGAGTTGGTAAGGCTTTGGGCCCCCCTAGTCCATCCAGTGCTCTACCCCCCGGAGTATTCGTCCAAGGCACTACCTAAATAGTTTTCGCGGAGAACCAGCTATTACGAAGTTTGATTGGCCTTTCACCCCTAACCACAGCTCATCCGCTACCTTTTCAACGGGAGTCGGTTCGGCCCTCCAGCTGGTGTTACCCAACCTTCAGCCTGGCCATGGCTAGATCACCTCGTTTCGGGTCTAATACGTGCAACTTGTCGCCCTATTCAGACTTGCTTTCGCTACGGCTCCACCTAACGGCTTAACCTTGCTGCACACACTAAGTCGCTCGCCCATTATACAAGAGGTACGCCGTCAGGGACTAAATCCCCTTCGACTGCTTGTAGGCATACGGTTTCAGGAACTATTTCACTCCCCTCGTCGGGGTGCTTTTCACCTTTCCATCACTGTACTGGTTCACTATCGGTCGGCAAGGAGTACTTAGGCTTGGAGCGTGGTCGCCCCATGTTCAGACAGGATTTCACGTGTCCCGCCCTACTCAAGAATACATGCTATATTACGCGTACGGGGCTATCACCCTTCTATGGCCCAACTTTCCAGATGGTTCCGCTTATTTTGCACATATTACTGGCCTGGTCCGCGTTCGCTCGTCACTACTAGCGGAGTCTCAATTGATGTCCTTTCCTCCGGCTACTGAGATATTTCAATTCACCGGGTTTGCTTAATATCCCTATGTATTCAGGATACTATACCTTTTGTATGAGTTCAGAATCCAGCATTCCGCAAGCGGAATACTGTGTACTGAACTCAAAAGGTGGGTTTCCCCATTCGGAAATCTCCGGATCAAAGCTTTTTCACAGCTCCCCGAAGCTTATCGCAGTGTAACACGTCCTTCATCGCCTCTTGCCACCAAGGCATTCACCATATGCCCTTCTCTATTTATCTAAATCCAAAGATCTATTAAATATCACCTGCATTTGTAAAAAATGCAGGAAAATGATCATTTAGTATGTTTTGGCGCTTGATTGATTTTATGATGCACCTCACGCACAGAACAAAACAGACATTAGCGAAACACCCTCGACGATACATAGAGCTTGGGACTGCGGTTAAACCGACTCCTGTCCTTGCGCTTCATATCAGAGCATCCCGGATAATACCGGCGTTTATTCTGCCATGCTGGTACGAACTAATTTCACAATCAGCATCAACGTCTTTACGGCTGTCGTTTCCGACTTGCTGCTCTGTGCGATGCCTAGTTAGACATTAGGATCGCTTGGCTCAAAGCAGCGCGCGTAAAGCGCGTTGTAGATACCTATTCACAATTCATTCAACAGCGAGACTGTTTCGGTCGCCTTTTGGGCTAGGAGTCTCTCGCGCTTCCGAAGAGGATGTCCCCGGAAGGGATGGGCGTTATAATAGCACAGCGCGACGACTGTCAACCAATAAAATAAAAAAAATCCACAGATAATTTTTTGTGACGCGAATGCCACATTTATCCAAGGAAATAAGCCATTTTTCTAGCATTGACACTTCCTGATATATTTTCAATTCGGAGCGGTTTACAGATTTTTTGTAATCTTTTTTCAACCGATGGAGCGTTTTTATGAAAATGACACAGCTGATTCTGATTCCTTGCCTGCTCGCACTCGCCGCCTGCGGCACCACGAAGGAAGACCGCGCCGCCAGCGGCGGCCTGATTGGTGCAGGCGCAGGTGCACTCATCGGCTCCACGATGGGCGCACCAGTTACCGGCGCGGCGATTGGTGCGGGCGTGGGCGCCACCACCGGCGCGGTGGTAGACCCCAGCAAAATCAATCTTGGCAAGCCTATCTGGAAATAAACCATGCACACTTCACGCTTGATGCCTGCCCTTGCCCTTTGTGCCACCCTCGCCCTTGGTGGATGTGGAGACAGGGGATTTGAAAATGTCGTTGGCGGCGCTGCCGTAGGCGGCGCGACGGGCGCGATGGCGGGGGCTGTCTGTTGTGGCGACCCGGTCAACAACGCCGGTCAGGGCGCACTGGTCGGCGCGGTCGTCGGCGCCATCGTTGGCTTTGTGGTGGATTATTACAGCGAAGAATAACCCCTCTCTCCTAGGAATATAGGCGTTCCCACCACTCCGGCCTCGACGCGGGGCGCGCGCTCGCCTATATTATCCACATAGAAATCGAAAAATAGTCGAAAAAACCTGTTCCTCTTAACGAAACATTAGGGATTTTATGGCAGACTCAAGTGGTAGGGATGTGGAAATTGGCAGCAATCTTGCTGGAAAGGACCATGTACTTATGGGTTCATCCGAGTGGGGTGGGCACGACGAATTTGCCGAGGGCGAGAGCGACGTGATGGTCGCCGAGCCTGAAACAAAAACGAAGCGTCCGCCAATGTACAAGGTGATCCTGCTGAACGACGACTATACGCCGATGGATTTCGTGGTGATGGTTCTGGAGCAGATTTTCAGAAAACCACACCAGGAGGCGCTCCAGGTGATGCTCGCAGTGCATCAGAAGGGCGCAGGTGTCGCGGGGGTTTACACCCGGGATGTCGCGGAAACCAAGGCGGATCAGGTGGTCGAATACGCACGGATCAACGACTACCCACTGGCATGTACTCTGGAACCAGAGTCTTAAACGAAAGAAAAACCATGATTTCGCACAACTTGGAAGCCACGCTCCGCGCCGCACTGGAACTGGCGAAGAAACAGAAACACGAATACGCGACGCTCGAGCATTTGCTCCTTGCCCTCACCGAGGATACGGATGCAGGCCCCGTGCTGCGCGGAGTGGGTGTGAATCTTGGCGAGCTGAAACGCTCACTGGTCGAGTTCATGGATCAGGAATTTGGCAGCCTCGTGGTTGACCATGTGGAAGAAGCCCGCCCAACGGCTGGTTTTCAGCGCGTGATTCACCGCGCAGCGATTCATGTGCAATCCGCCGGCAAGCATGAAGTCACCGGCGCGAACGTGCTCGTGGCCTTGTTCTCCGAACGTGAGAGCCACGCGGTGTTTTTCCTCGCCGAGCAAGAAGTGAGCCGTCTGGATGTGGTGAATTTCATCAGCCACGGCATCGTGAAATATGGTGATCTCAGCCAGATTGCCCTCCCACGCGACCATAATGAGCAGGAGATGGACGACGGTTCTATCCGCTACACCGCCAACAAGGAATCTCAAGGCGAAGCGCAGGAGAAAGAGAACAAAGACCCGCTGCATCTCTACTGCCAGAACCTCAATAAGAAAGCACAGAGCGGCAAAACGGATATTCTCATTGGCCGTGCAGATGAGATCGAGCGCACCGTACAAATCCTCTGCCGCCGCACCAAAAACAACCCGCTGCTGGTCGGTGAGGCTGGCGTCGGCAAAACCGCCATCGCCGAAGGTCTGGCGCTGCGCATCACCCGTGGCGAGGTGCCGCAGGTACTGCGCAACGCGGTGATTTTCTCGCTGGATCTCGGCGCGCTGCTTGCGGGCACACGCTATCGCGGCGACTTCGAGGAGCGCCTCAAAGCCGTGATCAAATCCATCGAGAAACTCCCGGGCGCGATTCTCTTTATTGACGAACTCCACACCATCATGGGCGCAGGCAGCACCTCTGGCGGCGCGCTGGATGCGGCAAACCTTCTGAAACCCGCCCTTGCCCGTGGTTCGCTGCGTTGCATGGGTTCCACCACCTTCAAGGAATACAACAACACGCTGGAGAAAGACCGCGCGCTTGCTCGTCGCTTCCAGAAAATTGATGTCTATGAGCCAACGCCGGAAGACACCATCAAAATCCTGCGCGGCCTGAAGCCGTATTACGAAGAGCACCACAAAGTGCGCTTCCTCCCCGCCGCGATCGAGGCAGCGGTCGAGCTTTCCGTGCGCTACATCCACGACCGCAAGCTGCCGGACAAGGCCATCGACGTGATCGACGAGGCCGGTGCCGCGCAAATGCTGCTGCCGGAGGCGAAACGCAAAAAGACAATCACCGTGAAAGAGATTGAGGACGTGATCGCCAAAATGGCGCGCATGCCTTCCAAAACTATCTCGATGGACGACGCGGAAACCCTGCGTAACCTCGAGAAAAACCTCAAACTCACCGTGTTCGGTCAAGACAAAGCGGTGGAAGAACTGGCCTCGGCAGTCAAAATGTCCCGCGCTGGTCTGCGCGAGGAAACCAAGCCAATGGGCAGCTACCTCTTCACCGGGCCTACTGGCGTCGGCAAAACCGAGGTCGCGATGCAACTTGCCAAATCGCTCGGCATGGAGCTGGTGCGGTTTGACATGTCGGAATACATGGAAAAACACAGTGTTTCCGGCCTCATCGGCGCCCCTCCAGGCTATGTCGGGTTCGACCAGGGCGGCCAGCTGACGGACGCGGTGGACAAAACGCCGTATGCCGTGGTGCTGCTTGATGAGATCGAAAAAGCCCATCCGGATGTCTTCAACATCCTGCTGCAGGTGATGGATTACGGCCGCCTGACCGACCAGAACGGCAAGCAGGTCAATTTCCGCAACACCATTATCATCATGACCAGCAACGTCGGCGCGACGGATGCGGCACGACGCTCCATCGGCTTCGGGCGTGAGGAGCGCGGGGCGGATGAATCCTCGGCGGCCGCAAACCGCCTGTTCACCCCGGAATTCCGCAACCGTCTGGATGCGATCATTCCGTTCGACCATCTCACGAAAGACGTGGTGAAGCACGTGGTGCAGAAATTTATCTACCGTCTGGAATCGCAGCTGTCGGAGCGTAATGTCACCATCGCCCTCACCGAGAAGGCGCAGGACTGGCTCGCCGAGCATGGCTACGACAAAGCGATGGGCGCACGTCCCCTCGCCCGCCTGATTGCTGATAAAATCAAGAAACCGCTGGCCGAGGAAGTTCTCTTCGGCAAGCTGGCCAAAGGCGGCTGCGTCACCATCGACGCGGGCGAAGACGCCCTCACCTTCAGTTTCAGCACCAGCAAAGCCAAAAAATCTAAACAGCGCGACGGCGAGCTGGTGGAGTAGCGGCTCATGGCACGCGTGACGGAAGAAGCCGAAAAGAAGGAAAAACCCGTCAGCCGCGCGCAGATGGAGAAGGAAGTAACCGCCGTGCGCAAGCAGGTGCACGACATTCTCACCAAGGCGCAGGAACGCTCGGAAAAATCAGGTAAGCCTCTGCTGATTATGGTGGGGGAGAATCACATCTCAGCCGAATCCGCCCTACTTGAATCTATTATATACCAAGAGGCAAAAGCTTTAGGAATACAAAATATTGCGCTGGAAACGTCAAAAAAACTTCAACCACGCTTGTTGCAGATGCCTATCTCGAAGGGAACAATCACTGGTTTAGTTTTAATGAGTCGCTATGCGGAATACGATCACTTAAATCTTCATTACGTCGATACACGCGGTGACCAGATTACTCTCGGTACTGGAAAGAGTTCCAAAGTTAAATTCGCGCAATGAAACGATTGCAGCAAATCTGATTAACATTCACCAGCCCACGTTAATGCTAACTGGCGCTCATCACTTAGATGGTCTGAATGGTGACTTGCCGGGACTTCAGAAAAACTACGAAGTGGTAAGCTTTAACACGTTTGATAAGAGAAACGACTTTCGCTCTAACAATAAAAACACACCAATCCATACGCTAAAACTTAGTGGCACAGACATGAATTGTGCAGAGTATCTTTTTGATCGCCAGTTGGACAAAGGTCTAATTTCCTGGATGGAAGAGAAGGGGTTTAAGCTCTCAGAAACAAAGGCCAAAGCGATTGTTTCAGGTGCGAACAAAGACCACACAAAACCCTCGGCAGTTCCTATGGCAAAACATTTTGACCGAGCCATCGCTTACTACGAGCTCGGACAATATAATAGTGCCGCTCAAGAATTGGGCTATGCCGCAAATCAAACTAAAAAGAACTTGAAGATAAAAGGGATTGATAACTTTAACGATCTCTCATCCGCAGACAAAGAATTTATTATAAATATAGGCGCACTCCTAGAATCAGGTTCAGAACGTAGCGAGGGATTTGCAAAAGCATTTAGCGCTTTTGAAAAGAAAAATACTTCGCCTGTAGCCACGACATCTACCTACACTGAAAAATTCAAAGATCTGGGCATCGCTCCGTCCAACCACCTCCCTTATTCTGACGCGCCGCATGGTGTGCCGCTTGCCCCTGCATACCATCCGCCCGTGCAGGCTAAAGACAAGCCCCCAGAAGCTCCCAAAATGGCAAAACCTGCACCCAAGGGCTGGAGCTTATAACCATGCACCACCGCGCCCCTCTTTTATGTCTGAGTGTGCTGGCCGTCGCGGCGCTGGTCGCGGGCGCGGCGCAGTCGCAAACGCTGCTCAAGCTCTCGGCGGGCACGGGGTTTGTCATCAATAACGAGGGCAATCTCGTCACCAACGCGCATGTGGTGCGCGGCTGTCAGTCCATCAGCGTGGTCACCCCGCGCGGTGAAAAACCCGCCTCGCTCGTCGGGGTGGATGCCGAGCACGACCTCGCCGTGCTCAAAATTTCCGATGCGGGCGGGGCGGCCATTGCCCCCCTGCGCTGGAACATCCGCGACCTCAAGGTGGGGGATGCCGTCACCATGATCGGCTTTCCCGGCCAGGCCGGCGTTGAAGGCCGCCATACCAGCAAAAAAACCAGCGTCACCGCGCTGAAGGGGCCCGAAGGCGAGCCGCTGTTCATACAGCTTTCAAGCGTTGCTGAGCATGGCAATTCCGGCGGCCCCGTGCTCGATGCGACGGGCAACGTCATCGCGGTCATCACCGGTATTGCACAGACCTATAAACTGTGGCCGGATGGCCGCCCGCTGCCGGGGATCGTCGCCCAGTCCGACGTGGCGATTACCCTCACCACCTTGCGTGACTTTCTCTACCGGAATGCGGTGCCATTCTACGAATCCGTCAGCAGCGGGGCGTATAGCGACGCCGCCATCGAGCAGAACGCGCTGAAATTCACCCTCTCCGTCCGCTGCGTACAGGGTTAGGCACTGTTCTTAAGTCCTAGTGCGCTGCGGGCGCGGGTGTCGCCGGAGCGGGCTCTGGCGCTGCCACAGGCGCTGCGGCGGCGGGGGAAGGCGCCACTTCCACCGGAGCATCGCCCTGAGGCACAGCCGCATCCGGAATCAGGATATGTGAGCCTTTGAGCATCACCATCGCCACACGGCGGTTTTTGGGGCCACGCGGTTCTTGCGGCGTATAAAGCTCTTTGTCGGCCATGCCAGTCACTTTTCTCGGACGTTCCTGCTCCAGCCCTGCGCTGGTGAAATGGCGTCGTACCGCCTGCGCACGATCCGCCGAGAGCTCCCAATTACTATACTCTGCACGGCCGGTTTCAGCAGGTGAAGCATCCGTGTGGCCAGTGATTGACATAAAATTCGGCATTTTCTTGAGGATCGGCGTAATCGCATTGAGAATCGTGCGCCCATGGATTGTCAGCTGCGATGAACTCCGCTCGAACATGTTATGTTGATCGGAATCCATAATATCGATCTGCAACCCGTCCGGCGTTTGGCGCACCCGTATATTCTCTTTATATTGCTGCAGCGCCGCTTCCTGCACAAATTTCTTCTCTATCTCTGCGGCGCTTTGCTTCGTGAGGTTTGCCTCCTGCTCAGATTCCGCGGGTTTATTATCCGGCGTTTCCGGCACGATTCCCTGCGGCGTGCGCCCTGAAACCAGTCCCGGCTGCGAGAGTTTGCCCTTAGAGACCCCCTCTTCGCTATCCGCCAGCCCACCCTTAAAGCCGATGCCCATACTATCTTTCACGCCCGTTGTCGGCGTAAAATATTCCGCCAGCCCCTCAAGCGTCGCCTTAGGGCTGCTCGAAAGCAGCCATAGTAGAAGGAAGAACGCCATCATCGCCGTCACGAAATCAGCATACGCCACCTTCCACGCGCCACCATGGTGGCCATGACCACCCTTCTTGATTTTTTTGATGATGATGGGGCGCTTGCCGTCGTCTTTTCCGCCTTTGGCCGCCATATCGAGTCTCCGTTAAGCTACGGCCGGCAGGTTCTGGAGCAGTGTCTCCATATCCTTAAAGCTTGGCTGGTAAATGGTCGGCACGTTCATACGTCCAATTTCAACGGAAATCTGAGGCGCGTTGCCTTGCAGATGCGAGATGAGCACCGCGCGGATAATCATGTAGAACTGGTGATCTTGTTCATAGACCTGCCCCAGCTTTCCCGCAATCGGACCAATAAAGCCATAAGCTAGGAACACACCAAGGAACGTTCCCACCAGTGCGCCGCCGATCATTCCGCCAAGCACTTCAACCGGCTCACTGATGCTAGCCATGGTTTTAATCACGCCGAGTACCGCCGCCACAATACCGAGCGCGGGAATCCCGTCCGCCATCGTTTGCACCGCATGTTGCGGCGCCGCTGTTTCATGGTGATGTTTCTCGAGTTGTTTTTCCATCACGTCCTCGACCTGATGGGGATCTTCAAAGCTCATGGTAATCATCCGCAGCGTATCACAAATCAATTCGATAGCGAAATGATCGTGCATTATCTTTGGGTATTGCTGGAATATGGCCGATTGTTCGGGGTTCTCGATATGCTGTTCGAGCGCGATCATCCCTTTGGTGCGCACCAGCTTCAGTATGCTGAACATCAGGCAGAGCAAGTCTTTGTAATCCTGGGGTTTCCATTTCGGGCCACCAAAAGCTTTTTTGAGATCCTTAAGGGTGGCCTTAATGATATTTCCCTTATTTGCCAACATGAACGCGCCCACTGCAGCGCCAAAAATCGCCATAAACTCATGTGGTGCTGCATGCAGAATAATGCCAAACTTGCCGCCTGCCATCACATAGCTGCCAAAGACCATGGCAAAGGTGACCACAATTCCGATTAGTCCAAGCATCGCGACATCTCTCGTTCGAGGGGGAGTTCACTCTAGCAAGTTTGGGATGTGTTTCCAGTACTATTCAAAAATGGCCAACAGGTTGTGGATGACTGTTGCAACTGCATCACGCCCACTTTATATGCAGCTTTATCAATTAAATCGATAAATAGAATAATATTTATATCTTATTTTCCGAATGCAGCCGGAAGATATAAAATACACATTACATATACTTTTGGTAGAGTCCGGGGAGGTCGCAGATAGTCTCCAATGCCAGATACGCCGCCTCAAGCTCCCTCACAAAGGTGGTGTCACGCAGATCATCCGGGTGCAACCGGTCACGGTAATGCGACTCAACCCATTGTTTCAGTGCATGATATCGCGTTTCTGTAAGAACCACTCCGGGGTGGATTGCGGCGGCCTCTTCCTCCGTCATCGTGACTCTGAGACGCAGGCAGGCCGGTCCACCGCCATTGCGCATACTCTCGCGCAGGTCACGGTAATAGACTTCAGAAAGCAGCCCCTCCGCCTTCAATTTCTCCAGGGTTTCGTGCGCGCGGGGCGTATTTTCCGATTCCGTAGGAGCGAGCAATACGAAGCGGTTATCCCCAAGGTCTAGTAGTTGCGAATTGAAGAAATAACTCGCCACTGCATCGGCCACCGGAAGCTCCTTCGTAGTGATCTCACGGTAGCGTAATTCCTGTTGTCGCTGCGCAAATACCTGAAGCCGCTGTTGGTCGGCCTGCGTGAAGGACTCCGCGTGGACGATAAGCCGCCGGGTAGTATTCATCGCAATCACGTCATTATGGAAAACGCCTTGGTCGATAACTTCGGGCGCTTGCTGGATATAAATGCAATTTTCTGGATTCAACTGATGTAGTCTAGCGACCGCCTCGCTCGCCATACGCTGTTGACGGGCCGGATACATCTGTGGCTTTTTTTGATTGTTAATATCTTCGCCATAAACAAAAATATGAATAGATTTTTCACCGTGATTATTATTTACTAACATGTGGTTAGCAGCACCCTCATCGCCAAACAATGCATTCGGGAAAAGCGGATTATGCACAATAAAATAGCTATGGTTATGGAAAATTCTGGATAGTATATCATAGCTATGCTCCGCCTCGATATGGCGATGAAAATGACTCGTCATATTCGCAGGAGTAATATGTAATTTACCATCCGCCGTGTCGAAGCTCGGGGCAATAGTCGCCGCATTCGCCGTCCACATAAAGGACGAAGAATAGAGTGCGGAGAGCAACGTTGGAGAATAATCAGCCGCTTTTTTGAGCATGGATCCCGTATCACCAGAAAATCCTAAGCGTTTGAGTTCAGGCACAAAAGGACGGAAATGTGGCGGTAAAAAGGCTTGTTTTACACCCAAGCTGCTGACAAATCGCATTTTCTCAAGCCCTTGCAGCGCCGCCGCCTTGGGGTTTGAAATATTCCCAGCGTTATTCTGCGCCGCCAGGTTGCCATGCGCGAGACCGGAGTAATTATGGGTGGGACCAACCAGTCCATCGAACTGCCATTCATGCGCGAGCGCCATCTGCATTAACCTTTCTATCCTATTTTTAAACCCGGAGAGATCTGCGCGGGAAGCGCCAACGTCTCCATCTCGACCGAGGCCACCGGGTAAGCGCAATAATCGGCTGAGTAATAGCCTGCCGGGCGGTGGTTGCCACTCACCCCAATGCCGCCGAAGGGCCCTGCCCCCGACGCACCCGTCGTCTGGCGGTTCCAGTTGATCAGCCCGGCGCGAAT
Source organism: Rickettsiales bacterium (assembly GCA_044237845.1). Classification (GTDB taxonomy): domain Bacteria; phylum Pseudomonadota; class Alphaproteobacteria; order Rickettsiales; family UBA3002; genus QFOX01. The sequence goes on along the minus strand of JBIIEL010000002.1, from coordinate 111,113 downwards.
TCTTCTGCTAAGCTTTTGATATACTGCAGGATCATCGCAAAGCACTGCGGCACTGAGACCGAAGCTAGTATCGTTGGCAACCGCCACCGCTGCGTCGAGATTATCCACACGGTATAGTTGCAGAAGCGGACCGAAATATTCGACATCTGGCACGTTTTTCACGCCGGTCATATCAATAATTCCTGGGGTAAGGAAAGAGGTGCCCGGGGTGAGTTGCTTCATGCGTAGAAGCACTTTGCCGCCCAATTTTTCGAGGCTCTCCTGTGCTGCCATCAGTCGCTCGGCCTCACGAAGCGAAATCACTGGCCCCATAAAAGGCGCAGGTTCAGAGTCATAGGCGCCAACGACGATGTTGCCAGCAGATCTTACTAATAAGTCAATATATTCTTCGGCTTGTGCCCAAGCGGGAACAATCAGCCTGCGGGCGCAGGTACAGCGCTGACCACTGCCCGTGAAAGCCGAGAGAATCGTCTCATGCACTGCGGCTTTGGTGTCTGAAACCTCGAATACAATCAATGGGTTATTTCCACCCATCTCGAGCGCGAGCATCACTTCTGGTCGTCCGGCGAACTGGGCGTGGAGCGCCTTGCCCGTAGCGCAGGAGCCTGTGAATAGCAGCCCGTCGATGGGGGCGTTGGCGAGGGCGATGCCCGTCTCCCGCTCCCCCTGAATCAAGTTCAGCACCCCGGCCGGAATTCCTGCAGCTTCCCAACATCTTACCATCCATTCGGCGACGGCAGGCGTTTGCTCGCTGGGCTTAAATACCACCGCATTTCCGGCGAGCAGCGCAGGGGTTATATGCCCGTTTGGCAAATGTGCAGGGAAGTTATAGGGGCCATAGACGGCCATTACCCCATGCGGGCGGTGGGTGATGACGGCCTGCCCGGGCTTCATGTCGCGGCTTTTACGGCCGGTGCGCTCCTGATAGGCTTCTTCGCTGAAGGCCAGTTTGCCGATGACCGCAGCAGCTTCCGAGCGTGCGTCCCACAGCGCTTTGCCGGTTTCCTTGGCGATGAGCAGCGCCAGCGCCTCTTTCTCTTTTTCTATCAATTCCTTAAACTTACGGATCACGTCAAGGCGTGCGGCATAGTCCATGCCCGACCAGGCGGGAAATGCGGCACGGGCAGCGGCGACAGCATCGCCCACTTCCTTGGTGCTAGCGGCGCGCCCCTGCCAGAGGGTTTCGCCCGTCGCGGGGTTGCTGGAGGTAAAAATTGCGCTGCCGGACTCGACCCACAACCCATTGATATAGTGCATAGAAACTCCTTAGAGAAGATAGCAGCGCACGGTGTCACCCGGCTTCACGCCCGCGCGCTTGGCAAGCCGCGGGGTGATGTCTACCGACCCATCCGCATGGGTGATCAGTCGTCCGGCGGCGCAGCGGAATCCCTCGAACGCGCTATTGGTCAGCATTTGTTTCGGGGTTTCCTCCGGCAGCTCGCGCACCTCACGCACCGTCATTGGGCGTGTGTTGCGCACAATATCAATGGCTTGCTTCTCAACCTGCAGGGTCGGGCCGCCGTCAAAAATATCCACATAGCCGGTATATTTGAAGCCCTGACGCTCCAACATCAGCTTCGCCGGCTCAGAGGCGGCGTTGGCCTGGCCCACCACTTCCCGCGCCGACTTTGGTAACAGGCTGAGATAGACCGGATATTTTGGCATCAGATCGTTGATGAACTGGTTGCCCTGAGTCGCGTTCACATAATCGGCCTGCGTGAAGGGCATCTGGAAGAATTTCTTTGGCAGGGCATTGTAAAATGGTGAATTTCCGTCATGGTCGTGCACCCCGCGCATTTCGGCGATCACCGTATCCGCAAAATACTGCGGGAACAGGGCGATGAACATAAAGCGCGAAAGTGAGAGCATTTTGCCCATCCGGTCGCGGCGATAATCGGGCTCAAGGAACAGCGACCCGACTTCGGTAGCGCCAGTTAAGTCATTGGTTACTTGAAGCATTTTTTGTTTGGAGAAGATATTAAGCTGCGTCGATGCCTGTGTAATGGTCGTCAGTTTATAACTATAAAAAGGCTGGCTGAGGCCGATGCGCGATTTGATGCCGCATGTTCCGGCAATATGCCCATTATTTTCAGCATCTTCCAGTACAAAAAGGAAGCTTTCCTCGCCCGGTTTCTCGTAGGTGCTGGCGAAGCTCGCCACCGAGGCCTCGATTTTCTCGCGCAGCACCGCCGCATCCGGCGGCAGGGAGGTCATGCCAAACCCCGCCTGTTTGGCGAGGGCAAGGATCGCGTCATGGTCATCGAGGCGGGCGGGACGAAGAAACATAAGAACTCAATTAGTTATAGAATGGTTTACGTATTGCGTGGGCATCCTAGCCGTATTTTTTATCCGCGTCGAGCATAGTATATAAAGAGTATAGAGTAGTGTTAGAGACTCACCCCACCTCGCGCCAGCTTCATGAGCAGCAGCGCCGAGAGTTTTGCGCGCTCAACGAATGAATCTATATAGCAAATTTCGTTAGCGGAATGAATATGCGCACCACGCACGCCGAGCGTATCGACATTGGCGAGGCCATAGCGCCATAAATTATTCCCGTCGCAACAACCCCCGGAGGGTTTGACCCCGATCGTGATACCCAGTTCACGCCCACAGGTGAGAACCAGGTCGAACAATGCCTGAATTTTAGGTGCCATCGGCTTCGGTGGGCGGGTGAAATGGCCGTGCAAACTCGCGCTGAACCCTTCTTTCTGATTGATTTCATTCACTAATCGGTTCAGCTCACCCATCGCCCAGTCGCCATCCGCCGCCTCACGGATGCGGATGTTAAAGCGCAGCACCGCGAGGTCTGGCACCACGTTGAGCGCCCCGCCCCCGTCGATTTTGCCCGGGTTCACCGTCAGCCCCTCGCGTTTACCGTTGAGGGCAAACACCGCCTGCGTCAGCTCTGCCGCGGCCAGAATGGCATTGCGCCCCTCTTCCGGGTTACGTCCGGCATGGGCGGCACGTCCGCGAATCGTTACCGCGAAATTGCCGCTGCCTTTACGTGCCCCGGCGAGCGTTCCATCTGCCAGCGCGGGCTCGTATACCATCGCCAGATGCTTACCCAACGACGCTCGTTTCAGTTCCGGATCGGATGAGATTGTGCCGATTTCCTCATCCGGGTTCAGCAGAATCTGCCAGCCGAGCTGCTCCGCCCACGGGCTTTGCTCGAGCGCGAGCAGCGCATGCAGCATCACCGCGAGGCCGCCTTTGAGGTCGGCAACGCCCGGGCCGTTCATCACCCCCGGCTCCGGCGTCGTCACGGTTTGAAACGGGTGGTCGGTGCCGAACACCGTATCCATATGCCCCACCAACAGCACCTGCAGCGGCGCGTTTGGCCGTTTGCGGATCGACAGCGCCTCGGCGATCGGAATCTCCACCACCTCGCCCGCGGCATTTACCTGCGTCATCGGCGGCAGGGGGATTACCTCTGCCTCCCCGCCGAGCACGGCAAAATCCGCCGCCAGCGTTTCGCGCATCTGGCGCAGCCCCGCCACGTTATAACTGCCGGAATTGATATTCGCCCAGCGCGTGGTCAGCGCCACCATCGCCGCCTGTTGCGAGGCAATCCAGTCCAGCGGCTTCTGGTATGCTGCGTCCATTACGCCGCTTTGGCGGTGGCTTTATACGCCACGAGCGTGGCTTTCAGGCGCTTCATGCCTTCGGCCATATCCGCATCAGAAATGGTGAGCGGCGGCAGGAAGCGCAGCACGTTCGGCCCCGCGATCAGCACCAGCACACCATGCTGCCGCGCGAGTTCGGAGATATCCCCGGCTTTGCCCGCATGTTCGGCAATCAGCTCCGCGCCGATCATCAGCCCGCGTCCGCGCACCTCTTTAAAGAGGCCGAGTTCGGCGTTTATGGCTTCGAGTGCACTGCACAATTTTTTGCCTTTTTCGACCGCGTTTTCAAGGATGTCTTTGCGCCCCAATTTGTGCACCGCAGCAAGCGCAACAGCGGCCATCACCGGGTTGCCGCCGAAGGTGGTGCCGTGCGTGCCGAACTGCAGCACATCCGCCGCTTTTTCACCCACCAGCATCGCGCCGATTGGCAGCCCACCGCCGAGTGCTTTGGCCAGCGTCACGATGTCGGGTTTAATGCCGTCCTGCGTGTGCGCGAACAGGGTGCCCGTACGCCCCATACCGGCCTGAATTTCATCGATCACAAGCAGCGCACCCACCTTATCACACAGCGCGCGCAGATGTTTCAGGAAGCCCGGCTTTGCAGGCACCACGCCGCCTTCGCCCTGCACTGGTTCCACGAAAATCGCGCAGGTATTTTCGTCCACCAGCGCTTCAATCGCCGCTTCGTCGTTGAATTTCTCGCAGTAGATAAACCCGCCGGGCATCGGCTCAAACCCTATGTGATACTTAGGCTGCGCGGTCAGCGTCACCGTCGCCATGGTGCGGCCATGGAACGAGCCATAGAAGCTGATGATGTTGCGCTGCGCGGGCGTTTTGCCTTTATCCGCCGCATATTTACGCACAGTTTTAATCGCGGCTTCGTTGGCTTCCGCGCCAGAGTTACAGAGGAACGCGCGCGTCGCAAAGCCGGAAGATTCAACCAGCGCTTCGCAGAGTTCAATCGGCGGGCGGGTGAAGAAAATATTGCTCGTATGCCAGAGTTTTTTCGCCTGCGCGTCGAGCGCTGCCATCAAATCTGGATCCTGGTGGCCGAGGCTGCACACCGCAATCCCCGCGCCGAGATCCACATAATCGCGCCCGTCCATATCCCACACCACCGAGCCTTTGCCGTGGTCGAGAATCATCTCGCGCGGCTTGTAGTTCGGCACATAATATTTGCGGCCCTTGGCAATCAGCGCTGCTGATTCCGCACCGGGAAATTCCGTTTTCGTAGCAGGTTGGGACATAAAACACTCGCTTGGTTTGTTTACTCCGCTCTAGCAAGCCCGCGCGGTGAAAGCAATATCGTACTGAGAAATTACCGCATCTACGTTATCTACAAAATAAAGAGACCTCGTCTCTTGAAATCCTCCTGATTTTTTGCTATATATACTTCTGCGAGCCGGGCCCCTCTGGCGTTTTGCGGCGTAAGTGCAAGGCGTGATGTCGGATCGCATCGGGGTTAACCCGGTGTGATTCATCATGCCGGGAAAATCCCATAACATGAACCCTTTGTTATGGAGAGAACAATGTCTTTCAAACTATTTAAAGCACTCAAGTCCCTGCTGATGAAATCGGCCGTGGTGCAGGTTGAGATCGAGGCGGAAACACGTAAAAAGAACCCGGACTGGATTCGCGTGGTCACGCTCAAAAAGCAGCGCCTGTTGATCAAAGACAAAATCCAGCAGATCCGTGCTGGTCGCCATGTCCGTCGCCTTGTCTAGAAGCGGTTGTTGTAGTTAAAGAAAACAATCCCTTATAAACATCGCTTCCGACATCTCAGTCCGCAACGGGCTGAGATGTTTTTTTATGTATAAGAAGGATAACCTCTAAAACACCCGCCCGAAATTCGCGCGCAGCGCGGCGTCGACATCGTCCATCGTCGCATCCACCCCCAGTGCGGCGAGGGATGTCACGCCATATTCCCGAATCCCGCAGGGCACAATGCCCGCATAATGGCCGAGGTCGGGGTTGACATTGAGCGCGATGCCGTGGCTCGTCACCCATTTCTGCACCCGCACGCCAAGCGCGGCAATTTTCGCCTCGCCCGTGGGCGTTTCCACCCACACCCCCACACGCCCATCACGCGTGAACCCCTCCACCCCGAAATCGCGCAAGGTGAGGATAATCCACTGCTCCAGCTGCTTCACATAGGCGCGTAGGTCTGGCTCCTCCCCACGCGCGGCAGCATGTTTTTTGAGATCACGTATCAGATACAGCACGCGCTGTCCGGGGCCGTGATAGGTCACCTGCCCGCCGCGGCCACTGCTGTAATGCGGAATGGCACCCGCCCCAAGCACATCCCCTTCCTTCGCACTTGTCCCCAGCGTATAAAGCGGCGGATGCTCCACCAACCACGCCAGCTCGTCCGCCTCACCGCGCTGAATGCTGGCCACGCGTTCAGCCATGCGCGCGAGCGCATCTTCGTATCGCAACAGGCCGATATGGGTTTGCCATTCCATCGGCGCGCACTATACAGCAACGCCTTGCGAGCGAAAGCGGGAATAACGCACGAATAGCTATTGCGCTGCGCAAAAACATTTGCTATCCCGCACACCCAAGCTTGCGTGCGACCGTGGTGGAATTGGTAGACACACTACCTTGAGGTGGTAACGGGGCGACCCATGGAAGTTCGAGTCTTCTCGGTCGCACCAAGCTTGGTAATTTTGTGCAGGAGAGCACCCTAAACGGCAAAGGAGGCGGCTATGAGCGATGCAACACACGCCGACTATGCCCCGCTGGACCCGGATACCGGCTTCTCCCTCAGCCCCGAATTTGTTGCCGAAGTCATTGATGCGATTGACCAGCTGGATATTCCGGCCGTCCGCAACCTTGTTTACCCCCTGCCCGCGCCGGATCAGGCCGAACTGTTCGAGCAGCTCAGCCACGACCAGCGCCGCTGGCTGACGGCCGCCATCGCGGCAGACTTTGATTCGGACACCCTCGCCGAACTTTCGCCCGAAGCGGCCGAAGACGTCATCGAAGCACTGGGGCCCGAGAAATCCGCCGAAGTCCTCTCCGAACTTGAGACGGATGATGCGGTGCACATCCTCGAAGATCTGCCCGCCGCCGACCAGCAGGAGCTGCTCGATGTCATGGCCGCGCCGATGCGCGAAGAGATCGAGGAAAGCCTCACCTACGCGCCAGAATCCGCCGGGCGCCTCATGCGCAAAGCGCTCGTCGCCGTGCCAGAATTCTGGAATGTGGGCGACACGATCGATTTCTTGCGCGCGGCAGAGGAACTACCCGAATTCTTTTACGTCATCTACACGGTCGATACCGAATTCCGCCCCACCGGCCGCGTACTGCTCGGCACCATGCTCGGCAGCAAGCGCGATGTGGCACTCGAGGACATTAAAAACGAAACCATCTACGCCGTGTCGACCGATACCGACCAAGAAGAAGTCGCCTATCTCTTCCGCAAATACGCACTCGTCGAAGCCCCGGTGATCAACGGCTCCGGCGCGCTCGTCGGCACCATCACGGTGGATGACGTGGTCGACGTGATGGTCGAGGAAGACGAAGAAGACTTCCTGCGCGCCGGGGGTGTTGCGGAGAGCGATTTCCAGTCCGACGTGTGGGAGACCGTGCGTGCGCGCTTTGGCTGGCTGTTTGTCAACCTGCTCACCGCCGTGCTCGCTGCCGCCGTTATCAGTATGTTCGAGATGACCATCGAGAAAATCGTGGCGCTGGCGGTGATGATGCCGATGGTCGCCAGTATGGGCGGTAACACCGGCACACAAACCATCACCGTGGCTGTGCGCGCCATCGCCACCAAGCAGCTGACGGATGCCAACAGCCGCGCCTATATCCGCAAGGAAATGTGGATCGGGTTTTTAAACGGCTCCGGCCTCGGGCTCATCATGGGCGCGGGGGTTTACCTCATGTTCCACGACCTGAAGCTCGCACTCGTGATGCTGCTCGCAGCGGCAGCCACCATGACGATGGCCGGGCTGTGGGGCGCCATCATCCCCATCTGGCTGCATCGCCGTGGCCGCGACCCGGCCATCAGTAGCGCCATTTTCCTCACCACCGTTACGGATTGCGTAGGCTTCTTCAGCTTCCTTGGCCTCGCCACGCTGATTTTATTGGCGTAGTCATTACTTGCAATCGCTGAACAAGACCCTATCCTACCGTCATGATCCGCGCCCTGCTCACCCTCCTTTTGCTGGTTTTCTCCATGAACGCTGCTGACGCCGCCACCCCTACCCGTATCGAGACCGCCATGTTCGGCGGCGGCTGTTTCTGGTGCATGCAGCCGAGTTTTGATAACACGGAAGGCGTGATTTCAACCCGCGTCGGCTACACGGGCGGCAGTGCGGAAACCGCGCATTACGATGCTGTCTCCACCGGCAAAACTGGGCATGTGGAGGTGATCGAGATCCGTTTCAACCCCGCCAAGGTGAACTACGAAAAGCTGGTCGAAATCTATTTCGAGAATATCGACCCGACGGATGGCGGTGGCCAGTTTGCCGACCGTGGCAGCCAGTACATGCCGGTCATTTACTATGTAAATGCTGCACAGCAGCAAACCGCGGAGAGCGTCAAAAAAGGGGTGGCTGAAAAGCTCAAAAAGTCCATCGCCGTTACCCTTAAACCCGCGACGCCATTCTACGTGGCCGAGGATTACCATCAGCGTTATTACGAGAAAAACGCCCTGCGCTACAACGCCTACAAGCAAGGTTCCGGCCGCGCGGATGGCCTCAAGGATATTTGGGGTCAATGACGGGGACGAGTTAGGTGCAATACGCCTTATGAACCCGTCATCCTCGGGGCTGCCGAAGGCAGAGCCCGGGGATCCATACGCCACTAATAGCTAATCAACCGCAGGTTCTCGAGGATTTTAATCTCGGCTTCGCTCGGCTCATCATCGCGGTCATTATCGTTCGAGAAATTTGACTCCAGCGAAGGTGAATTGAGGCGACGCGGCATCTCCGAAAATTCTTCAAACGCCATACGGTCGCTACGCTTGAACTTGCCATCCACCATCGCGCCGTCCTCGATCGCAAGCGATTCATGCATGATGGTGCCACTCACCCGAGCATTGGCATAGAGGCTCACGTTACGTGCTTTGATGAGCCCCTCGACCGCACCATAAACATGTAGTGTTTCTGCCACCACATCACCACGGATAATACCATCAGGACGGATGGTCACGGTCTGGCCGCGTACATTGCCATCGATTTTGCCTTCGATATCAAGCACGCCGTCACTGACGATATTGCCGAGCACATGCATACCCGAGGCAATGACCGAGGGAATCAGACCCTTGCGATGGCTCGCTGCGGCCGCTTTTGCTGCCGCTTTCGCCACGGCTTTCTCGGAATTGGCGTTAGTTAACCGACTGAACATACTCGCCTGCTTTCAAAAAATTGGAGGGGTTAAGTGGCGTGCCATTATAGCGCACTTCATAATGCAAATGCTTGCCCGTAGAACGCCCGGTCGAGCCCTGAATACCAATCACCTGACCCTTTTTCACCGTTTGCTCCGGCTGTACCAAGACGCGCGACAGATGCGCGTAACGGGTCGAGAGCCCGTGCTGATGCTTGATATCCACCACATTACCATACGCCGATTTCCAGCCCGCGAACTCCACTTTACCGTCGCTGGTTGCGTAAATTTTTGCCCCTTGTGGACCCGAGAAATCCTGCCCGCTATGGAAGGCGCCGCCGCCATGGAATGGGTCGCGCCTCGTGCCGAAGCCGCTGGTTTTCTTGAAATCACCGCGCATCGGCATCGTAATCGGTAGGCCGCTCACCACTTCGTTCAGCACCATCATGCGCTGCAGGTTGTAGTAAAGCTCGGTCTCTTTGCTTTTAAGGGTCGACTGGCGCACCGGAATATACGGACCACCTTTGCCGTCATCATCGCGCGATCCGGCGGCTTGTGCGCGGCCATATTTCTCACGCGCCTGTTCTTCCTGCGCACGTTTTGCTTCTACCGTTTTCACGATCGACTGGCTGGGCAGCCCGGTGCGGGCAATGACATTCTCAAGCTCACGGATTTTACCGCCCGTCATGCTGCGGATATCGGCAATCATTTCGTCGTGGGTTTGCTGCAGTTCCTTCACCTTATTGTCCAGCATCTCAACGCGCTTGAACACCGCTTCTACATGCGCGCCGTCATCGTCTGCGGTGCCAACATTCACCGTATCCGTCACGCTGGTTTTGCTATACTGATCCACCAGCTGCTTCGCATAGTCGCCGGTTTTGCCACTCTTAGCTGCACTGGCGAGTTTCATCAGGTCGCTTTTGAGCAGTGTAAATTCTGCCGCCACACGTTGGGTTTCCTGGTTCGAGGAGGCGAGTTTGCGCTCCTTCTCCTTCAACGCTTGCTGTGCCGCCATATAAGAGCCACTCGAATAGCTCGCCCAGACCACGAACGCGATGGCACCAAACACAGCCAGCACCTGCGCACGTGCCGAGAACGGTACATGTTGGGTTTTATGCTCCGCGATAATGATGATATTCCGCTTACAGAAAAGACGGCCAAAAATAGCCGAAAGCTCACGCCCGACAAACGAGCGCGAGAACCATGATTTAGGCTTTCTATGCAAATGCTTACTACCCGTTGGCAATGCCATGTTTACATCCTTAATTGGTTGCGACAGCCACCCCCATCAAGCCGTAGGCCTGATTTAAGCCGCTGCCGTTTCTTTCATAAGTATGGCGGCAAAAAAGCCGTCTGTGCCGTCTTTATGCGGACTTAGTAACATGCAGGACCCAAGACCCTCGCGCGTTACGAGGTGCTTATTCCATATTTTGTCCGGTGCTTCAACCCTAAATTGCGGGTTACCCCCAAGGAATTGCTGCACCCGATGGAAATTTTCGTCTAAAAACAACGAGCAGGTGACGTAAACGAGGCGTCCGCCGGGCTTCACGAGGCGTGCGGCCTGTTTTAAAATCCGCCCCTGAACCTCTTTAAGCTCTTGTAAATCCTCCAAAGAGAAGCGCCATTTGAGGTCGGGGTTGCGCCGCCAGGTGCCACTGCCCGAGCAGGGTGCATCCACCAGCACCCAATCAGCCGAGCCCACATGGCGTTTGAGGAACGGGTCGGCCTCGTCGCGCAGCGCGTGGGTTTGCACATTGCTCACCCCCGCGCGGGCGAGGCGTTTATGAATCTGGCCAAGGCGGTTTTCCGAGTTATCCCACGCCAAAATACGCCCTTTATTTTGCATCGTCGCCGCAATCGCGAGGGTTTTGCCCCCTGCCCCGGCGCAGAAATCAATCACTTTCTGCCCCGGCTTGGCATCCACCAGCAGTGCGACGGCCTGGCTCCCCGCATCCTGCATCTCAAACATGCCGTCTTTGAACGCTTGTGTATTAAACGCCGCGATACGTTTCTTGAGCCGCACACCGACCGGCGAAACCGGCGTCGGCACCCCAAAATGCCCGTCTTTGTCGAGCGCCAAAATCAAATCCCCCCGGTCGCGGCATTTGAGGAGATTCGCGCGCAGGTCGATCGGTGCTTGCTCGTTCATGGCCAGCATCGCTTTCGGCAAATCCTCGCCAAACGCATCCTTCAGGCGGCCTTCCATCCAGTCCGGGTAGTTATAGCGCGCCGCGTCCGGCATCTCGGGCGGCAGAAACTCCCGCGCGGCGCAGCGCTCCAGCATGGTTTCTTCCTGCGCTGTCAGTGCCGAGGGGGCGTATTTGCTACCGTCAAATTCACGGCGAATATTACCGATGCTCATGGGCTTATCCTTGAACAGCAGCGCGGTCATCACCACCCGGCGCGGGGTGACACTGCGGTCACACGCCTCGATATGCCACTGGATGCTGCCGCCATAGCGCAGGCAGAAATAAACCAGTTCCGAGATGGCGCCGCGGTCGGTCGAGCCGATATAGCGGCGGCGCTTGAAATAATCCGCCAGCATCCCATCCACCGGCGCACGCCGATCCGCCAGCCACACGGACTGAATATGCTCCATAATTTCAATTGCAGACTGGATACGCGCGCCGGGGGTCATAAGGGGTTTCAGGTTCCAGGTTTCGGGTTTCAGGCGTTAGGTTTTAGCGGAGGGGCTTGGTTTCGTCATTCCCCGAGTTGCAAAGCAACTCTAGGGGAATCCACCCTTTCGGGTGAGGGCTTGTACCGCCTAACCCGCCCGCGCGCAACCCCTATCGCGCGCCCACGTCCGTTTTGTCACCCCGGCGAAGGCTGGGGTGATACAAAAAATCACCACCCCCACTTCCTGGTAGCACGGAACAGATATATGCTTTGCGGATGACATATCAAACGTACCACCCCAACCTTCCTCTGCTCGCCATTTGCGAGCTTGGGCTAAAAAACCAGCGCCTCATTTCGCGCGGCCTCAATCACGGGCTGCTGCAACAGGCCACGCAACTCCGGCAGATGGATGCCCAACTTTACACGCTCTTTCTCCGCCACAAAGCGCAAGGCACAAGCACGCATTATATTTGGCGTACCCGGGGCGATGGCAAAGTGCGGGCGGCTCATGCCGCCAATAATGGCCGCATTTTCTCATGGGATCACTCGCCCACCACAGGACATCCGGGAGAGGATTATAACTGCCGATGCGTTGCAGAACCCTACACAGGCCACGTGATTAATGATCCTCCAATTGAACCTGTATATCCCGAACTGTTTCTTTTCCCTCTGCTACGAATTGGCAGAGGCGCGATCGCTGCCGCCATAAGTGCAGTTAGATTCATACGCAGTACCGGGAGAATCAATGGAGCCGATAAATTCACAGAACATAGCGCTATCCGCTCGGCGCAAAGAAAGATAACCTCACAAGATGTAGATAGCGCCATAAGAACGGCAACAGAGACCGGAAAAGTTACCTCCAAACTCGGTAAATACGGCACACCACAAATACATTACCAAGGGACGAATGGTGTCACGGTAATTGTAGAGACTGAAGGCAGAAATGCTGGTAAGGTCATCACATTCTGGAGGAATTAACACCCATGACGATTGGCTTAGAGAAACTAGACGCGATATTGGCGCAGGAAGACGTGGAGGGTTTCATTGCCGCAGGCGCTCCCCTCGACGAATACCACGATGAAGCCGCGCAGATTATTGCTGCGATTGGGGTTATGGAGCCAGCATCGGTAACATCGGAAAGTGTTCTGGCAACGCTCTCTTATATTTGGATGCGCAGCTTTGGCCTCTCCACCGAGGATATGGCGTTAAGATTGCCTGCACTCAAGCAAATAGCAGGTCAGATTCTCCATCCGTAAACCCCTCTTACCCCTCCACCCGGTAGTTCGGGGATTCGCGGGTGATGGTGATGTCATGGGCGTGGGATTCTTTTAAACCCGCCCCGGTCATCCGCACGAATTTACAATTTTTCCGCATGTCGGAGATTGTTCCGTTTCCGGTATAACCCATGGCTGCCTTGAGTCCTCCGACGAGCTGGTGGATGACCCCGGCGACCGACCCCTTATAGGGCACGCGGCCTTCCACCCCTTCGGGCACCAGCTTCATGGCGTCGGCGACCTCTTGTTGGAAATAGCGGTCGGCGGAGCCGCGCGCCATCGCCCCCACGCTGCCCATGCCGCGATAGGTTTTGTAACTTCTTCCTTGAAAAAGAACCACTTCACCGGGAGATTCCTCCGTCCCTGCGAACAGCGAACCGAGCATCGCCACGTCCGCCCCGGCGGCGATGGCCTTGGCGAAATCGCCGGAATATTTAATCCCACCATCGGCAATCAGCGGCACGTTATATTTCTCGGTGATGGCGCGCACATTCATGATCGCCGTCAGTTGCGGCACCCCCACCCCGGCGACAATCCGCGTGGTGCAAATCGACCCCGGGCCAATGCCGACTTTGACCGCATCCGCACCCGCTTTAATCAGCGCTTCGGCCGCTTCGGCGGTCGCGATATTCCCCGCAATCACCGCTTGGTTTTTATATAACCGCTTGATTTCCTGCACGGTATCCAGCACGCCGCGCGAGTGGCCATGCGCCGTATCCACAATAATCACATCCACCTCCGCCGCGATTAATGCCTCCGCGCGGGCGATGCCTTCCTTGCCGGTGCCGACCGCCGCCGCTACCCGCAACCGACCCCGATCATCCTTCGCCGCGAGGGGGTGCTTTTCCGCTTTCTCGATATCCTTCACCGTCATCAGCCCGACGCAGCGATACTGCTTATCCACCACCAGCAGCTTCTCGATACGGTGCTGGTGCAGCAGGCGTTTTGCCTCTTCTTTGCTAATGCCTTCCTCAGTCGTAATGAGCTTCGGGGTCATCAACTCCGAGACTTTCTGCTTCGTATCGGTAGCGAAACGAACATCTCTGTTGGTGAGTATGCCGACGAGTTTGCCGTCTTTTTCTGTAATCGGAATACCGGAAATATTATGCTGGTCCATCAGCGCATAGGCATCGGCGAGGGTCTGTTCCGGGCGCATCGTCACCGGGTTCACCACCATGCCGGATTCGAACTTCTTCACCCGGCGCACTTCATCGGCCTGCGCCGCGCTTTCCATGTTCTTGTGAATCGTGCCGATGCCCCCATGCTGCGCCATCGCAATGGCAAGCGCGGATTCGGTCACCGTATCCATCGCCGCCGACATGAGCGGGATGCCGAGTTCGATCTCCCGGGTCAGCCGCGTGCGCGTATCTACCTGTTTTGGAAGGATTTCCGAGGCCGCCGGGGTCAGCAGCACATCATCAAACGTTAACGCTAAGGGGAAATCGGTCATGCAATCCTCGGGCAAAAAGGTTTTTTCGAGATTGCAGCGCTACATCGCATGCACGCAGCGACTTGTCAACAGACTGTCGTATAAAATCGGTTTGCGTCTAACCCCTAAACCCCGTCGCCACCACATAACTCTCGGCAGAATCGGCGCGGCTGGCGCTAGGTTTGGCATGTTTCACGGTGGCGAAATCGCGCTGCATCAGCTTCAGCAACTCGCGCTCAGTGCCGCCTTTGAGTACTTTACATGCAAAGGAACCGCCCGGCGCCAGCACTTCGCAGGCAAACTGATAGGCCAGCTCGCATAAATGCATGATACGGATATGGTCGGTCGGCGCGTGCCCCGTCGTGTTGCTCGCCATGTCGGAGAGCACTACATCCGCCTCCGCCGTGCCACCCGCCGCGCCCGCGAGCAAGGTCTTCACCACCTCCGGCGCTTCCGGGGCGAGGAAATCCTGCACAATCAGCGTTGCGCCTGTCACCGGCGGCACCGCGAGCAGATCACAGCCCACCACCACGCCCTTCGCTCCCACGCGCTCCACCGCCACCTGCGCCCAACCACCCGGCGCACAGCCGAGATCCACCACGCGCCCGCCCGGTTTCAGCAGGTGAAATTTGTCGTCGAGCTCTGCCAATTTAAACGCCGCGCGGCTGCGATAGCCCGCTTGCTTCGCTTTAATCACATACGGGTCATTCAGCTGCCGCTGCAGCCAGCGATTGCTCGAATTGCTGCGGCTCTTCGCGGTTTTTACGCGCACCGACATCCCCCGCGAGCCGGAGCGTTTATCGCCTGTTTTCTTAGACACTGGGGCGCTGTTCGTAGGGGTGAATTTTGGCTACCTGCGCGGCGATTTTTTGCTTGGCTTCGCGCGTGTCGTAGAGCACCTGCAGTCGCTGAAAAAAACCCTCCGAGAGGCGGAAAAACTTGCATAAGCGCAGATCCGTATCTGCGGTAATATCCCGCTCGCCGTTGACAATACTATGGATGCGGTTCGCAGGCACTGCAATTGCCTTTGCAAGCGCGTTCTGGCTTAAGCCAAGCTCCTCCAGAAACTCGTATTTCAGAATTTCCCCCGGATGCGGATTTCTTAGTTTTTGCACCATTTCTTTCTCTTCTTCCTAGTGGTAATCTACCACCATCACCTGATACGCGTCGCCATTGTCCCACATAAAACAGATGCGCCACTGACGGTTCACCCGAATACTCATCTGCCCTTTGCGGTTGCCCTTCAGCGCTTCCAAATTATTGCTCGGCGGCTCCCGCAAATCACCCAGTGCCTGCGCCGCGTCGAGCATACTCAATTTACGCAGCATTCTATCCTGCACATCCGTCGGAAAACTTCTGGAACGCACCATGTTCCAGACCTTCTCCGTCTCCTTACATGCAAACGACTTTATCATAGCCCAAAGTGATATGCAATACGTATCATGTACTACCCCGCCCCAAACTCGCGCATGAGGCTCACAATAATCCCCTCACGCACGCCGCGGTCGGCGATGGTGATTTTGTCGATCGGGAAGGTGCGCGCAATCGCTTCGAAAATTGCGCAGCCGGAGAGAATGAAATCCGTGCGGCTTGCGCCAATGCACGGGTGCGCCGCGCGTGCAGAGGGCGACATGCGCAGCAATTTCTGCGTCGCGCCACGAATATCGCTGATCGAGAGTTTCAGCCCGTCGATCTTCGCGCGGTCGTAATGCGGCAAATCGAGGTGAATCGCCGCCAGCGTCGTCACCGTGCCACTGGTCGACAGCATCTGCACGTCTTCCTTCCACATGCGCGAGGCGATCTGATTCTCATGTTCCATCGGTGCGAGCAGCTTGCAGATACGGCTCACAATTTCTTCGAAATACATTTCCGTATAGGCCGGGCCGCCGAACTGTTCGCTCATGTTCATCACGCCATAAGGCAGGCTCAGCCAGTCTTGAATGAGATGCCGCTTATGCGAGTTGATGGGTTGCTCAGGGTCGATTTTTACCCACATAAATTCCGTGCTGCCGCCGCCGATATCAAACGCCAGCGCGAAGCGCGTGTCCTTTACCAGCAGCGAGCTACAGCCGAGAAACGCGAGACGCGCCTCTTCCTCGTTGCTGATGATGTCGATGGTCAGCCCCAGTTCCTCATGCACGCGGTCAAGAAAGGCCTGTGCATTCTCTGCGCGGCGGCAGGCTTCCGTTGCCACAAAGCGGTGCTTGGCAATGCCGTAGCGCATGAGCTTCTGCTTGCAGGTTGCGAGCGCGCGGATGGTGCGGCGCATCGCCTCTTCGCCAAGGCGCCCGGTGTCGCTCACCCCTTCGCCGAGGCGCACGATGCGCGAATAGCTATCCACCACCTTCAGCGTTTTATGTTGTGTATGCTGGTGGAAACTCGGTCGCGCGATCAGCAAGCGACAGTTGTTCGTGCCAAGGTCAAGCGCGGCATAAAGCTCGCCGCTCGCCTCCACCCGCGCCGCTTCCTCGGCCTCGCTCTCGCCATAAGGCGGGCTGATGATCTCGTCGTTGATGGATTCGGGATGTTTGGGAGGCTGTCTCATACGGGCAGTATAGGCAGCTCCCTCGCACTAAGCAACCGTCGCCTGTTTTCCTGCCACAACATTAAAAAATCGCGCGGGGGCTGTGTGTTCCTCTAAAATAATACTAGACGACAGGCCTCTGCAGGCGTATATTAACTAAAATTTTACGATTTATCGGTGCAAGCGTCGTTTTTTTAGGGGTAGCTTATGACCAACCATGCATCTTCCACCTATGCGGCCTTTGTCGCCGACATCAAAAAAACCTTTTCCCATGAATATCTTCCAGCGCAGCGCGCCCTCGGCGTGAATGTCCGCCACTACCGCGAGTGGGACGTAACCGACCTTCTTGCGCTTTATGATTCTTTCTTTGGCCGCCAGGTATTTATTCATCTCTCCCGTCTCGCTGGCGAGGCAGAGCGCGAAGGGATGATGCGGGACGGCGTAAGCCACGACACGCTCGGCGCCGCCCAGCGTGACCTCAATGCCATTGCCCCAACGGGTATGGATTGGCGCGGTTATGTAGGTATGATGCATGCTGCAGTATCTGGAATTAAAGAGAAATCCCGCCGTATCACCAGCGATCTGGCAACGCTTCTAGCCAACGAACAAACGGACACTGCAGAACCTTATGCCGCAACCCCTGCGTTTGATTCACAGGCTGCACTCGCACGCCTCGAAGCACACACCGTCGCTACCGTCATGACCCCGCAGAAGTCGGCGATGAGCAATGTGGTAACTGGCCTGCGCAGCGTTTTCCACCGCGCCGCGTCATAATTTTTTAAAAAAACAGCCCGCGTTAACGAAGTCTTAAGCACTCTCGTGTTAAAACAGAGGCATGAAGCTCTCTTTTGGCATTTCCAATCCGTTCGTTAAACCGCAGCCAGCAACGGCCGCGGAGATCAACGACGCCCGCGATTACGCGCCAATGGGGAAGGAAACGGACCCCATCATCAAGTACAAGAAAGAAGCGCTTGAGCTGGCGCGAGCCGCCGCAGCCCTGCGCACGGAGCAAAACCACCACAAACCAGGCTCGCCGGAAAGCCGCCCTACGCTCGAGGACTATCGGGCGGCGTGCATCACCACTGGCGAGAAATATAACCTCAGCAACACCGACTGGAATCCAAAGAATTACGCCAAGCTAGACAACCTGGATGTCCACGGCTTCTTTCTTTCCGACCCCAAAAAGCAGCAGCAATATGCAGCCGCGACGCAAAGACAACCCACTCAAGAGGTTCACCACCACCAAGGCAACGACGGCTACGATCAGGACGGCAACCACCATCTCGATGCTGACGCCATCAGCCTGTTCTACGACGAAGTGAGCTTCTGCGGCGCGAACCTCGATCAATGCTATGTCGACCCCGCCACCTCGTTCAACACCCAGATTGCCGATGCCGAAAGCCTCGACGGCGTGCAATTCAACCGCATGCGCGGCGATGAGAAGTTTGAATTCGGCGCCGGCGTCTACAAGAATGTTGTTATGACGGACGTCTCCTGCAACGACGCAGGCGGCCTCGTTTTCGCCACCGGCACGCAGGTAGAAGGGCTCGATATCAGCGGCGTCGAGGCCGCGATTACCATGAACCCGGGCGCAACTGTCAAAAACATGAAGGTCAATGAAGACACGCGCATTCTCAACCTTACCGTGAATCCGGATGAGAATGGTAGAATGCGCGCACTGATCGCCGATTCCGACCTGCGCGAAGCAACCATTTCCATGAACAGCAAGCTCGAGGGGTTGGAGCTCAAGAATGTACAAATGTCCGGCAATCTTTCCGGCGTCGAGATGTGCGGCGTCAAGCTGACCAAAGTCACCTTCGACAAAGCGAACCTGAACGGCCTCGATCTGCGCGGCGCGGAGATTGAGAATCTCGTGGTCGATGGCGTCGTCGTCACGTTAGAGAACAGAGACAACATCATCGGTAAAGACAGTCCATACAAAGTACAAATGGATGACCCGCCCAAAATAAAAGCCTCGCAAGACTATATCAACGAAATGGCGACCAAAAAAGCACTCGCTGCAACCAAAGAGGTGAACTTCAAAGAGATCATCGGCGCATGGAACGGCATGGGGGACAAACCCGCCGAGCAGCCCGTCATCGCCAAGGCCGAGCCGAAAAAAGACGCGCCCGCCAAAGCGCAAAACAACACCGCTGGCATCGTCAAGGCAGAGGCTGGCAGCAAGAAAAGCTGGAACAACTTCGTGAATAGCGATCTCAACGCCGCGCCCAAGCCAAAAACGCCGGAAGAGATTGCGCTGGAAGCCGGGCAGAAAATCGCCGAGGCATGGAAAACCCCAGCGGAAGAGCAGCCCGTAGTTGCTAAAGCGCCCAGCAAAAAGCAGGAAACGGGCTTCGACCGTTCCTATTTCACGCGGATGAGCGAGACCAACGGTCGCAACATCACCTAAAACACCCTCCCCTAATCCTTGCATTTCTGCCAATTCGCGCTATAACGCCCGCTCATTCACGAAAAACAGGGCGTCATGAACCAGCCATCGAAGCAAGCCAAACCCCTCGCGGCATCGCCTGCGAACGAGAACCACAAACGCACCCGCCCCACCATGGAAGAGGCGAAGGAAGCCGTGCGCACCCTCATCCGCTGGGCGGGGGATGACCCATCGCGCGAAGGGCTGCTCGACACCCCGCAGCGCGTGGTCGAGGCCTATCAGGAATTCTACGCCGGGTATGACGAAAACCCCGACGACGTGCTCGCCAAAACCTTCGACGACGTGGCGGGCTACGACGAAATCGTACTGCTCAAAAACATGCAGTTCGAATCGCATTGCGAGCATCACATGGTGCCAATCATCGGCCGTGCGCACATCGCCTACCTGCCAGATCGCAAGGTCGTGGGCATCAGCAAAATCGCGCGCCTGCTGGATGTATTTGCCAAGCGCCTGCAAACGCAGGAGCTGATGACCTCGCAAATCGCCGACACCATCGAGCGCGTGCTGAAACCCAAAGCCGTCTGCGTCATCATCGACGCAGCGCATGAATGCATGACCACGCGCGGCGTCCATAAAGCGGGCACCACCACCGTCACCACGCAAATGCGCGGCACGTTCAAAACCGACGCCACCGCCCGCGCCGAAGTCATGCGCCTCGTGACCTCGAGCGATATTGGTTAGGCGATGCTTAAGCCCTCGTCATTGCGAGCCAAAGGCGAAGCAATCCAGCGCCGCGCGTCTGCGCGGCAAAATTCTATTAAGAAACTGGATTGCCGCGTCGCTTCGCTCCTCGCAATGACGGAGGATGCATGACCATCACCCAACATGCCCCACTCATCCTCGCTTCCGGCTCCACCATCCGCCAGCAGATGCTGAAGTCTGTTGGCCTCACGTTCAGCGTTATGCCTTCCGGGGTGGAGGAAGACAGCATCAAAGCCGCGCACGGTACGGCGGATATCCCCGCGCTAGCACTTGCGCTCGCCGGGGCGAAGGCGCTCGCCGTCAGCACCCGCCAGCCGGAGGCGTATGTCATCGGCGCCGATCAGATCTGTGTGCATAAGGGCGATATTCTCTCCAAACCCGGCAGTTACGACCGGGCGGAGGCGCAGCTCGCGGCGCTGGCGGGCAGCACGCACCAACAGCATTCCGCCGTGGTGCTGGCACGTGGCGGCGAAATCATCTGGCAACATGTGGCCACCGCCAGCCTCACCATGCGCGCCCTCACGGCGGGCGAAATCCACGCCTATGTCGCCGCCGATGCCCCACTTTCCTCCTGCGGTTCCTATAAGTTCGAAGGGCTGGGGCGGCATCTCTTTTCTACCGTCGAGGGCGAGCAGGACGTGATCCAAGGCCTCCCCCTCGTCCCGCTGCTGGCAACGCTGCACGCCGCGGGCGTGATTACGTTGGGGTAGGCAAAAACGCTCCCGACATCGAATTTAACTGCAGCGGCGCTGCGGGGAAGCCCTCTCCCTCATAGAGGGAGAGGGTTGGGTGAGGGTGAGCCATCAACGAATGCCGCGCTTGTGTTTACGTCCCCCTCACCTAACCTCTCCCCCTTTGGGGGAGAGGGACTTACGGAGCGCGTGACGCCTTACATCGGCGAGTTCGAGCTTCACGCGTTCTTCCCGGCATGCGCACCATAGCGCGCTTCGAGCCTGTTAAACACGTCCTCCGCCGCATGCACGCGGCCAGCCTGCACATCCTCAAGCCCTGCGGCAATCGCCGCATCAAGCGCCGCGAGCCGCCGTTCGCGGTCTTCCATCAGCCGCAGCGCGTCGCGCAGCACTTCGCTCGCATTGTTGTAACGGCCACTGCTGAGCTGGGCTTGCACAAACCCCTCAAAATGGTTCCCTAACGTATAACTACTGGGCATCGGCACCTCACTATCATCTAATGATATAATGGTTGGATGATAAACGCAAGCCCCAAAATCTTCACAAAACTGTCACATTCAGAATAGTCAAAATCTGCTAAGGTAAGGACAGTTGACTATTTATGGAGACGTTAGGTGACTTCGGGACGGACACAATTTAACACGCTGAGCCAACTCATTGCCGAATATCATGATGCTCGCCTTGAGGGCAGAAAACTTACTGCTGAACAGGTTACGGCGTTACAAACAGAACTGAATGCGTTGGACAAGCTGCTCCCCAAGGCGCAGATAAATTTAGGTCATTTCGGCGAAAATCATGATGGTGTCGATGGGAGGATGGGCAAGTTTACCCGAGCTTCCATCGCCGCAGCGGAGAGAGCGTTAGCCCATATAGACGTTACGAATATTACCCCACGCCCTACGGCTCCCAAACCAACGCCAAGCCATAGGGAGGAGCACCCACCCACCCCCCAACCGCAGCAGCCGGAGAGACGCACACATCCGTCAGTGCCCACAGTGCCAACGCCTGCACGACCAGTTCCCACGCCAAGCAATACAAAAACCCGTGAATTTAGTGAGGAACATCCTGATCCCAGCCATGTGCATATCAATTTTCATATGGGCGATGGAATCTTCAGCGATAGGAGAATGGGGCATATCACCGCAACAAAAACAGTAGACCATCCTACCACCTATAGTGCTGAAGATGCCGGGGTACAGAACAGGGTTGATGTCATTACATACGATCATTTGAATAAGACCTATCCGCAAAAGGGAGTAGCAGACAAGTGGGTGATCGATACGCTCCGAAAACATGTCAGAAAATATGGGGCAATTCAGGAGTTGATCATCAACGGTCATGGCAGCTCAAATTGGATAGGTTCACACCATAGAGAAATCCGTCTGCCGAATATTGAAGGATTCGTTGCGCATATCGGGGATCTTGAAAAAGAACTCGGTGTAAAAATTGCGAATCGTGTGGTGTTCCATGGCTGTAGTACATTTTCTGAACTTACGGACGGACAGATAAAATATTTCAGAGATTTTGCCAAAGAACATAAGATGGAGCTTGTCGGCGCCACCTCAATGGAATTCCAAGGGAGATGGGCGGTAATTCCTCGCCTAGGAAGAATAGTTCAATTCAGCCCCACGGGTGAAATCATCCGGGATAAGCTTGATAGCAAATGGAACCCTCTCGCCAATCTCGGCGTTGATACCAGCTGGACCGACGCCTATCTCGGTCATACGTTGGAAGAGGGCGCGGCGCTTAGGAAATCTCAAGATATACAGCGGGAAAATGAAAAACGTGCTGCCGAACATTGGCAGAAAAAGCAGAACTGGTTTGCCGACCATGGGCCGAAGATATTATAATCGACTCGCGTGATTGCACTGGGCTAAGCCGCTTTCTTCCCTGCCTCGTCCGAAGCTTCCGGCTCCTCGAACTCGATGATGAGCTGGCCGCTGGTCACGCTGGCCGGGGCTTTGACATGCACGTCTTTCACCTTGGCGTCGTTATCGGCGTAGATGATGTTTTCCATCTTCATCGCCTCGATCACAAACAGCTGTTGCCCGGCGCGGATGGTGTCGCCCTTCTGCACATGCACGGCGGAAATCAGCCCGGCAATCGGCGCGGTGATTTCAAACTGCGACACGGTGCTCTCGCGCACCGGCATATATTGGCCCAGTTCCGCCACGCGCAGCGTGCGTAGCGTCGCTTTCACCTCTGCCCCTGCGTAATTGAGCTGGTAGCCCTCGGCCAGCGGCGCCACGCGCACGCTGACGGGCTTGCCGTTCACCGTGCCCTGGAACAGCTTGCGCCCCAGTTTCCATGCGGAGCGGATGACCACCATTCCCTCGTCGTAGCTGATATCGTAGCCGTAATCTTTTTTGCGGGCGTAGATGGGCACGGAGTTGCCCCCCAACGTCACCACCCAGCGCGCGCCAATCGGCGGCGTGCGCCCCGGCAACTGGCCGGTGATCTGCGCATCGCGCTCAATGTCGCGCAGCGAACAGAATGCCGCCACCGCCATGCAGACTTTCTGCGCCTCGGTCGAAAGCTCGGCACCCGTGAACCCGGCGGGCCATTCCTGCTCAATAAAGTTGGTGGAAATCTCGCCTTTGCGGAATTTCTCGTGGGAGAGTACCGCCTGCAGGAAGCTGGCGTTATGCGCAATGCCCTGAATCACGAAATCGTTGAGGCCTTCGACCATCATGGTTGCTGCCGCGTCGCGCGTCGGTGCATGGGTGCAGTATTTCGCGATCATCGGGTCATAGAACATGCTGACCTCGCCACCCTCATAGATGCTGGTGTCGATCACCGTGCCGTGGCGCGGCTCCGGCTCCTGATATTTCACCACGCGGCCGGTCGAGGGCAGGAACCCACGCTTGGGGTCTTCCGCGTAAATCCGGCTTTCAAACGCCCAGCCGTTGCACTGAATATCGGCCTGCGTGAAGGGCAGCTTCTCCCCGGCGGCGATGCGAATCATCTGCTCCACGAGGTCGATCCCCGTCACCAGCTCGGTCACGCGATGCTCCACCTGCAAACGGGTGTTCATTTCGAGGAAGTAGAAATTCCCAGTCTGGTCGACGATGAACTCCACCGTCCCCGCCGAGACATACCCCACCTGCTTCGCCAGCGCGATGGACTGCGCGCTCATTTCCGCGCGCATCTCGGGCGTCACAAACATACTCGGCGCTTCCTCAATCACCTTCTGGTGGCGGCGCTGAATGCTGCACTCACGCTCGCCGAGGCTCACCACGTTGCCGTATTTATCGGCCAGCACCTGAATCTCGATATGGCGCGGGTTGACGAAATATTTCTCGATGAACACGCGCGCGTCGTTGAAGCTGTTGCGCGCCTCGCTCGACGCCATTTTCATGCCGTCGACCAGTTCTTCGTC
The DNA here is from genome assembly GCA_044237845.1 of Rickettsiales bacterium. Taxonomy (GTDB): domain Bacteria; phylum Pseudomonadota; class Alphaproteobacteria; order Rickettsiales; family UBA3002; genus QFOX01. Next base: position 87,091 of record JBIIEL010000002.1, on the reverse strand, counting down.
GGAATTCACCACGCGCATGCCTTTGCCACCGCCACCGGCGGCCGCCTTAATAATCACCGGGTAACCGATTTCATTGGCGATGCGGCGGGCTTCCTTCACGTCCGAAATGGCTTCGAGCACGCCTGGAACCCCGTTGACGCCCGCTTGCTTCGCGATTTTTTTGGATTCAATCTTGTCGCCCATCAGGCGGATGGCCTCCGGCGTCGGGCCGACCCAGCTGGCGTTGCTGCGCTCGATCACGGCCTTGGCGAACGGCTCTTTCTCCGACAAAAACCCGTAGCCCGGGTGCACAGCCTCCGCGCCCGATTGATCAATCGCCGACAGTAAATTATCGATATTGAGGTACGATTTGATGCTCGGCGAGGCGCCGATGAACACGGCCTCGTCGGCATTTTTCACATGCAGGGCGTTGGTATCCGCCTCGGAATAGACCGCGATGGTGCGCAGGCCCATCTTTTTAGCGGTATGCATGATGCGGGTCGCAATTTCCCCGCGGTTCGCGATCAGAATGGAATGGAACATGTCTGCCTGTGTATTGGTTTAATCAGCGCTACTGACTAAAGAAAAACGGGCGCGGGTGCAACCTTATATCGTATGCCGCCCCCACCCCGTCATTCCCCGAATTTTTGATAGGCATTCCAATGCCTGTCAAAAATTATAGGGGAATCCATCTCCCTTTGTCGTGTGGATCGCCCTATAGTTTACCTCAAGAGCAAACTCGGGCGATGACGAAGCGCGCACCACCCGCACCACAGACATAAAAAACGGGAGCCGAAGCCCCCGTTTTGGTTAGGTGAATGAGAGGGAACGCTTACGCGATGCCGTTTTGTTTACCCGCAGCTTCAGCCTTCTCTGCCTTGCGCTGCGCAGTATAGCCAGCTTTCAGCTTCGCCGTAATCTCGGCCGCGGCAGACCCATCGTCTCTACCAAGCTTCTCCTTGAACGACTTGGTTTGTGCCATCATCGCGTCGGCAGCGTTAGCACCACGAGTGGCATCCTCAACTGACTTCTTGAGTGGATCAAACGTCATCTCCATCATCGTACGCGTCTGCATCTCTTGCTTTGCATACATCTGAGCATCCTGCTTCCCGTTCTCTTTCTCAGGAAGAAGTTTATAATCTAATACCGGTACCGGCACCTTGTAATCGTTAAACGTCACCCCGAGATTCTTAAGCGTCGAATCCGTCTTGAGCTTGAAGTTCTCAGGGAACACATCGCGGTTTTGGTGGTCGAAGAACTTATAGTCCGGCGCCAGCGTCGGAATAATGTTGATCTTGAAATGTACCTTCACATTCGGCGCCACCGAATGGATATGCTGCATCGCCCGGTTACACCATTCAGCGGTGCCCACCGCAGGCGTCTTATAGTCAAAGCTGTTGCCCTGACGGATCGCCGGCTCCATCATCCAGATCGTCAGCACGGGGTACCCATCCGGCCCTGCCGTCAGGTCTTGGCGCAGCTTGGCAACATCACCCAATTGCTGGAATACAGTTTTCTCGTAATCAACATTCTGAGGAACACCCGGCTCTGCATACGCGCGCGATTCAAGAATCAATCGACAGCTCGGTGCTTTGCGCCAGATCTGCGCCGCCAGTTCCGTCAATTTGTTAGGGTCAGAGATCGGAATCGGCAAAAACTTGCCGGGCTGAATCCCACTCAGAAGCGATAGCCCCTTGCTCGGATCCTTCTCCTTCAACGTGTCTTTGCTATATTTCACATAGTCAGTCGCGATGCCATGATAGAGATTGGCAATCGTCTCCACACTGTTGGCAATATTCGGCTGGGTCTGGGTCAGCCCCTGATTAGCAAGGTCGATATAATACAGCCAGATATCGGTTTCATCCACCACCGCGCCATCGTTGCCTTCTTTAATCTTCTTCACGCCGAAATCATGGAGAATCTTCTGCACTTCCGGGTTCAGATAGTTGATCACCGGCGAAGTACCATTAAACGTGCTCTTCAGCGTATTACCGCTTGCGTCACGGATAAACCCATATTTAGAAGGGTCACCTGCAGCTAACCCAATCGAGTCGATCTCTTTGATTTTTTTGTAAATGGCGTTAGTACCCAAATCGCCACCGCCCAGCGTAACAGGCGAGAAATAGGATATACCCGGCGCGCCATGCAGATCCGCTTGCGAGTGTTCACCCGCATTAAAAATAACGCCATCCTTATATACTCCAAGCGCCGAAGCCTGCGCTACAGTTAACGCATTGCTCGGGCCATAGAAAACGCCCGTTGACCCGATTTTAATATGATCCGTGTAACAATCCTGACACGGAACTGGCACTTCCAAATCAACATAGTTCTTTTTACAACTCACCTCTGTCAGCACAAAGCCGAGAAGGCCCGCAGCTACTGCCCATTTCTTCAGGTTCAGTCCGCCGAAATACGGCGTCAGTTTCGGCGAGGTTACTGCTTCCGGGGTCGTGTTAATCTGGAAGGTAAGCGGCACCTTGTGGCTATCGGGCTTCTCTTCGCCATATATCGGCGCATTCACCACCTCTTCCACACGGGCTTGTACCGCCTCGCGCAGCGCCATCATCTTATGGCCGAACTCGTTGCGCGCCTTCTTATCCTGCGGCACCTCATAGCCAGCACCACTCAGCGAGAGAACAATATTCTCTCCTTCGCGCATATTCTGCCACTCACCTGCTTCGATCACTTCCTTGGCAAGTTTTTCTACCAGCTCTTGGCCTTCTGCGCTGTTGATGTCGAATTTAGCCACGGTACACTCCTTCAAAATTGTATTAAAAAACTCCTAAGCCGAATATACCTCGAGCAAGGCGTTAATAATAGTTACAGTTTTATGACAATTACATCCCCACCCTACCCCAAAAGGGTTAAGATTAAGTTAACATATTGGTTTTTCCTGTGAATCAATCGCGGTGTGGGTGGCCGAAGAAACTTTCCCACCCCTGGCAACTAACCAATCAACGACAAAAACGCCCTACAGCGGCAGATTATCATGCCGCTTTTTCGGGTTGCTGAGTTCCTTGTTGCGCAGGGTGGCAAGCGCGCGGCAAATGCGCCAGCGTGTGTTCTGCGGACGAATCACATCATCCAGATACCCACGCCCAGCGGCGGCAAAGGGCGACGCGAAGTTATCGCGGTAGCTTTCCACCGCCGCATCCACTTCGTCCTTACCCTTCAGCTTGCCTTTGAAAATAATCTCCACTGCGCCTTCCGGCCCCATCACCGCGATTTCGGCGGATGGCCACGCATAGTTCATGTCGTTGCGCAGATGTTTGCTGCCCATCACGATATACGCGCCGCCATAGGCTTTGCGGGTGATGACGGTGATTTTCGGCACGGTCGCCTCGGCGTAAGCATAAAGCAGCTTCGCGCCGTGGCGGATGATGCCGTTATGCTCCTGCGAGCTGCCCGGCAAAAAGCCCGGAACATCGACAAGGGTGACAATCGGGATATTGAACGCATCGCAGAAACGCACAAAACGCGCGGCTTTGCGGCTGGCGTCGATATCAAGACAGCCTGCGAGTTCCATCGGCTGGTTGGCCACGAAGCCCACTGTGTGCCCCTCCATCCGCGCGAAGCCGACGATGATATTCTTCGCGTAATCCGGCGAGATTTCGAAGAAATCCTCCTCATCCACCACGCGCCTCAGCACCTCGAACATGTCGTAGGGCTTGTTGGCGTTGTCAGGAATCACGCTGTTGAGGCCCATTTCCACGCGATCGGCGGGGTCTTCCGTCGGACGCATGGGCGCTTTGTCGCGGCTGCTGAGCGGCAGGAAATTCACCAGGCGGCGCACTTGTAGCAGCGCCTCGATATCGTTGTCATAGACCATATCCGCCACGCCGGTATGTTTGCCGTGCATGTCAGCACCGCCGAGTTCTTCCTGTGTGATTTCCTCGTGCGTCACGGTTTTTACCACTTCCGGGCCGGTCACGAACATATAGCTGCTGCCGCGCACCATCACGGTGAAATCCGTCAGCGCGGGGGAATAAACCGCGCCACCGGCGCAAGGCCCCATGATCACCGAGATTTGCGGGATCACACCACTGGCCAGCACATTGCGCTGGAAAATTTCCGCGAAACCCGCCAGCGAATCCACGCCTTCCTGAATCCGCGCACCGCCGGAGTCATTCAGGCCGATAATCGGCGCGCCCATTTTCATGGCCATATCCTGCACTTTGCAGATTTTGCGGGCGTTATTCTCGCTCAGCGAGCCGCCAAGCACAGTGAAATCCTGGCTGTATACAAACACCAGGCGGCCGTTGATGGTGCCTTGCCCCGTCACCACGCCATCGCCGGGGATTTTGTTTTTCTCCATGCCGAAGTTCACACAGCGATGCTCCATGAACATGTCGTATTCCTCGAAGGAATCCGGGTCGAGCAGCACTTCGAGGCGCTCGCGGGCGGTGAGTTTGCCCTTGTCATGCTGCACATTGATGCGGGATTGCCCGCCACCAACACGCGCAGCCTCGCGCTTGAGTTCAAGTTCTTTCACAATCGCAACAGCGTTCATGTGTCCTCGTCGTTATCGTTGTTCGTGATTCGTGATTCGAACCACTGTTAAGCGCCACCTCTGCTCGTTGTTCGGGCGAAACCTCTCCACCCGTCATTCGCGGGAATCCACTCGCTCAACCAGCACGAAACCGGGTTTGTAGCACAGCAAAACAGCCCACGCAAAGCGCGAAATGCACGCCGTGTGAGCAACTTGCGCGCACCTGATTTAGCTCTATTTTTGAGTGGGTTGGGTGTCAAGAAGAATACCAAAGAGCGTGCATACATTCTTGTGGCACGCAGAAGCAAAAAGAAATGGCTTATCTATTTCTTCCCGTGAAGGATTCATAGATAAGCCAGTTTTCGGCATTTGCTCATTTTTTTATGAGCAAATGCGCGACACCTTTCACGCAGGCGAGGAATAGACCTGCGCCTGTAATGTGATCCCCAGCGCTTGGGTTTAGCGCCCAGTCGCTGAGATTGTGGTGGTGATGCTGTGGGCATGTAATTACGCCCAAAAGCATCACTGCCAAAAAGACCCAGAACGGTGTCTCCATTAAATTTTTTCCTATTTTTTTCATTCCTTTAAATTTAAGCCTCCGGCGGTGTTACCCGTTTATCCATTGGCGATGAAACAATACAGACACAGCGGTTTTCTGCATCCGGTATCACAGACACATCCTTTGTTTCAAAATGAAGACAAAGAAATAGCAAGGGTACAAGGTCAGTTTACCCCCCCCCCGTATAAAAACAAGTGAATATATGTTACAGTTTTATGACAATGGCACTCGGACCCTCCACCTGCCTGCTCCCCCTTGCGGGGGAGCCAAATCGCCCCTTAAGCGATTTGGTGAGGGGATAATGAGCGGCGCAACAAAAAAGGCCACCAAACGGTGGCCTTTTTCTATTATTCGCGGATATTGAATCCGCAGCCTATGCAGCCACTTCTTCGCCGGTCACTTCCACCGGACCCGAATCCTGGCCACGGGCGCTTTCGTCACGGTCAACGAACTCGATGATTGCCATCGGGGTCGCATCGCCATAGCGGAAGCCCGCTTTCAGCACGCGGATGTAGCCGCCCTTGCGCTCAGCATAACGCTTCGAAAGCACGGAGAGTACTTTCTCGGCCATTTTCTCGTCACGCAGACGCGCGATGAGCAAACGGCGTGCCGCGAGGTCGCCCTTTTTGCCAGCGGTGACCAGCTTCTCAACGATCGGACGAAGGTCTTTCGCCTTCGGCAGCGTCGTGAAGATCTGCTCGTGTTTAATCAGCGCGCACGCCATGTTGGCAAACATTGCCTTACGGTGCGACGCGGTACGGTTGAGCTTGCGCCCTGCTACTTGGTGTCTCATGTTCTACTCCCTTTGACCCGGACCTAGTACGGATCTTCAAATTTACGCGCCAGTTCTTCGATATTCTCCGGCGGCCACGAAGCGACCTCCATACCGAAGCGCAGACCCATATTGTTCAGCACTTCCTTGATTTCGTTAAGCGACTTGCGACCGAAGTTCGGGGTCTTGAGCATTTCGCTCTCCGACTTCTGCACCAGATCACCGATATAGACGATATTGTCGTTTTTCAGGCAGTTCGCTGAACGGACAGACAATTCGAGCTCGTCAACTTTCTTGAGCAGGTATGGCGAGAATTTCAGTTCTTCCTCGGCCGATTTCACGTTCACTTCTGCTGCGTCTTCGAAGTTGATGAACAGCTGCACCTGGTCTTGCAGGATGCGAGCCGCGAGTGCCACCGCATCGTCTGGCGCCACCGAGCCATCGGTCTCGAGTTCGAGCGTCAGTTTGTCGTAGTCGGTACGGTTGCCTACGCGTGCGTTTTCCACTTTGTAGGACACTTTCTCCACCGGCGAGAACAGCGCATCCACCGGAATGAGACCGATCGGCGCGTCACTCGGACGGTTTTGCGAGGCAGGCACGTAGCCTTTGCCCACTTCCACGATCAGTTCCATGTTGATGCTGGCGCCTTTGTCGAGCGTACAGATCACGAGGTCTTTGTTGAGCACTTCCACATCCGAATCGGTCTGGATCATGCCGGCGGTCACTTCGCCTGCTTCGTTCGATTTCAGCACCATGCGCTTACGATCCGTCGAGTGCGCCTTCAGCTTCAGGTCTTTCACGTTGAGGATGATGTTTACCACGTCCTCACGCACGCCCGGGATCGCCGAGAACTCATGCTGAACGCCTTCGATTTTGATGCTGGTCACAGCCGCGCCTTGCAGCGAGCTGAGCAGGATGCGACGCAGCGCCACACCCAGCGTAATCCCAAAGCCACGCTCGAGCGGCTCGGCCACTACCGTAGCACGGCGGGCATCGCCCACCACTGGTTTCACGTCGAGTTTGGTTGGCTTAATCAGGTCTTTCCAGTTTTTGTTGAGTAATGCGCTCATGTAATTCCCCGTTTTCGATGATCCGTAAAAATTGATACCCGTTGGCAGCAGCGTTAGACGCGGCGGCGTTTCGGCGGACGGCAGCCGTTATGCGGTACCGGCGTGATGTCCTTAATGCTGGTCACATTAAACCCAACCGCAGCCAGCGCGCGCAGTGCGCTCTCGCGACCCGCGCCCGGGCCTTTTACGAGCACTTCTACCGTGCGCATGCCATGTTCCTGCGCTTTTTTGCCTGCAACTTCTGCGGCCATCTGCGCGGCATACGGAGTCGATTTACGCGAGCCCTTGAAGCCGTTGGCACCGCTGCTCGACCACGCAATTGCGTTGCCAAACGGGTCGGTGATGGTGATGATGGTATTGTTGAAGCTCGCGTTCACGTGAACGACGCCGTTTGGCACGTTCTTGCGATCCTTCTTCTTGACTGCCTCGTTGGCAGCGCCTTTTTTGGTTTGTGCTTTCGCCATAATATTTAGTGTTTAGTTGCGCATTGCGAGTCTTAAGACCCCCAAACATCACTTCTAAATCACCCTCCTAAAATTTCTGTTTCCTAACGACTAAGGGCTGTCAACGGACAACTACTTCGTCACCATTTTCTTACCGGCAATCGCCACTGCTTTACCCTTACGCGTACGCGCGTTGGTATGCGTACGCTGACCGCGTACTGGCAGTTTTTTGCGATGACGGAGGCCACGGTAGCAGCCCAGATCCATCAGACGTTTGATGTTCACGCTGGTTTCGCGGCGCAGATCGCCTTCCACCGTATAATCGGCGTCGATAATTTCACGCAGACGGCTCACTTCGAGCTCGGTCAGGTCCGCCACGCGACGCGCGAGCCCGATATCCGCTTTTTCAATGATTTCTTTCGCTTTCGCGTTCCCAATGCCATGGATATACGTCAGTGCAATCACGACGCGTTTGGCAGAAGGAATATTAACGCCGGCAATACGAGCCATGCTACACTCCTGATTTATAATAATATTCACAAGACCGCGACGCGGCGCTCATGCCCTCGCCTCACGCAAGGAGCGGGGAATATACAGGCGAAACCGCCACTGTCAACGGATTATTTGGAGAAAAATCACCCCACCGCCCATGGCTGGAGGCAAATGTCATCAAATCTTCATATTTGGGGCAGTTGCATCATGCTATGGTAGGCAAAAATCACGCGCGTGTTTATAACTGACATTAAGAGGAGAGAGAGATGGGCTCTAATACTGATACTAATCCGTTCATAAATCTGAATTTGGAAAGTCATCGGTTACTTAATTGGCTTAATAATGGCGGCAGCCCGAACGTGCTCATAAGCGTTTTTGAGAAGCGGTATGCCGACGGCGTATTCTCTGACTATGATCTGCTCACAGCGGCGATAGATAGATACACAGCCATTATCGACTACGGGTATGAAGAAAGACGGCAGATGAACGAGCTGGGCCAAGCAAATCGCTATGCAGCCACCCATTACCCCGATAGTAGCGGGCACTACTATGGACACCCTTCATATAGTGGTCCAAGCCCGAACGCATATATAGCTCCTATTGAAGCTGACCTAGACAGAGATATACCTGATAGTATTGAAACATTGCTTGCTGCCAGCGCACAAGTCACGGACGATCATATTAATCGCAGCAAATTCCGCGACCAGGACACAAAACTAACCTCATACCTTGAGGGCATCAAATCCGGCAAAACCCGTCGTCCGTCACCGGAGAAGTTTGGTTTAGAACCCGCCCAATCCGAAGCCGCGGCAGCGAAAACTGGTGAACCCGATGTTACTCCCGTCCCTTCCATCACTACGGAAGGTCTCTCTACCGGCACACGCATCAAAATGAGCTGCCCTAAGAAAGGCAAATAGCCTAACCAACCAAGCGGGCGATGTCGCGGGTGACATCGGCGATTTCGGCCATGCCATCAACGGATTTCAGCGCGCCGGACTTGGCGTAATAGGCCACCACCGGAGCAGTGCTGGCATGATAGGCCTCGAGCCGTTTGGCTACCGTATCGGCACGGTCATCCTCGCGGCGGGTGAAGTCGGTGCTGCCGCAGCTATCGCACACGCCTTCGGCTTTCGGTTGCTTGAAGCTGTCGTGGTAACCCGCGCCGCACTTGCTGCACGAGAAGCGCCCGGAGATGCGCGCAACCATTTCACGGTCATCCACCTTCAGCTCAATCACATGGTCGATTTTCTTGTCCACCTCTTTCAGCATCGCATCAAGCGCCTCGGCCTGAGCCGTGGTGCGCGGGAAGCCATCAAGAATAAACCCGTTGGCGCAAGCCTTGTCCGCAATCGCATCGCGGATGATGCCGATCATGATATCATCGCTGACCAGCCCCCCAGCAGCCATAATCGCCTTAGCCTTTTTGCCAAGTTCAGAACCGCTCGCCACTGCGGCACGCAGCATGTCGCCCGTCGCCAGCTTCGCGAGTTTATAATGATCGCGCAGATAATCGCTCTGCGTGCCCTTACCAGCACCCGGAGGGCCGAGGAGAATGATGTTCATGTCGCTACGCTCCGTGACAAGTGATTCATTCGTGGCAAGTGACATAATAATAGGCGGCATACAGCCACTTATCACCTACCACCAAAACTACTTCCGCCCCTTCAGCCGCGCTTTTTTAATCAGCGCTTCGTATTGATGGGCAAACAGATGTGACTGCACTTGGCCGACAAAGTCAATGATGACATTGACCACGATCAAGAGGCTGGTACCACCGAGATAGAACGGCACATTGAATTCCGCGATCAGCAGCTCCGGCAGCACGCACACCAGCGCGAGATAGGACGCGCCAACCACCGTCAAACGCGTCAGCACATAATCCAGGTAATCCGACGTAGTTTTACCCGGACGAATTCCGGCGATGAAACCGCCATTTTTGCGCAGGTTGTCCGCCGTATCAACGGGGTTAAACACCACCGCGGTATAGAAGAACGAGAAGAACACAATGATGGCGACATAGAGCGCGATATAAAGCGGCTGGCCATGCGCGAGATGCGCCGACACCGCGCGCAGCCATTCCGGGCCACCTTCAGCATTGAAGCTCGCAATCGTGAGCGGAAAGAGCAGCAGCGACGACGCAAAGATTGGCGGAATCACACCTGCAGCGTTCAGCTTCAGCGGCAAGTGGGTTGATTCGCCCTGCATGATTTTATTGCCGATCTGACGTTTCGGATACTGAATCAGAATCCGCCGTTGCGCGCGCTCCATATACACAATCAGCGCGATTAGCGCGAGAACGATGACAAGAATCATAAGGATCACTGGGGTCGAGAGCACCCCCTTACGGCCCAGCTCAAACGTGCTGGCAAACGCGCTCGGCAGGTTAGCCACAATGCCCGCGAAAATAATCAGCGAGATGCCCTGACCAATGCCGCGCTGGGTGATTTGCTCGCCTAGCCACATCAGGAACATGGTGCCGCCGGTGAGGGTCACCACCGTGGTAAACTTGAAGAAGAAGCCGGGGTTAATCACCGCCGACATGCCTTCTGCCGACATGCCTTCGAGGCCGTTGGCGATGCCATACGACTGCAACACAGCGAGAAACAGCGTGCCGATGCGCGTGTACTGGTTGATTTTACGACGCCCCGCCTCGCCCTCTTTCTTGAGTGCGGCGAGCTGCGGTACGGCCGCACTCATCAGCTGAATAATGATGCTGGCCGAAATATAGGGGGTCACCGCGAGGGCAAAAATCGTCATGCGGCTTAGCGCGCCGCCACTGAACATGTTGAACACGCCGAGGACACCGCCCGCATGTTGTTGATAAATTTGCTGCAGCACCAGCGGATCAATGCCCGGAATGGGGATATAGGTGCCGAGGCGGTACACAATCAACGCACCAAGCACAAACAGAAGGCGGCTTTTGAGTTCTGTCGCACGGCCGAGCAGGCCAAAATTCATATTTTGTGCGAAACGTTCTGCAGCAGAGGTCATGGAAAATCCTGAGGGTTATTATGAGAAGTAATTTTAGTACCGCTTGTCATTAAAGCGCTGGGCGCGTGTGTCAAGCAGCTTAGAAAAGTTGCACCAACAAAAAAGGCAGCGCGAACGCTGCCTTTTTATTTCTCCGTAAAAAGCGGACTACGCTTTTTTAATCGCCTTGCCGGTTTTCGGGTCTTTCACGACCTTCTCACGCTTCGGCTGTTTTACTTTCACGGTCACCGTGCCGCCGAGTTTTTCAATCGCGGCTTTTGCGTTGGCGCTTGCGCGTTCGATATCCACACTGAGTTTGGCTTTCAGCTCGCCTTTGAACAGCAGTTTAACGCCTTCGCTGGCTTTCGGCACGATGCCTTTTTCTTTCAGCGCGGCGGTGGTCACAGTTTCACCCGCTTTGAAGGTTTTGTTGTCTACCAGCACTTGCAGATCACGCAAGGTGATGACATCGAATTCCACGCGGGTGTGGTTGTTGAAGCCACGCTTCGGAAGACGACGGTGCAACGGCATCTGGCCGCCCTCGAAGCCTTTAATGGCCACGCCGGAACGCGCCGTCTGGCCTTTACCGCCACGGCCACCGGTTTTGCCCTTGCCGCTACCGATACCACGACCGATGCGCATACGGCGCTTATGAGCACCGGGGTTGTTTGCAAGTTGATTCAGTTCCATGTCTCTCTCCGTTCACGTTGTTCGTGCTGAGCTGTTCGTGCGAAACGACAACTCACCACCCGCAACTATTTTCCTTCAACCACGGCCACGAGGTGCGGCAGCTTGTTAATCATGCCACGCACGGCAGGTGTATCTTCCAGCGTGTTGACTTTATGCATTTTGTTAAGACCGAGGCCGACGAGGGTCGCCTTCTGATCCTTCGTACGACCGCAAGGACTTGCGATTTGCTTTACGGTTACTGTTTTCTTAGCGGCTGCCATTGTTCTTCTCCCGACGGCTCAATTATTCTGCTTCGTTATGCTGGCCTTGCGCTTTTGCACCGGCCTCACGACGTTCCACCACTTCGCCCACTTTCATGGTACGGCGGGCGGCAACGCTTTTCGGGCTGTTCATCAGCTTCAACGCGGCGAAAGTTGCCTTCACCATGTTGTGCGGGTTGCTGGTGCCGGTCGATTTCGCGACCACATCATGCACGCCGAGGGCTTCGAAAATCGCACGCATCGGGCCACCAGCAATGATACCGGTACCGGCCGGAGCCGAGCGCACCATGATACGGCCAGCGCCGAAGCGGCCTTTCACATCGTGGTGAAGGGTGCGGCTCTCACGCAGCGGCACGCGAATCATCGATTTCTTCGCGCCTTCCGTTGCTTTTTTCACGGCGTCCTGCACTTCTTTCGCTTTCGCGGTGCCGTAGCCGACTTTACCTTTACCGTCACCCACCACTACCAGTGCGGCGAATGCGAAACGACGACCACCTTTTACGGTTTTGCTGACGCGGTTGATCGAGACCAGACGGTCGATCATTTCGCCACCTTCGCGGTCCTGACGTTCTGCTGTGGATTCGTATGCCATAATGTTCCCTATCCTTTAGAATGCAAGACCGGCTTCACGCGCAGCATCTGCCAACGCCTTGATACGGCCATGGAATAAATATCCGCCACGGTCGAACACGATATGCTCAACCTTTGCTTCTTTTGCACGGGCAGCGATGCGCGCACCCACGGCTTTCGCCGCTTCAATGCTGGCGCCGTTTTTCACTGCGCCCTTCAGCTCTTTTTCTGCCGTCGATGCAGCAGCGAGGGTCACGCCCTTGCTATCGTCGATCAGCTGCGCGTAGATATGGCGGCCCGAACGGAACACCGACAGACGCACGCGGCCAGCGGCTTTCTTACGCAGCTGGTAGCGTACCCGCTCTTTGCGGCGCGAGAATTTACATACTTTAGCCATCTTACTTCTCCAAACTTGTCGAACTCTTTCAACAACCCGCCCCACCAAGGAGCGCGCCACGAAAGAATTAAGTTTACTTCTTCTTACCTTCTTTACGACGCACGGTCTCCGTCGAGTATTTCACGCCTTTGCCTTTGTATGGCTCGGGCTTACGCAGCGCGCGAATCTCGGCCGCCACCTGGCCAAGCTTCTGCTTGTCCGCACCGGCGAGGAGAATCGTCGTTTGTTTTTCCACCGTTACGGTGATGCCCGCAGGAATGATGTACTTGATCTCGTGGCTGAAACCGAGCGCGAGCGTCAGGATTTGCCCTTGTGCCGCGGCGCGGTAGCCGACGCCGGTGATATCCAGCTGCTTTTTATAACCGTTGGTTACGCCTTCCACGAGGTTCTTTACGTTCGCACGTACAGTGCCCCACATCGCGCGGCTACGCTGCGATTCGCTGGCGGGCTTCACCCATACTTTACCCTCGGTCACGCTTACCACCACATCGCTGTTGGTCAGCGTCGAGAGTTCGCCTTTCGGGCCTTTTATGGTGATCGCGGCAGCGCCGACATTCACCGTGACTTTATCCGGAATCGCGACCGGCAGTTTACCTAAACGAGACATTTCCTAACTCCTCAAAATTCCTTAGAATACGGTGCAGAGAACTTCGCCGCCCACATTCTGTTGACGCGCATCGAAATCCGTCATCACCCCTTTGCTGGTGGAGACGATCGAGATCCCAAGACCGTTATAATGTTTTGGCATTTTCGAAACCTGTGCATATTTACGCAGACCCGATTTCGATACGCGCTTCAGTTCGCGCACCGCGGGTTCACCGTCGATATATTTCAATTCCACAACAAGGTTCTTCTTTTTGCCTTCTTCTTCCACACGGTGGGTGCGGATGAAACCCTCCTGCTCCAGCACTTTGCAGATATCTACAAGCAGGCCAGAATACGGGGCATTGACCACATGGAGCTGCGCTTTATAAGCGTTTCTCAAGCGGGCGAGCAAATCTGCGACGCGATCGGTTACCATTCTACTACTCCCTACCAGCTGGCTTTGATGAGGCCTGGAATCAGACCGAACGAGCCAAGCTCGCGCAGTTGGTTACGGCACATTTTGAATTTACGATAGTATCCACGCGGACGGCCTGTCAGTTCGCAACGGTTGCGCTGACGCACGCGCGACGAGTTGCGTGGCAATTCCGAGAGTTTCATTTGCGCAACGAAACGATCTTCCATCGTCGCATCACGATCCATGATTGCAGCTTTCAGCTTGGCGCGACGTGCGCGCAGCTTCTTATTCAAGTCTTTGCGCTTATTGTTGCGCTCTTTCATACATAGCTTAGCCATTGGTAACTACTCCCAGTTATTTGCGGAACGGAACGCTGAAACCCTCGAGCAGGGCGCGCGCTTCGTCGTCGTTTTTTGCGGTGGTGACAATCGTGATGTCCATGCCGCGCACGGTCGAAACGCGGTCATAGTTGATCTCAGGGAACACGAGCTGTTCTTTGAGACCCATATTGTAGTTGCCACGGCCGTCGAAGCTTTTCGGATTCACGCCGCGGAAGTCACGGATACGCGGCATCGCGATGGTAACAAAACGGTCGAGGAATTCATACATGCGTTGCTTACGCAGCGTCACGCGGCAGCCAATTTGCAGGCCAGCGCGCAGCTTGAAGCTCGCCTCTGCTTTTTTCGCCTTGGTGATGACCGGCTTCTGGCCTGCGATGAGGGTCATTTCCTCAACCGCCGACAGGATTTGTTTCTGGTCAGCAACCGCTTCGCCCACGCCCATATTGATGACGATTTTATCCAGACGCGGCACTTGCATCACGTTTTTGTAGCCGAATTTCTCTTTCATCGCCGGAACGATTTCGCGCTCATAGACAAGCTGCAGGCGCGGCGTTTTCGCATTGCCCTCAAGCACTTTGGTTGATTTTGGCGCAGGCGCAGCTTTCTCAGCCTTCGGCGCAGCGGCTTTCTCTTTTGCCGCAGGTGCTGCCTGCTTCTTGTCCGCCTTCGGCGCTGCCGTTTTTGCGGCCTTCGCAGCGGGTTTTTTCTCGGTTGCCATGATCTTCAATCCTTAGTTGGTTATCGTATACTACGCGGCGATGGTTTCGCCCGAGCGTTTTGCCACGCGGGTTTTCTTGCCGTCTTTACCAACGCTGAAACCCACGCGGGTTGCTTTGCCGGTTTTCGGGTCAGCCAGCGCGATGTTGCTCAGGTGGATCGGGCTTTCTTTGGTGACAACGCCACCATTGCCCGCCGCACTTGGCTTCTCGTGCTTTTTGATTTGGTTGATACCAGAAACAAGCGCACGGTTGGTGTCGGTGATGATTTTCAGCACCTCGCCTTGCTTGCCCTTATCGCGACCGGCGATCACAATCACCTTGTCGCCTTTTTTAATTTTTGCAGCCATTTCTCAATCCCCTACAGTACTTCTGGTGCCAGCGACACAATCTTCATGAACTTCTTCGCGCGCAGCTCACGTGCAACCGGCCCGAAGATACGGGTGCCGATTGGCTCGTTTTGCTTGCTCACGAGCACCGCCGCGTTACCATCGAAACGAATGGCCGAGCCATCCTGACGCTTGGTCACGAATTTGGTGCGCACGATCACCGCACGGTGAACGTCGCCTTTTTTCACTTTACCACGTGGAATCGCGCTTTTGATCGAGACCACGATCACATCGCCGATCGACGCGGTTTTACGGTGCGAACCACCGAGAACCTTAATACACATCACTTCACGGGCGCCCGAGTTATCGGCAACGTCCAAGCGGGTTTGCATCTGAATCATATTGCTCTCCTATCCCGCGGGTCTACGCTGTTGGCGCATCGGCGATTTTCTCGACGACAGCCCAACGCTTGGTTTTTGAAATCGGCTTGCTCTCGATGATGCGAACCACATCACCCACTTTGCAGCCGGACTCGTCATGCGCCGCGTATTTCTTCGAGCGGCGGATGATTTTATTGTAGAGCGGATGGCGGATTTTGCGCTCAACCCGTACAGTGACGGTGTTGGTGCATTTATCGCTCACCACGGTTCCTTGTAGAATACGTTTTGGCATGGTCAACTACCCCTTATGCAGCGTTTTTGGTTTTGCGCAGATGCGTGAGAATACGCGCAATCTCGCGGCGCGCCACGCGGAAGCGCGACGTGTTCGTCAGCTCACCCGATGCTTTCTGAAAGCGTAGGTTGAACAGTTCTTTTTTCAAATCCGCTACGGTGCCTTGCAGCTCCTCAACCGATTTCCCTTTAAATTGCTCGCTAGCCATTGTGATTCTCCCTAGCCTTCCACGCGCTTAATGAACTTCGTTTTTACCGGCAGCTTGGCGCTGGCGCGGTCGAATGCCTCACGTGCGACATTCTCTGGAACCCCGTCGATTTCGAACATGATGCGACCCGCCTCGACGCGCGCTACCCAATATTCCACGCTCCCTTTACCGGAACCCATCCGCACTTCTGCAGGTTTGCGGGTCACCGGCACATCCGGGAAAATGCGGATCCACATACGGCCAACGCGCTTTACATGACGCGAAATCGCGCGACGTGCGGCTTCAATCTGGCGCGCGGTGATACGCTCCGGCGTCATGGCTTTCAGACCATACTCACCGTAGCTGATGGAATATCCACCCTTGGCAGCACCGGAAACACGGCCTTTATGTGCCTTACGGTACTTGGTTTTCTTAGGCTGCATCATAAACTTATGCTCTTCTCAATTCGTTGTGTCGTTCGTAGGCGCTAGTTTGCTTGCGCGAAATTAGCCGAAGCGGTAGAAATCCGTTGCAATTCAGAGTCTTTCAGGATTTCGCCCTTAAACACCCAGACCTTCACGCCAATGATCCCATAGGCCGTGAGGGCGGTCGCTATACCATAGTCCACATCCGCACGCAAGGTGTGAAGTGGCACGCGGCCTTCGCGATACCATTCCATCCGCGCGATCTCTGCCCCGCCGAGACGGCCGGACACGTTGATACGGATGCCTTCTGCGCCCATACGGAGGGCGGATTGAACTGCGCGCTTCATCGCACGGCGGAACGCCACGCGGCGCTCGAGCTGCTGGGCGATACCCTCTGCGATCAGCACCGAGTCAAGCTCTGGCTTGCGCACTTCGATGATGTTGAGGTGCACTTCGTCTTTGGTCAGTTTCTGAACCGACTTTTTCACGTTGTCGATGTCAGCACCTTTTTTGCCGATCACCACGCCCGGACGTGCCGAGTGGATCGACACATAGCATTTTTTTCCTGTGCGCTCGATGATGACTTTGCTGACGCCTGCTTGGTGGAGCGTCTTTTTCACGAAACGGCGGATTTTGATATCCTCGTGCAGTTTTTCGGCGTAGTTGTCGCCTGCGAACCAGCGCGAATCCCAGGTTTTGTTGATACCAAGGCGGAGGCCGATTGGATTGATCTTCTGACCCATATTATGCTCCCTGCGTGTCGCGAACGACGATCGTTAAATGGCTGTATGGCTTAAGGATACGTGCGCCACGGCCGCGAGCGCGGGCATGGAAACGTTTCAGCACCATCGCTTTGCCTACATAGGCTTCCTTCACCACCAGCGCATCGACGTTGAGGTTATGGTTGTTTTCTGCGTTGGCGATCGCCGACTGAAGCGCCTTGCGAACGTCCTGCGCGATGCGCTTGTTGCTGAAATCCAGCTGCGTCAGCGCCGCACTGACCTTCATGCCGCGGATCATTTCCGCCACCAGGTTCAGCTTAATCGGGCTGGTACGCAGGTTGCGCACCACCGCTTTTGCCTCGTTGGCGGGCAGCGCGCGTTGTGTTTTTGGTTTGCTCATGACTTACCCCTTATTTCTTCGTTGCCGTAGCGGCAGCTTTTTTCTCGTTGCCGGTGTGGCCTTTGAATTCACGCGTGGGCGCGAATTCGCCAAATTTGTGGCCAATCATTTCTTCCGTCACCACGACCGGAATATGCTTCTTGCCGTTGTAAACCCCAAAGGTGAGGCCCACAAATTGCGGCAGGATGGTGCTGCGACGCGACCAGATCGCGATGACCGTGTTGCGGTTGCTCTTGTGCGCCTGCTCTGCTTTCTTGAACAGATAGCCATCGACGAACGGGCCTTTCCAAACTGAACGTGCCATAAAGTCTCCTATTTACCCTTCTTCGCCTGGTGGCGGGTGCGGATGATGAGTTTGTTTTTGCGTTTCGGATTACGCGTTTTGTAGCCCTTGGTTGGCTGGCCCCACGGCGTCACAGGGTGACGACCGCCCGAGGTTTTACCCTCACCACCACCATGCGGGTGATCAACCGGGTTCATTGCCACGCCACGTACATGCGAGCGCTTGCCCTTCCAGCGGTTACGACCCGCTTTACCGATCACTTCGTTCTGGTGATCCGGGTTCGATACCGCGCCGATGGTCGCCATGCAGCTTGCAGGAACCATGCGCAGTTCACCCGAACGCAATTTCAGCTGTGCGTAGCCAGAATCTTTACCAACGAGCTGCACATAAGCCCCTGCCGAACGTCCAATCTGGCCGCCCTTGCCTGGTTTCATTTCCACGTTGTGGATAATCGTACCGATCGGGATGCTTGAGAGCGGCATCGCGTTGCCCGGCTTGATATCCGCACGCTCACCCGCGATGACCGTGTCGCCCTGATTGAGGCGTTGCGGCGCGAGGATGTAAGCCTGCTCGCCGTCCTCATACTGGATGAGGGCGATGAACGCCGAGCGGTTCGGATCATATTCCAGACGCTCTACGCGTGCCGGAACATCGAACTTGCGACGTTTGAAATCGATCAGGCGATAGGCCTTCTTGTGCCCGCCGCCCTTCTGGAACGCGGTGATGCGACCCGAGTTGTTACGACCACCGGTCGAGCTTTTTGACTCGACGAGCGTTTTGACCGGCTTGCCCTTATAGAGCTCCGAACGATCAATCAGAACCAGCTGACGCTGGCTTGGGGTCGTTGGTTTAAAATGTTTTAGTGCCATGGGTCTTCTCCCCTATTCCTTGACTACCGCGCACCGGCGGCGAAATCGATGCTTTGACCAGCTGCCAACGTCACTACCGCTTTACGCAGGTCGTTACGCTGACCATCACGGCCGCGGAATTTCTTCATTTTGCCTTCAGTGTTGATGGTGTTCACCTTCGTCACCGTGACTTTGAAAATCGCTTCCACCGCTGCTTTCACTTGTTGCTTGGTGGCCGTCGGCGAGATTTTGAACACGACTTTGTTCTGCTCGGCGAGCGTGGTCGTCTTCTCGGTCACGAGCGGACGCACGATCACATCATACAGGCGCGCGTCAGCAAGAACGCCGCCTTTAGCAGCTGCCTTTTTTGCCTTGGGCGCAGTCGATTTTTTTAACAGACTCATTTCAGCCTCGCTTCCAGTGCGTTGACCGCTTCTTTGGTCAGCACTAATTCTTTGTGACGCAGGATGTCGTATACGTTTGCACCTTGTACAGGCAGCGCATCCGCACCGATCAGGTTATTGATGGCCTTGGCAAAACCCGCATCCACCTGCTCACCGCTGATGAACAGCGGCTTGGTGAGGCCGAGGGTTGCAAAGTTCTTGCTCACCGTTTTTGTCTTCGCATCTTTCAATGCAAGGCTATCAACGATGAACAATTTACCTTCCGCCTGCTTCGCCGAGAGGGCGTGCTTGAGGCCGAGGGCGCGTACTTTTTTCGGCAGGCTGTATTCGTGGCTACGCACAACCGGGCCATGCGCACGTCCACCGCCTTCTTGGTGTGGGCCACGGGTGGTACCCTGACGCGCACCGCCGGTGCCTTTTTGCTTGAACGGCTTCTTACCAGTGCCCGATACTTCCGCACGGGTTTTGGTTTTATGCGTACCCGCACGGGCTTTCGCACGCTGCCATTCCACCACGCGCTGGAGGATATCCTTGCGCGGCTCTAAACCGAACACAGCATCCGCGAGCTCGAGCTCACCAGCCGCCTTGTTTTCTAATGTGACAACATTCACTTTCATGACTTACTCCGCCTTTGCTTCTTCGGCTGCGGACGCTTCGGCAGCAGGTGCTGCTTTCGCCTCAGCCTTAACGACTGCAGGGTACGGTGCGTTTGCCGGACGGGCGCGCTTATGCGCATCCACGACACGAACGACCGACTTATCCACGCCCGGAACTGCACCCTTGATGAGCAGCAGGTTACGTGCGGCATCCACCTGAACAATCTGCAGGTTCTCGGTCGTGATACGCTCAGCACCGAGGTGGCCCGCCATTTTCTTGTTCTTGAAGGTACGACCTGGATCCTGACGTTGACCGGTCGAACCGTGCGAACGGTGCGATACGGATACGCCGTGCGAGGCTTCAAGACCGGCAAAGTTCCAACGCTTCATTGCGCCCGCGAAGCCTTTACCTTTCGTGGTGCCGATGACATCTACGAACTGGCCGGCCACGAAATGGTCGGCACGAATTTCCTGGCCCACTGGAAGCAGCGCATCTTCCGCCACGCGGAATTCCGCGAGCTTCTTCTTAGCTTCCACGTTGGCTTTTGCAAACACAGTACGCTGCGCTTTCGCGACGCGGTGCGCTTTAGCTTTGCCCATACCCACTTGAACAGCGGTATAGCCGTCCTTTTCTTTGGTACGCTGCGCAACCACTTGCAGGTTGTTGATCTGCAGAACCGTTACCGGCACGCTCTGACCATCCTCATCATAGATGCGGGTCATCCCGATTTTTTCTGCGAGTACTCCAGTACGCGACATGATGCTCTCCCTACGCTGCGTTCAGCACGGTGATTTCGACTTCCACACCCGAAGCGAGATCGAGTTTGCCGAGCGCGTCCACGGTTTGTGGGGTTGGCTCAACAATATCGATCAGACGCTTATGCGTACGGATCTCGAACTGCTCGCGCGACTTCTTATCGATGTGCGGCGAACGGTTAACAGTAAAACGCTCAATGCGGCGCGGCAGCGGCACTGGGCCCAGCACTTGCGCGCCCGTACGCTTCGCGGTGTGCACGATCTCTTTTGCAGAGTGATCGAGCACCGCGTGGTCATACGCCTGCAGGCGAATGCGGATTTTTTGGTTCATCATCGTGGCCATACTGCCCTCTAACCTTGCTATTATGTTACCTAGTTACGCAATCACCTTCGCAACAACACCCGCACCAACCGTGCGGCCACCTTCGCGGATTGCAAAGCGCAGACCTTGATCCATCGCGATCGGTGCGATCAGCTCAACTTCCATCTTCACGTTGTCGCCTGGCATCACCATCTCGATACCCGCTGGCAGCGTCACTACGCCCGTCACGTCGGTCGTGCGGAAGTAGAACTGTGGGCGGTATGAGGTGAAGAACGGCGTGTGACGGCCACCTTCATCCTTCGTCAGGATATACGCTTCCGCTTCGAACTTCGTGTGCGGCGTAATCGTGCCCGGCTTCGCCAGTACCTGACCACGCTCCACATCTTCACGCTTCAGACCGCGCAGCAGTACGCCAGCGTTGTCGCCTGCGGTGGCTTCGTCGAGCAGTTTGCGGAACATCTCGATCCCGGTGCAGGTCGTTTTCTGCGTATCACGCAGGCCAACCACTTCCAGTTCTTCGCCCACTTTAATCATGCCACGTTCCACACGGCCGGTCACAACCGTACCACGACCCGAGATCGAGAACACGTCCTCAACCGGCATCAGGAACGGCTTGTCCATCGCGCGCTCTGGCTGAGGAATGCTGGCATCTACCGCTTCCATCAGCTTCAGAATCGCTTCTTCGCCGAAGCCATCCGACTTGCCTTCGAGCGCGCTGAGCGCCGAGCCATGGATGATCGGGATCGTGTCGCCCGGGAAATCGTATTTGCTGAGCAGCTCGCGCACTTCCATTTCTACGAGTTCCAGCAGTTCTTTGTCTTCCACCATGTCGCATTTGTTCAGGAACACCACGATGCTTGGAACGCCCACTTGGCGTGCCAGCAGGATGTGCTCGCGGGTTTGTGGCATAGGGCCGTCCGCCGCCGATACCACCAGAATCGCGCCGTCCATCTGCGCCGCGCCGGTGATCATGTTCTTCACATAATCCGCGTGGCCGGGGCAATCGACGTGTGCGTAGTGGCGGTTCGCGGTTTCATATTCCACATGCGCCGTCGCGATGGTGATCCCGCGTGCTTTCTCTTCCGGTGCCGCATCGATCGAGCCATAGTCGCGGAACGTCGCGCCGCCCGTCTTCGCCAGTACTTTCGTAATCGCCGCCGTCAGCGACGTCTTCCCGTGATCCACGTGCCCAATCGTACCAATGTTGCAATGCGGTTTCGACCGGTTGAATTTCTCCTTAGCCATGATGTCCTCGTTTTAGGTTTAGTGAAATAAGGTTGCGTAATGCGAGCCTGCGTTTAGCGCAGTTAACCGTGCGCTGCAATAGAAAACTAAACCAGCTTCCGTGCGGCCAGCTCATCCTTGAGGTAGGCGTAGTAAATCGGTGCGGCGACGACGCCGGGGAGGCCGAACATGGCTTCCATCGTCACCAGCGCGAGGAGGATCTCCCACGCCCGCGCGTTGATCTGCCCGCCGATGATGCGGGCGTTGATGAAATATTCCAGCTTATGAATCACGATGAGATAGCTGAGTGCGAGCAGCGCCGTGAGTGCCGAGACGCTGAGCGCGATGAGGAAAATCACCGTGTTCGAAATCAGGTTGCCGATGATCGGCAGCAGCCCCACCACAAACGTCACCACCACCAGCGTTTTAGCGAACGGCAGCGGCGTGCCGAGTGCGGGCAGCACCGCGAGCAGAAACACGGCGGTGAGCGCGGTGTTAAGCGCCGATATCCGCACCTGCGAGAACACGATGCGGCCAAAGGCGCGGGCGAGAAACACCATGCGCTCGCCCAGCGCGGCGGCGAGCGGCGCGCGCGAGGCCGGGCGGTTATCCAGCGCCACCATGCCGCCGATCACCATCCCCACAATAATATGCACCAGCGCCTTGCCCGCCTCTTTGCCGAGCACGCTGAAATGCCCGGCATTATGACGCAACCACTCGGCAATCATCACCTGCCATTCCTCGATGTTGGCGGGCAGATAGCCCTGTACCCAATCCGGCAGATAGACGCGACCGGATTCCACCACATCGGCCATTTTTTGCAGCAACGCGGCGATGCTATCCGTCCCGTTGGCGAGCTGCGATTCAATGCCCAGCACACCAAACGTAATCAACGCCACGGTTGCCAGCACCACCATCACCAGCAGAATCACCTTGCCCGTCGCCGGAATAATGCCCACGCGCCCCAGCACGGCCGCGCCGATTTCGACGAGGTGATACACCAGCAAGCCGCTGATGAGTGCCGCTAACAGCCCGAATTTAAGGATCAGCAGTAAGCCGATACACGTGATGGCAAAAGTTACCCATTGTATCCGTGTGCTGGGAATCATGTGTGTTTCCTTAGTTTCGCGTTTCAGTCCGTCGTCGCCCTTCGGGCTATGCCGGACACTACTTCGCCCAAGTCGATGGTGCTCCGGTGGCTGCGCCACGCGTAGCCCCATCGGGGCGAAGCGTGGAGCGGGTGAAGGGAATCGAACCCTCGTAGCCAGCTTGGAAGGCTGGAGCTTTACCATTAAGCTACACCCGCATGCGGGCTGTGATAGCGAAGAAATTACGGACGCGCAATCCCATCCTTTACCTCTCCCCTGCGAACCGCTACACACCACCCATGGCACACGCGCACGCACATCACCATCCCGAGCTCGACCACCACGCCTCGCACGAAGCGGCGCGGCTGATGCGTCTGGCCGGTTATGCCTCGGTGGCGGTGGCGAGCGTGCTACTCATCGCCAAACTCATCGCCTGGTGGAAAACCGATTCGCTCGCGATGCTTTCCTCGCTCACCGATTCAGCGTTCGATGTGCTGATGTCGGTGGTCAACATGCTGGCGCTGCGTTACGCGCTCAAGCCAGCGGATGACGACCACAGCTTCGGCCATACCAGCATCGAGGACATTGCGGGCCTCGCCCAATGCGCCTTCATCGTCGCCAGCATGACGCTGATTCTGCTGCAATCCTTCGAGCGGCTCAGCAACCCGCATATGGCGCTCACCGATCCCGAACTCGGCATCGGCGTCAGTATTCTGGGCATGGTGGCGACGACGGCACTGGTGCTGTTTCAAACCTATGTCGCCAAGCGTAGCGGCTCGCTCATTGTGGCGGCGGATCGCATGCATTATCTTGGCGATATTCTGTTCAATATCGGCGTGCTCGCGGCCTATGTGCTCAGCGCCTATGTCGGCATCACTTCGGCCGATCCCATTATGGCCATTCTCATTGCGGTGGTAGTGTTATGGAGCATCAGACCACTCGCGATGCGGGCATTCAACAATCTCATGGATAAAGAGATGGACGAGGCCGAGAAGTCGCGGCTCATCGCCATCATCGCTGCGGCGGAAGGCATTCGCGGCCACCATCACCTGAAAACGCGTTATTCGGGGGTGAAGCCCTTCATCCAGATGCATGCGGAGATCGACGCGTCGCTCAATTTCCGCGAGGCGCACGCGATTGCAGATGCGCTGGAAAAATCTATCGAAACCGCCTTCCCCGGTGCGGATGTGATTATCCACCCCGACCCGGTGTAGCGGGCGCTAGGCGACATCCCACTGCTGCGTTTGTCCCTTGTTATTGATCGCCTCAATCACCGCCGCGAAAGCGGAGAGTTTCGGGCTTTTGGATTTAAAATCGCTCGCATCGAATAGGTCGAGCGCGCCGGCTTTTTTTGCCTTTTCTCTCTTCTGCGCGAGCCGCGGGTCATCGCGCGTGTCAGTCGTATAAATCGCCATTGCCCCTTCAAAGCCACAGCCTTTTAAAAACGAGACTAACCCGCGCCCGAACTCTGCGCGGTTACGATAGATATCCTGCTGCTCAAGTTCCTTGCGCCGAAGCTCTTCCGTGACATCGAACTCCTTAAGCAGTTCGGGGTGCTCTTCAAATAAATCCTCATCAAACAGCGGCACCTCTCCCAGCGAAACATCCTCATCATCCGGGTCTCTCAATTCGGCACGCTTCCCCTCCGCCAGCGACGGCAATTCGCCGAGGCTCTCGTATAAATCCGTCACCACCGCGTCTATGCCATTGGTAGGGTCAAGCACATAGCTCGCAATTTCACTCACACCCATCGGCTGCAACACATGATCTTCGCAGATAAATGGTTGAGGCTGCGGGCCAAACGGCACAAACACCGGCTCCACCCCCATAAATTCGCCATTCTTCACCAGCTGTGCAAACAAATTCAGCAGCGCACCATTAGCACTCACCACCAGCACGCGCGGTGGCCGCTGCATTTTGCCATGATTGTTTATATCGTTGATCTGCTGTACGGGTTTTGCCATAAATCCGATTATAATTTTAAGTGCTTAAGTCGGTCAACAATCGCCTGCACTCTTTGGGACGCTTCGTTCTCGAACGCGACCATATGCGAGCGCAACGCGTCCTTATCAGAAACCGTCTGAATGCCAAGCTCTTTAAAAAGCTCTGACATTTCTTCATTCTGCCCCGCATTCGTAACGAAGGTCACGGGGCGCTCAAGTGCCAGAGGACTGATCATGAGTGCAATCTTACGAATCTCGTTGTGCTGCAAATTACTGACATTAACCACCACATTTCCAACATCGTTCGCATGCGTTACAATATAGTTTTTCAATGCCTGCCAATCCGCAATGGTTACGTCACTTTTCGTTGGGTTCCCTCCTACTGCTACGTTCAATAACGTACCGGGCGCTGCTTCCAGACCATCGGTACGCAAGTTCACCACGATCGTCTTTGGGCGCGCCACTTTTGTTACCTGCGTCGCAGGTGCAACCAGCTTATAGAGTGCTGGAATAGATTCCGCACCAATGGTAGCGGCGACGCGTTTCGTGTTAGCCAGCGCCTCTGCTGCGGGCGAAAGCGCGGTGATGTGATGGGTCAGGACTTCGCGCGTCGTAATCACATGCGGTTCTTTCTTTTCTTCCCCTTCCTCAAAGGGCTGCTCCACAATAATAGGAGGATTTACCGGCACCACGCGGTCATGCAGAATCACTGGAATCTCATCTCCAATAGTGTCCAATAATGCTTTGCCAGTAGCACAATCACAGGCGAGAATCGCATCGATTTTGTTTTCGCGAACGTAATCCAGAATATCATTCTTACTCGTAAATCGCTTGATGTATTTGGGTATTGCCCGCTCTTCAGCGTCGCCTGGCTGTTCAAAAAAACAATATCGCGTATGGATGTTGGCCGTACTGGGCACAGCTATCTGCTGACGACGCTCGAGATAACGCCAGTCAGAATCGACAATCAGTACTTTGGGGGCATCGCGGTTGAACATAGTTTGTACCATGGTTAGGGTATACCGCCATCCTACCCCAACTTCCCGCCGAGTTTTGTGAAGATTCTGTGACAATTGCCCCCGCGCCGCAGGTAATATCAATGGGTTGCACACACACTGAGCTGTTACCCCGGCTTCATGCCGGGGTCTGCGCCTCAAAAAAACGCTTATTTCTTACCCGGCATCTTCCCGCGCAGTGCAGCGCCGGTCTGCTCGATCGGCAGCGCTTTACTCGCTTCGCGCCATTTTTCGAGGTTATGTGCGCCCTGCGGCGTGCGGTCGGCCATGAATTCTTTCGTGAATTTGCCAGCCTGGATATCGGCCAGAATCCGCTTCATTTCCGCGCGCGTCTGCTCGGTCACCAGCCGTGGCCCGGCCACATAGCCGCCATATTCGGCCGTGTTCGAGATCATCTCGTTCATGCCGCTGATGCCGCGCGCCACGATCGCATCCGCCACCAGTTTCACCTGCTGCACGCACTTGAAATACGCCATCTGCGGGTTATAGCCCGCCTCCACCAGCGTGTCGAAAGCCGCGCGCATCAACGGCGGCAGCCCGCCAAACAGCACCGCCTGCTCGCCGAACAGATCGACCTCGCACTCCGCAGCGAAACTCGTCTCGAGGATCCCCGCTTTTGCGCCACCCAGCGCGGCGGCATAGCTCAGCGCCAGCGATTTAGCACCACCGCTCACATCCTGCGCTACTGCGACGAGGCATGGCGCGCCGCTGCCCTGCACATACAACGCGCGCACCGCCGGGCCGATCTCCTTGGGCGCGACCATCCACACATCGAGGTCGGCGCGTGGCGTCAGCAAGCCGAAATGCACGTTGAGCCCATGCGCGAAGGCGAGGCTCGCGCCCTGCTGCAAATTCTCCGCGAGTTCTTTGGCATAGAGTTCCGCCTGGCATTCATCCGGCGTGAGGATCACCACCACATCCGCCCATTGCGCGGCAGCGGCGGGCGTCATTACCTTGAAGCCTGCGGCTTTGGCCTTTTCAGCGGTCTTAGAATCCGGGTGCAGCGCCACGCGCACGTCCTTCACGCCGGAGTCGCGCAAATTCAGCGCATGCGCATGGCCCTGGCTGCCATAGCCGACAATCGCAACACGCTTCGCCTGAATCAGCGCGCGATCACAGTCCTTTTCATGGTAGATAGGGGATGAAGACGGCATAAGTACTCCGTATGAAGCAGTCTTGCTTCATACGCGAAACACGGCTTTCTGCCAAGTTATTAGGAGAGCCTACGCCAGAATATCGACGCCGCATTCGGAGTCGCAACGGGGTTTATCGTCCTCGAATTTCGGCTGGTCAAACGGCAGCGGCTTGCGGTCTTTTTCGCCGGTCGTTTTGACGTTGTTGATAGGGTAGCTACCCTCTTCACGGGTGGATTCGGTGAGCTGCACCGAGGCCATAATGGTCGCGATGATTTTCATATCACCACCGCCAACGCTACTAAGCTGGCGTATGAAACTGTTTTTTTCGGCGGCGGAGAGTTTGCTGGAATTGGCAACATAAGCAGCGGCGGCACCCACAGATCTTTTCTGCTGGGGCGGCTTTTTTGCGCCATAGGCGCTTTCCGCAAACGCGGTGCTGTTGACTACCTGCATAAACCCTCGTGCTACATGCACAAAATACTTATATAAATCACTCGTAGCATAAGCGACTGCTCATTGCAAGCGTTTTTTGTTGCCCGCCGCCCCGCAGTTTCCCTAGGGTTGGCCATTAGTCATTTGATTTGTCAAGCGAAATGCAATTGTCACAAAACTGTCACAAACAAGTGGGGTGGGATGGGGTATGGAATTGATGGCTAGACACAAAGGAGATGGGGACAATGCAGAAAAAAGATTTCAACACTATGCTCGGTAATGTGAACCGGATGATTAACGAGCGTAACCGCGCTGATAACCAAGGTGGCGACGAGTATGCAGAGCGCCCTCTGAATATTATCTCCACCGAGAAAGCAGCAGCGCGCGGCACTCTGGTCGCCCTGAAAGCGGCTGGCATGATCGTATAAACGAAATCCCCGCTTCCCCCTGCTCACATTCGCCACCCTGGTGCGGCAGACTTCCGCCATGGCTACAGGGGGCTGGCCATCTTTTGCACGCACGATTTTCGTTTAGGTGGTTAGTTATAGGAAAATCCAAGGCCATCCGGGTCAAGGATTCCGCCCTGTTTTATGATGGATTTCACAACAAACTCCGGGGCCATTCGGTCATTCGCCTTGCCGGAGGCCAATTCCGCACGCCCCAATTTTTTAATCAGATCCTTGGCATCTTTCACATGCTCGACCAGCGGAATCAATCCTTCGCGCCCTTCCTCCAACAGAATATCCACTTCTTCGGGTACAAACTTCTCTCCATTTTCGATGTCCTCAATCGTCAGCGGCAAACAAAACCCACAAAGATTCCCTTCAAACGGAATTTCTTCGAGCGGCCTATCAAGCTTATATTTTTCTTGAAATTCACGCATGGCGAATTGCATCCGCTCACGATCCGTCGCAGAATAAATCAACCCTAAAACTTCAGGATCATTTTCCATGATATAGCAGGCCATAGGCCGGTAGGGGTACATCAGCATCTGCAGATTATTGTCCTGCAACCACTCAGCCACCTTGTCATGCGCCTCTTGTTGGCTCTGCACCTCGATGATTTTCATATTCAATTCCCCCGCCGCCAGCAGAATAGGGTCAGGCTCCCCACTCTCAAAATCAGCCACTCCTTCCTCCTGCAGCTCCTTGGGTGCAGATTGCAATGGGCAGCGCAGCAGATGATAGGTCTCTATTTCTTTCCTGGCTTCATCCAACAACACATCAAATGTATCCTGCTCTATTTCTGTTTCAGGCGGGATATAATCGCTCAACACCGGAAGTGCTTCTGCGGCATCTTCCTCATTATCAAACACCAAATAGAGAATATCCGGCTCATCTTTGCAGCGATAACCCGCGCGCGCCCATCTCAGCACTTCATGAAGTGCGGGACTGCCGCTTTCTGGTGTGCTATCATCCTGTTTCTCGTAATCATCCATACCCCCACTATACCCCACCCAACACCCTAGGAATGTGACAATTTCATGACATTTCAGGAGGTATGCTGCCCGCCTTCACGGGAATCGCGTCTGGCATCTGGTTGCGTATCCAGGTCATCTGCCGTTTGGCGTAGTTGCGGGTATATTGCTGGGCGCGGGTGATGGCCTCCGCAGGCGTCATGGTTCCGGCGAGCATCGCGGCAATTTCCGGCACCCCGTGGGCACGCAGAATGGGGGTGTCTGCGGGTAGGTTTTGCGCCAGTAGTGCTTCTACCTCCGCCACGGCGCCATTTTCCATCATCTTTTCAAAACGTTGGTTGATGTTCGCGTAGACCGTATCGCGGGGCATATCGACAAAAAAGCTCGTGAATTCCGCATCTGGAAATGTCGGCTTTGAGGCTTGTTTTTGCCAAATGGCGAGGCTGATGCCGGTGGCCTCCACCACCTCCAGCGCGCGCAGCAGCCGTTGCGTGTCCCCGGGTTTCAGCTGCGCCGCCATCCCCGGGTCTTTGGCGGCAAGCAGGCTGTGCAGTTCCTCGCGCGCCACCGCCCGCACCCGCGCCCGCACCTCCGGCGGAATCGGCGGCACAGTGGCCAACCCCTCCATCAGCGCCTTCACATACATGCCCGTTCCGCCCACGAGCAGCGGCAGCTTTCCCTCCGCCCACGCGCGGGCAATCACCGGCTCCACCAGCTTGAGCCATAACGCTACAGAAGTCGGCGCATCGGCTGCCAGCACGCCATAAAGCGCGTGTTCGGCCGCCGCCTCCTCGTCCTCGCTCGGCCTCGCGCTCAGCACCCGCAGCGCACGCACCATCTGCATCGCATCGGCATTGATGATGACAGTGGGGCGCGTGCGTGCTATCGCCAAAGCCATGGCCGACTTGCCCGAGCCGGTTGGCCCCATCAGGACTGCGATTCTATGCACCATGTGTTGACCCTTATTGCGCCGCCGACTGCCGTAAAATTGCGCGCGCGTGCCGAACTTCTAGGCCAGTTGCGCGCCAAGCTCAACCCGCTTCGCACCGTCTGGCTGTCGGAGGACGCCTGCGACCTGCTGCTCGAACACCCCCCAGCGGGCGAGGCGCTCGACGTTATACACAGGCTCGCCGACCAACAAGCCATTGATTTCGTGCTGCAGAAAGTGGCCACGCGTGACAAGCGCCTGTTCATTTCCGACATGGATTCAACCATGATCGAACAGGAATGTATTGATGAACTCGCCGAATCCGTGGGGCTGCGTTCGCACGTCGCCGCGATCACCGAGCGCGCAATGC
Source organism: Rickettsiales bacterium (assembly GCA_044237845.1). GTDB lineage: Bacteria > Pseudomonadota > Alphaproteobacteria > Rickettsiales > UBA3002 > QFOX01. The sequence continues at coordinate 56,845 of JBIIEL010000002.1, read as the reverse complement.
GTGGGGAGCTCGATTTCGCTGCCGCGCTGACCGAGCGGGTGGCGCTGCTGAAGGGCCTGCCCGTCGCCGAACTGCAACATGTGTATGACACGCGCATCCGCCTGATGCCGGGCGCGAAAACGCTGCTTTCCACCCTGCGCCATCGCGGTGTGAAAACGCTGCTGGTCTCCGGTGGCTTCACGTTTTTCACAAGCCGCGTCGCCGCCGCGCTCGGGTTCGATGGGCAGCAGGCCAATGAATTACTGCTGGAAAACGGCGCGTTAACCGGCGAAGTCGCACAGCCCATTCTCGACAAAAATTCCAAACGCCAAACGCTGATGGCAACAGCCGCACAGCAGCGCATTCCGCTTTCGGCCACACTCGCGGTGGGGGATGGCGCGAACGACCTACCCATGCTACAAACCGCCGGGCTCGGCGTGGCCTATCACGCCAAACCCGTTGTCGCCGCCGGCGCCCATGCCGCGCTACGCCACACCGACCTCACCAGCCTGCTCTACGCCATGGGCATTGCGCAGACGGAGTGGATAGGCTAGCAATTCTGTAAGGGAGAATCCTATGACCAGCAACCGCATCATCATTTTCGACACCACCTTGCGCGATGGCGAGCAGTCGCCGGGCATGAGCATGACGCGCGAGGAAAAACTCCTCGTCGCCGAAGTGCTCGATGGCATGGGGGTCGACGTGATCGAGGCCGGGTTCGCCATGGCGAGCGATGGCGATTTCGAGTCCGTGAAAGCGATTGCCGAGCAATGCAAAAACGCGGTGGTCTGCTCCCTCGCCCGCGCGAAGGAAGCCGATATCCGCCGCGCCGCCGAAGCGCTGAAACCCGCCAAGCGCCGCCGCATCCACACCTTCATGTCGACGAGTGAAATTCACCTCACCCACCAATTCAAAATCTCGCAGGACGAAGCGCTCGAGGTCATCAAAAACGCCGTCACCCTCGCCCGCAACTTCACCGACGATGTGGAGTGGAGCGCAATGGACGCGACCCGCACCGAAACCGAGTTTCTCATCCGCGCGGTGGAAGTCGCCATCGCCGCCGGGGCGACCACCATCAACCTGCCGGACACGGTGGGCTATGGCACGCCACGCACCATTTCACATATGTTCACGAACGTGATGGGCGCCGGCAAAAACGCCGACAAGGCTATCTTTAGTTTCCACGGACAGAACGATCTCGGCCTCGCTACGGCCAACTCGCTCGCGGCGGCGAGTGCGGGCGCGCGGCAGATCGAGTGCACCATCAACGGCATTGGTGAGCGCGCGGGCAATACCAGCCTCGAAGAAGTCGTCATGGCGCTCAAAGTGCGGCGGGATGTGTTTAAGCTCGACTGCAACATCAAGACCGAACATCTGATGCGCGCGAGCCGCCTCGTCACGCAGGTCACCGGGCAAGCGGTGCAGGTGAACAAGGCGATTGTGGGCGCCAATGCGTTCGCGCACGAGTCCGGCATCCATCAGGACGGCATGCTGAAGAACCGCGACACCTATGAAATCATGACGCCGGAATCGGTCGGCGTGAGCAAAACCAACCTCGTCATGGGCAAGCATTCCGGCCGCGCGGCGTTCAAGGATAAACTCTCCGAGCTTGGCATTCGCCTTGGCGACAACCAACTGGAAGACGCGTTCGTGCGTTTCAAAACCCTCGCCGACAAAAAGAAAGAAATTTTCGACGAGGACATCCTCGCGCTGCTCGACACCGACGCGCCAGACGACCGCTACGGCTTCACCTCGCTCTATGTCAGCTGCGGTTCCGTCGGTGCGCAAATGGCACGGCTTGAGATGACCGTCGACGGCACGACCCAGCGCACCCTCGCCGAGGGCAACGGGCCGGTGGATGCCACCTTCCGCGCCATCCGCGCGCTCGTTCCCGGCACGTCCGACACGGAGCTGAAACTCTATCAGGTGCATGCCGTCACCCGCGGCACGGATGCGCAAGCCGAGGTGTCTGTGCGGCTCGAGCGTGAGGGCAAACTCGTCACCGGCCTCGGCGCGGATGTGGATTCCCTCGTCGCCAGCGCGAAGGCCTACATCAACGCGCTGAACAAGCTCGAACGCTTCACCCAACGCACCAGTGTGATGAGCGCGTAGGGATGCGCCACACTCGGTTGTCACCCCGGCGAAACCGTCGAAGCACTAGCCAAATTCTGTTGGGTGTGCAAAAAATGCGCCGATGAAGATTATTTATGAAACATATTCCGGAGCGCTTACCAAAGCGATGGCGGATGCTTTGTGTAGTTTGCGCGCCGCTATGTATCCGGAGCGCGAATTGCCCAGCGATTACATCGAAAAAATAAACGCTTTTGCAACGTCTAACTTACAGGTGCATTTTGTGCGTGATGGCGACGCTTCAAATGCAGCATGGGTAGGATACAAAATAGGGTATGAAGAAAAGCCCGATTCTTTCTTTTCATGGGTGGGCGGTGTGCACCCGGCGTTTCGTAACCAAGGTATTGCGACGCAACTTCTTCGCAATCAGCATGAGTGGGCGCTCTCGCAAGGTTATACCTATATCACCACCCGCTCTAACAATGCATATAAACCAATGATGCGGCTAAATCTAAAAGAGGGATTCGACATTATTGGCACTCGGCATGATGGGCCGCGCGTGCAGATCTTGTTTTCAAAACAATTGCTAAAACATCCACACCCGCCCATTGACAATCTCCCCACTGCCAGCGAAACCTAAAACCTGAAACCTAACCCCTGAAACCCGGAACCTGGAACCTGATGTTCGGACTCGCAAAATTATTTGGCATGGCGTCGGAAGACATGGCGATCGACCTCGGCACGGCCAACACGCTGGTCTATGTGAAGGGCAAGGGCGTGGTGCTGAACGAGCCGTCCGTCGTCGCGCTGCGGCAGGAAAATGGCCGCATGGTGCCCTATGCGTTCGGCAACGAAGCGAAGATGATGCTCGGCCGCACGCCCGAGAAAATCGAGGCCATCCGCCCGCTGAAAGACGGGGTGATTGCCGACTTCCGCGCGGCGGAGGAGATGATCAAATATTTCATTCACCGCGTGCATAACCGCAAAAGCTTCAGCGGTCCGCTGATTGTCATCTGCGTGCCTGCGGGCTCCACACCGGTGGAGCGGCGCGCCATTCAGCAATCGGCGGAAGCCGCTGGCGCACGTGATGTCTACCTCATCGAGGAACCCGTCGCGGCGGCGATTGGCGCGTCCCTGCCTGTGTCGGAGCCAACCGGCAGCATGATTGTCGATATCGGCGGTGGCACGACGGAGGTCGCGGTGCTGTCACTCGGCGGCATTGTCTATGCCCGCAGCGCGCGCGTCGGCGGCGACAAAATGGACGAAGCCATCATTAATTACATTCGCCGCTACCACAACGTGCTGATCGGCGAGACGACGGCGGAGCGCATCAAAAAAGAGATCGGCGCAGCCTGTGCACCGATCGAAGGGCACGGCAAGCTGATTGAAATTAAGGGGCGCGATCTGGTCGGCGGCGTGCCGAAGGAGCTGGTGCTGAGTGAGGCGCAAATTGCCGAAGCGCTGGCCGAACCCGTGCACCAGATCATCGAGGCGGTGAAAGTCGCGCTCGAATCCACGCCGCCGGAACTCTCGGCGGATATTGTCGATAAGGGCATTGTCATGTCCGGCGGCGGCTCGCTGCTCACCCATCTCGACATGGTGTTGAGCCACGCCACGGGGCTACCTGTGTTCGTGGCAGAGGACGCACTCTCCTGCGTCGCCGTCGGCACCGGCCGCGTGCTCGAGCATCTCGATGTGTTCAAGCATGTGCTGTTTAAGCAGGAGTAGTTTTTTCATGTCAAAGTCCTTCGCTACGCTCAGTGTACTTTGACATGGGTTGGTCGAAGCTGCCGTCCTTGCGGCGGCGCTAACGGACGGCAGTAGTTTATCCCCTCGCCCCCTCCTATAGGGGGAGAGGGTTGCGCAGGCTTAGTGCTTTAGCGCTTAGCCGGAGCTGGGTGAGGGGGACAACCACCTTAAGCCGCACTCGTCATCGCCACGAATAAATCCTCAAGGTCGACTTCCTTGGTGGAAAGATCGCGGATGGTGAGGCCAGCGGCGGCCACGCGCGCCAGAATATCGCCGATATGCGCCTGGCTCGGCTGGTATTTCACCACCAGTTTGCCGTTGCTGAGCGTCGCTTGCAACGCCGCGAGTGCCGGCGGAATTTCCGCAAGCGGCGCATCCAGCGTGAAGATCACCTGCTTGCTATCCACCCCATTCATCAGCGTGTCTTTGCGGTCGCGGGCGATGATGTTGCCCTTATGAATGATCGCGATTTCGTCGCAGAGTTCCTCGGCTTCTTCGAGGTAATGGGTGGTGAGCAGAATCGTCGTGCCCGCCGCATTTAACTTGCGCACATACTCCCACAGAGAACGGCGCAGCTCCACATCCACCCCAGCCGTTGGCTCATCCAGAATCAGCACCGGCGGCGTATGCACCAGCGCCTTGCCGATCAACAAGCGCCGCCGCATACCGCCCGAGAGCCTGCGGCTCGGCGAATCCGCCTTGTCGCGCAGCCCCATCGCGTCGATGATTTCATCCGTGCGTCGCTGCGTTTTCGGAATCCCGTAATAGCCCGCCGTGATTTCGAGCGCCTGACGCACGGTGAAAAACGTATCGAGCACCAGCTCCTGCGGCACCACACCGATGGAAAGGCTTGCAGCCTTGCGCGACGTATCAATGTCATGCCCGTTGATGAGCACACTGCCGCCGCTCTTGAGCACCGTGCCCGCCATGATGTTGATGAGGGTGGATTTCCCTGCCCCGTTCGGCCCCAGCAGCCCAAAGAACGAGCCGCGCGGGATGGTGAGGTCAACGCCATGCAGCGCCGCCTTCGTCTCGCCCGTTTTGCGGTCGCGATAGGTTTTGGTGAGGTTGCGGATGTCGATAGCAGCGTCGGTCATGGCGGGTATATAGCAGTGGGGAGTGCCTTGTGCCTAGTGCTTAGTTGGCAGATTTACGTGGAATTTCATCCGCATGGATAATCTTCACAGAATTGTCACAAACAGCGCGCGGGTTTGGTGCTAGGATCACTTCGTTTATCGGTTTATTTATATACGTATACTTAAACCTATAGATCACCTGATGCGGTGCTCGCATTTTCTCCCGCAAGGGCCTAAAGATTTGTAATTTATAAATTTTATACTATGAATAAATTCATCGGGATAGTCCTGAAAGCCTTTTGGGAGGTTGGGATTATCATTGGTGTATTGTGGACGCTGATACGAGGCCTCCACATGCTAACATCGGAAGTTATCCACCTTAGGTGGTTTGACTTCCTGATCTATGCCGTCTTCGCTTTTTCTGTATATCGCTACAGAAAAATGGGGCCGCTGGATCTATAGGCACACACACCGCCCAGCATTAAAAGTCCGTCTCTCGTAGGCGGACTTTTTTTTGCCTGCTACCCGTCCACACTCCAGCGCAGCGTCTCGAGCGTCGCGGAGTGCGCCGCAACATCCGCCCACGAATCCGCCTCGACACGCAGCGTGGCGCAAGCGGCGGTGGGGAATTTCATGGTCACGCGCTGTTCGTCTTCGGCGTGGGTATAATGCTCGGTCAGCTGCGCGAGCAGCACATGCAGGCCGGGGTTATGGCCGATGACCATCAGCGTGCGCGCCGCATCGTCCACCGCCTGAATCTGCGCGAGAATATCCGCGGCCGAGGCGAGGTAAAGCTTGTCGGAGTAGCGTACTTTCCCCTGCTGCGCGGCGGATGGCTGGCTATTGCCCAGAATTTCGAGTGTTTCGCGCGTGCGCGTCGCGGTGGAGCACAAAACCGCATCCGCCATCACCCCCTGCTCGGCAAGCCACGCTCCCAGCGCCGCAGCATCCGCCACCCCGCGGGCATTCAGCGGGCGCGTATGGTCACCGCCCATATCGTCTTCCACCGCCTTGGCATGGCGGATGAGGATGAGTCTTCGTTGTGTTTTCATGGTCATGGCGTATACTGGGGTAACGGAGTCTCACTCACAATTCAAGCGGCGCGCATCATGACCAAAGCAAAAAAACCTATCTCGACGGTGCCAAAGCTCGACCACACGCTGGTCGCGAAGCATTTCACCAAGCCAGAGCATCGCTTCATCAACCGCGAACTCTCGTGGCTCGCGTTCAACAACCGCGTGCTGGCCGAGGCGCAAAACCCTAACAACCCGCTGCTCGAGCGCGTGAAGTTCCTCTCCATCTCCGCCAATAATTTCGACGAATTCACCATGGTGCGTGTTGCCGGGCTGATGGATCAGATTCGCGCCGGGGTGCACACCATGTCGGCCGATGGGCAGAGCCCCGTGCGTCAGCTTTCAGCCATTCACGACGCCACGCCAAGGCTCGACGCCGCGCAGCAAAAATGCTGGCTTGAGCTACGCGCAGCATTGGCCGAAGAAGACATCGACATCGTGCATGGCACCGACTTGCGCCCTGCCGAGCGCGAATGGGTGCGCGACTATTTCACCGCCAATATTTTCCCGCTACTCACCCCGATGGCGGTGGACCCGGCGCACCCCTTCCCCTTCATCCCGAACCTCGGCATGGTCGAGGTGCTGGAGCTCGCCCCACCCAAAAAACCGAGCAAGCGCATGATGGCGCTGGTGCCGTTTCCACAAGGACAGCCGCGCTTCACACGCATCGCGGTTGGCGGACAAACCACCCGGCTGATCTCGCTCGAAGACATGATCTCGCTCTGTTTCGACACGCTGTTCCCCGGTTTTACGCTCCACAATTCCGCCATTTTCCGCATCGTGCGCGATTCCGATATCGAGCTCGAGGAAGAGGCCGAAGACCTGATGCGCAACCTCGACATCGCGGTGAAAAAACGCCGTCGTGGCCGCGTGGTGCGGGTGAAAACCAAGCGCGGGGTGGAGCCGAAATTGCTGCGCTTCATGCTCGACCATCTGCCTGCGGATGCGGCGGACGTGGTCGAGGTCGATGGCATGGTGGGGCTCGCCAACCTCGCCGAGCTCTATGACCAACCGCGCCCGGATCTCAAGTTCACGCCATTCAAAGTCCGCTTCCCGGAGCGTGTGAACGACTTTGGTGGCGACTGCTTCGCGGCTATTCAGGCGAAGGACATCATCGTCCACCACCCGTATGAAAGCTTCGACGTCGTCGTGCAGTTTCTCGAGCAGGCGGCGAACGACCCGGCCGTCGCCTCCATCAAACAAACGCTCTACCGTACCAGCCACAACTCGCCCATCGTGCGGGCGCTGGTCGCTGCGGCAGAGAACGGCAAGTCCGTCACCGCGCTGGTCGAGCTCAAGGCACGCTTCGACGAGGAAGCAAACATTCGCCTCGCCCGCACGCTGGAGCGCGCCGGGGTGCAGGTGGTCTATGGCTTCGTCGAGATGAAAACCCACGCCAAAATTTCGCTCGTCACCCGGCGCGAACATGGCACGCTGAACAGCTACGCGCATTTCGGCACCGGCAACTACCACCCCGCCACGGCGAAGGTCTATACCGACCTCAGCTTCTTCACGTCGGATGAGGTTTTCTGCCAGGATGCGGGGTACGTATTTAACTATATTACTGGATATGCAAAACCGGAACGGTTCAAGAAACTTTCCGTCGCGCCGCTGAATTTACGCAAGCATTTCCTGCGCCATATCGCCGCTGAAATCGAGCATGCGAAGGCGGGTCGCCCGGCCTCCATCTGGGCAAAAATGAACGCGCTGATCGACGAGGAAATCATCGACGCGCTCTATGTCGCGAGCCAGGCCGGGGTGCAGGTCGAGTTGATCGTGCGCGGCGTGTGCGCGCTGAAACCCGGCATCCCCGGCTTCTCGGAAAATATCCATGTGAAATCCATCGTTGGCCGCTTCCTCGAACATGCGCGGATTTACTGCTTCGGCAACGGCGCGCCCATGCCGTCGCCGAATGCGAAAGTCTACATCAGCTCAGCGGATTGGATGGCGCGCAACCTCGACCGCCGGGTAGAGGTGATGGTGCCGATCGAGAACGCGACGGTACATGCGCAAGTGCTGCAGCAGATTATGGTCGCCAATTTAAAGGATGCGCGCCAAAGCTGGTCGCTGCGTGCAGATGGAACCTATGAACGCATCAGCAACGACCCCACCGCCTTCGCCGCGCATGATTATTTCATGAACAACCCGAGCCTCTCCGGCCGCGGCAAAGCCCTCGCCCAACTCACCAACGCCGAAATGGCCGGCGCACCCGCCACGCGGAAGAAAAAGAAGTGAGTCAAATATGACTGTAATGCTCTTTCTTAAAGTTCAAGACCTGATTTCTTTGCAATATTAGGAACGTTGGGCAATTCGATTTCTTGGGCATTTTTCTCGCGTTGTGCCTGCTGACGATCGCGCGCTGTCTTTATAAATGACATCTTATCTTCAGAGGACGCACCTTCGAGAGTGCTCGCAAACGCCCGTAAATCTCTGGGACTTAGGGACATCATATCCAATGAGATACTCAATGTTTCCTGAATCTCCTCCGCTGAAGCCTGACCTTTTTGATTCAACACAGAACGTACTACGCTGAGCGCCTTTTTTTCAACCTCCGAGAGACCGCCATCTTTTTCGTAGGCCTTCTTCAGAGCAAGATAGAATTTCATCTCTGCAGCGGTCGGTTCAGATTTAGGGTGATTGTCAGACATGTTTGCTTCTCCAAATTAGGGGTCATAATAAGAATATTATCGACAGACACTTTACCAGAAGTGTATCTTTGATGCGTTAATTTTTCATTAATATTTTGTCGATTTTAGCATTTTTTCCAGCGTCCTGAAAAAACAACCGCTTGTGCCCCTCACACGCCGCGGCGGCGGGCGTTGCACTCCGTCGTTCTTCCCCCCTTAGGGGGGAGGTTAGGAGGGGGCCATCATGAGGTGAGGTCTCGGCATGGAACGGCCCCACCCCAACCCTCCTCCTAAGGGGGAGGGAGTTGCCGACACCCCACTATTCCCTATTCACCACGCAGCATTCGCTGCTATAACCCGCCCATGCCCATCACCTACCCCATCCCCACGGCCGACCACCCCAAAGGGCTCATCGGCATTATCGATATCGGCTCCAACTCGGTGCGGATGGTGGTGTATCACGCGCTTAAACGCGTGCCACTGCCGGTGTTTAACGAGAAATATATGTGCGCGCTGGGCAAAGGGCTTGCCAAAACCGGGCGGCTGAATCCGGATGGCGTGAAGCAGGCGGAGCTCGCCATTGCGCGCTTCCTCGTCATGGCCAAACGGCTTGAGGTGGCAAGCCTCGACATCATCGCCACCGCCGCCGTGCGCGACGCGAGCGACGGCGCGGCCTGGGTGAAATCGCTGGAGAAAAAACTCGGCGCGAAAATCACCACCATCAGCGGCGAGCGCGAGGCGGAACTGGCCGCCAAAGCCGTGCTTTCCTCCTTCCACGACCCCTTCGGGCTGTCGGCGGATCTGGGCGGCGGGTCGATGGAGCTGGCCACGGTCGAGCGTTCACGCATCGGCGAGGTGGTGAGCTGTCATCTCGGTAACTTGCGCGTGCTCGATGCCAGCGACGGCAAACGCGGGCGCATGGAGGACTTGATTCACGACGAGCTGAAAGCTGTGCCCTGGCTCAAAAATCTCGCACCGCCCACCATCTATGCCATTGGCGGCGGCTTCCGCGCGCTCGCCAAACTCCACATCAAAAAAACGCATTACCCCTTAAGCCTCGTGCATGAATATGCAATGAGCCGCCGCGCCGTCACCCAGCTTTGCGAGCGGCTGACGGATATGTCCGCTGCCGAGATTGCCGCGCTGCCCGGCCTCAGCCCCAAGCGCGCGCAGACCATTATGCCCACCGCGCTGGTGCTGCAAAAATTGCTCGCCGTGTCGGGCGCGCAGGAGGTGCGGTTTTCCGTCAGCGGTATCCGCGAAGGCTTCTTCTACGACCTGCTTTCCGAGCGGCTGCAGAAGGAAGACCCGTTGCTTGCGTCCGCTGCCGACCTCGCCGCGCTACTCGGGCGTTCCGGCAGTTACGCGACAGAGCTTTACGACTGGATGACGCCGCTGTTTGCGCGTGAGCCGCTCGTGTGGCAGCGCCTGCGCATGGCACTCGCGAAACTCTCCGAAATCGCCTGGGCGATCGATCCGAATTTCCGCGCCAACTGGGCGTTTTCGCGCATCATGCAATCCTCGCTCAAGGGCATGGACCATAAAGAGCGGCTGATGCTCGCGCTTGCGCTCTATCACCGCTATCAGACGCGCTGGCGGGGCGATAAATCCGGCGTGAGTTTACTCGATGAACGCGAGCGGCTCTGGGCACGCTGCGTCGGCCTCGCGGCCAACCTCGCCTTCCAGCTCAGCGGCGGCAAGGCGGGCAATCTGCACCATGCGCGCCTCACCTTTCACGATGGTGAAGTGTCGCTCAAGCTGGATGCGGATGCAGCGCCACTGCGCACCGAGGCTGTCGAAAAACGCATCGAGGGGTTGGGCGAAGCACTGAGAGCCTTCTCTAACTTCATCATATAGTCCGCTTTCGGAATCCCCATCACGCCGAACTGCTTTAGGTGCTCGTTCACATATTGCGTGTCGAGCAGCGTATAGCCCGCCGCGCGCAGCCGCTCGACGAGCGCGACCAGCGCAATCTTGCTCGCATCCGCCGCGCGCGAAAACATGCTCTCGCCGAAAAACGCCCCGCCGATGGACACGCCGTAGAGGCCACCAACTAATTTACCTGAAGGGGGTCTTACCCCCTTCGCGCGTTGCGCTGACCCCCGCCCTTCGGGCTCGCCATGGGAGGCTACGCAAGAATCTTCTTTTGCCTCAGGCGCAGCCTCCCAGACCTCCACCGAGTGCGCATGACCCATGCGGTGAAGCGCGGTGTAGAGCGCAATGATTTCGGCGTTGATCCAGGTCTCATCGCGCGTCGCATTCACCTGCCCACAAGCGCGAATCACGCCCTCGAAATCGCGGTCGAACGTCACCGTATAGTCACGCGATTTCATCGCCCGCCGCAGCCCACGCGGAATGTTGAACCCCTCAAGCGGAATCACCCCGCGCTCCTCCGGTGCGAACCAGTAAAGCTCGGGGTCGTCATGCGAAAGCGCCATCGGAAAATAGCCGTTGCGATAGGCGTTGAGCAGTTGTTCAGGGGTGAGCATGGTCATGGCTATCGACTATCACATTCACAGAACGGATGCCAGCGAGCCGGGCGAGCCACCCAAAAACACAAAACCCCGCCGGATGTCTCCGACGGGGTCTTGATTCACTCGGCAGCGGTTATCCGCGCCGGCGTTGCTAGTGGGAACTATTTAGCCCCAATCACAGCTTTCACGCTCGGAAGCACATGATGGATGATAGCAATACCAACCAACAGGTTCACGATGTTCATATTGATGGAGCCAAACAGCGTCCCCATAATATTCATCCCGATTGCGGAGAGTGCGAAATGCAGGCCGCCAATAACGATAAGAAGCAACGAAATCACATGAATCAGTTTCATAAATCTACCCTTACACTTTCTGAGGTTTATCCTCACTTTCTTTATAGCACAAACTGCAGCATAAATCATGGCAATTGCATGCGGCGCTGCACCATAGTCATGCGCTGCAGCAAGTGAAATGCATTTGAAATAGATGTCATTTATACTGCGTCGCAGCATGCCCTATATTGCAGCAGGAGAAGCGGGTCGTAGTAATAACATTCGTGATTATCGTGCGTAGCCTTCCATGGCGAGCCGCTTGCGGAGGGGGTCAGCGGCTTTAGCCGCGTAGGGGGCGATGCCCACTTCAGGAAAATAACTACTCCACAGCACTCGGATGTGCGGCATTATACGCCTCCATCAGCCGTGCAGAATCAACATGCGTATAACGCTGCGTGGTCGAAAGGCTCACATGACCGAGCAGCTCCTGAATGTCGCGCAGCTCTGCCCCACGCGAAAGCAGATGGGTTGCAAATCCATGGCGCAGCGCATGCGGCGTCAGGCTTTCGGGCAGCCCCATCTCGCGGCGCAATTGCTGCAAGCAGCGAGTGAATACGGCGGGTTGTAATTTCTTCCCCCGCGCGCCCACGAACAGCGGATAGCCTGCGTTCTGATGCCAATGGTATGGCGACTGCGCGAGGTACTCCTCAATTGCTTTGCGCACGAGGGTGAGCAGCGGCACCTGCCGTTCCTTGTTCCCTTTGCCGAGGATGCGCAAGCTGCTGCCGCTATGTGCCACATCCGCAAGAGTAAGGTTCATCGCCTCGCTGATGCGTAGGCCGCAGCCATAGAGCAGTAGCGCGATCGCGTGGTCACGCGCAGCGATCCACGGCTCAGGGTTACGCTCCGAAAAACGCTCGAGCGCGGCGCGTGCCTGTGCCTCACTCGGTGCTTTGGGCAGTGGCTTGTCGCGCTTGGGGGTCGCTGTTTGCAGCGCCGCGAGGTTACGGATGCCGGCATGGGTATTCAGATGTTTGAAGAAGGTGCGCACCGCAGAAAGTGCCCGCGCGTTGCTGGATTTCGCATAGCCTTTCTGCGCGCGGTAGGCGAGCCAGGCGCGGATATCGCGCTCCTCGGTTTTCTCAAGCTCCGCAAGCGACAGCGCCTTGCCGTAATGTTGAAATAAAAACGCAAGGAAGCCCGATACGTCGTGCATATAGGCCGTCACCGAATGCATGCTCGCGCGGCGCACCCCCGCCATTTCTTTGAGCCACGCGCGCAAATGCGCACTCACTTCAGCAGCGATTGGTGGTGGTGCGGTGGCGGTTTTTGTCATCAGAATCCACGTTAAAGAATGTTTCGCGTAGCGCTTTTCGGCGCGAGCCGCGAAGCGGAGGGGGTCAGCAGCAGCGCTGCGAAGGGGGCGATACCCCCTTCAAGCAACAAACCTCTACCCCGTAAAATCGCTCTCGGTCAGGCAGCGGTCAAGCACAATGCTCATCACTTCCCCAAGGAAACCGAGCAGCTCCCCACCCTGATGCGGGTGGAAGCGGTTTTCGTGGCGCACGCCGAAAGCGAGAATCGCCGGACGCTTGATGGTCGGCAGGTCGAGCCGCACCAGCGCGCTCGAGCGCACCAGGCTCGAACATTCGGCGAATACCATTTCAAAACCGATCGGCGGCTCCACCTGCGTATCGGCAATCAGCCGCACTTTCTCGCCGAGTAACACGGCGTTGGCCGTTCCATTCGGCACGAAGCAGATGCCGGAGTAATTATCCTCATGGTAATACGTGTCATAAAGCCCTGCCATGTCGGACTCCATGGCAAGCCGTACGATGTCGATGTCGAACCAGGTCATGAGGTCGGTGGTCAGCACCTCAAGCAACTCTTCGAGATTGCGGGCGCGGATGGTGGAGACGACCGCCCGCTGCACCTGCTGCTGCACCGACATATTTTCACGCGCGCTGGTGACGAGGCTGCCCATGCGGTCTTTGATTTTGCGGTTGGTGCGGCGCAAATTATCAATCGCGTAATATTGGAAATCGATCACCCCGCGCCCATGCTGCTGCTCCGGCGGGGTCAGCACCTCGAACAAATCCGGGTGCTCGGCCAGAAATTGCGGGTTGGTCTTCAGATACTCGATCACCAGTTTTTTGGTCATCTCGGCACCGAGCACATCCGGTTGGGGCAGGGTATTGCTCATGAATCCTCGCTCATTGAGGCTTCACCCTAGCAGAAAAACCGGCAACACTCACGGTAGAACAGGCATTTTTAAGGGTTCTCGCCGTTTTTTGGGCAAGTGATGCGGGGTTGCCACCCTCAAAATGTCATCAAATTGTCACACAACGAACCAAGTATAAATGATAGTGTCGGGGATGAACAAAAAGCCCATTCTTTATCACTCCACACCAAACCGGATTGAAGGCGATCAGTTAATGCCCAATCCGCAAGGGCAAAAGACCTGTGTTCATTATCAATTTGAGGGAACATCTAAGCAAAGTGAGCATGAGGGTCCGCTACTCTTCGCCGGTACGAACCAAGGCGCAGCCTATGCTTATGCATTCAAACTTCTCAATCCGAATAGGATGGAGGGAGCCAAACCATATTGTTTCATGTGCAGCACCGGCGTACATAATTTGAAAGATGGTTCCTCTGTTCCACTTTCGATTATTGCCGATCGCCCCGCATTCTTCGAACGTTTAAAACATTCTTCGCCGACGATTTACAAGATTCCTGCTAATAACGCATTTCAGCAAGTACACGACAAAGACGGCAACCCCATGGGAGAATGGGTCAGCAAATCACCCGTCGATATTGCACGCTGTGTGACGGCGCATCTGACATCTATGGATGAAGCAATGGAAAAAGGTGTGCAGTTCTTCTTCCTTGCAGATGGTATTACTAAAGAGCGATGGAATGCCATTTCACAGCCAGGGTTCGAGGCAATGCGCAAAAAGCTGGCGCCTTATGAAAGTGATCCGACGGTTTCTATTCTTGCCTTCATAAAAGAGATGGTCAACTCTGGGGTGCTTGTGCACTACAATCAAGAACGCGGCATCATGCCACTCAATTTAGAAACTCAAACGCTTCCTTCTATCACACCCCTGTCGTTTACTAAAACCATACCTACCCCTAATAGATTGACTTTGGGTTTCTAAAGCTTCTGCCCGGTCGCGGCCCAATCCTTCATGAAAATCTCGAGGCCACGGTCTGTCAGCGGGTGGTTCACCAGCGCTTTGAGCACGCTGGCCGGAGCCGTCACCACATGGGCGCCCATTTTCGCGGATTCGACAATATGGATCGGGTTGCGCACGGAGGCGACCAGCACCTCGGTCTCGAAATCATAATTATTGTAAATCGTCACGATGTCGTGGATCAGCGTCAACCCATCGCTGCCGACATCATCGAGCCGCCCGACGAACGGCGAGATGAAGCTCGCGCCCGCTTTGGCGGCGAGCAGCGCCTGCGCCGCCGAGAAGCACAGCGTCACGTTCACCATAATCCCCTGATCGCGAAAATGGCGGCAGGCCTTGAGTCCGTCGATGGTCAGCGGCACTTTAATCGTCACGTTTTTCGCGATTTTGGCGAGGTCTTCGCCTTGCTTCACCATGCCGTCGAACTCCATGGCCACGACTTCGGCGCTCACCGGGCCATCCGTCACCGCGCAGATTTCGGCGATGACTTCCTTGAAGTCGCGCCCGGCTTTTTTAATGAGACTGGGGTTGGTGGTCACGCCATCGAGCAACCCGGTTGCAGCGAGGTCTTTGATTTCGGCGATGTCTGCGGTATCAACGAAGAACTTCATGTCTCTTGCTCCTAAATATGAATGCCATACGAATGCTAGGAAACCCATAGAATGGACGCGCCATCAGTGCAACCCTCCTCTTCCGCCCCGGTGCTGATGCCCGCGCTGGTGCCGGCGCCGTTCGACTATCTCGTACCCATCGGCACGCCAGAAGGCGCCGTGGTCGAGGCGACGCTGGCCGGGCGAAAGCTCGTGGGGGTGGTGTGGCAGGCTGCGCCGGAAGGCAATAGTAGCGCTGCTTCAGGCCTGCGTAGCGCTTTACGGCGCGAGCCGCGTGCGGAGGGGGTCAGCGAAGCGAAGGGGGCGATGCCCCCTTCAGGGAAAAAATTCCAACTCAAACCCATCACCCGCGTCATCGAGAACTTGCCGCCGCTGCCGCTTTCCTATCGCCAGTGGCTCGACTGGGTAGCAGAGTTTACGCTCGCCCCGAAGGGTGCGGTGCTGTCGCTGTGCGGCCTCGCCCACGCGGCGAAGGCACCAAAGAAACCCTATGCGCCCGCGCCGTGGAATATCACCCTCCCCACCCTCACCCCCGCGCAGCAGCAGGTGGCCGAGGCATTGCTCACCGCGCCGGAAAAACCCATCCTGCTCGACGGCGTCACCGGCTCCGGCAAAACGGAGGTCTATTTCCACGCCATCGCGGCGATGTTACAGAACAGTGCCAGTAGTGAGCCGTGCGTAGCCTCCCATGGCGAGCCGCGAGCGAAGCGAAGCGAGGGGGTCAGCGAAGCGTCTTGGAGCGAAGCGGAAAGGGCGAGTTTGCGAGCCAACGGCGGCGGAACGCCCCCTTCCAATAAACAACTCCTCATCCTCCTCCCCGAAATTGCACTGACCCACCAATGGCTCGCGCGGTTTGAAAAAACCTTCGGCGCGGCACCCATCGTCTGGCATTCGCGGATGACGCCGGTGCAAAAATCCCGCGCCTGGCAGGCCATCGCGCGCGGCGAGGCGCAGGTCGTGGTCGGCGCACGCTCGGCGCTATTTTTACCGTTCGCCAACCTCTCGCTCATCATCGTCGATGAGGAGCACGACCCCAGCTACAAGCAGGAAGACGGCGTGCTCTACCACGCGCGCGACATGGCCGTCGCCCGCGCCCGCTTCGAGGGCATTCCCATCATCCTCGCCTCCGCCACGCCGTCGCTTGAAACGCTCGAGAACGTGCGCGAGGGCAAGTACCGCGCCCTCACTTTGCCGGAGCGTTTTGGCGCTGCGGGGCTGCCCGCCGTCGAACTCATCGACATGCGCATTCACCCGCCGGAGCGGGGCGATTTCCTCTCACCGCTCGTCAAAAAAGAAATGCTCGAAACCCTCGCGCGCGGCGAGCAGGTGCTGCTGTTTTTGAACCGCCGCGGCTATGCGCCGCTGCTGCTCTGCCGCCATTGCGGCCATCGTTTCCAATGCGCGGATTGCAGCGCGTGGCTCACCGTGCACAGCAACAGCCGCCTCCATTGCCATCACTGCGACCACCGCGAACCGATGCCGAAAAAATGCCCCAGCTGCAATGCCGACGCGGCGATGCTCGCCCCCTGCGGCCCCGGCGTCGAGCGCATCGCCGAAGAAGCGCGGGCGATGTTCGCCCATGCGCAAGAGGGCGAAAAACCTCCCTCCCTCGCCATCCTCTCCTCCGACGAAGCCATCGCCGCCGGGACATGGGAGGCGATTGAGCGCGGCGAGGTCGATATCATCGTCGGCACGCAGATGGTGGCCAAGGGGCACCATTTCCCGCGCCTCACATTGGTCGTCGTGGTTGATGCGGATGTCGGCCTCAGCGGTGCCGACCTGCGCGCGGGCGAGCGCAGCTATCAACTCCTCCACCAGCTCGGTGGACGCGCCGGGCGCGGCGAACTGGCTGGCCGCGTGCTGGTGCAAACCTATGAGCCGCAGCACCCGGTCATGCAATCCCTCGCCGCGCATGATCGCGCGCGACTGATGGCGCTCGAAGCCAAGGAGCGCCGCGCCGGAGGCTGGCCGCCGTTTGGAAGCCTCGCCGCGATTTTGCTGGATGGGGTGGATGAAGCAAAAGTCCGCCGCACCGGGCAAATCCTCGCCCAATCCGCACCGGTCGATCCGCGCCTCACCGTGCTCGGCCCCGCGCCCGCGCCCCTGTCGAAACTGCGCGGCCAGTTCCGCTACCGCATCCTCGTCAAAGCCAAGCCGGGCATTCATTTGCAGCGCACCCTGCGTGCCTGGCTCGACGGCCAGAAATTCACCGGCGTACGCATCAAAATCGATGTGAACCCGTATTATTTTATGTGAGTGGTGCGCATAAAAAACGCTCCTGAACATCCTTGTATAAAACTAAGGAATATTCAGAAGCGTTAATTTACAAACATCTTAAAGATGTTTGTCACGGCAACTCCTGATTATTATATCAGCAGTTAATACTAGCGCCACGATAGCGGGGGCTAGAAGAGTAAGACAGAACAGCCATATAGGTGCATTTTCTGAACTTACGCCGTCTGTAAATAAAAGAACTAATAAGTTGTTCACAACCCTTAGTTTATGCCTTGCCTTAGGAGCGTACAGCAAAGCGATTTATAATCTGCCCCTGATCAAGTTGTCTTTGCGTTTTCATAGGAATGAAAAACAGAAATACAGCATGAACAGAACTAATCTTACCCGAATCCGAGCATAAGAAATGTGACAGTTTTATGAAGATTTATAACCCTCGCGGGATGGATGACAAAAAGCTACCGCCCTGCTAACCCCTTAGCCATAATCACTAACCTCAAGGCCTCCCATGACCCGCATCGGCACACCGCTCTCCCCCACTGCAAAAAAAGTCATGCTGCTTGGCTCCGGCGAGCTGGGCAAGGAAGTCGCCATCGCGCTCGCGGGCTACGGGGTGGAGATCATCGCGCTCGACCGCTACGAAAACGCCCCGGCCATGCAGGTCGCGCACCGCAGCTACGTGCTCTCCATGCTCGACGGCGAAAAACTCCGGGAGATCATCCTCGCCGAAAAGCCCCATCTCATCGTCCCCGAAATCGAAGCCATCGCCACCGGGGCACTTCGTGCCTTGGAGGACGAAGGATTTAGCGTAGTACCGACGGCACGCGCCACCCAGCTCACCATGAACCGCGAGGGTATCCGCCGCCTCGCCGCCGAGGAGCTGGGCCTGCCCACCTCGCCCTACCGCTTCGCCACCAACGAAGCCGAGTTCCGCGCCGCCGTCGCCGCCATCGGCATTCCCTGCGTGGTGAAACCCATCATGAGCTCCTCGGGCAAGGGACAGAGTGTGATAAAAAATTCGCATGGAATCGCAGATTCCTGGAAGATTGCTTGCGAAGAATCGCGCACCGGCGGCACGCACGTCATCGTCGAGGGCTTCATCGATTTCGACTACGAAATCACGCTCCTCACCGTGCGTCATGTCGGCGGCACAAGCTTCTGCGCGCCCATCGGTCACCGGCAGGAAGGCGGGGATTATCAGGAATCCTGGCAGCCTCAGCCTATGTCGCGCGCTGCGCGCGAGGCTGCAGAAGAGATCGCGAAAAAAGTCACCGACGCACTCGGCGGCTACGGATTATTCGGCGTGGAGCTTTTCGTGAAGGGCGACGACGTCATCTTCAGCGAGGTCTCGCCACGGCCGCATGATACGGGGCTGGTCACGCTCATCTCGCAGGATCTGTCGGAGTTTGCGCTGCATGCGCGGGCGATTCTCGGCCTGCCGATTCCGGCGATTCGTCAGCATGGCGCAGCGGCCTCGCGCGTCATCCTCGTCGATGGCCATTCCAAGCAGGTGCAATTTTCCAACCTCACCGCCGCCCTCGCCGCGCCGGATACACAACTACGTTTGTTCGGCAAACCGGAGGTCACAGGCCATCGCCGCATGGGCGTCGCCCTCGCGCTGGGCGAGGACATCACCAACGCCCGCCGCAAAGCGAACGAAGCCGCCGATGCGGTGGTGGTGACGCTTTAAAACGCGGCGAAGCCCCTACGCCTCGCCCACCGTATCCAGCAGCGCGATGTTGAGCGCCTCTTCGACCGAGTTGCCGCCCCACAGCACCGATTGGAACGCGGGGTAGAAGCGGTTGCACTCGGCGATGGCGATGTCCATCAGGTCTTCGAGCTGCTCGGGCGAGGCGGCGCCGTTGCCGGAAAGCAGCATCGCGTGGCGGAACATGACCACCCCGTCTTCGGTGCCCATGTCGAAATGGCCGAGCCACATTTTCTCGTTCACCGCGGCGAGCATGGGGTACATTTTGCTGCGCGAGGCGGCGGGGATTTTGCTGTCGAACGCGCAGGTGAACATCATCGCGCCGAGGTCGGGCTGCCAGGCAAACCAGATACGGTAATTGCACCAGTTGCCGGTGACTTCGGCGACCAGCTCGGCCTCGTCTGGCCGGTCAAACAGCCAGTCGCGGCCATCGACCAGTTGTTCGGCGATATCGAGGGGGTTTTGGGCAGTAACGGCAACGTCGACGGAATGAACTGTGGACATGAGTGCTCCTCATTAAAATGACCCAGGGTTACTTGCCGGGTAGTCTGTCCATGCTCTTCACGTGCTCTCGCAGGTGCGGCACAAAATGAGTGAAACACAGGCGGAAATAAAAATCCATCAAAATATAGTGGGGTCTGTGCATCGCGCCGCTAGGGATGGTGGTGGGCGGCGAAGTGGGGGTAAAAAAAACATCTGATACAATCGGGCATAAAGCCTTCATGCAGAGCAGATGTTTGGAGACTAGTCATTGCTAGTCTCCGAGCGGTTCGTTTCAGAAGCTGCTTCTTTTTTGTATAAAATCTGCGCCATTTTTATGGCGTAGATTATACCTCCAATCACCAGCCCTAGGCTGAAGATTGAGTTTGCCAAACAGGGTTTGGAAAATAAAAAGAAACCTGCTCCCAAAACAAGGAGTACGAAGGTAAGCAAAAAGCTGCCCCAATTCTCCTTTATTGGTTGTATATTCATATCATAGTTAAAATTTACATAGTTGAGTCCTTGCGGACTGTAATCCCAAAGCGGCTGCTTCAGAATAGTCCTTAGCGTTATGCGTGTTTTTGAAAATCAAAAGGGCACAAATAACGAAAGACTAAGGGTAAAATAGCATATTACGCCGCCCCTGAATGTGACAGTTTTGTGAAGATTGGGGGTTCTGCGCTCGTACCCAACCAAAATAGGGCTGTCACCCTGTGTTTACCACGGGGTGACATGTTCTGGAAATCCGGTTAAACCTACTTCCTCAACTTCGCTAACTCAGCGCTGAGGCGCTCATTCTCAGCCCGCGCCTTGGCGGCCATGTCGCGCACGACCTCGAATTCCTCGCGCGTCACATAATGCCCGCGGGCGAACACGCGCTCGATTTTATCGGCGACGAGGGCTTCGAGTTCGCGGCGCATATCCATCGCTGCCCCGGCCGCGCCGGAGAACATTTTGGCAAGGTCATCGACCAGATGTTTGTCTTTGAGCATGGCCGGACTATAGCAGCGAACGCTGCGTTGTGAATAGGGAATCTGCAGCCATGCTTTCTCGGCAACAGCGCGGCGCACTCTGAACCCTGAACCCTGAACTCTCGGCTCTGAACTCTGGACTCTGCCCCCCGGACTCACTACACTTGCCCCAGCAACTTGCATTGAGGCATCTATGAAACGGATTCTGGTCACCGGCGGCGGCGGATTTATCGGCAGCAACATCGCGGGCACATTGGCGGATCATACCGACTACCGCGTGATTGTGGCGGATGAATTCGGCAGCACCGACAAATGGCGCAACCTCGCCAAGCACCGCATTTTCGAGGTCATTGCCCCGGCGCAGATTTTCGACTGGCTGGAGCTCAACAAAAACGAGCTCGAAGCCATCGTGCATATGGGCGCGGTATCGTCGACGACAGAGACGGATGTCGACCTGATTTTGGCCACCAACTTCACCCTCTCCAAGCTGCTGTGGAACTGGGCGACGAAAAACAAAAAACGCTTCATCTACGCTTCCTCCGCCGCGACCTACGGCAATGGTGATGCCGGGTTCGATGACGACAACAGCATCGACGCGCTCATCAAGCTCAAACCGCTCAACGCCTATGGCTGGAGCAAACATCTGTTCGACCAGTTCGTCTCGCTAGCGAGAGCGAAAGAGGCCACGCCGCCGCAATGGGCAGGGCTCAAATTCTTCAACGTCTATGGCGCGAACGAATACCATAAGGAGGACCAGCGGTCGGTCGTGAACCAGATTTTCCCGCACGCCACCCATGGCCGCCCGGTCAAGCTGTTCCACAGCTACCGCGACGACTATAAGGACGGCGAACAACTGCGCGATTTCCTCTATGTGAAAGACTGCGTCAAAGTCGTCGCCTGGTTGCTGGCCAATCCGGGTGTGAACGGCCTGTTCAACCTCGGCACCGGCAAGGCGCGCAGCTTCAAGGATTTGGCAACCGCGACCTTCACCGCTGTTGGCAAAGCGCCCGCCATCACCTTCATCGACATGCCGGAGGAACTGCGCAGCAAATACCAGTACCTCACCGAAGCGAAAATGGATCGCCTGCGCGCGGCTGGCTATAAGGACGCGTTCTATTCCCTCGAAGACGGGGTGAAAGACTACATCCAGAACTACCTGATGAAGGGCGATCAGTATTTTTAGGCACGAAACTGCGAGCGCAGGAGCGCGAGTCAGCCATGAGCCCGCGAAGCGGCGCTCCATGGCGAGTTCAGCAGACCGAGCCGGGAGCAACCCATGAATTTCCCCGACATCTCCCCCATCGCGCTTGAAATCGGCCCACTGGTCATCCGCTGGTATGCGCTGGCCTATGTGGTCGGCATACTCATCGCGTACAAAATGGTGACGTGGCTGGATGATCGGCGCGCCCCCCTCCTCACCGCCAAAGCGCGCGACGATGTGATTCTCTACGCTGTGCTCGGTATCATCCTCGGCGGGCGCGTGGGCTATGTACTGTTTTATAATTTTCCCCACTTCCTTTCGCATCCGACAGATATTTTTGCGGTGTGGCAGGGCGGCATGTCATTCCATGGCGGGCTTATCGGCGTGCTCGCAGCGTTCTACCTCTTCGCGCGTCGCTACCACATCTCCTGGTTGGCGCTGATGGATCGTTTCGCCGTCGCGGCACCCATCGGCCTGTTCCTTGGGCGCTGCGCCAACTTCATCAACGGCGAGCTGTATGGCCGCGTGACGGATGCGTCGTGGGGCATTATTTTTCCAAACGGCGGCGCGCTGCCAAGGCACCCCAGCCAGCTTTACGAAGCCGCGCTCGAAGGCATCCTCCTCTTCGCGCTGCTCTTCACCCTCGCCACCCGCACGAATGCGCTGGCGCGGCGCGGTATGCTCGGCGGGTTGTTTCTCATCGGCTATGCGCTGTCGCG
Organism: Rickettsiales bacterium; assembly: GCA_044237845.1. GTDB lineage: Bacteria > Pseudomonadota > Alphaproteobacteria > Rickettsiales > UBA3002 > QFOX01. The sequence continues at coordinate 34,406 of JBIIEL010000002.1, read as the reverse complement.
CTTCACGGTGGAGTTCTTCCGCGAGCCCGATGCACAGCTCGGCTTCCTCACCTTCGGCCTCACCATGGGGCAGCTTCTCTGCCTGCCGATGATCGCGGTGGGGCTGTGGGCAGTGATAACGGCAAAAAGCGCTTAACCATCAATCTTCACAAAACTGTCACATTTCTTATGCCAAAATTCGGGTAAGATGGTTCTGTTCTTGTCTGTCTTTCTGTTTTTCATTTCATGAAAGCACAAAGGCAACTTGATCAGGGGCAGATTATAAATCGCTTTGCTGTACGCTCCTAAGGCAAGGCATAAACTCGTAGGTATGAACAACTTATTAGTTTTATTATTTACAGACGGCGTAAGTTCAGAAAATACACCTATATGGCTGTTCTGTCTTACTCTTCTAGCCCCCGCTATCGTGGCGCTAGCATTAACTGCTGATATAATAATCAGGAGTTGTTGCCGTGACAAACATCTTTGAAGATGTTTGTAAATTAACGCTTCTGAACGTTCCTTGTTTTATATAAGGATGTTCAGGAGCGTTTTTTATGTTAACAGATCGGAGAAAGCGGCCTGAAGGCAGAACATCGTCCTCCGTTGTGTATGACTAGCGACTAGCACTAGCGGCTAGCACTGGACGATTATACGCTCACCCGTGACCGCATCCTCGCCGAGGGGAGCATCAGCATCGCCGACTATATGGCGCTCGCGCTCGGCCATCCGGAGCATGGTTATTACCGCAAGCACGACCCGTTCGGCACGCGGGGCGACTTCATCACCGCACCGGAAATCTCGCAAATCTTCGGCGAGATGATCGGCGTCTGGTGCGCCACAGTATGGAAACAAACGGGCGGCGGCGCGGTGAGCCTTGTGGAGCTCGGACCCGGACGCGGCACGCTGATGGCAGATGTGCTGCGCGCCACCAAATCGACCGCCGGGTTTCACGACGCCGTCACCATCCACATGGTCGAGACCAGCCCGGTGCTCGCCAACGCGCAATATATGCGCCTGCGCCACGAGCATCCGCGCATCGAATGGCTCGACAGCATCGACGAGCTGCCGCAGAACAAAACACTCCTCATTGCCAACGAATTTTTCGATGCGCTGCCGATCAAGCAGCAGGTGATGACCGCAGAAGGCGTGCGCGAGCGCCGCGTGGGGTGGGACGAAGAAACGCAGAAATTCATCTTCACTCTCGGCGAGCCGGGGCTGGCGCTGGCCAAGAGCGGCAGCGTCATTGCGCCCGGCACGGTGATGGAGCAATCCCCCGCCTCGCGCAGCATCATGCGGCAGATTTCGCAGCAGATTGCCCAGCATGGCGGCGGCTCGCTCATCATCGATTACGGCTATCTCGGCGAGGCGCATAGCGACACGCTGCAGGCAGTCAAATCCCACGTATTTCACCCCGTGCTCGAAGCGCCCGGCGATGCCGACATCACCGCGCATGTCGATTTTCAGACCCTCATGCGCATCGCGGGGGATGCGGGCACGCGCGTGCATGGGCTCATCACGCAAGGTGAATTTTTGCGCCGCATGGGGGCGGAACTGCGACTTGAAATGCTGCTGCGTCAGGCCACGCCGGAACAAAAACCACATCTCATAAACGGCCTCGAGCGCCTCATCTCCCCGCAGGCGATGGGTGAGCTGTTCAAAGTCATCGCCATTACCGCCGACGCACGCGATGTGCCCGGGTTTGGAGAGTAACGCATGACCCCCTTCACCCACCCCACCCTCACCCTGCCCGGCATTGGCCACGGCTTCTTCGGCCGCGAGGGCGGCGTGAGCGAGGGCATCTATGCGGGGCTCAATTGCGGCGTCGGCAGCCGCGATGATGCCGCGCATATCGCCGAAAACCGCCGCCGCGTCGCTGCGCATTTTGCGCTTCCCGCATCACAACTTTCAACGCTCTATCAAATCCATTCGGCGGAGGTGGTGACCCTCACCGCGCCCGTTGACCCCGCGAACAAACCACAGGCAGACGCCATGGTCACTGCCACGCCTGGCATTGCACTCGGCATCCTTACGGCCGATTGCGGGCCTGTGCTGTTTGCCGACCCGGTCGCCCGCGTCATCGGCGCCGCGCATGCGGGGTGGAAAGGTGCCGTCGGCGGCGTCCTCGAAGCGACACTGCGCTCGATGCAAAGTTTAGGTGCACGCACGGAAAACATCCACGCCGTGCTCGGGCCCACCATCGCGCAAGCGAGCTATGAGGTCGGCGCGGAATTTTTTGATCGCTTCAGCACGCTGGAACAGGAAAATTTCTTCACACGCAGCACGCGTGCGAGGCATCATTATTTCGACCTGCCCGCCTATATCACCACACGCCTTGCGGCAGCGGGCTTGGCAAAGGTCAGTAACCTTGCTATGGATACATGCGTGCGCGAGGCCGATTTCTTCAGCTACCGCCGCACCACGCTCCGCGGCGAGCCGGATTATGGCCGCCAAGTGAGCGTGATTACGTTGCAATAGACGGACGTGCAACTATACTCACCCGCATGAGCCTCACCGCTAACACCCCCCACATCCTGGTCGTCGACGACGACGAGCGCCTGCGCGCACTGCTCAAGCAATATCTCAGCGAGCATGGGTTTTTCGTCTCGACCGCGAACGGCACCTCGGAGGCCGATGCGCTGCTCGCGACCTTCGGTGCGGATGCACTCGTGCTCGACGTGATGATGCCGGGCGAGACCGGCCTCGCCTATGCCGCACGCCTCAGCAAGAAGGGCGATGCGCCGCCGATTCTGCTGCTCACCGCCCGCGCGGAGGCGGATGACCGCATCGCCGGGCTTGAATCCGGCGCGGCGGATTACCTCGCCAAGCCCTTCGCCCCGCGCGAGCTGGTACTGCGGCTTCAGAACATGCTCGCGCGTCAGAATCCTACCCCCGCGCCCCGCGATGCAATCGCGTTTGGTGACTACCGGTTCGACCTCATCCAAGGCCGCCTCACGCAGGGCGAGCGGGTGATTTACCTCACGAGCGGTGAGAGCGATTGCTTAAAAATTCTCGCGCGCACAGCTGGGGTGGCGGTCAGCCGCGAATCCATCGCCGAGCAACTTGGCGATGTCCAGAATCTGCGCTCGGTGGATGTGCAGATCAATCGCCTGCGCAAGAAAATTGAACCTCAACCCGGCAAGCCGATCTATCTGCAAACGGTGCGCCACGCAGGCTATGTGCTCTATGCGGATCCGCTTTAAACGCCTCAAACGCTTTGCGCCAGGCAGCCTGTTTGCACGGGCGCTGCTGATTTTGCTGGTACCGGTGGTGCTGTTGCAATTGCTGGTCGCGCATATTTTTTACGACCGCCACTGGGACAGTGTGGTACGCAATATGTCTTCCACCACGGCGGCCGATATCGCCATGCTTGCCAACGAGTACCGCAGCCTCAAGCATGAATTTGGAACGCGCGAGGCGCTGGAGCAAACCATCGGCCGCGGCAAGCGCCTCAGCATCACCGTCACCTACCATGACGAACCCTCACTGATGCTGAAAGAGGGGCGCGGGCGGCGCAAATTCCCTGCCTTCTACGACAATTTAAACACGCTCATCACCTCCCCGGTTGAGATCCTCTCCGGTGGGCCGGAGGAGGTTACGATCCGTGTCAACGCCGTAGACGGCGTGCTCGATTTCAGCTTTCCGCGCAAGCGGCTCGCCAGTTCCACCACCTTTATTTTCATCGCCTGGATGGTGGGGTCGGCGCTGCTGCTCACCATCATCGCCATTCTGTTTTTGCGCAATCAGGTGCGGCCGATTGTGCAGCTCGCCCGCGCCGCCGAGCAATTCGGTCTGGGGCAGGAGGTCGATGGATTCAGCCCCCGTGGCGCGAGCGAAGTACGCCGTGCAGGCCGCGCCTTTCTGATGATGGCCGAGCGCACACGCCGCCATGTGCAGAGCCGCACCGAGATGCTCGCCGGCATCAGCCACGACCTGCGCACCCCACTCACCCGCATGAAACTCGAACTTGAAATGGGCAAGGTGGATGATGCCACGCGTGGCGCGCTCGCCACCGAGATCGACGAGATGAAGCAGATGATCGACGAGTATCTCGATTTCGCGCGTGGGGATGCGGGGGAGCTACCGGAGCCGATTGACCTCGCACTGCTCGTCACCGACATCGTGAGCGGCTACACGCGCGGTAAACGAAAAGTCACCCTCGCCGCTGCCGCACCACTCACCCTCATGCTGCGGCCGATGGCCATGCGCCGAGCGCTCACCAACCTCATCGACAATGCGCTGCGTTATGGCGGTGGCCGTGCCGAGGTGGCGCTCGAGACCAGCCTCACCTTTGCCCGCATTAAAATCACCGATCATGGGCCCGGCATTCCCGAAGCCGAATTTGAAACCGTGTTCAAGCCCTTCACGCGGCTGGAGCCATCACGCAACAGCGAAACCGGCGGTGTCGGCCTTGGCCTTTCCATCGCCCGCGCCATCGCCCAAAGCCATGGCGGCGAGGTCACCCTCGAAAACCGCCGCGCCGCTGATGGCAAGATTGAGGGCTTAGAGGTTACCCTCCGTCTCCCCCGCGAAGTGCAGGGGCTGGGTTAACTGTTGCCGCCGCCTTCCGTTTTACCCTGCATCCATCCCGGTTCTGTGCCGAGTGTGCCTTCCACTACCTTGCCATCACCGGAGGGTTGTTGTGGTGGCTCTAGTTGCTGCATCTGCTGAAGGTGGGGGAGTATCTGAGTCGTCACAACGCTCCAGATGTTATTGTTAAAGTTAGGACTCTTTTTCACCCTGAAATCGCATCCTGCATTGCATAGTAGCGTGTTATAGTCTGCTAGACGAGAAGCTGCAATCATCGGCCCCTTAAAGGTTTCTCGGAATTTTTTGACAAGACCGAGTGTATCCTGAGCGTCACCATCAAGGCAGGCATCCATGATAATCACCGAAATATCCGGGTTCTGCGTAAATATCTCTTCCGCTTGCCCGTGAGTAGTGGCCTCTAGGCCAATATATCCGTCTTCGCCGAGAGCTTCCTTAAGGCCCTTGTGGCACAGATCTCGACAAGCGTATTCGTCTTCTACGATCAGTATTTTCGGCTTTTTTTCTTCGCTCATAACATGCTCCTAGAATTCATTATGAACTCTAGCTTAAAGCATTCAGGCTATGTGTGACATTTGTATGAAGATTGATAATCACTTGAAACACATAAAAAAACGCCGGAGAATTGCTCCCCCGGCGTTCTTTATATGTGTCCTGCCGCCTTTAACGCGGGGCGGCAGACCGAACTAAGCAGCTTTGCGCTTGCTGTTGCTGCTGGTGGTCGTCTTCGCAGCGGCACCGGTCATCTCTTCGATGGATTCCGAGGCGCGGCGGTTCAGTACATCGAACACCTCAAAGCCCGACTTGGTCACCAACTCACCGACTTCGCGGAGGTTGTTGAGCGACGTTTCGAACATCGTTTTTGCGAATTCCACTTGCTTGGTGGTGTTGATTTCGGGCGAACCGTTCACCAGCATGTCTTTCGTGGTTTTCAATACTTTTTCAACTTGCGCGCGGGCGAGTTCGGCCTGGCGGCGGCTGATTGCTTGTGCGCTTTCTGCCATCGCTTGGGTCGCTGCCGAGCAGGCTTCCGCGTTGCGGCGGCCCGCGTTCATCACTTTGCTCATGTCGAAGTTCGGCATGTTGGGCATCGTCGGCATGGTCGGTGCGGTGAAGCTCGAGAATTGTTTCATCATATCTGCGAACGGGTTTTGCATAGCGGTCTCCTCAAGTTTTTATGTTACCGCCGCAACGGCGGCGGTGATTGTCTCTCTCGACCCCATCGGCCGATTTGATGCAGTGCAATATAATGCGCCGCTCGCACCTTGTCAAGGGCTTTTGTGCAGTGCAATAAATAGTTGTTTTGTAAGAATTCTAGGCGTGCGTAGCCTTCCATGGCGAGCCCGAAGGGAGGGGGTCAGCGTAGCGTAGGGGGCGATGCCCCCTTCAGCCTATTCTGCCAACTCCCGCGAACGCTTCACCGCCGCATCCACCGCATCCGCCACCAGTTGCGAAAACCCACCGGCGGTAAACACATCGAGCGCGGCTTGTGTTACTCCGCCCGGGCTGGCGACATTTTTCGCGAGCTGCGCGGGAGATTCGGCGGCACCATCCGCCAGCAGCGCCGCCCCGCGCATCGTTTGCCGCACCAGCGCGCGCGTCAGTTCGGGCGACAATCCCTGCGCCATGCCCGCGTTTTCTATCGCCTCCATAAACGCGAACAGGTATCCGGGTCCGCAGCCCGCCAGCGCGGTGGCGGCATGCATCTCGCCCTCATCGGCGAGCCACTGCACGCGGCCAATCGCTTCCATCAGCGCCGTCACATGCGCCCGTTCCGCTGCGCTCACCGCCGGTGCTGCCACGCAGACACTCATGCTCTCACCCATACTCGCCGCGAGGTTCGGCATCACCCGCACCACACGCGGCGACAGCTCTGCCAACGTCGCAAGGTTCACCCCCGCCATCACCGAAACCACGCGGCGCGTGGAGGCGAAATTTTTCAGTGTTTCTTTCATCTCAGGGAATTGCTGCGGTTTGATCGCGAGGACGAGTATTGCCCCAGAACTGTCACCCCGCACCTGTTGCGGGGTCTGCGCGGATGCCGCAACGCGTGCGGCATGACATGCTTCGATATCCGAATAAATCGCAATCCCCGCCGCCCGCAACAGCTCAGCACGCGCCGCATTCCGCTCAATCACCTGCACGTCATGCCCCGCTTGCCGCCAGCGCCGCGCCATCGCGCCGCCCATATTGCCGCCGCCCAGAATGGTAATGGTCTGTTTCATCATACTGCCTCACCCATGAAAATAATCATAAATCGCTTTCGCCGTTTTTTTCGAGATGCCTGCAACGTTTTCCAGCTCCGCGAGGCTCGCGGTTTCAATTGCATCGCGCGCACCGAAATGCAGCAACAGCGCCCGTTTCCGGCTGGCGCCGATGCCCGGAATATCATCGAGCGCGGAGACGGTCATCGCCGCCGAGCGTTTGTTGCGATGCTTGCCAATCGCGAACCGATGCGCCTCGTCGCGTAGCCGTTCGAGGTAATGGAGCAGCGGGTCATTCACCGGCAACTGAAACGGCTCACACCCCGGCATGAAAAACCATTCGCGCCCGGCATTGCGATCGACTCCCTTTGCAATCGCCACGAGCGCGGGGCGTTGGATCCCAAGAATTTTTAGCTCCTCTTCCACCGCATGCAACTGCCCCAGCCCGCCATCGATGAGGAGGAGATCGGGGAGGGTGGGATCGCGGCCTTCGGGATTATCCTGCGTAGCGCTATTCTTAAACCGCCTTCTCATCACCTCGCGCATCATGCCGTAGTCATCATCACCCGCTGCGTCTTTGATGGTGAAGCTGCGATAGCTGCGTTTGTCGAACCCGTCCGGCGTCGCCACAATAAACGCGCCGATGGCGTTGGTGCCCATGGTGTGGCTGTTGTCGTACACCTCAATCCGCGCAGGCGGCGCGCGTAACCCGAACAGGTTTTTCAGCGCCTCCAAATGACTCGCCACGCTTGCGCGCTCCATCATCACCTGCGCGAGGAGCGTCTCGGCGCTGGCGCTCAACTGTTCCATCAAGCGGCGTTTGTCGCCACGCTCAGGGGTGCGGATGTCGACGGCGTAGCGGGTATGCAGCTGCAACGCTTCAGCGAGCAGAGCGGCCTCGTCGGGCGCGTGGCTCACCAGAATCTCCGGCGGCGGGGTGTGCGACTGGTAGAACTGCGCGAGGAAGGCGGCCATCACTTCGGCGTCGGTCGCCTCGGCCTCGTGGCGCGGGGTGAAGCGCTGCTGCCCGAAATGCCCGCCATTGCGGTAGAACGAGACCAGCACCACACTGCGGTCGCCACGGCGTGCCAGCGCAATCGCATCGGCATCCGTAAGCCCCGCCGTGCGCAGTCCTTGCTCCTGCTGCACCTGCGTCAGCGCGCGGATGCGGTCGCGCAGTTGCGCCGCGCGCTCATACTCCATCGCCGCGCTCGCCGCATCCATTTCCGCCGTCAGCATGTCCTGCACGTCGCGGCCGCGGCCACGCAGAAAATCTCGCGCGCGGGCGAGCTGCTCGCCATAATCGCTCACGCTGATTTTCCCCACGCAAGGTGCCGAGCAGCGCTTGATCTGGTATTGCAGGCAGGGGCGTGTGCGGTTCTTGAAATAGCTATCCGAGCAGGGGCGCAGCAGGAAAATTTTCTGCAGCAGCGCCAGCGTATCGTTCAGCGCACCAACACTCGCGAAGGGGCCGAAATACTCACCCGCTTTATTTTGCGCGCCGCGGTGCTTCTCGATGCGCGGGAAATCATGGTCGCCCGTGATGCGCAGATAGGGGAACGACTTATCGTCCTTCAGCAGAATATTGTAATGCGGGCGATAGCGGCGGATGAAATTGGCCTCAACCAGCAGCGCCTCGGCCTCGCTTTGGGTAACAACGTGCTCGACGGCGCTTACTTGTGCAATCATCCGCAGGATGCGGGTGGTGAGGTCGCGCGCGGTGGCGTAGCTGGTGATGCGCGCGCGCAGATCCTTCGCCTTGCCGATATAGAGCACACGGCCACCCTCGCCGATCATGCGATAGACACCCGGCGCACGCGGCATGTCGAGGAGCGCCGCGCGAATGGCCTCAGCGCCGAGGATCGGCGTATTCATACGGCAGGCCGCTTGGTGGCGAGGCCGAAGCCCGCCGCGAGCGAGATGGTCTGCCCCGTCACGCCGGGGCTGGCGCGCAGGAAATCAATCGCCGAGCAGACTTCCTGTGTGGAGCTGTTGCGTTTAAGCGGCGCGTGGCTCGCGAGGCGCGCATACATCGCCTCTGTTTCGCGCGCATTCGGCAGCGTCGGGGCGAGGGCGATCACGTTCGCCCGCGCGCGCGGTGCCACCGCAGCGGCGAGCAGGTCGATGACGGATTCCCACGCCAGTTTGCTCACGGCATAGGTGAAAAATTCCGGCGCGATGCTCCAGCCTTTGCTGCCATCACCAAGGATAATAATGTCGCCCACCTCACCCGCTGGCAGCTGCGCAAGAAACCCCTGCGCGAGCAGCAACGGCGCTTCGAGGTTGACCGCAAGATGGCTACGCAAGCCGCGCGCCGTCGCACTCGCCATATCATCACGCATGAACCGCGCCGCGTTATGAATCAGCGTCGTGACCTTGGGCAGCCCATCCCAGAACTGCGCGAGCGCCTCGCTGTCCTCTAGGTCGGCCATCACCAACGTTACCGTCGCCCCATGCGCCGCCCGTAAATCGGCGGCGAGCGCTTCGGCCTCGGCCTTGGAATTATGGTAATGCAGCACCAAATCATGCCCGTGCGCCGCAAGGTGCCGCGCAATCTCCGCCCCGATGCGCACCCCGGCGCCAGTAATCAATGTGGTGGGTTTTTTCATACGGTGAGCATAGAGCAGCACACGCCCCCGTCAACGGTGGGGCACAAAAACATTTGCAGCGCCGCCCTGAACGGCTATGAAGGCCGCACGCACCCGTAGCTCAGCTGGATAGAGCGTTGCCCTCCGACCCGACGCTTAGCGAACGCAGTGAGCTTAGTAAGGGGGCGAGCATCGCGAGCCAACGCAAAGGTCGCTCCGTCAGAAAATAGCTTGTTTGCCCGCGCAGTACTTAGTATGTAGCCCGCACGCACCCGTAGCTCAGCTGGATAGAGCGTTGCCCTCCGAAGGCAAAGGTCGGACGTTCGAATCGTCTCGGGTGCGCCAATGGATAAGGGGGTTCTTTCTCCCCTTATCCATTGGCCTCTGCGACCGAACGATGAGAACGGCGTTCGACAAAACGCCAGGAGGCGTTTTGGATTCCGAGCAGTGCGAGGAACCCGTAGGGCGAGGGTCAGGAGACCCGAGTCAATCGTCTCGGGTGCGCCATTCCCCAAAACGCCACCGCACTAACCACCACCTCCGCGCGAGTAGCCCTTCCCCACATCACAACTTTCAATCCTGCTATGGGTTGTGGTATGTTGCACTGCATACTACCAGATACAGGGGTTTCAGAATAATGATGGGCATTAACGGTTTGTTTATCCTTCTCTGTTATTCTGAAGATGAGCGGTGAGTGATCGCACCATGAAACCGCCAAAACAGACAACCAAGGTAAGCCCCATGACTTCAATTTTTGAAAATGCTGGTCTTTATAGCCTCAAGGAAATGTCGCAAGCGAGCCTCGCGCCGACGCGGATGATGGCGAATGCCACCAAGCATCTGTTCAACAACCCGATGAACCCGCTGGCCTATACGGATGCCGGGCGCAAAATTGCCGCCGCCGGTGAGCTGGTGGAGCGCATCACGCAGGAATATCCGAAACCCGCTTTCAACCTCACCTATACCAATATCGGCCACCACCATGTGGATGTGTGGGACGAAGTGGTGCTCGAGAAAGCCTTCTGTAACCTGCGCCAGTTCAAGCGCTCCGGCAAACACCCCAAACACAGCCAGAAACTGCTGATCGTGGCGCCGATGTCCGGCCACTACGCCACACTGCTGCGCGGCACGGTCGAGGCGTTCCTGCCGCATCACGATGTCTATATCACCGACTGGGCGAACGGGCGCGACGTGCCGCTCTATAAGGGCGAGTTCAACCTCGATACCTATGTTGACTACGTGCTCGAATTCCTGCGTTTCATTGGCCCCGGCGCGCATACGCTGGCGGTGTGCCAGCCTTCGGTGCCGCTGCTCGCGGCGGTCGCCATCATGAACGACATCAAAGACCCCTGCACCCCCCTCACCATGACGCTGATGGGCGGGCCGGTCGATACGCGCAAAGCGCCGACCAAAGTGAATCAGTTCAGCAAAGAACACTCCATCGAGTGGTTCGAGAGCAACGTGATCAGCCGCGTGCCGCTCAACCATCCGGGCTTTATGCGCCGGGTGTACCCTGGATTCCTGCAGCTTGCGGGCTTCATGAGCATGAATTTCGAGCGCCATAAAGACGCGCATGTGGAGCTGTTCAACCATCTCGTCGTCGGCGATGGCGAGAAGGCCAAAGCGCACCGCGACTTCTATAACGAATATCTCGCCGTGGCGGATTTGCCGGCGGAATATTACCTGCAGACGATCGAGGAAGTGTTCCACAAACACTCGCTGCCGGATGGGCATTTTTACCATTATGAGCAGCGCGTGCGGCCGGATGCGATTACCAAAACCGCCATCCTCACCATCGAGGGCGAACTGGATGATATCTCCGGCATCGGCCAGACCAAAGCCGCGCTCGAGATCGCGACCAACCTTGCCGCCGCCAAGAAAAAATACCACCTCGCTGCCGGAGTGGGGCATTATGGCATCTTCAACGGTCGCAAATGGCGCGAGCAGGTGCGTCCCGTCATTACCGACTGGATTCAAAAGCACGACTAGGGTATACTCTCTTGCATCATGTAAGGGGGGGCTCTATGCCGCGCGCGCGTCACGGTTTTACGCTGATTGAGGCAGCCGTTGTGCTGGTAATCATCGGTCTGCTGGTCGGCGGCGTGCTGGTTGGAAAAGACCTCATTCATGCGTCACATTTGCAAGCGGTGCCGCGTGAGGCAGCAAAATATACCGCCGCCATGGGTACCTTTCGCGATAAATATTATGCACTCCCCGGCGATATGGCCAACGCCGTCAGCTTCTGGGGTGCCGCCGCAGGCAGCACTACTGAAGGGGTTGATGCCACATGCCAGGCCCTCACCACCCCCAGCACCACAACTGCCACATGCAACGGAAATGGTAATGGGCAGGTAGGCATTGATATAACAACCGGGGACGATCCGGAAAACTACCGCTTCTGGCAGCATCTCGCCAATGCAGAGTTGATTGGAGGTCGTTTTTCCGGCATAGCCGATGCAACCGATGTCATTGTTCCCGGTACCAATGTTCCGGTTTCTAAATTGCCAACCGCTGGCTGGTCCATAAATTGGCGTCCACCTACCACACTAACTATGATTGAATTTGAGGCCGTGTGGAATAATTACTTGGCCTTCGGGTCAGGTGTTGACCCTACTTCAATGCCTACACCAGGATGGGGCGGCGTTCTAACGGGTTTGGATGCCTATAATATTGATGTGAAGACAGACGATGGGGTGCCCAGTTCTGGCACGATTGTCACTTCAAACTCTTGGGACTACCCGGACTGCGTCCTTCCTGGCACCACCGGATTTGATTTTATCTATGATAGTGCCAATGCCCAAGTAGCTTGTCATCTCTTCTTCCTTACGGGGTACTAATGAAACAGAACAGTACATATCGTCACGGCTTCACCCTTGTTGAAATTGCCATTGTACTGGTCATTATCGGCTTATTGGTCGGTGGTGTGTTGGTGGGGCGCGCGCTAATCCACACGACTAAGCTGAACCACGCTATTACGGAATCACAGAAATACCGCGCTGCCACGGTTGCTTTCAAAGATCAATACCGCGCCTTGCCCGGCGATATGCGCAATGCCGTTCGCTACTGGGGACCTTTGAGCGGCGGCACGGCCGATGGGGTGGATGCGTCATGTCTGGCAGCAACGCTTTACGATGGCCAACTCACCTGCAACGGCGACGGTAACGGGAGGCTCGGTGAGAACACCGTGGCCTCTGAGAAAGAACGCGTGCGCTTCTGGCAACATTTATCCAACGCAGGGCTGATTGAGGGATTTTATACGGGGCTGCAGACCTTGGGGCCGACGATGTTTGCGCCCGGCGTGAATGTTCCCGCATCACGGCTAACGCCCGCAAGCTGGTCAGTCAATTGGTTCACAGTCGGCGCCAACGCGCTCACCCTTGGCCTTGCGGACGGTACTGAGCAAGAGGGAGACGAGGGTATGGGTGGCGGTTATACGCCTGAGGATGCGCAATATATCGATACCAAAGCCGACGATGGCAGCGCGTATACCGGCAATATCATTGGCTATCATATAGATTACGAGAGCTACAATTGTGTTTCGAGCCCAGTGAGCGGTTATGTCATCAGCAACACGGAGCAGGTCTGCCACCAAAGTTTCCTGATGGGGCTCTAGACATTTTCTAAAAACGCCTCCGGAAAGCGTGTGCGGATTGCGTTTGCAACATTTTCTGCATCGCTCACGACAGCGGTAGGTTTCCAGTCTAGCATGGCATTGGCATCGAGCGGATGCGCGAGACCGCGCTGATAGAGTGCCTTGTGCAGCGCCAGATGTTTTGGTGGCGCAACATGGCGGCTGGCATAAATGAACACCGGCACACCTGGCACGCAGGCCTCCGCACACATCGAGAGCGAATCGCCCGTCACCACAATCGCATCGGCGAGCGCGAGAATGCCGAGATAGGGATTATCCTTATCGCGATCCCAGCGATGTAGCAGATAAGGCGTATGCAGCAACGGTAGAAAAATCTCGAGCGCCTCAGGCGGCGTGCGCCTACTGGTCGTAATCAGCAAGGTGCCCTCGCCCACCAAACTACTCGCGCGGCTGATGAGTTGATGCCATTCTGCGGCACTATAATCACCCAGCTTTGTTTTGCCGCCAATCACCAGCCCGATAAACGGCCGCGGCAGATGTGCAAGCTGTGGCTCCCATTCGGCACGGGCGATGGTAAGGGCTTCGGGCGTCACCGCATGCAGCGGTGCCAGTGTTTTCACAATGTTCTCACCATCCGGTGCATGGTCATGCTCTGGCACCACGATAAGATCGACATCGCGCTGCACTTCTGGCCACATCAGGTAGATGGTTTTGGTGGTGGGGGATGCTTTTTTAATCGCGCGCAGCACCGGCAATGTGCGTCTGCCCGAGGCGATGACAAGCGGCGGATAAGGCGGCTCAAGCGGCGCGCTCATTTCTTTGTTCAGTTGCATCATGGTCGCACCCAGCAGCGACGGTGGCAACAGGTTGCCGAGCGCATTATATTCGAGCCGCTTTAGCACATAGGGCACGCCGAGCTTACCTATCACACCGAGCACCTGCCCCGTATGGCCGGTGCGGTCGTCAATCAGTCCCCAGATGGTCGTCATGTTACCTCTGTGTTACCTCGTGCGAGGTCAGTAGACCTCGCGAGCCATCAGCCCGCGAAGGGTGCTCCATGGTGACTTCATAAGAAATAGCCGGGAGCAAACCCATTACTTAAACTCCACATGCAGCACTTCGTAGAAACGTGCGCCTTTGGGCGTCGCCACTTCCACGCTGGTGCCTTTTTTCTTGCCGATGAGCGCCCGGCCAATCGGTGCCGAAATCGAAATCAGCCCGCGCTTGATATCCGCTTCTGAATCCGAGACCAGCTGATAGGTCAGCTTCTCTTCGCTTTCTTCGTCGATGACCGTCACCGTCGCGCCGAACTTGATATGCTCGCCGCTCATGGCTGCCACATCAATCACCTCCGCGCGGCTGATGATGGCCTCTAGCTCCATAATCCGCCCCTCGATGAAGCTCTGCTTCTCTTTCGCCGCGTGATATTCCGCATTCTCTTTCAAATCACCGTGCGCGCGCGCTTCGCTGATCGCCTCGATCACCGCCGGGCGTTCCACGCTTTTGAGCTGCTTCAATTCTTTTTCCAGCCGCTCATATCCCACGGCCGTCATCGGTATTTTTTCCATTGGTCTTCGTCCTTCAGTGAGAACATCACTTATACGCCATCCCCCGCGCACGAGGCAAGCATGTTAGTACACACACCTATGCGATTATCGTGCGTAACGTAGGGGGCAAAGAGCCCTCTTCAAGGATATACTAAGCCGCGTCCTTTTTGCCTACCCCTTTGGCGAAATAACTCTGCAGCGGCGCAACATCAAACCCGCCGGGCAGTGACGTCAGTGCGGCCATCGCCTGCACCATTGCCCGCGCGCCGGAAAGCGTGGTCGAATACGGAATTTTGCCAAACAGCGCCGTGCGGCGAATCGCAGCGGAATCGGCAATCGCCTTCGCGCCCTCGGTGGTGTTGAGCACCAGCTGAATGCCGCCGTCCTTCATAATGTCGACAATATGTGGCCGCCCTTCGCGCACCTTGTTGACGATGCCCACCGCGATGCCTTGGCCTTGCAAATACTCCCCCGTGCCGCGCGTGCAGACCACCGTAAACCCCAGCGCCATCAGATCCCGCGCGAGGGATTTCGCGGCCCCTTTGTCACGGTCTTTCACGGATAAAAACACGGTTCCCGTCTTTGGCAAACTGGACCCCGCCGCGACGAACCCTTTGCCGAACGCAGCGGCGAAGCTGCGGTCGAGCCCCATCGTCTCGCCGGTCGATTTCATCTCCGGCCCCAGAATCACATCCACCCCGGCAAAGCGCGCGAAGGGAAACACCACCTCTTTCACCGCCACATGGCCGAGGGCTTTCATATGCGCGCGGTCATCCGGCAAGTTGAACTCCGCGAGCGACGAACCCGCCATCAACCGCGCCGCGATTTTCGCAATCGGAATCCCGGTTGCCTTCGCCACGAACGGCGTGGTGCGGCTCGCGCGCGGATTTACCTCAATGATATAGATATCGCCTTCTTTCACCGCGAACTGCACGTTCATCAGCCCGCGCACTTTCAGTGCTTTGGCGAGCGCAATCGTTTGCGTACGCACCTCATCCACCACCGCATCCGGCAGCGAATAAGGCGGCAGCGAGCAGGCCGAATCGCCGGAGTGAATGCCCGCTTCCTCGATATGTTCCATAATGCCGGCGACAAAACACTCCGTGCCGTCGGAGAGGCAATCCACATCCAGCTCGATCGCGTCCTGAAGGTAGGAGTCGAGCAGAATCGGCCCGTCGCCAAACAGGCTGAGCAGTTCTTTGATGTAGCTCGCCAGCGTTTCAGCATCGTGAATAATGCGCATCGCGCGGCCACCGAGCACGTATGACGGGCGCACCACCACGGGGTAGCCAATCGCCGCCGCCGCAGGCAGCACCTCGTCGATATGTTTGCAAATTGCGTTCTTCGGTTGCTTGAGGCTGAGCGAAATCAGCAACTGCTGGAAACGCTCGCGGTCTTCGGCCAGATCAATCGAATCAACCGAAGTGCCAATGATCGGCACGCCCGCTGTCTCCAGCGCATGGGCGAGTTTCAGCGGTGTTTGCCCGCCGAACTGCACAATCGCGCCGACCACTTCGCCATTCTGTTTTTCGCGTTCGATAATCTCGATCACGTCCTCCGCCGTCAGCGGCTCGAAATAGAGGCGGTCGGAGGTATCATAATCCGTCGACACCGTTTCCGGGTTGCAGTTGATCATGATGGTTTCGAAGGCAGGAGAGTCGAGAGTCGAGAGTCGAGAGTCGAGTGGTGCGCGCAGTGCATACGAAGCATGCACACAGCAATAATCGAACTCAATCCCTTGACCAATCCGGTTTGGCCCACCACCCAGAATCACGATCTTTTTACGATCCGTCGGCGCTGCTTCGCAGCTCTCTACACTGACGACTGACGACTGACGACTGACGACTTCGTACGTCGAATACATATACGGCGTGAGCGAGGCGAATTCCGCCGCGCAGGTATCCACCCGTTTGAACACCGGGCGCACCCCGAGCTTATGCCGCAGCGCGCGTACATCGTTTTCGCTGACGACTGACGACTGACGACTGACGACTAACTTCGCCAATTGCTTGTCCGAGAAGCCGAGCGATTTGAGGTGATGCAGATCCTCCGCCGCCTCCGGCAAACCGTTTGCCTTCACCCAATTCTCTGCGTCCACAATCTGTTGCAGCTGCGCGAGGAACCACGGGTCATATTTGGTGATGCGGTGAATTTCCTCGTGGCTCATGCCGAGGCGGAGCGCCTGACCAATCACGAGCAAACGATCCGGCGCGGCGATGGACAAGCGGCTGCGCACGCTGTCGAGTGCGTTCTCGCCTTCCACCGTAATCGCATCGAGCCCCGTCAGGCCGGTCTCCAGCGAGCGCAGTGCCTTTTGCAGCGACTCGCAGAAATTGCGCCCCATCGCCATGCTCTCGCCGACTGATTTCATCGCCGTGGTCAGCGTCGCTTCCGCACCGGGGAATTTCTCGAACGTGAAGCGCGGCACTTTCGTCACGATATAATCGATGGTCGGCTCGAAGCTCGCCGGAGTCGCCTTCGTCACGTCATTGAGAATTTCATCGAGCGTATAGCCCACCGCCAGCTTCGCCGCGACTTTCGCAATCGGGAACCCCGTCGCTTTCGACGCCAGCGCGGAACTCCGGCTCACGCGCGGGTTCATCTCGATCACCACCATGCGTCCGTTCTCGGGGTTCACCGCGAACTGCACGTTGGAACCGCCCGTATCCACGCCGATCTCGCGCAGCACGGCGATGCTCGCATCGCGCATGATTTGGTATTCTTTATCCGTCAGCGTCAGCGCCGGGGCAACGGTAATGCTGTCGCCGGTATGTACGCCCATCGGGTCGATATTTTCAATGCTGCACACGATAATGCAGTTATCTGCCTTATCGCGCACCACTTCCATTTCGTATTCTTTCCAGCCGAGCACGCTCTCGTCGATCATCACCTCACCGACGGGTGAAGCATCAAGCCCGCTCGCGACAATCGCTTCAAACTCCTCGTGGTTATAGGCGATGCCGCCGCCGGAACCACCCATCGTGAAGCTGGGGCGGATGATGGCAGGCAGGCCGATTTCTTTCATCGCCTCGCGCGCTTCGTCGAGCGTTTTCACCACCACGTTCTTCGGCACCGCGAGGCCGATTTTCGCCATCGCCTGACCAAACAGCAAACGGTCTTCCGCTTTGTTGATGCTCTCAAGCTGCGCGCCGATCAGCTCTACATTGTACTTCTTCAATACGCCGCTCTCGGCCAGCGCCTTCGCGCAGTTGAGCGCCGTTTGGCCACCCATGGTCGGCAGCAGCGCATCTGGCCGTTCGCGCGCGATGATCTTCTCCACGAACTCCGGCGTGATCGGCTCGATATAGGTCGCGTCCGCCAGCTCCGGGTCGGTCATAATCGTCGCCGGGTTACTGTTGACGAGAATCACACGGAAGCCTTCGGCCTTCAGCGTTTTCACCGCCTGCGTGCCGGAGTAATCAAACTCACACGCCTGCCCGATAACAATCGGCCCCGCGCCGATGATAAGGATGGATTTAATGTCAGTACGTTTAGGCATTAGTGCGCTTTCTGTTTTTTGTGCGCGCGGGCTTTGCGGGCGCGGACAGGCTTCGGAACGGGCGGTGGTGCAGGTGTCGCAACAGGTGCAGGCGCTTGCTTCACCGCTTCCACGTCCGGCGCAGCAACAGGCGTGTCTTTGATTAGGCTCGGCAGCGCGCCGGGCTCGTTTTTAATATCGCATGGCGGCGCATCCTGGCTCGGCGAGGGAATACAATCCGGCATATATTTGCGCGCCAGCGCCGGCGTCGCGATCAGCGTGGCGAGAAGAATCATCAGCGAAATGTGTTTCATGCGGCCTCCTTAGTGTGTTGCTGCATCATGTCGGTGAACCGTGTGAACAGATACTGCGAATCATGCGGGCCGGGGCTGGCTTCGGGGTGCCCCTGCACGCTGAAAATCGGCAGGGCTTTGTGGCGGATGCCCTGAATCGTGCCATCAAACAGCGAGCGGTGCGTCACTTCCACCTCCGCCGAGAGCCCCGCATCCGCAATCGCGAACCCGTGGTTCTGGCTGGTGATTTCCACCTTTCCGGTAGTGAGATCCTTCACCGGATGGTTGGCGCCGCGATGGCCCTGTTTCATTTTCTCGGTGCGGCAGCCAAGCGCAATCCCCAGCATCTGGTGGCCGAGACAAATACCAAAGATCGGCAACTTCGTTGCGATTAACTTTTTTATAGTAGGCACGGCGTAATTGGCGGTGGCCGCCGGGTCACCCGGGCCGTTGCTCAGAAAAACCCCTTCGGGGTTGAGTGCAAGTATCTCTTCCGCCGTCGCGGTCGCCGGCACCACCGTCACGCGGCAGCCCGCACTCACCAACGAACGCAGGATGTTATGCTTCAGGCCATAGTCGATGGCAACGACAGCAAACGGCTCGCTAACGCTACGCGCACTCGCGCTCTCCGCAGCAAGGCTCCAACGCGGCTGTTTCCACTCATAGATTTCTTTGGTCGTCGCATGGGCGGCGAGTTCCAGACCGTTCATATCCGGTGCCGCCTCCAGCGCCGCACGCGCTTTCTCCACCAGCATGTCACTGGTCATGGGCGACTGCCGACTGGCAGCCATAATCGCACAATTCTGCGCGCCATGCAGGCGGATATGGCGCGTCAGCGCCCGCGTATCGATGCCGGAAATGCCGGTGATGCCACGCGCCGCCAGCCACGCATCGAGCGAGCTGGTGCTGCGGAAGCTCGACGGCGCGGTAATTGCCTCGCGCAGGATCAGCCCCGCGGCACCGGGCAGCGGCGATTCATGGTCGTCGTCGTTACAGCCCACATTGCCGATATGCGGTGCGGTGAAGGTAATGATCTGGCCGGAGTAAGACGGATCGGTGAGGATTTCCTGATAGCCGGTCATCGCGGTGTTGAAGCACAGCTCGCCCGCCGTCGTGCCCGCCGCGCCGATGCCATAGCCCAAAAACACCGTCCCATCCGCCAGCACCAGTGCGGCATTCGGGGCAGGTTTCAGCGATGGTTTCATTACGGTTCCCTCAGCACATCCCCGATCACGCGTCATGCTCGTGCCTGTCACGAGCCTCCATGGATCCTCGCAACCCGTGCGAGGATGACGCAGCCATCAGGGCAAACGCCCGACTTCTAAGCAGCCGCGCGGCTTCTGTCAAGTGCGCCCCTGCCCTTATGCAGAGGCGGTTTCGTTCGAACCACGTCTCCAAAAAGAAAGCCGCCCACACTTGCGTGCGAACGGCTTCAATTTGTTTTCTATGTCTGGCGTTTTATGTTGGCAAGAATGCCAAAAAAGGACAGCAATAGAGCAAGCATACAAATGCTCATCGCAATGTTCCAGTTTTTGCCACAAGTTATTTCTTGGGTTGCCGTCTGGTAATCCTGTTTTGCTTTAAGGCAGTTAAGAATTACAACGTCATCATCACACATTACCGAATCTCCATTTGCCATTTTGGCAATAAGGCATCCGTTTTTGTGGGCTGTTTCCAAGAATTGCAGTCGATGGTCACGCATTTTGTTGCCTGACCATACCATCATGAAAAAACATAAAGCACCAAATGCTACATAGAAAAATCCTCTCCTTTTCATATGAAAAACGTGTTTTTATTCTCGTTTTGTCTTGTCGACGAGAAAATATAACCACCACAAGAAATCGCTCCCGTGAGAAGCATTTTGTTGCGCACGAAAAGTGAACACAAACAAAACACTAAGACCGCATTTAATCTAGCACGCGCCATGCACACGGTGTGTGACAGTTTTGTGAAGATTAAAACGAGAAGTCGCGTCAAAAACACTGCGCGTAAATCCTTAATAGGCTGATTATTATAATTAATACCCGCGCAGCAGAAAATCCGCAGCTTCATCAAGCACCGCTGCATCGCCCGCGAGGGAGCCGATCGCGGTGCCCAGTTCAGCAAGCGGCATGGCGGCGGCCATGGGCAGCACCACGTAATGCGGCGCGTCCTCGACCATCACCTTCACATGCAGGCCGCGCGCCGGGTGGGTCACCTTTCGCGCCGCGAGCACGGGAGCCACAAGGCGCGTGTTGAGGGCGCTGTGCAGCTCGGCCTGCAGGTCGACAAAATAATTCACACGGCCGCTGCCGGGGTACACATCAAACCGCGCCATCACGACCCCTCCGGCGTCATCCAATAGGGCGTAAGCAGCACACCGCGCTCAGCCACCCAGCGGTTATGCGCTTCCACCGCCTTGGCGGATTGCGCGAGATAGCGCCGCTCCTGCTCGGCACGCACGGCTGCAGCAATCGCCTCCTCCGCGACGCGGGAGAGGTTGAGGTCGAATGCCTTGGCCTCCTCCACCAGCGATTCCAATACGCTAACATTGAGTGGTTTGCGCCTATTTCGTGCGGATGATTTATGCGTATTCTTCATGCGTTTACTTTTACGCATTTTTTATGCGCATGAAATAAATTCGTCTTATTTCTTGTAATTCAGCGTGATATTTTTCGCGATGGCATCGAATAGTGCTGTTTTTGCACTCGTATTACGCCAGTATAAACCGATCATACGCGAAGGTGCATTACCGGTAAAGGGAAGATAGCATAATTGCCCACTCTTTTCTTCCGTCGCCAGCTTGGGCATCAGCGTCACCGCATCGCTGGTTGCCACCATATGGCGCAGTGTTTCGAGGCTGGTAGCGCGGAAGCTGCCACTTTCGCCCGCACCGATGCGTTGGCACACGTCGAGCGCCTGATCGCGCAGGCAGTGGCCGTCCTCCAGCAGCAATATCGTTTCGCGGGTGAGTTCGGTGAGCGCGATGCGTTTGCGCGTGGCCAGCCGGTGTCCGCGCGCGCAGGCGAGCAGAAATGGTTCGGTGAACAACGTGCGGCTGTCCAATTCGCGGGCAGATACAGGCATGGCGAGCAGCGCCGCATCAAGCCCGCCGCTAGCGAGTTGCTCCATCAGCACCGGGGTTTTTTCCTCCACCAGCACCAGCGAGAGGCGTGGGAATGCGTGCTTGAGCGCGGGCATCATCCGCGGCAGCAGATAGGGCGCGAGCGTGGGAAACAGCCCCAGCCGCAGCGTGCCCGCCGCTGGGTCGCGCGCGGCGCGCGCGGCTTCTTTCAACGCGCTCACCTCGGCCAGCACGCGTTCGGCGCGGCGAGTGATGTCCTCGCCAATCGCGGTCAGCATCACCTGTTTGTTGGTGCGCTCCAGCAGCTGAATGCCGAGGGTATCTTCGAGTTTCTTGATCTGCATCGACAAGGTGGGCTGGCTGACATGCGCCGCCCGCGCCGCCCGTCCGAAATGGCGCGTCTCACGCAGGGTTACCAGATACTGTAAATCGCGCAGGTTCATGCCATTCCTTTTGATGTGCGAGCCGGGCGAGCCAGCCATGAGCGCGCGAAGCGGCGCGCCGGGTTAATCAGCAGACCAACCCAGCGCAATCATAGATATAGTCTATCATTATCATCAAAACAATAGATTATACAGATGATGTGCATAGGCCTAGAGATGAATGCAAGCCCTCCATAAGGCACGTCGCGCGGCAAGCAAGCAGTTGCATCGGCGGATGAACGGACTATATGTGTGGCGCAATAACCTGTTTCACTACTCACCATTTACGGAGATTCTTATGAGCGTACTCGTCGGCCGCGAAGCACCGGATTTCACTGCGCAGGCAGTGATGGCGGACAATTCCATCAAGGCGGATTTCAACCTGAAATCCCACATTAAAGGCAAAATCGGCATCGTATTCTTCTACCCGCTCGATTTCACCTTCGTCTGCCCCAGCGAAATCATCGCGTTCGACAACCGCGTCGATGAGTTCAAGAAGCGTGGCGCGGAAATCATCGGCGTGTCGGTCGATTCGCAATACAGCCATTACGCGTGGAAAAACACGCCAGTCGAAAAAGGCGGTATCGGCAACATCCGCTTCCCGCTGGTGGCTGATCTGACGAAGTCCATCGCCCGCAGCTACGATGTGCTGACCGGCGATGCGGTGGCATTCCGCGGTACCTTCATGATCGACAAAAAGGGCATCGTGCGTCACCAGATCGTGAACGATCTGCCGCTCGGCCGCAATGTCGATGAAGCGATCCGCATGGTCGATGCGCTGAACTTCCACGAAGAGCATGGCGAAGTCTGCCCGGCAAACTGGAAGAAGGGCGAAAAAGGCATGAAAGCGACTGCTGACGGCGTGGCTTCCTACCTCAAGGACAAAGCAAAGGCACTTTAATCTGATGCAGGGGCTTGGCCTTCTAATCAGGCCCCTGCACCACTCTCGCGGGCTCATGGCTGGCTCGCCTGGCTCGCTTCATGTGGGCGTTACTCTCAAGGATTTCCCATGACCGAACATAAAACCCCCGTCCTCATCATCGGCTCCGGCGCAGCAGGCTGCACCGCCGCCATCTACGCCGCACGCGCGGCGCTGAAACCCATTCTTGTGCGCGGCATGCAGCCGGGCGGTCAGCTCACCATCACCACCGAGGTCGAGAATTACCCCGGGTTTGCCGAGGCTATCCAAGGCCCCTGGCTGATGGAGCAGATGGAGGCACAGGCCAAACATGTCGGCACCGAGATTATTTCGGACACCATCGTGAGCGTCGATTTATCCAAGCGCCCGTTCGTCGCCAAGGGTGATTCCGGCGACAGCTACATCGCCGAAACGCTCGTCATCGCTACCGGCGCTTCGGCCAAATGGCTGGGGCTTGAGAGCGAGAAGAAGTTCCAGAATTTCGGCGTGTCTGCCTGTGCGACCTGCGACGGATTTTTCTTCCGTAAGAAAGACGTGGCGGTGCTTGGCGGCGGCAATTCGGCGGTGGAGGAAGCGCTTTTCTTAAGTAAAATCTGTAACTCCGTTACCCTCATTCACCGCCGCGACGCACTTCGTGCGGAGAAGATTGGACAAGAACGCTTATTTAAGACCCCCAACATCAACGTGATCTGGGATTCCGTGGTCGAGGAATTCGTGGGCGACGACAACCCGCCGAACCTCACCGGCGTGCGCATTAAAAACAGCAAAACCGGCGAGGTGTCGGTCGTCCCCGTGCATGGCGCGTTTGTGGCCATTGGTCACAGCCCCAACACCTGGCTGTTCGAAGGCCAGCTGGCGATGGATGAGGGCAAATACCTGCTGGTGAAACCGGGCACCACGCAAACCAACGTGGCGGGTGTATTCGCGGCCGGGGATGTGCAGGATAAAATCTACCGTCAGGCCATTACTGCGGCAGGCACGGGCTGCATGGCCGCGCTCGAAGCGCAGAAATTTTTGGAGCATCACGGAGCGTAGGGGTTATTTGCCTAACCCGAACCGGTTATAGTCGTTTTGAATCGGCGTCGCTTGAGCAAGCTTTTCGCGTAGCGTTAACTTGTTGGCACTCACTACGGGCACTGGCGTATTAATCTGTGCTTCTTCGTATCCCATTTTTTTGAGCATCACCTGATATAGTTCCATGAATTGCTCATCTTTTCCAAGCCATCCACTTTCTAAGGTTGCCTGCACCAGATCAAGGCCATTTTCATAAGAAAGCGCCGCTGCCGCCATTTTTTCTGCTAAATCCGCCCGATAAATAAGAAGCGAAAGCTCGTCCCTATTATTGCTTGTTGCCGTGAAGTAGGATTTTTGTGCCGCATCGACTGCTGCTAACGGTTCTAACGGAGGCTCCGCCGCACGCGTAGGCAGAAAATTGGCGGCGATGCGCAGGTTTTCGTAACAGCCATAAAGATTTTCGTCCTTGTCCAGCCCCAAAAAAGCGAGCCGGCGAGGAAGCCATGTGCGTCCATCCTGATGGCTCAATCCTTCCAAAAAAGCTGCATACAGAAGCTGGTCCGCTGCTGCTTGGCGAAGCTCTGCCACCGACTGCTCGTCGCACGCTGAGTCTTTAGAGGCTTCTTTATAAGATTCAAGGGCAGAAAAAAGGTGATCGCTGGAATATTGTGTCATATGCCGGCCTTGTATTTCTTCGTTACACGCTAGCTCTGATCGGCAATCTTGTCGCGCACCAGCTTCACCAGCGCCGGGTCTTCGCAAATAGCGAGGATATCTTCCACGCAGGTGCCTTTCGGGCGCTGTTTCTGCTCGTCGCGCCAGATATCGGCCATGCAGTCGTCAAGTTCGCTCTTCAGGCGCGGCACAATGCGCGCGGTAGATTCCGCGAGCTGCTGCAGCTTGATATAGCCTTTATACAGCTCGACCATGCGGTTCAGTTTCACGTTCTCGCCGGTGCCGGAAGCGGGAATTTCAACGGTCACTTCTCCGAGTAACATCTCGACCATAATTGCTTACCTTTTTAACTAATTATTAATTTACCCTGACAGATTTATCATGAAATGTCTATCTTTTGTGTGACAGTTTTATGAAGATTGCCGAGGCGGCATGGACGAAATACGCGTATAGGCCGTCCATTTTCATCTTGCGTTTATTGCATGGCTCGGCTAATTTAATAGCAATAAAATGGCAGTGAATTGCTAAAAACACATAACACCACGCGATACAAACCTCACCCCTACGGTCAACGGATAACGGTCAACGCAGCATGGATTGGGATAAACTCCGCACGTTTCATCAGGTAGCGCTGGCCAAAAGCCTCACGCGGGCGGGCGAGGTGCTGCATTTAAGCCAGTCTGCCGTCAGCCGCCAGATTTCCGGACTCGAAGAGGGGCTCGGCGTGCCGCTTTTTCACCGCCATGCGCGCGGGCTGGTGCTCACCGAGCAGGGCGAGATCCTGCTCAAAACCGTGTCGGAGATGGTGGCGCGGTTCGAGGCGACGCAGATCTCCCTCGCTGAATCAAGCGCGCGGCCACGCGGGCCGTTCAAACTCACCGTATCGGCGACGTTCGGCAGCATGTGGCTTGCGGCGCAGCTCAAGGAATTCTGCGACCTCTACCCCGAGATCGAGCTCACCCTGCTCGCGGGCGATACCGAGCTGAACCTCACCCGGCGCGAGGCGGATGCGGCGATTCGTTTTTACCGCACCG
This sequence comes from Rickettsiales bacterium, assembly GCA_044237845.1. Classification (GTDB taxonomy): domain Bacteria; phylum Pseudomonadota; class Alphaproteobacteria; order Rickettsiales; family UBA3002; genus QFOX01. The sequence continues at coordinate 9,049 of JBIIEL010000002.1, read as the reverse complement.
AGCATCCCGATCTGGTGCAGGTGCCGCTCTTCACCATGCGCAACGGGCTTTATGCCAGTGTCGATTATTTGCACGCGCACGGCACGCCCGCCAAAGTGGCCGACCTCGCGCAGCATCGCCTGCTCGCCTACGATACGTCGCTCAACGATTTCCCCTCGCCGGAGCTGAACTGGTTGTTCGAGGGCGGCGGGGCGGGATTCACGCCCTATTTTCGCGCGAACTCGCTGCTGGCGCTGCGCACCGCGGTGAAGCAGGGCATGGGCATCGCCGTGCTGCCGGAATATCTGGTGGTGAAAAGCCGTCGCCTCACCCGCGTGCTGCCGGAGCTGGCCGGCCCCGTCACCCAAGCCTGGTATACCTACCCGGTCGAGCTACGCAACTCCAAGCGCCTCGCGGTTTTCCGCAACTTCATCACGCAGAAACTCGCCGAGAGCCATTTTTAGATTTGGCGGAAGAGGTGAGATTCGAACTCACGGAGGCGTTGCCACCTCGGCAGTTTTCAAGAGGAAAAATCCCTATATAATACAGTATTTTACAACGCATCGCGGTTAAAGACAATAACAAAATCAACAACCTAACCTTATCGGTCTTTCATGCTGAATTGTGGCGTTTTGTGATTACTTGGCGCGAAGTGTCCCACAACTGTCCCACAGCAGGTTTTTTGCATGATTTTGGTTTGAATGCCAAATATGCGGTTTGAGTCTAAGTCCAGCGCGGCTTTCAGAAGGTGATGTTTTTCGTAACCAACCGCAACTTGCTGGAGCTAGTTGTAAAAAGCTGCTCCAAATTACTTAACAAAGGAGCTGATTTGCTAATTGCTAGGTCAATATCCTCAGAAAATCTATTGATAATGCCGTATGCCTTAGAAAGCGAGGTGCCGCCTTTAAAGGTCAGATACTTATTCAGAACTTCAGATTCAAAAATTTGCTTTAAAGTCCAACATACCCAAAAATCTTTTTCTACTATATGCGGCTCAACACCAACCTGATCTGCAGCACTGCTGTATGCTGCGAGCTTATCTTCATTGGGCAATTTTATGAACTCTACCATATTTTACGTCATCAATTTTATGAATTACATCGCAAAGCCAGCTTGGCAAAGAATTCATGTTTTTCTTCAGGCTTTTAAAATCATCATCAGAGATAATATCAGAGCATCTTAAGATCGTTGTTTTATCTACTCCACCTTTTCCTAGATAATTCAAAGCCTGTATTAGCAAATTCATTTTATAAGATAATTTGCTCGAGATAGTAACCCCTGTTTTCTTAATTGTTATAATTCTTTTTCCATAAGAAAAAACTCGCGCAGTTCTGTTACTCAAAAACACTGGTTTTGATGGCAACTGAGTAGACAAGTGCAACATATTAGCTGCCATTGCTCCTGATGGAGTTATCAAACGGATCGGAAACATATGGTTCTTTATCCATGAAATCCTCAATGACGGAGCCGAGAACTGAGATCGGATCATCACATTCCCCATTAATGCTTCTCAGCCAAGTGGTCACTTTACTGGGCTTGCTGCACTCTGGAATTCGGTCTGGCGCAGATGCAGTCAAGAAAAGGCCATTAAGACCGTCATGGGTATAATACTCTGGTAAGATCTGCGAGAGCAGACCTATAGTTGCCGCAGGAATTTTTTGCTTCATGCCACACCCTCCACAATGGCTATTTCGTCGGGGGTGAGGCCGTAGAGGGTGTAGACCATCTGGTCGATTTCGCGGTCGGTGGTGTCGATGGTGGATTTGAGGGCGGCGGCGATGGCTTTTTGTTTCTCGAAATGCTCCATCCACTCCGCTTTTTGCGCGAGCGTCAGGGGAATTTTCTTTTTCGTGAGTTCCGCCACGAACGCTGCAAAATCGAGTGTGTACCATTGCTCCAGCTTGCCGCCTGGCTTATCAAGCCCGAATTCAGATTTCAGCAAGGCAAGAAATTTGGATGATGCGTCATGCAGCTCTTTGTTCTTGGCGAGCATGATTTCCGCTTTTTCGATGAATGGGCGCTGCTGTTCTTCCGAAATAATTTTTAGGGGAAGTTTCTCCAGATACACTTTCTTAACCTCGGCAAACAACTTTCCCTTCTCTTGCGAAATAGCCCTGTAAGCCATTTTCATGAGATTGGAATTCAAAATAGCGAGTATGAATTTTATGTGCAGCCCTTTACGGGGATGGCCTACATTGTAAACGTTATTCAGATTGACCGATTTGGTATCATCCAAGTGCGCGATAATTTTATCAGCAGTCTGCCGAATGATGATTTTTTCTTTATCAAAGAATGGAGCATCATTTCTTGGCTCAGCCAACCATTCGCCATATTTAAGCCACATGCGCGGCGGATCAATAATTCCATAGCGGTGAAAATTTGATCCTATTACGCATAGCTTGAATGACGGGTCGATTTGGCTATTTGTCGTGAAGGGTTTATGCTCAACGATGTCCTTAGTTTGTTTTGGAACACCCTTGCCAGTTTGGTACGGTTTTATTCCGACAACTATGGCTGCACATTCACCAAGAGGCTTTGATTTCTTGTATATTTTATCAAGCACTCCATCTGATGATAAATTATAGATGCCATCCCTGTGAATCAGATCATCGTAATTTATTGCAATGTGTGTGTTGCTCGCATCTTCTTTATTTGAGCAAATCAGGATTGGTGCCGCTTTATTTCGACGAGGAGCGTTTTGGATGATGAAGCTCACGGTATCACCAATGTCGGCATCCTCGAAAACAGCAAAGCAGTATTTGCATATGCTACGAATTTCCAGCGCCTGCATTATCTGACGGATATTTTGGAAATAGTGCTGATAAGTAAAAGTAGCTGGCGTTATGTATCCAAGTATTCCAGATTTCTTCAAAAGACCAATGCCATGATCATAAAATAGCACATAGGTATTCACCTGATATTCGAAACTCTTATATTTTTGTGCCAGCCACGCCACATCGCTTTCCGAGAGCATTGCACCATAAGGCGGATTTCCGACCACGACATCAAAGCCACCGGCCGACATAATATCGGCGAATTCTTTTTCCCACTTAAACGCGAGATCACCGGCGATGGCAGGGTCATCAATCAGCGAATTGCCGCATTTGATATTGTCATCGAGATAGGTCAGTTTTTCGTTTCGGTTGGCGGTTTTGAGCCACAGGGATAGCTTGGTGATTTCCACCGATTCCTGATTAATATCGACGCCGTAGATGTTGTTGGCGAGGATGTGTGTGTCCCAGCGGAATAGCTGCTCTTGCCCAGCATTCAACGTGGCAAGCTCGCTGTTGACGACTTGTCCCTCGCGGTAGAGATAATCAAATACCTCATTCAAAAACGCGCCGGAGCCGCACGCGGGATCAAGCACTTTAATGCCGGAAAGCACCGCTTTATATGCCTCCCACGCTTTGATGTGCTTTTCGATTTTTGCGTTATAGGTGACGGTTCCCTTGCGTGCGCCGCGTGTTATGGCTTGGATAGATGCGTAGTCCTCATCCTCCAACACGGGCAGTTTATCGAAGCCGATTTCTTTTTTGCGGTCATTTAGCCAGCCGCCCACTGCCTGCTCGACGATATAGCGCGTGATGTATGGCGGGGTGTAGAAAATGCCGTCTTTCTTGCGCTTGCTTTTCTTTTTATCAAAACCCGTATCATCGCTGCTGAGGCTGGCCTTAATTTCTTCGAGATCGGTGATGGATTGCTCAAAAATATGGCCGAGGATATTGACGCTGACATCGCTATCAAAATCATAGCTGCCGATGGTTTTGAAGCCTTCACATAGGGCATCGCTGACACTCAGTTTATTCAGCGCATCGTTCTGTGCGAACAGGCCACCGTTATAGCCAGGGATTTTGAGCGGTGGGTTGCCTTTATCGATTGAGTAAAACAGCCCCTTGAAATTCTCCCATGCGGGCTGAGGATTCCATTTGCCGCGATCTTCATAGCAGCTTTTCAGGGTATCATCGGGCAAAAGGCCGCGATCCTCGGCGAATGCTACGAACAGGATGCGATCCAATATGGTTTGCGTGTACCCAATGATTTCAAGCACCGGCACGGATGGATTATCTTTTGTGAGCGTATCAATCATCCGCGCACGCAGTGTTTTATAATCCAGATAGAGCTTATCAGTGATTTCTTTATCTTTGTTTTCGCTTTCCTTAAGCAATGCCTGTGTGCGGCTTCCGAGCAGGCTTTCGGCGGAAAGCAGCAGCATAAGCCGCGCATATTGTGCTGGGTTGGTCAGTTGTGAGAGGTCAAACTTCTCATAATCCTTGCGGCCATAGCCTACGGCATACAAGCGAATTTCGCGGTAGTTCGACACCAGCACCCACTTCGCGCCCTTGGCATCCATCGCATATTCCCACGCCTGCTGGACGGGGGACTTGTTGCGCCCAGGCATGATAGCATCGAGATCGCGAGTTTTTGCGCCTTTGAGTTCAAATGGTGCAATGATTTGCACGCTGTCTGCGCTGAAATGCCCGAGCGCCACATCGACATTGCCGGAGCCAACGGGCTGATTTTTTCCTAATGTCCATTTTGCACCGGCGCTGCTGCCAGTATATCCCAACACATCGATTAGAATGCGCTGGATGAACTCCCCATCGTGTGAGGTTTCACGGTTGAATGCGCTTTTGGCAAGGCTCTCAGCCCAGTTGCTCAAAATATCCGCATGCGCAGCAGGCAAGGCAGCTGGTGCCTTGGTGTGTTTCTCAATAATGCGCGGGTGGAATAATGGCATGTTCAATTCTTACTTTTTGAGAGTTTTTCCACCCATTTCACAATATCCGCGCGCTTAAACCGCCACGCACCACCCACCTTGAAGCCGGGGATCACCCCCTCCAATGCCAGCTTATACGCGGTTTTCTCGGCTATCTTCAGATAGTCGGCCACCTCGCGAATCGTGATGATGTCGTCCTGTTTCATCCGCCTTATCATAGGGACGATTGTGAACATTACCAGAGAAAATAGGGCAAAATTGGGAATCGGCAGTATCGCTTGTCGTTATGCATTATCCGCCTTTTGAATCGTCGCGCGTGCGGTCAGGAAATGTTGTAAATCCACTTTTGCCACGCGGAATTCGCGCTCGAACTTAACGGCACGCAGTTCCTGATTTTTGATCCAGCTGCGAACGGTAGCCTCGCTCACTTTCAGCAGCTCTGCCACTTCCTGAGTGGTCAATAACGGTGCACTCAACATAAATTGATTTACCTCAAGGCGGTTTAATTGTATCTAATTACACTCAAACGCTCTTGACTGCAACAAGCTGTTTTTAACCCGCAGAACAACCCGATGAGGAGGTATTATGTACAAATTCATTTTTATCCCGCTTTCTAGCCACGGCGATCAGCTGCCAGCCCTTGCTTTCGGAGCCTCGCTCGCCGAGGCGTTTGATGCCGGTGCGGAGTGCGCTTTTACCTCCAAATCCCTGCTTCTGCTTGAAGGCGAGCAAAGCGACAAGGTGGGCGAGATGTACCGCAAGGAGGGATACACCGCTTCGCAGAATCTTGCCGAGAAGTTCTATCAGGAGCAGTTTGCCAAACGCGCTAAGCAGGTGCAGCAATGGTTTGAACTCAGCAAAGAAAAACTTGCTGGCGGTCGCCGCCTTGTGTGGAAGGATTCGCTCGATCTGTTTGGCGAAACGGCGGAGCAGGTTCGTGATGAGTGCAGCTTCCATGATCTGACCATTGCGAGCTATGACTTAAGCACGTCCATATTGGACGATGTGGTCACAGGTGCGCTGTTTGCAACCGGCAGGCCGCTGGTGCTAATGCACTCGTTCCCTGAAGGTAAGGATTTGAGCAAGCTCACCGTGGTGCTCGCGTGGAAATTCACGCCGCAGACGCTTCGGGCGCAGTGGCTCTCGCTACCGATACTGAAGAAAGCCGGGAAAGTGCTGATTGCCAACGTGGATGAAGGCGAAGAAACGCCCTCCGCCGAGGAACTGGCTAAGCTGACTGCCTATCTCAAGCGGCACGGCGTCAATGCTCATTCCCACACCATCAGCAATGTAAAAAGCCCCGCCGCCGCGCTTGAGCAGTATTACGCAGAGCAGAAAGCCGATCTCATGGTGATGGGTGCATACTCACACTCACGGCTTCGTGAAATGGTGTTGGGTGGATTCACCCGCCATTTCCTTAACTCGCGCAGTTGCAATCTCATGCTCGTGCACTAAAACTATGGCATGGGCATGGAAGATAAACACCAGGAAAAGGCAAGCATAGCATGGCATAGTGTTCTTACAGACAGTGTTCTGAAAGACCTGCAAGCATCGGCTGCTGGTTTAAGCCGTGAAGAAGCAGAGGCTCGACTGAAGCGGTACGGCGCGAACCGCCTGCCAGAAGCAGCGCGGCGCAGCAACCTCATGCGCTTCCTACTGCAATTCCACAATATCCTGATTTATGTACTGATCGGCTGTGCGGTTGTCACTGCGGCGCTCGATCACTGGATTGATACGGGCGTGATTCTGGCGGTGGTGGTTGCCAACTCCATCATCGGATATATTCAGGAGGGCAAGGCAGAAAAGGCAATGGATGCCATCCGCCACATGCTCGCCCCTCATGCCAACGTCATTCGCGGCGGCGAGCGCACCAGCATTGAAGGCGATCAGCTCGTTCCCGGTGACATTGTGCTGATCGAAGCGGGCGATAAAGTGCCTGCCGATCTGCGTATGCTTACCGCACATGGCATGAGCGTTCAGGAAGCGATTCTAACGGGTGAATCTGTGCCTGTCGAAAAACATGTCGAGCCAGTCGCCGAAGATGCCCCGCTCGGCGACCGCTCCTGCATGGCGTTTTCTGGCACGCTGGTGACATCTGGTCAGTGCAAGGGCGTGGTGGTGGCAACGGGAAGCCAAACCGAAATCGGGCGTATCAGTGGCTTGCTGTCGGAAGTGGAGATGCTGACCACCCCGCTGGTAACGCAGATGGGTGTGTTTTCTAAATGGCTGACTATCCTGATTCTGCTGATCGCTGCGCTGCTGCTGGCTTATAGCTACTTCGTCGGGCACCACGACTTTACGGAAATGTTTATGGCGGTGGTGGGACTTTCGGTTGCCGCCATCCCCGAAGGCCTGCCTGCCGTGCTTACCATCACGCTGGCTATTGGTGTGCAGGCGATGGCCAAGCGCAACGCCATCGTGCGGCGCTTGCCTGCCATTGAAACGCTGGGATCGGTGTCCGTCATCTGCACCGATAAAACCGGCACGCTGACGCGTAATGAAATGATGGTGGCTTCGGTGCTCACGCACCATCACCTGTTTTCGCTTGAAGGGGATGGTTACACTCCCAAAGGCACTCTCAAATTAGAGGACTCGCATGTGGTGCCTTCCGAGCATGACGTGCTGGAGGAACTCGCCCGCGCTGCCGCACTCTGTAATGATGCAGCACTCCGCCAGCATGACGGCTTGTGGCATGTGGAAGGTGACCCGATGGAGGGTGCGCTCCTCGCTTTTGCAGAGAAAATGGATGTGAATACGCGCAAAGAACAAGCGGCATGGACACGTACCGATGCGATTCCCTTCGATGCAAAACACCGCTTCATGGCAACGCTGAATCACGATCATGAGCGTCATGCCTTTGTATTTGTAAAAGGCGCACCGGAGCGGATTCTTTCTATGTGCGCGAACCAGCGCGGGACAAATGGCAAAACCGAACCATTGGACACGACCTACTGGAATGCAAAAGCCGAAAGCATCGCCGCGCTCGGCCAGCGTGTGCTGGCTTTTGCGGTGAAATCAGTAAAGCCTGAACACACCGTGCTGGCGCATAAGGAGGTTGAAGGAACACTGACGCTGCTCGGCATGGTGGGGATGATTGACCCGCCGCGTGCTGAAGCGATTGCGGCGGTGGCGGAATGCCACGGCGCAGGCATCTGCGTGAAGATGATTACGGGTGATCATGCCAAAACCGCCGCTGCGATTGGTAAACAGATCGGCCTGCAAAACTCTGACAAAGTGCTCACTGGCGCTGACTTGGACGGCATGGACGATGCCTTGCTACGTCAAGCCGCGCTGGATTGCGACATTTTTGCCCGTACCAGCCCGGAGCATAAGTTGCGCCTTGTCATGGCGCTGCAATCGCATGGTATGACGGTGGCGATGACGGGTGACGGGGTGAATGACGCACCCGCATTGAAGCGTGCTGATGCAGGTATCGCGATGGGCAGGAAAGGTTCAGAGGCCGCTAAGGAAGCCGCCGAGCTGGTGCTCGCGGATGATAATTTCGCTTCCATCGCCGCCGCCGTGCGCGAAGGCCGAACGGTGTATGACAACATCCAGAAAGTCATCAGCTGGACACTACCCACCAATGCCGGTGAAGCGATGGTGATTATCGTAGCGCTTCTGCTGGGGCTGACACTTCCCATTACGCCAATTCAAATTCTGTGGATCAACCTGATTACTGCTGTGACGCTGGGGCTAGCGCTGGCGTTTGAGCCAACCGAAGAAAACACTATGCGACGCCCGCCGCGCCCACGCAACCAGCCGCTCTTAAGCGGCGAATTGGTGTGGCATATCGTGCTGGTATCTGTGCTTTTCCTCTGCGGTGTGTATGGCATTTACGCTTACGCCATCGACAAAGGTTATTCCATCGAGCTTGCCCGCACGCTAGCGGTGAATACGCTGGTGGTGATGGAGATTTTTCATCTATTCTTTATCCGAAATGTCTATGGTACGTCGCTCACTTGGAAAGCGGTGCAAGGAACGAAAGTAGTGTGGACGGTGGTGGTGATTATCACCATTGCACAATTCGCCATCACCTATCTACCGCCGCTGCAAGCAGTGTTCGCAACGCAGTCCATCCCCTTCTGGGATGGCGTGCTGGTCATCGCCATCGGTGCGGCACTATTCGCCATTATTGAAACCGAAAAACAAATTCGTCTGGCGTTCCGGCGGATGAAAGGGGCATCATGAAAATCCTTGTATTTAACGCAGGCAGTTCCAGTATGAAATTTGGCGTGTTCGATATGAGCATTCAGGACAGTCGTGTGTTTAAGGGAGAGTTTGAAGGCTTCAAAAACGGTAGTTGCACGCTGCATTTCCGCGTGGGCGGTGAGCAAGGCGAAGAACGGAATC